>JBLHKT010000025.1:0-65070 GCA_047620485.1 Phycisphaerales bacterium | reverse complement strand
CGAAGAAGAACTGCGAGGTGCTGCCGATGATGGCGCCGGTGGTGGAGGTGAGCTGCAGGGTGACGCCGCCGCCGACGTCGGGGCCGGCGGTGGTGGTGAAGCTGTAGAAGGTCCACACGTCGGACGGGGCGAACAGGGGGGCGCCGCCGAGGATCTCGGATTTGGAAGTGCCGCCGCCGTCGAGCTCGGAGAAGAACTCGGCGAAGTTCACGCCGCCGATACCGTTGATCGACTTGGCCCAGAACGAGATGGTGATCACCTCGCCCGGGGTGACGATGCCCACGCCCATGTTGGCCTGCTTGATGACCGCGGCGGTGCCCTCGGTCAGGTTCTCGAGGCTGCCCATGAAGGTGCCGGTGTGCGAGTCGCTGCCGTCGGCGAAGAACGTGGACGCGGGGGTTGGGAAGTATTCCCAGCCCGAGGTGTCGCCCGTCTCGAAGCCGCCGTTGGTGGTGAGCTCGAACTGAGCGCTGGACGACGCGGCCGCGGTGGCCAGGGTGGCAACGAACGCCAAAACGGTGAGTCTGCTCGGCATGGTAAAAACCCTCGCTTCTGTTCTCTTCCCTCGATCTCAAGATCTCTTCCCTCAGAGATCGCATCTGGATCGACCGACATTGTAACAGTTACGGTGTGGTTTTCTGGGCTAGGTAGCGAATTTTGGTATCAAATACCTAGACGACTCAATTGCTCGGAACTAGCCCTTCCCGTCAGGCAAGGCCAGCCCTCTTCCATCCAGGTGAATCTTTCGGAGGCTCGGATTTCTCAGGCTGGAAGCCGCTGGAGCCGGTTTGGGAGTGCTCTGGCCACAAAAAACCCCACGTGTCCGCCCGGTGGAGCCGGGGAACGCGTGGGGTCTTGGTTGAGCGTTGGTCGCGCCGAAGAGCCGCGAACGGGTCGGTCAGGCCCCCGCCGAGCCCGCGGCCGTCATCTCGTCGATGTCCACGCCCAGCTTGGTCGCGACCCGCTGCCCGTAGTCGGGGTCGGCCCGGAAGAAGTGGCACAGCTGCCGCATCTGGACCTCTTTGCGGGCCTGCCCGAGCACGCCGGCGATCCGCGTCGCCAGCCGGTCCCGGTGCGCGTCGTCGAACATGCGGAACAGGTTGCCCGGCTGGGTGTAGTCGTCGTGGTCCACGGTGCTGTCGTACCGGTCCACCACAGCCTGCCCCAGGTCCCAGGCCGGGTCCTTGTGGGCCGGGCTTTCCTCGGGCGCGCCGTCCCGCGAGCTGGGCCAGTAGTTTGCGCGGCTGCCGTAGTCCGCCGCGGTCGCCATCTGCCCGTCGCGCTGGCTGTTGAAGATCGGGCACTTGGAGCGGTTGACCGGGAGCTGGTGGTAGTTGTTGCCCACGCGGTAGCGGTGCGCGTCGGCGTAGCTCATCAGCCGCGCCTGCAGCATCTTGTCCGGGCTGGTCCCGATGCCCGAGACCAACGCCGAGGGGCTGAAGCTGGCCTGCTCGATCTGGGCGAAGTAGTTCTCCGGGTTCTGGTTCAGCTCCATCTGCCCGACCTCGTGCAGCGGGAAGTCCGCGTGCGGCCAGACCTTCGTCAGATCAAACGGGCTCCAGCCGGTCTTCGCCGACCACTCGTCGGCCTGCGACTGCGTCATGATCTGGACCTTCATCGTCCAGCTCGGGAAGTCACCCTTCTCGATCGCGTTAAACAGGTCGCCCTGGCTGCTCTCGCGGTCGGCGCCGATCAGCTCGTCGCCCTCGTCGTCCATCATGTTCTTGATGCCCTGGTTGGTCTTGAAGTGGAACTTGCACCAGACCCGCTCGTTCTCGCTGTTGATGAAGCTGTAGGTGTGGCTGCCGTACCCGTTGACGTTGCGGTAGCCCACGGGGCGGCCGCGGTCGGAGAACAGGATCGTGACCTGGTGGAGGCTCTCGGGGCAGAGGCTCCAGAAATCCCACTGCATGTCCATGTCGCGCTGGTTGGTCTTGGGGTCACGCTTCTGCGTGTGGATGAAGTTGGCAAACTTGTACGGGTCTCGCACGAAGAACACGGGGGTGTTGTTGCCCACCATGTCCCAGTTGCCCTCCTCGGTGTAGAACTTGATCGCGAAGCCCCGGACGTCGCGTTCGGCGTCGGCCGCGCCCCGCTCGCCGGCCACGGTGCTGAACCGCAGCAGCATGTCCGTCTTCTTGCCGACCTCGGAGAACAACGCCGCCTTGGTGAACGCGCTGATGTCGTGCGTCACGGTGAACGTGCCCAGCGCGCCCGAGCCCTTCGCGTGCACCACACGCTCGGGGATCCGCTCGCGGTTGAAGTGCTGCATCTGCTCGAGCAGCTGCACATCCTGCATGAGCACCGGCCCGCGCGGCCCGGCGGTCATCGCCTGCTGCATCCCGATCGGGGCCCCGTCAGCGGTCGTCAGCGCGGGGCACTTGCCGTTCTTGTTCTCAGCCATGTCGTGTCTCCTGGGTCGTGGTGCTTCAGGGTCGTTGGGGCGTGGGCCGCCTGTGGCGGTTGGCCGCCCGGCTTCACGCTCTCTCCACACCAAAAGTAGGGCAGCCGGGCTTGGGGGGCCAATGGAATCGATAGCCAACATCCAGTAGGCTCTGCCAATGAAAAACCGCCAGATCCGCGATTTTGTCTCGGTCGCCCGGGCTGCCTGCATGTTGGTGTTGCTCGTCGCGGGTTGCCAGAGCACCCACACGTCAGCCGACACACAAGCCGACACGCAAGTCGGACAAACCGATCCGGTGGCGACACCGAGCCAGGCCCCGAATCCCTGCGTCATCCCGGTCTCGAGCGGGGAGACCCGCGGCACCGCGGCGGGGTGGGGCGAGGGCTTCACCTGGATGGACCAGCACGACGCGATCAACGTTTCGTCGGCGAGGGCCGTAGCGGAAGGCCGCCGGGTTGACGTGGTGCTGCTGGGCGATTCGATCACGCAGTCCTGGGGCGGGCCGGGTCGGCGATTGGGGTCGCCTGGGGCCGCGGCGCGAGAGCAGCATTTTGGCCGATGGGACACGCTCAACTTTGGCATCAGCGGCGACCGCACCCAGCACCTGCTCTGGCGGATCGAGCACGGTAACTTCGACGGCATCTCACCCCAGGCCATCGTTCTCATGATCGGCACCAACAACCTGTCCGCGGGCGACTCGATCGAGCAAATCGCGGCGGGTGTCGCGGCGATCCTCGATTCGCTGACACACCGACTTCCCGAGACTCAGATCGTTCTCTGCGGGGTGCTGCCACGGGGCCGGCTGCCGACCGATCCGATGCGGCTCGCGGTTGAACAGCTCAACGCACTCTTGGGCCCGCTGGGCGATCGGCCACGGGTCGAGTTCGTTGACCACGCGCCTGGGTTCCTTGATGGAAACGGTGAGGCACGCGGCGAACTGATGGCTGGCGACTTCCTGCACCTGAGACCCGCGGGCTATGACGCGTGGGGTGCGGCCCTGGCTGCCGAGCTTCAGCGACTCTTCCCCGGCGGGGGCTGAACCCGTTTATCCCGCGGTCCACGACGTCTGGATGTTTGCGCCGCCGGATCGGAGCAGGCTCAGGATGGGGCACCTGGCGTCGACGCGTTCTCCCAACTGGGCCACCTGGTCGGTGTTCAGCCCGGCGATCTTTGCCTCGAGCCGAACCGCCTGGAAGCAGCCCTCGGAGTGGTCGGCTACGCCCATGAACCCGTCGAGGTTCAGCTCCACCTCGACGGTGAAATCGATGCGGTCGGCGGTCACCCCCATCTCCTCAGCGACCACCTGGGCCTGCTCGTTCTGGCAGCCGGCCAGAGAGGCCACGAGGTGGTGCATGGGGTTGGGCCCGCTGTTGGACCCGCCGTCTTCGACCGACTCGTCAACCTGGATGGCCCAGTCGGTGCCCGTGAGCTTCACCGAGGTCGGCCACCCCGTCCCGTTGGCCGTCGCGGCGAAGGTCTCGAGATGCGGTCCTCTGTTCGATTCGGTCATGGCTGGGCTCCTGAGGATGGGGTGTGGGGGGGGCTGGTACGAACCTCGCTGACGATACCGTTATTCCCTGCACGAACCGATCTCCCGCGATCGATCGGTCGGCGGGGGCGAATATGTCTCGCACCGCTGGCCGCTTGCTCGATGGAGTGGATGATGGGGAAGGACCGCGAGTGATGGACAAGAGACAGAGAGTTCTGCTGGGGGTGAACGCCGCCCTGCTGCTCAGCTTCGGCGGCGTCTTCGTCGCACGAGGCAACTACGAGTTCGTGATCTACGTCGGCGTGATCGTCTTCTTCATGGGCGTCGTGGGGGCCACCCTCAAGAAGGTGGCGTACTCGCTCTCCTCGCTGATCGGGCTCACGGTCTGGAGCGCCATGCATCTGGCCGGGGGCGGGATCGCGGTGGGAACCCGCGAGGGTGGCGGGCCCGGCCGCCTCGACGACGTCATCCTCCTGCCGCTCTAGGACATGCTACCAATTTTCCGGTACGTCCAGCTCGGGCACATCCGGCTGCGGTACTGGTGAGCCCAGGCCTGAGAATTGGGAGAGGCGAAGGGGCCGCCGACAGAATCTTTTAATGTGGCGATCTTTGATAAAAAAGACGACGGCACACCCCCACAGACGACTCCCTGATGTACCGGCTTCGCTTGCCGGCACGAAAGGGTCTCCATGAAGCATCAACGAATCCGAAGCGTGGCGATCGCCGCGGTGGGTCTCTCAGTCCTCGCCGGAGTCGGGCTCAGCGAGCTCGGCCAGCCCGATCCTGCCGAGTCCACGGCGCGTTTCGAGGTGGACCATATCTTCTTCTTCTGCAAGCCCTTTGCGCCCGAGATGTCGGCGCTCGAGGCCGCGGGGTTTCGGCGGATGCCGCACACGAACCCCCACGGGGATCAGGGCACGATCGGTCGGTATTTCTACATGGACAACGTGTACGTCGAGTTCCTGTGGGTGACCGATGACCAGATCGCGACGGCCAACGAGAAACGGTGCGACACCGATATGAACGCTCGCCAGAACTGGAGAGACACCGAGGGCGTCTCGCCCATCGGGATCGGTATCCGCGACCACGAGTACGCCGAGGATCCGCCCGCCAAGGAGCACGTGTACAAGGCCGACTGGATGGGCTCGGGAGAGGACTATCTGGGCGTGTTCACGCCCGAGTACCGCCTGAACGAGCCGTGGGTGTTCCGGATGCCGCCGCACTGGACCGTGCCCGCGGTCGAGGAGATGACGGGCGACGGCGCAGAATTCCTGGCGCATCCCAACGGGGCCAGAGTGCTGACCGACGTGGTCTTCACCGTGGTCGGCGAGACCAGACTATCCAGGGGCCTCCGTGAGTTGTCGGACGACGGGAAGTTCTCGTTCATCTCGGGCGAGGAGCCTCTGGTCGAGATGACCTTCGATGACGGGGCCCAGGGCGAGACCGCGGACTTTCGGCCCGAGACCCCGCTGGTGATCCACTACTGAGTGTGGTCGCCTCCGGGTCGCCTCCGGGTTACCTCCGGCGTGGATCCCAGGGCGAGCGTTCCCCCACGCTCATCGTGCGTGGCTTGCTAGGCTGTGTCCATGCCTACGCCGTTGAGAATGTGGACGCATATCGGAATGGTCACCGCGGTGCTCTCCGTCGCCTCGTGCGGGCGGGGCGGAGAGGGGACCGCCTCGGCCGCCATGGGGTCCACCACCTTTGGCCCCATCGAGCCCGTCCGCATGATCGTGCAGCTCGACGAGCGAGGGCTGCCCGTGGTGCTCATCGACGGCGTGCAAGCGGTCCACGCGAGCTGGGTCTTCTGGGGAGCCGACTGGAAGTACGCCGACGCGGTGGTCAGGACGAGCCCGGCCGACGGGGAGCCCGGCTCGTACAACCTCAACACCAAGGTCAGCGATCTGGGCCTCTCGATCACCGGACAGATTCAGCGGGCCGGTTCGATCACCTACACCCTTGAGCTGTTCGCCGCCGACGACCTCCCAAACGCCATCGGCGGCGGCATCGAGTTTGGCATCGACCTGAGCGCCTTCCCCGGCATCGACCCGCCCGAACTCCTGCCCGACAACCGCGGCTGGGCGTGGCCGACCGCGACGGGCGACGAGATCCGCTTCGAGTCCGACTCGCCGCTCGCGAAGATTTACTTCGAGCGTGGTGACCCGGGCCGAATCCGGTGCTTCTTCGTCGCCGACTCGGTGGCGGCGGGCGCACAAACCCTCAGCTTCCGTCTCTCGCTCCCCGACGGGGCGGCGACCCGCGCGTCCGACGCCGAGCGGTACGCCAGGCCCGACGCGTCCTGGCTCGCGGACCCGCTGGCGTGGGACGGGTGGCCGATCGACGTGGGCGCGGGCAACGAGAGGCCCGCGGGCCTGCGCGGCCGCGTCGAGAACAGCAACGGCCGACTCGTCTTTGAAGACGGCACACCCGCCCGCTTCTGGGGCATCAACCTCCAGGCCTACGCCCTGTTCAGCGGGACCGACGAGCAGGTGCAACTCCAGGCCGACCGTATCGCGGCCCTTGGCTTTAACTTGGTCCGCATCCACCACGCCGACTCGGGCTGGGTAACCCCAAACATCTTCGGCGAAGACGGGCAGGGCGGCGACTTCAACGAAGCCATGGCCCAGCGCATCGACCGATGGATCGCGGCCCTCAAAGCCCGCGGCGTCTACGTCTGGCTCGATCTGCACGTCGGCCGCAGGATGGGCGAGTCCGAGCTCACCGAGGCGCAGGGCCGGTCCGAGATCGTCCGTGGCGGAGGCTCGATCAAGGGCTTCAACTACGTCAACCCCGACATCGAAGCCGCGATGGGCGAGTTTGCTCGGCACTACCTCACGCGTGAGAACTCGGTCACCGGCGTCCGGTACGCCGACGAGCCCGCGGTCGTTGCGGTGCTGCTCACCAACGAGAACGATCTCACCCGGCACTTCGGCAACCTCTTGCTCGCCGACAAGAACAACCCCGTCCACCACCGCCTGATGCTCGACGCGATCGAGCCGATCGCCCGGTCCATGGGGTTCAGCCGCGACCAGGCGATGCAAACGTGGGAGCCGGGCCCGAGCATGCTGGCGCTGAGCGAGATCGAGCGACAGTTCTTTGACCGCCAGACCGGGGTTGTGCGCGGCATCGGGTACGACGGGCTCATCGCGACGACCAACCACTGGGCCGGCATGGGGCTCAACGGCCTCACTTCTCTGACGCGCGGCGGCCTCATCGACGTTCACTCCTACGGCGAGGCTGGCGAACTCTCGCGAGACCCCCGGGTCGGCGCGACCTGGCTCAGCCGAATCGCACAGGCCCGTGTGCTCGGGCTGCCCCTGAGCGTGACGGAGTGGAACATCCCGCACCCCGCGCGTGACCGCTTCACCACCCCGCTGCACATGGCCGCGATGGCGAGCTTCCAGGGGTGGGACGCCCCGATGCTCTATGGCTATCTGCAAGAGCCGCTGCAACCCCCCAAGCGGGCCCGCGAGTGGTCCGCCTGGGTGGACCCCGCGCTCATGGCGGTCATGCCCGCGGCGAGCGTGATGTTCCGCGATGGGCATGTGGCCGGCGCACAAGAGACCGTGGTCTTCGAGCCCGAGGCCGACTGGGTGTACAACGCCGACCTCACCGCGGACACGACGCCGGTGCTCCGCGGGGTGTTCGAGACGCACGGCTTTGCGGTCAAGCTGCCCGACACGCCCCAGCTCGACTTCGATGGCGACGCGATCGACGCGCCCCACCCAGACCTGGACACGCTGCAGGTCGTCCGCGACCGCGACTTCACGCTGATCGAGGACGGGGCCCACGCCGTCACTTCCGACACCGGCGAGATCCGCCGCGACTGGCAACGCGGCGTGGTCGAGATCCGCACGCCAAAGAGCCAGGCGGCGATGGGATGGATCGGTGGGGATCAGGCCGGGGAGAGCAGTGAGGCGATCGGGCTTGGCGATGTCACGCTGCGGATCCAGACGCCGGCTGCGGCGGTCTGTGTGACGAGCCTTGACAACAAGCCGATCCGCGAGAGTGGCAGGCTGCTGGTAACCGCGGTGGCTCAGGCGGTGCCGGGGGGTGAGGGGAATCAACCCAATTCAGTCTGGATCGCTGAGCCGGTGGTGGGGACGGTTGAGATTGATGTAGGTGGGCGCGGAGCAAGCGTCAGAGCGATCGATGGCCGAGGCCTAGCAGTGAGCATAAAGCGAATCGAGCCCGATGAACGCGGCGTGATCTCTATCCCGCTTGATGGCTCTGGCTTGTGGTGGATTGTTGAGACAGAGTGACGACTTGCATATCCTGCAGTCGCTGTGAATTGCCTGTATATTAGAGAGGCCGCTCAAAGCTCGTAGCTGAGCGAGTTTTCAGTGTGGCATGGCCTCGCGCAGCTAGGCCATGAGAGATCCCTACAAGCCTCAAAACATGCTTAAGCTGTGCGTAAGCATGCCACCCGCCAGCAGCTGTATAAGGAAATTTAAAAATGATAAGTAGCAAAACGATTGCCGCATTTGCCGCGGGGTGCGTACTGACTGGAGGGGTTGCAATCACGATGAGAGCAATCCGTGGGCCCTTAGTTCCCGGACTTAAGGTCGGTATTAACGAATCAGGAGAACGCGAGGGGATTGAGGGTCAGTGGCCAGCAATTGGCCTTGTGATGAATTTATCAGACTACTTTTTTGATCCTAACGAAGAATTCTTAAATGTAAACATACGATATAAGCTGCCGCATTTAAAAACTGAAATGATGTATTCCGGAGAAGGCCAGGGAGACTGGAACATGATAGTTACTCCAGGGGGTTCTCATGTATTTCGCGTAGACGGCAATAGCATGGAACTGGATGATTTTAAATTTCTGGACCGTGGCGCGGATGGTGTTCCAGATGAAATTATATACAATCGTAAATTTTATACCCTTACTTTGGAGCTTGAGTTGGTTTCAGAGTGATTTATAGCGTGTGTGCACGCTTTGCCTGAATCCAGTTTTTTGCTACGGGTGGCATGGCCTCACGCAACTAGGCCATGGAAGACTCCCTTGAGCCTCAAGACATGCTTAAGCTGCGCGTAAGCATGCCACCCTTGATATCATGGGTTATGGGAGAGCCGGATTTCAAGAAGCTCAGAAGGCACGAGCAGCCGGACCATGCTCGCATGTTGAACTTCACATGTTTTCAGAATCGCCCTTTTCTGAATTCTGAAAGGACTTGCCGATGGGTAATCGAGGCGATTGAGAAGAGTCGGGTTCAGCACCAATTTCGGCTCTGGGCATACTGCATCATGCCGAACCATGTGCATTTGCTCATCTGGCCACGCGAAGAGGTTCCTCCAATTCTCAAATCGATCAAGCTCTCTGTTTCAAAGCGTGCCGTGACTTGGACAAAGGCCAATGCGCCTGAGTTCTTGCCACAGATGCTGGATCTGCAACCCAACGGCAAGCAATCAAACCGTTTCTGGCAACGCGGCGGCGGGTACGGCCGCAACCTCTGGGAGCCTGAAAAGATCTGGAAAGCGATCGACTACATCCACATGAACCCGGTGAAGGCTGGGCTGTGCGATGGGCCATACGACTGGGCGTGGTCGAGCGCAAAGTTTTTTACGCCAGAGCGGAGCGGGCCACTGAAGATTGATCTGGAGACGATTCCTGGGAGACCTGTTTGAATTGTGTGGCATGGCTGCGCGCAGCTTAGCCATGAGTGCAGTCCAATCTAGTCGATGCAAAGCGCATGCTTAAGCTGCGCGTAAGCATGCCACCCGCCCGCCCTCCAACCCAAATCTCACGAACCCTCGCCCCGGTTCTGCGGTACTCATCTGGCCTCACCCCTTGCATCCTGCCGATAATCAGCCGTGTCTGCTGATTCGCAGCAGCCTGTCTATCGCCGCAGCCCCTCTGGAGCCCCGTTTCCCGTGAACGAACTGAATCCCCTCGGCCAAGGAGTCTTGTTTAGCTGGTTCATCCTCGGGGTGGGGGTGGTCGCTGTGTTCCGGGGTCGTTGGGGCATGCTGCTGAGCCTGATGCTCGGGTGGATGTTCCTGCCCATGGGCGAGGTCGATCTGGCGGGCATCCCACCGATCAACAAGAACACGGTGACCGCGGGCGCGGCCCTGCTGGGCGTCGTGATCTTCGATTCGGCGGTCCTGCGGCGCTTCAAGTTCTCCAAGCTGGACATCCCCATGGCGGTCTGGTGCTGCGTGCCCGTGCTCAGCGTGATGGCCAACGGCCCGATGGACTCGGGGCCCGACGCGGCGCCGTGGGCGACCTCGGGGCTCAAGTACTACGACGGCATCGCGCTGTTTTTCACGCACACGGTGACGTGGGGCGTGCCGTGGCTGCTGGGCCGGGTCTATCTGGGCGACACCCGGGGGCAGCGGGATTTCCTGCTCGCGATGTTCTTCATGGGGCTGATCTACATGCCCATGGTCGCCGTCGAGATGGTCATGAGCCCGCAGTGGCACCGCTGGTTCTACGGCGTGCACGGGCACTCGGACTTCAGCCAGACCATGCGGTACGGGTTCTGGCGGCCCACCGTCTTCATGCAGCACGGGCTGATGGTCGCGTTCTTCATGACCAGCACCACGCTGGCGGGGTACACCGCGTGGAAGATGGGCATGCTCAAGAAGGTGAAGGGCGTGCCGAGCCTCGTGCCGCTCGGGGCGCTGGGGGCGACCGCGGTCCTGTGCATGTCGATGGGCGCGTGGATCCAGCTCGTGGTGGGCGTCTTGATGATCGAGATCGTCAAGCGAAAACGGATGCCGATGCTGCTGGTGGTGCTGGCGTTGATCCCCGCGCTGTATCTCACCGCGCGGATGGGGCTGGGCATGTCCGCCGACTCGATCGAGCAGACCGTCGCGAGGGTCAGCGTCGAGCGGGCCGAGTCCATCGGGTATCGGTTCCGCAACGAGGACATGGTCATGGAGCACGCGATGCAGCGGCCCATGCTCGGCTGGGCCGGGTGGGGCCGCGAGCGGATCTATGACCAGAACGGCAAGATCGTCGGCGTCTCCGACGGGCTCTGGGTCATCACGCTCGGGCGGTACGGCGTCGTCGGGGTGATCTCGCTGTATGCCTGGCTGCTGATCCCCGCGGTGCTGGCGCTTCGGAAACTGCCGACGACCAAGGGCAGCCTGGCGCCGTTCGCCGGGACCATCGCGGTGGTGCTGATCGTGCTGCAACTGGCGATCGATACGCTGCCCAACGCGATGACGGGGCCGGCGTATGTCGCGGCGGCCGGGGGGCTGGCGACACTGGCCTCGATGCGGGGCAAGCTGAAGAGCCCCGAGGACCTCTACCGCTGGACGCACCGGACGCCGGATGCTGGCGCGGGGGAGGACGCTGAGCCGAAAAATGAGGCGGAGAACCAATCATCAGCACCACCACCGCCATCCCGACCAATCGTCAAGACCAAGGGCAAGTTTCCGCTGCCCCCAGCCCCCCCCAGCAGCCCGTTCGGGGACACGCCGCCCAAGAAGCCCAGCCCGTTCGATTAAGCAAGGGACCCCGCTTGAACATCGCGTACCTCACCAACCAGTACCCCGCGGTCAGCCACACCTTCATCCGGCGGGAGATCCGGGGCGTGGAGGAGCACGGGTGCGAGGTCCTCCGCTTCGCGGTGCGCCCCTCGCCCGGCCCGCTCAAGGACCCGGCGGACCACGAGGAGTTCGACAAGACCGTCCATCTGCTGGGCCTGCCCAAGGCCCGGCTGCTGGGGCTCGCGGCGCGGACCCTGCTGCGACACCCCGTCCGCGCCACCCGCGGCCTGCTCTCGTCGGTCGCCCTGGGGGCCAAGAGCCTGGCGGGTCGGCGGCGGCACCTGTTCTACTGGGGCGAGGCCCTCGCGTTTGTGCGCCTGTGCGAGCAGGCCGACGTCCACCACGTGCACGTGCACTTTGGCACCAACGCCTGCACCGTCGCGATGCTCGCCCACCAGATGGGCGGGAGCGGCGGCGTGGGGTACAGCTTCACGGTGCACGGGCCCGATGAGTTCGACGCGGTCGAGGGGCACAACCTGCGGCTGAAGATCGAGCACGCCGAGTTCGTCGTCGCGATCAGCGACTTCTGCCGCAGCCAGCTCCAGCGATGGTCCGACCCGCACCACTGGGACAAGCTGCACGTGGTGCGGTGCACGGTGGGGCCGACCTTCCTCGACGCCCCCCCGATCCTGGAGCACGACCGGCGGACCGTGGTCTCGGTCGGGCGGCTCAGCGCCCAGAAATCACAGCTGATCCTGGTCGAGGCGATCGGGCTCCTGCAAGACCGGGGCGTTGACGCGAGACTCGTGCTCGTCGGCGACGGCGAGCTGCGCGAGATGGTCGAAGAGGCGATCGAGAGCCGCCAGCTGGGCGACCGGGTCACGCTGACGGGGTCGCTGGATGAGGCCGGGGTTCGCGAGCAGATTCTTGGCGCGCGCGGGCTGGTGATGTCGTCGAGCGCCGAGGGCCTGCCCACGGTGCTGATGGAGTCATTGGCGATGCGGCGGCCCGTGATCTCGACCGCGATCGCCGCGTGCAGCGAGCTGGTCAAGCCGGGTGAGAACGGGTGGCTGGTCTCGGCGGGGCGGGCCGACGCGGTCGCCGACGCGATCGAGGAGCTGCTCGATCTGGACGACGAGCGGTGGCGGGCGATGGGCGAGGCCGGGGCCCGAGCGGTCTGTCGGCAGCACCACACGCCGACGGAGTCGGGCAAGCTGGCGGCGCTGTTTGGGCGATACACTTCCTGATGCCATCGACCACGCCCGTGCCCAGCCGCGAACCGAGCGAGAACATCGCGTCCTCACGCCGGCGGGTCTGCGTCCGGGGGATCGAGTTTGACCACATCACCTCGGCCGAGACGATCGCGGAGGTCTTCGACCGCATGGAGGGGGGCGCCGGCGGGCAGGTCGTGACCGCGAACCTGGATCACATGGTCCGGGCCTCGAGAGAGCCGCGGTACCTGCGGCACCTGCAGAGCGCCGAGTTGAACGTGGCGGATGGGATGCCGATCGTCTGGGCCTCGCGGCTGCGTGGGCGGCCGCTGCCCGAGCGGGTGACGGGATCGGACATGGTGCACGGGCTGGTCGCCGAGGCGGCGGCGCGGGGGCGGTCGGTCTTCCTGCTGGGCGGAAACCCGGGGGTCGCCCAGGAGGCGGGCCGGGTTTGGTCCGAGAAGCACGCGGGGTTGCGGGTGGCCGGGTCGTACTGCCCGCCGATGGGGTTTGAGAAGGATGAGGCGGCGATGGGCGAGATCCGGCGGGTGCTCGCCGAGTCTGAGCCGGACCTGGTGCTGGTGGCGTTGGGCTCGCCCAAGCAGGAGTATCTGATTGAAGACCTGCGGGAAATGCTACCTCAGGCGTGGTGGATCGGGGTTGGGATCAGTTTCAGCTTTGTGACCGGGCAGGTCCGCCGGGCCCCGGTCTGGATGCAGCGGATCGGGCTCGAGTGGCTGTTTCGGTTGCTGTGCGAGCCGCGTCGGTTAGCAAAGCGGTATCTTGTTGATGGTGTGCCGTTTGCAAGCGTTCTGCTAATTTCGGCGATTGGGGCTCGTTTGGGGCTTTATCCCTTGTATGACGACCCCCAACAGGGCTAGAATAAAGACTCCCATGAATTCGCTTTGATCGGGAATTATCCGGACCTGTCGGAATATTCCGTAGGGGCTGCAGATCGTTGTGAGCGAGTGGGTGGTGACATCGCTAACGCGGTGTAGATTCAAACCTTGGAGGAGGCTCGCGGTTTTCGCGGGCGGAACATGACGGAGCGAGCATGAGGGCAATGGAGTTGCCCGCCATCGGTGTCCGTTCGGGCCGAGAGAAGTTCAATGCGTTCAACCGAAGATATGATCCCGAGTCCTCAACGCGGTCACGCCAGAGTGGCGGTAGACCGGTGTGTGGTCCTCGGAGGCGGTCTTTCGCCCGCTCCCATCGCTCGAGCGACGGGCCTGGCGGTGCTCGATATGCCCGTGAGCACGACGAGGTGCCTGGCCGACGTGCTGGCGGGCCGACTCGCAGATTCCATCCAGTTGCCCCAGGGCTTGCGGCCGATTGTGCTGCGCAGCGAGGGCATGCCCATCGCTCGCCGACTCCCCGAGGGCATCGAGCTACGGACCGAGCATCGTCGCTACCGAGGGCCCGCGGGCGCGGTGCGTGACGTGTGCGGCGAGGGCGACCCCGACGCGTGGATCGCGGTGATCGAGGGCAACCGGTACTTCGGCGAGAGCCTGCTCCCGGTCGTGACCCGTGCCACGCAGGACGCGGACGTTGTGGTCGGGGCCAACCCGGACCGGACGCCGTCGGGGGTGTACCTGCTGCGTCGGCGTGTGATCGAGATGACACCGCAGCTGGGCTTCTTGGATCTCAAGGAACAGCTGCTCAAGAAGCTGATCGCGGCGGGCGGCCGCGCAGTCTCGGCGACGATTCAGGGCGAGGGCCTGTTCCCGGTGCGGACGCGGCTGGACCTGTTGCGGGCCGTCGAGCGCGAGTCCAATCAGGAGCGTTCGCGTCAGGCGACGCTCTACGCCCGGCGGGTCGTCGCGGCCCAGCGATGGACAAGCGTGGTCGAGCCGGGCGCGACGGTCGACCCGGACGCGGTGCTGGTGGAATCGATCGTGATGGCGGGGAGCGACATCGGGCCCGGGGCGGTGGTAGTTCGTTCGCTGGTCTGCCCCGGCGCGGTGATCCGCGCGGGCGAGGAGCTGGTAGACCGCGTGGTGACGTTGCACTCCAAGACCTGTGCTCGCGAGGAGTCCACGACGCGCGTCGGCCGGGGCTTGGCGAGCGGGGCTGACCGGGGCGGCCGTTCGCGGTTCGATCTGGTCCGGCGAACTCTTCTTCGGTTGTAATCGAGCCGGGTCGCGGGGCCCGAGATCACCGTAAGGACGCGGCTTGATGAATGGATTTGAACAACCACACCAGGGCGACCCCATGGGCTCGGACGGCTCGTCACCCGGGGGCCTGCTCGCGGTCCTGCGCGGTCGGTTGCGGTGGGTGCTGCTGCTGGCGGTGGTGTTCGCCGGCCCGCTCGGGGTGATGGGGTACAACTCGGCGGACCCGATGTACAAGGCGTCGGGCGAGCTGATGATCACGCAGCCGGTGGTGATCTTTGACAACCCGCTGAGCCAGCCGACCGGGTATCTCAAGGACTACATCGCTTCTGAGGCGGGGCGGATCAAGAGCCGAGCCGTTTTCCAGAAGGCGCTGCAGCAGCCGGAACTGATCGACGCGAACTTCCCGATGGGCGAGCCGGGGTTGGGGAAGCTGGAGCGACTGGTCAAGATCAATCCCCCGGTCGCGGGGCAGCTGATCTCGATTACGGCTGAGGAGCCCAACCGGTGGTTCGTGACCGCGGCGGTGAACGCCGTGATGCACGGGTACATCCAGCTCAACGAGGAAGAGCAGCGGGCCCTGCGCGAGAACGGGATCGCGCAGACGGACCGTCGCGAGAACGCGGTGCGGGGTCGTCTCGAAGCGCTCTCGACCAAGGGGCGGCCGCTGTTTGAGAAATACGGGTCGGCCGAGGCGCTCGAGCGGCAGCTCGTGTCGCTGGACGAACTGAAGCTCGAGCTCGGGGCCGAGCACCGCAAGACGGAGGGCGATGTTGAGCGGTTGCTGGCCGAGATCGACAGCGGGACAACGCGGCTGACACGGTACAGAGCGGGCCAGACCGTCGATGGACCGCCGATGATGGAGCTGAAGCTCGACGATGCGCGGATGACCGAGCTGGACGAGAATCGGCACCTGATCGCGACCGAGCTGCAGAAGGCGTTGGCCGGCGGGCAGCTGCCCACGCACCCGTCGATCGTGATGGCCCAGCAGGAGCTGGCGGACCTTGAGCTGCTGATCTCCGACCGGGCCGAGGCGTTGGCCGAGCGGTGGTGGGCGCGGCTGGCCGTCGAGATCGACGATCGGCGAGGCGAGGTGACCAGCCTGCATCGCCAGCAGGCCTCGGTCGAGGGCCGCCTCGCAGAGATCGATGATCAGCGGTTTGAGCTGACGAGCCTGATCCACAAGGTCCACGAGATTAGTGACGACATCGAGTCGGCCCGCAGCGAGCTGGCGGAGGTCATCCGCGTTCGCAGCGAGATCGAGCAGCAGCTCGCCGGCGAGTCGCTCGGCCAGGCCCGGGTGCACGAGCTGGCCCGGATCCCGCACCCGGATGACATCTCAAGCGACCCGCGAATGATGCGAGGCGGCGCGGGGGCCGTGCTCGGGCTGATGATCGCGATCGGGTCGGTGGTGCTGGCCAGCGGGCTCAAGCACAAGCTGCGGTACATCGATGAGCTGACACCCGAGCGGTTGGGCGTGGCGTGCCTGGGCGCGGTGCCCGAGATCAGTTCGCTGACCGCGAACAGCTTCGCCGAGATCGAGAGCTGCCTCGAACCGATGCGGGCGCGGATCGAGGTTCACGCCACACGCCCCGGTAGCCGGGGCTCGCAGGTGCTCGCGGTGACGAGCCCGGGGCCGTCGGACGGCAAGTCCACGATTGCGCGGGGGCTGGCCGCCAGCTTCGCCCGGGCCGGTCACCGGACCGTGCTGATCGACGCCGACCCGGACGGGCGTGCTACGACCGCGGCGTTCGCGATGAGCGGGGAGCCGGGCTTCGTGGATTACCTGGTGAACCCGGACCTCACGATGATCCAGGCCTCGGGCAAGAGCGGGCTGTGGATCCTGCCCGCCGGTCGGGTGGACGAGCGGACGGTCAGCTCGTCCTACGCCGCGGTCTCGCGGATGCTCGACGATCTTCGCGGGCACTTCGAGCAGGTCGTGATCGACACGGGCGGGGTGCTTGGGAGCACCGAGTCGAGCCTGATCGGGCGGGCCGCGGACGGCATGGTGCTGGTGGTGTCGCGCGGCAAGACGCTGGAGATGGCCGAGCGGGCGATCGACCGGATCCGAGACATCGGCGGCAGCTGCATGGGCGTGATCTTCAACCGGGCCGAGCCGGGAGACTTTGTGCGGACCTCCATCGCGGTCTCCTCGGTTCGGCGGGATATGGGCGATCCGGGCGTGGTCCCGGTGCAAGAGCCGGGGCGTGAGGGTGAGTCGGGGCAGTCGCGGTCGTCGGCACGTGCGTGAGATGAGAGAGAGAGCGAGCGTTGGAGATCTCAAAGCAGAGCGGTGGTGGTCAGCAGAGCCCGAGGGCGCCGGGGGACGGTACCGAATCTCTCAGCGGGTGGACGCTGTGGGGTGAGAACGGCGTCGGGCTGCACGACCGGGTGTGGCTGACCCGCGGGGTCGGCATCGTTCGCGCCGGCTCGGGTGCTCAGCCCCCGATGGGGGCACGGCACTACCTGCTGGTGCTCAGCTCCAGGGCGATCTTCGAGATCGCGATCGGCAAGCTCAGCGCCAGCCTGAAGAAGAGCCCGGGCCTGCTGCTGCACCTCGAGGAGGGCGGCAACCTGAGCGGCGGGTACCAGGAGCAGGTCGTGAACATGGGCGGGATGGACGGGCACGTCGAGATCCATCGGCTGTATCGCACGCCGACCAGCCAGCTCACACGCGTCGTGCTTACGGACAGCCGCGAGATGGCGGCGCAGTGGGCCCGCGAGGAGCCCGTCGAGCCCGAGGCGTGGCTCGCGCGGCAGGGCGTCGAGAGCGAATGCTTCGCGGTGCCCGCGTGCGTCTATGACGGGACGAGCGAGAACGGGACCTCGGGGTGGCTCGGCGAGATCTCCGATGACGAGCGGGCGATGAGTGCCGCGTTCCCCCGGGCCAAGCGACTGGGCTCGCGGATCTGGGCCGACCACACGGTGGTGCTGCCGACCGAGTCGAGGCTGGTCGGGCCGATCTTCCTGGGTGTGGGCGTGGAGGTCCCTGAGAAGTCGGTGATGGTGGGGCCGCTGGTGCTCACAGACCGGGCCAAGTCGGTGAACCAGGCGGCGATGCCCTCGGTGGTCGAGCCGCTCGACGAGAAGTGGAACCTGTGGCCCGTCGCCTCGACGCACCCCGTGTTCTACCGGCTGACCAAGCGGCTGTTCGATATCGCGTTCAGCCTCGTGGTGCTGCTGCTGGTCTCGCCGGTCATGCTTCTCGTGGCGTTGGCGATTATGATCGAGGACGGCCGCCCGGTCTTCTTCGGGCACCGCCGCCAGACCACGTTCGGCCGCGAGTTCGACTGCCTCAAGTTCCGCAGCATGGTGAAGAACGCCGACGCGATGCAGCAGGCGCTGCGTCAGAAGGGCGACAACGACGCGGACGGCCCGCAGTTCACCCTCAAGAACGACCCACGCATCCTGCGGACCGGGCACTTCATCCGCAAGACGCACCTCGACGAGATGCCCCAGTTCATCAACGTGCTCCGCGGCGACATGTCCGTCGTCGGGCCCCGCCCCAGCCCGGACAACGAGAACCAGTTCTGTCCCGTCTGGCGAGAGACGCGGCTGAGCGTCCGAGCCGGGATCACCGGGCTCTGGCAGGTCAGCAGCACCCGCAAGGCCAACACCGACTTCCAGGAATGGATCAAGTTCGACATCGAGTACGTGCAGCGGCGGTGCTGGCGACTGGACATCTGGATCCTGCTGCAGACGGTCCGCAAGTGCCTCCCCCGGTTCCTCGGTGGGCGGTCGGTGCCGCAGGACTAATCGACGGGAATGGGTGGCTTTGGGTGTGGTCGGGTGTCGGTCAGCCGCGCCCGCCGTACTGCGTCTCGTAGTAGTCCCGGTACGAGCCGTCCTTGACGCGTTCCCACCACGTCTGATTGTCGGTGTACCACGCGACGGTGGACTCGAGCGCCCCGGGCCAGGCCGACCGTGACGGCTCCCAGCCCAGCTCGTTCTTGATCTTGCTCGCGTCGATCGCGTATCGGCGGTCGTGCCCGAGGCGGTCGGAGACGGGCTGGATCATGTCGTGCCCGCGCCCCATGATCTCGAGGATCGAGTGGGTGAGCTCGAGGTTGGAGCGTTCGTTGTTGCCGCCGACGTTGTAGGTCTCGCCCGCGGTGCCGTGCTCCAGGACGGTCAGGATCGCCTCGGCGTGGTCATCAACGTGCAGCCAGTCGCGGACGTTGAGCCCATCGCCATAGAGCGGCACCTTCTTGCCCTCGATCAGGTTGGACACGAACAGCGGGATGACCTTCTCGGGGAACTGGTAGGGCCCGAAGTTGTTCGAGCACCGGGTCGTGAGCACCTCGGACCCGAACGTGTGGAACGCGGCTCGGACGAGCAGGTCGCCCGCGGTCTTCGAGGCCGCGTACGGCGAATTGGGCGCCAGCGGCGACTCCTCGGTAAAGAGCAGCTCCGGGCGGTCCAGCGGGAGCGAGCCGTAGACCTCGTCGGTCGAGACATACACCATCCGCTTACCACCAGCGTTCCGGCACGCGTCGAGCAGGATCTGCGTGCCGCGGACGTTGGTGTCGATGAAGGGGGTGGAATCGATGATCGAGCGGTCCACGTGGCTCTCCGCCGCGAGGTGCAGCACCGCGTCGCACCGCTCGACGAGCTCCCGCATCGCGGCGGCGTCGCAGATGTCGGCCTTGACGAACTCGTGGTTCGGGTCGTTCTCGAGGCCCGTCAGGTTCTCGAGGTTGCCCGAGTACGTGAGCACGTCGGCGTTGATCAGCTTGAGATCCGGGCGGTTCGTGCGCAAGAAACGAACGAGGTTGGAGCCGATGAAGCCGGCGCCGCCGGTGATGAGCAGGGTGTCAGACACGGGCAATCTCCTCAGGGTCCGGTCGGGCCGGCCGTGCCGGTGGCGAGCGTCTCGAGCACCTCGTCGAGCGCGTGCTCCCAGGGCACCATCGGCCCAACGAGGGCCTCGGTCTGGGATAGATCCAGCACAGCGTACGCCGGGCGGGCGGCGGGGCGGGGAAACTCCGCCGAGGTGCAGGGCTCGACGCGGCACGCCGGGCTCACCGCCGCGGCGATGCGGGTGGCAAAGTCAAACCAGCTGCAACCCCCAGGCCCGCCCCCATCGGTGGCGTGGTGCAGGCCCGTCGCGCTCGTATCAATCAGCGCCAGCGTGGTGTGGGCGAGCCGGGTCGCGGAGGTGGGGCAGCCGCGCTGGTCGCTGACGACCCTGAGCGAGTCTCGCTCGCTAGCGAGCTTGGCGATCGTGCGCACGAAGTTGGCCCCCCACGGGGCATAGAGCCAGCTCGTGCGCACACAGAGCCAGGTCGCCGCGGACTGTTCGAGCGCGATCTCGCCCGCGGCCTTGCTTCGGCCGTACGCGTTGACCGGGTCACGCGGCGCGTCGGTGGGGTAGGGCGAGGTGGCGTGCCCGTTAAACACATAGTCGGTCGAGTAGTGCGTGAGATGAGCGCCGGTCTGGGCGCACCGTGCTGCGAGGTTGGCGACCGCTGCGCCGTTGATGAGCGTGGCTTCAGGCTCGTGGGCCTCGGCTCCGTCCACGTCGGTCCAGGCGGCGGTGTTGACCACGTGCGTGTGATGCTGGGTGATCAGCCGCTGCACGTCGCTCGGGTTGGTCAGGTCGCCCTGGGCGAGATCGGCGATGTCGAACGGGATGTCGCGTGCCGTAAGCAGCTCGGTCCAGGCCCGCCCGAGCATGCCTGCAGCCCCGAGCACGAGGAAGCGGGAAGAGGCTGGGGTTGGATGTGGCGTGGGGGGCGGCATGGTGGTTGTTGATAGTATTTCGGCCGGTTGGGCGGGGGGGCTGTAGATGGGCTTGTCGGGTGGAATGAATGGAGTTGTAGCGTGGGGGGGCCAAGGGCCGAATGATCAGGCAGATGCTGCTGATTCTCGAGATCCTGCTGGGTGTGATAGGGGCGGTGCTGGTCGTGCCCGCGGCGGTGTTCTGCCTCGAGAACGTCCTGGCCCTTGTGGCCGGGGGCACCGAGGCCCCCGATTCAACCGATTCAGCTGAGCCGCCCAAGAGATCGTCGCTCGCGGTGCTGATCCCGGCCCACAACGAGCAGGGGGGCATCGCCGCGACCGTGGCCAGTGTGAAGGCCCAGCTTCGCCAGGGCGACCGGGTGCTGGTCGTCGCGGACAACTGCAAGGACTACACCGCCGCCGCGGCCCGCGAGGCCGGGGCCCAGGTGACCGAGCGAAGGCACGACACCGACCGCGGCAAGGGGTTCGCGCTGGCGCATGGACTGCGTGAACTGGGTCATCAGGAACAGGGCACCGAGTCTCCCGAGATCGTTGTCTTCGTAGACGCGGACTGCGAGCTTGAACCGGGGTGTCTCGATGCGTTGGCGGACCAGGTGACCCGCACGGGCACGGCGGCCCAGGCGGTCTACGTGCTGGGGCTGCCCGATGGGGGGCAGGGGCGTGATTCGGGAGTGAGGGACCGGGTCTCGGCGTTCGCGGTTCGGGTGAAGAACGAGACTCGCCCCGTCGGGCTGTCCGTCCTCGGCGGCCTGCTTGGTGGGGGGGGTGGGGGGGGCGGGCCTTGCCTGATCACGGGCTCGGGGTTCGCGGTTCCCTGGGAGCTGGCGGACCCGGAGCTGTTCTCGCGTGGCGACATCGTGGAGGACATGACGATCGGGCTCGAGCTTGCGGTGCGGGGGTATCCGCCGCGGGTCTGCCGCGGGGCACGGGTGAACTCGGCGCTGCCGAGCGACGACGCGGCGAAGCGGACGCAGCGGGAGCGATGGGAGCACGGGCACCTGGACACGCTGGTTCGCAAGGGGCTGCCGATGCTGGGGCGCGGGGTGTTCTCGGCGCGGCCGGCGCTGGTGCTGCTCGGGCTGGAGCTGTGCGTGCCGCCGTTGAGTTTGCTGGTGATGGTGACGGTCGCGTTTGCAACGGTGGCCGGGGTGCTCGCGGTGTTTGGCTTTGGTGTGTGGCCGATCGTGCTGGGGGCGTTGGCGCTCTCGCTGGTGCTTGTGGGGACGCTTGTGGCGTGGTGGCAGGTTGGGCGAGAGATCCTGCCAGCCCGCGAGCTGCCCGCGGTGGCGTGGTATGCGGCGTGCAAGGGACCGATCTATGTCGGGGCGATCGTGCGCCGGCAGACGGGTTGGGTGCGCACCGCACGCGACGGCGAGAAGCCCGCCGCAGATGAGTAGGTTCTGACTGAACGACAGAGTCGGGGTGCCACGGCTTGGCTTGCAAGCCGTGTCGGATTGATTGCTCATCACGGGTTGCCCTTCGGGCCAACCCGTGGCACCCGAATGGGACAGGTTCTATTCAGCCAGGCCCTTGTGCTCGATGATCTTCGGGGCTGAGCCCCGGAGCCTGCCCAGGTGGAATCGGCAGACGCCGATCGCCTCGGGCCACTTGCCGATGACGATGAACGTCGCCCAGAGCAGCGTGTTGAACAGCGACCACCCGCGGCGGCGCGCGTTGAACGCGATCTTGAGGGTCAGCAGGTCGTAGAGGCCCAGCGCGAGGATCGCCCACCACCCGATGATGAACGCGAGCCCGACGGTGATCGCGAGTGGCCCGAGTGTCCAGACGAACACACTCAGCACACGGCGGTGGTTGTACGGCTCGCCCCGCCATCCGTGCCGCCACGCACCCTGGGCCATGGCGTGCCCGCCTCGCACGTTGCGTTTCCACCACTGGCTGAACCTCGTCATCGCGGCGTCGTGGGTAGACATCGGGTGATCGAGCGCGAGCAGTTCCCACTCGTCGTCGCGGAGCCGCTGGGCGAGGTCCGGTTCTTCGCCGGCGATGAGCGAGGCGTCGTAGCCCTGCATGGCGTGGAACGCGGACCGACGGATGAGCGAGTCGCCGCCGAACCACGTGATCGGGCCGGGCGTGAGGTCGAGCTCCATGTCGCAGAGCTTGTTGTAGATCGAGCGCTCGGGGTGGCGCTCAGCGCGGGTGCCAACGACAACAGCGAGGCGGGGATTTTCAGTGAGTGCCTTAACGCCTGCCTCGATCCAGCCGGGCTGCATCTCGCAGTCGCCGTCGATGAACTGGACGGCCTGGGTGTCGGGCCAGACCTCGAAGACCCGCTCGGCCCCGGCGTTTCGGGCCCGGGCCGCGGTGAACGGCGTGGCGAGGTTCAGATCAACCACGGTCGCGCCCATCGACCGGGCCAGGTCCGCCGAGCCGTCGGTCGAGCCCGAGTCCACGTAGACGATGCGGAGGTTCTGGGCGAGGAGCGATTGCAGGCACAGACGCAGCCGCTCCCCCTCATTGCGACCGATTGCGACAGCGGCGAGGTTCACGGCGTGAGCCCCCATCGGAGTGCGCCCTGATTCCACAGGTCGTGGGCGAAGCGGGGGGGGCTGGTCCGCGGGCGACGGAGCAGCGTGTTCTTCAGGCTCGAGACGAGTGTGCCGACGATGGACGCGGCGTCGGCGAGAATCGCGTAGGCCCGCCCGTGGTGGCGGATGTAGTAGCGGCGGCGCGAGTCGAACCAGTACCCCGGATACCGAGACTGGGCCCGGTAGACCACGCCCGTTGCCTGCCCGTCGAGGTGGATGATCCGCGAGCTGGGCAGGTGGTGGCACCGGTAGCCCATCGCCCGGGCCTGGCGGCAGTAGTCCGTCTCCTCGAAGTAGAGGAAGTACCCCTCGTCCATCGGGCCGACCGCGTCGAGCACCTCGCGGCGGATGCAGACCGCGGCGCCCGAGAGCCAGTCGCACTCGTGCGGCTCGTCGCGGGGCGCGATCGCGACAGAACGGTGGCCGAGCAGCCTGGTGACCACGCCGAGCTGGGCGGTGCTCTCAAAGTCGCCAGCGATTGAGGGAAACCGGAAGGCTGAGCACTGCGGCGTGGGCTCATCGTCGCCCTCGGGCGCGTTGAGCAATCGCGAGCCGACCAGCCCGGCCTCGGGGTGAGCCGCGAGGTAGCCCGTGAGCGAGGTAAAGGCCCCGGGCTGAACGACGGTGTCCGGGTTGAGCAGCAGCACGGCGTGGGTCTGGGGGTCTTGCTCGATCGCGTCGTGGATGCCCAGGTTGTTGCCGTAGGAGAATCCGCCGTTCTTCTCGGCGCGGATGAGCTGGGCGAACGAGTGGAACGAGTCTGCGATCGCGTGCTCGATTGCGTCGGCCGAGTCGTCGGGGGACTTGTTGTCGATGACGTAGACGCGGGGGCGGAGCCCGAATTCCGTCGTCTCGGCGATCGAGCGGAGGCAGTCCACGACGAGCGGGCCGGTGGTGTAGTTCACGATGACGACCGCGAGGTGGTTCACGGCTCAGGCCGCCCCGATGCGGTCGAGCTCGCAGTCGCCAAACTTCACCGGCCCCCACTGGGGCTCCCAGTACCCCGCGGCCCCGTCGGCGGAGGTCTCGGGCTGGATCTCGAAGTGGAAGACATCGAAGACCGCGTCGAACTCGGTGCGTCCGTCGTTGGGGTTGCCCTTGCCCAGCCGCAGCTCGCAGCAGTAGCGGCCCGGGGCGAGGTTGAAGTCTTGGAGGCGGACACGGAACTCGGCCTCTTCGCCGGCGCGGATCGAGAGCTTGTCGGGGCCGAAGGCGCCGCCGACCGGGTTGCCGTCGATCTTGTGGACGATGACGGCGACGCGGAAGCCCGCCAGGTCCTCGGCGCTCTTGACCCAGCAGCGCAGGTCCAGGTCGCTGGTCCGGTCCACGAAGGTGGAGTCGTTGGCGAACTCGAGGCGGGTGAACACCGCCGAGCCCGTGCCGAACTGCCACGCCGAGGTTCGGCCCGAGAGGTCGTAGACCTTGCCGGCCCCGGCCATGGTCATGTCGAGGTACTTGTCGATGACGTCGTTGGGCTCGCCGTCGGCGACCAGCTTGCCGCCCTTGAGCATGACGCACCGGTCGCACAGGGCGCGGACGGTCGCCATGTTGTGCGAGACGAACAGGACGGTGCGGCCGTGCCCGTGGGAGATGTCCTTCATCCGCCCGAGGCACTTCTTCTGGAAGGCCGCGTCGCCGACCGCGAGCACCTCGTCAATCACGAGGATCTCGGGCTCGAGATACGCCGCGACCGCGAAGGCGAGCCGCAGGAACATGCCCGAGGAGTAGCGTTTGACGGGGGTATCCAGGAACCGTTCGACCTCGGAGAACTCGACAATCTCGTCGAACTTGCGATCGATCTCGGCCTTGTGCATGCCGAGGATCGCGCCGTTGAGGTAGATGTTCTCACGCCCGGTCAGCTCGGGGTGGAACCCGGTGCCGACCTCGATGAGGCTCGCGACGCGGCCGCGGAGCCGGGCGACGCCCTCGGTGGGCTCGGTGATTCGGCTGAGGACCTTGAGCATGGTGGACTTGCCCGCGCCGTTTCGCCCGACGATGCCGAGCACCTGCCCCGCGGGGACCTCGAAGGAGATGTCCTTGAGCGCCCAGAACAGCTCACGCTCCTCGCTCTTGCCCGAGAGCTTCTGGAAGTTGCGGACGGGTGCGGCGACGAGGCTCTTGAGCATGCCGCCCAGCCCTTCGGCGCCGGGCTCGCGCACGCCGATCTGGTACGCCTTGCTGATGCCGTCGAGGATGAGTGCGGGGTGCGTCATGGGTGGTCCGGGTCTCTTTGGTGAGTCACGCGATGTCCGCGAAGCGGCGTTCGATCTGGCGGAAGACGGTCAGGCCCAGGGCGAAGACAAAGACCCCCACCGCGGCGCTCAGCGCCAGGCGGGGCCAATCGAAGGGGTAGTCGCCGCCGGACAGCGCGGCCCGGAACCCCTCGACCACGCCGGTCACGGGGTTGGCCGCGAGCACCCACGCGGCCTTCTCGCCCACGAAATCCTCTGAGGCGGGGAAGACCACGGCGCTGACGAACAGCATGCCCTGGATAAAGAACGGCACGATGAACCGGACGTCGCGGTAGAGCACCGCGAGCCCGCTGAACAGGTACCCGAAGCCGAGCGTGGTCAGCAGCAGCAGCACCAGCAGCGGCGCGAGCATCAGGAAGCCCGCGTCGGGCACGATGCCAAACCAGACCATGAACCCGGCGAACACCACCGACGCGATCGCCATATCGATGAGACCGGTGACGATGACCGAGGTCGGGATGAACAGACGCGGCAGGTAGATCTTGGTCAGCAGGTGCTGCTGGCTGATGAGCGACTGGCTCGAGAACTGCACGCCGACGGAGTAGAAGGTCCACGGCAAGAGCCCGGCGAAGTAGAAGATGGGGACGGGAACGCCGAGCCGATCGGAGAAGTCCAGTTTCATCGCGATGACGCTGAAGATCGCCATGAAGCAGAGCGGCTGGAGGATGGCCCACCCGAGCCCGAGGACCGTCTGCTTGTAGCGGACCTTGAAGTCACGCCAGATCAGGAACCCGAGCAATTCGCGGTGTCGGATCAGCTCGCCCCAGTCCACGCCGACGAGTCCCTTGCGGGCTCGGATCACCTGCTCGCGGGGGAGCGGCGCCGCCGACGTGTTCGCAGGGGTGGCCGTATCGCCCGGCGTGGGGGTTGGTGATGTTGTGGTGGCAGCGGTGGTCATCGGTGGTGGTCGGTCGTGGTCCGAGAAGCGTGAGATCTGATCCTGAATCCTATGGCGATTATCGTCGGGTGATCGGGGGGGGAAACAGTCCGAATCGGGAATCCGTCCATGCCGCGTCCGCCCGGGGTCAGTCTGGGATCGACTCGGCCTGCGATTCGGGCTCGCCGGGCTCCCGTGAGCGCAAAGAAAGCCGGCCCCCGAGGGGATCGGCTCCTGGATAAATACTTGAGAAACCCGGGTCTATTGGGCCCGTGGGTCAGGCGTCCTTGGCCGCCATCATCCGCAGCATGTCGAGGCAGCGGTACGAGTAGCCCGCCTCGTTGTCGTACCAGGAGATGACCTTGAAGAAGCGGCTGTTGAGCCCGAGGCTGGCCCCGGAGTCGTAGATCGAGGAGTGGGGGTCACCGATGAAATCGGAGGAGACCACCTGCTCTTCGGTGTACGCCAGCACGCCCTTCATGGGGCCCTCAGCCGCGGCCTTCATCGCCGCGTTGATCGCCTCCATGCTCGTGTCCTTCGAGGTCCGGAAGGTCAGGTCCACCGCGGAGACATCCGCGGTCGGCACGCGGAAGGCCATGCCCGTCAGCTTGCCCTTGGTGGCCGGGAGGCACAGGCCCACCGCCTTGGCGGCCCCGGTGCTCGACGGGATGATGTTCATGTAGGCGTTGCGCCCGCCGCGGAAGTCCTTCTTGGACGGGCCGTCCTGGGTCGGCTGGGTCGCGGTGGCGGCGTGGACGGTCGTCATCAGGCCCTCTTCGAGCCCGAAGTTATCGAGGATGACCTTGGTGATCGGGGCGAGGCAGTTGGTGGTGCAGCTCGCGTTGGAGATGATCTTGTCGGTCGCGGGGTCATACTCCTCGTGGTTGACCTTGTAGGCCAGCGTCTTGATCTCGTCGGGGCTCTTGGTCGGGGCCGAGAGCACGACGCGCTTGGCGCCCGCGTTGAGGTGCTTGGTCGCGCCGGCGGTGTCGGTGAAGATGCCGGTGGACTCGAGCACGTAGTCGACGCCCAGGTCACCCCAGCCGAGGTTGGCCGGGTCGCGCTCGGCGAGCGTCTTGGTGGTTTTGCCATTGACGGTGAAGGAGTCCTCGGTGGAGGAAATCTCCGCGGGCTTGCCGCCGACCATGAAGCGGCCGTGCATGGTGTCGTACTTGAGCAGGTAGGCGAGGTTGGTCGCGGGGACGAGGTCGTTGATCGCGACGATCTCGAACTCGCCGGACTGGACGGCGGCCCGGTAGACGAGGCGACCGATGCGTCCGAAGCCGTTGATACCAATGCGGATGGCCATGGGAACTGTCCTTTCCGAGGGGGTCTGGGGTACCGGCGGATTCCGTCGCCGGGGAGGGATTGAAGGCGCGAAAAGCCCCCATTTCCGGAGTGAACAAGCACTTTCTTCGCACTTTTATTCGGACTCGGTCAGGATTGACCCGTTCAGTCCTCGATGTCGGACAGCGACCGGGGTCGGATCGCCACCCGAAGCGCATTGCCCACCGCCAGCACATCGATGACCTCTTGGGTGATCGCCCCGGCGACCGGGCTCAGGTACCCCGCCGCGGCCAGCAGCATGCCGATGATGCTCAGAGCCATGCCCCCAAGGGCGCTCTGCAGCGCGATCCGCCGCATCCGTCGGGCGATGTGGAAGAACTCGTCCACCCGCTGCAGCGAGTTGTCGAGCACCACCACGCCCGCGGCCTCGGTCGTGATGTCGCTGGCCTGCCCGAACGCGATGCCGACCGTGGCGAGCATGAGGGCCGGGGCGTCGTTGATGCCGTCGCCGACGAAGCAGGTCCGGGCGAGTTCGGACTCTCGCCGAACGATCTCGACCTTCTCCTCCGGGCTCTGCTCGGCGTGGACCTCGGGGATCCCGACCTGCTCAGCCAGGTACCGCGCCTCGCTTTCACGGTCGCCCGAAACCAGCATCACCTTCTCAAAATGGTGCTTGGTGGACAGGTGGCGGATGAACGCGGCCCCGTCGGACCGTGGCTCGTCGCGGAACCGGAGCGTCGCCCCGTACCGCCCGTCGAGCATGACGACGCATTCGAGCCCGCCCGAGATCGGCGGGAGCGCCTCGGCGTCCTGCGGCGACCGCTCGGCCAACCGCTTGCGGTCGGTGATCAGCACCTCGTGCCCGTCCACCTTGCCCCGCAGCCCCTCGCCCGGGGCCTCGGCGACCTCCGAGGGCTCGTGGCTCGGAACCTCGTCGTGCTTGGCCCGGCGCGTCACCGCCCCGGCCAGCGGGTGCTTGGAGTACCGCTCCAGCGCCGCAGCGAGCGCCAGCACCCGGTCCGGCTCAAACCCCTTGGCAGGAAGGATCTCGGTCACGGTCGGCTTGCCGTACGTCAGCGTGCCCGTCTTGTCGAAGATGATCGTGCGGCACGTGTCGATGGTCTCGAGCGTGCCCGGGTCCTTGACGATGATCCCCCGCTTGGCGGCCAGCGAGATCGACCCGATGATCGCCGTCGGGATCGCGATGAGCAGCGGGCAGGGGGTCGCGACCACGAGCACGGCGAGGAACCGGGTTGGGTCTCCGCTGATCGCCCAGGCGATGCACGCGAGCCCGACCGCGAGCGGGGTGTACCAGGCCCCGAGCGTGTCGCCGAGCCGCCGCATCTTGGGCTTGCGTTGGGCCGAGTCCTGCATGACGGCCATGATCTTGGCGTAGCGCGAGTCCACCGCCAGGCGGGTGGCCTTGATGGTGATCGCGCTCTGCCCGTTGATCGCGCCCGAGATGACCTGCGAGCCGGGGGCCTTGGACATCATGTACGGCTCGCCGGTGAGGAACGACTCGTCCATCACGCCGTGCCCCTCGGTGACCGTGCCGTCCACGGGGCAGATCTCGTGGGGGTGGATGACGACGTGGTCCCCGACCACGACCTCGTCGATCGAGACGTCGGCGACCCGCCCGTTGCGGCGGACGTGCGCGATCGACGGCACCCGCTTGGCCAGCGCCCGGAGCACGCCCGAGGCGCTGCTCACGGCGTAGGCCTCGAGCGCCTCGCCGCCCGAGAGCATCAGCACCACCAGCACGCCGGCGAGATACTCGTCGAGGATGACGCTGGTGACGATGGAGATGCCCGCGAGCAGGTCGGAACCGAACTCGCGGTGCCAGGCCTTGACGAACAGATCGATCACCAGTGGCACGCCGCCGAAGGCGAGAGCGATCCAGAGTGACCAGTCCGCGGTGCCCCGTTCAACATCCGTTGCGTAGCGAAGGACGAGGTAGGTCGCGATCGAGGCGATCGCGAGGATCGCGATGGCGATCTCCTTGAACGCCCAGGCGCGAGCCATGAAGGAGCGGGGGGTTTCAGTTTCAGGTGTGAGCGTTGTCACGGGCACGCTCCAGGCGGGGTGTGCCCGCGACGATCGTCATCACCGCTCGCCCGGTCAGCTCGCGCCCCAGGAACGGCGTGTTCGAACTCTTGCCCGCGAGCTGGTCGGCTGTCAGCGTCCACTTCAGGTCCGGGTCGATCAGGGTGACGTCCGCCGGGCCGCCGATCGTCAGCATCCCGAGCCCCTGCCGCTCCAGTCGGCACAGCCGCGCGGGGTTGATGGTGAGCAGTTCGATCAGCCGGGGCCAGTCGATCGCCCCGGACTGCACCAGCGCCTCAGCGTAGAGCGGCAACGCGCTCTCAAGCCCGATGATCCCAAAGGGGGCCTGCTCGAACGGCTGGGCCTTCTCGGCTGCGGTATGCGGGGCGTGGTCCGTTGCGAGGATCGTGATCGTGCCGTCGGCGACCCCGGCCCGCAGCGCATCCACGTCGGCCTGCTCGCGCAGCGGGGGGTTCATCTTCGCTGCGGTGTTGTGCCCCTCGCACGCCTCGTGGGTGAGGTGCAGGTGGTGGGGGCTCGCCTCGCCGGACGCTCGGATTCCCTCGGCCCGGGCCCGGCGGAGGATCTCGACGGTGCCGGCGCTCGAGACGTGCTGCACGTGGTACTCGCATCCGGTGTCGGCGCTCAGCCGCACGTCGCGCTCCACGATGAGCTCCTCGGCGATCCGTGGCCACCCGACCAGCCCGAGCCTCGCCGAGACCGCGCCCGCGTGCATCAGCGAGCCCCGGGTCAGCGTGGTCTCCTGGGCATGCTGCATGAAGACGAGCCCCGCGGCCTTGGTCGCCTGCATCACCGCCTGCATGATGCGGGCGGACGCGACCACGTCGCCGTCGTCGGAGACCCCGACCGAGCCGGCCTGGGCGCACAGCCCGATCGGGGCGAGCTTCTCGCCCTTGCGACCCTGCGTGGCGCACGAGACGGGAAAGACACGGCAACTCGCGGTCTGGGCGGCCCGGGCCAGCACCCACCCGACCATCTCGGGGGTGTCCAGCGCGGGGCTGGTGTTGGGCATGCAGCAGACGGTGGTGAACCCGCCGGCCACCGCGGCCCGGCTGCCGCTGGCGATGTCTTCCTTCGCGGTCTGGCCCGGCTCGCGAAGATGCACGTGCGGATCGATCAGCCCGGGCGTCACCAGAAGCCCCGCCGCCTCGATTACCCGGTCTGCGGGCCGCCGGCTGAGCCCGGGGCCGAGCTCGGCAATCTGGCCCTCTTCGATCGCGATGTCCGTGACCTGATCGAGGCCGGACGCGGGGTCGATGACCCGTCCACCGACGATGAGGATGCGTTGGGTGTCTTGTTGCACACCCGAGGATAGGAGGTCAGCCTCCCGGGGAATGGCCGGGGGATCGGTCAGCGGATGAGCCGGGAGTTGAGTGGGGGGATGAGTGGGGGACGGGTGGTGGGGGCGAATGAGAGTGGTTCGGTTTCTCGGCTTGGACCGCCGGGTGGGGGCGACCTACGCTTGGTCCTCTCGCCGAGGCCTGTGGGTCTCGGCGCTCCGGGGCGTAGCGCAGCTTGGTAGCGCGCTTGACTGGGGGTCAAGAGGTCGGGAGTTCAAATCTCCCCGCCCCGATTGGAAACGAAGCCCCGCGGGCCCATGGCTCGCGGGGTTGTCGTTTTGGAACGGTCAGTCTTCGGGCCCCTGGGCCCATAGGGCGACGATCCGGTCTGGCCCTCTCCTCCTGATTCACCGCCCGGCCCCACACTTCACGCGGGAGTTAACCCAACTGGCTTGTTGGGGATTGGAGCGGCTCTAAAAAACGACAGAGAGGTCAAGAATTCTGTTGGCAAGGCGCGAAATTTTGCAAAATCTTGACCAAACCGCTTGCACTGCGGGAGGCGGCGCAGGAAGATGTAACAGTTCCAGAGGGACCGGCCGTTGCGCTCGGTCAGAGAGAAGAGAACCGAATGAAGGAGAGAAAACAATGAATCGTCTGAGCATTTGCCTCGCGGCAGCCTTTGTAACCGTACCGGTTGCTCAGGCTCAGAACGTGAACGTGTCTGATTCCACGGCCCCGTGGCTGGGCTACATGAATGTTTTCGAGCTCGACGCCAACGGCGGCGGATTCGTCTTCGGCTCCGGCTGGGGCACCCCTGACCTCAAAGCGACGTTCGACGACGGCGCCGGCACCCTGACCCTCGCGCCCACCTTCGTTAACGACCCCAACGAGTTCTGGTACCAGAACACCTCGGGCACCGCGGCTGACCCCATCAACCCAGGCGGCCCCGGCCAGCTCGGCAACAAGATGATGGAGGCCAACCTGTATCAGGAGGCCACGGACGTCTACAACGGCGTTTCCCTGACCTTCTCGGGCAACGTGATTTCCAACTCGTTCACCGCGGCTCATGAGTCCTGGATCTTCATCAAGGACTACGCCTCGGACTACTCCTCCTTCACCGAGACCCGCATCGCGGTGACCGCCGGCGCGTTCAGCTTCAGCCACGCCACCGACGCCGCCCTCGGCCGCCACGTCCAGTGGGGCTTCCAGACCATCGGCGAGAACGTCTGGGATGGCGACGAAGGCCCGTTCGGCTCCGCGGTGATCGGAACAGTTCCGACGCCGGCCTCGGCCGCGCTGCTCGGCCTGGGTGGGCTCATCGCCACCCGTCGTCGTCGCGCCTGATCCAACGATTCGGCCTCTGACCCATCTTGTTTTCAATCGCCGCCGCCCGGGTTCCCCCGGGCGGCGGTCTTCGTTTAGGCGGTCTGACGGACTAGGCCGCGTCGCGTTTGGGCTGCTGCTGACGGACCACGTCGTCGAACAGCGCCTTGGCCCCGTCCCGGGTCAGCGGGCGGCTCAGCAGGTGCCCCTGCAGGTACTCGCACTTGAGCATCGCGAGCTCGTCGGCCTGGGCCCTGGTCTCCACGCCCTCGGCGATGACCTCCATGCCCAGCTCTTTGGCCATCGTCAGGATCGCGCGGACGATCGCGGCGTCGCGCTCCGACGAGGACATTGCCGAGACGAAGGACCGGTCGATCTTGATGGTCTCGAACGGGAACCGCTGCAGGTAGCTCAGCGAGCTGAGCCCGGTGCCGAAGTCGTCCATGTGGACGCCCACGCCGGTCTGGCGGAACTGGTCGATGACCTTTCGGAGCCGGTCGGGGCCGTCCATGATCGCCGTCTCGGTGACCTCGACGTTGAGGCGGCTCGAGTCCACGCCGGCCGAGTTGGTCAGCGCATGGACCCGGGCCGCGATGTTGGGCTCGACGAGCTGCCGCTTGGAGAAGTTGACGTTGACCTTCAGGCTCGGGTCCACGTGCCCGCTGGAGGTGAACCAGATCAGGTCCAGGCAGGCCTGATGCAGGATCTGCTCGCCCAGCGGGACGATCAGCCCCGTCTCCTCGGCGATCGGGATGAACCGGTCGGGCGGGACGAGCATCCCGTTGTGGTGGTTCCACCGGGCGAGCGCCTCGAAGCTGCTGATCATCCCGGTCTTGGTGCAGAAGATCGGCTCGTAGACCAGCGAGATGTCTCCCTGGTCGATCGCCCGCCGCAGGTCGTCGGCCAGCACCGCCCGCTCGCGGGCGGCCTCGAACAGCGGGCGGCTGAACCGCTCGAGCCGTCCCCGCCCCTGGTGCTTGGCGTGGTACATCGCCGCGTCCGCGGCCGAGAGCACGTCCTCGGGGCGCTGGAAATCCTCACCCCCGACGGCCATCCCGATCGAGAGCCCGACCACGACGTTCCGCCCGTCAATATCGAACGGCTCGGCGATCGCGGCCAGCAACTCGTCGGCGATCGACTCGACCCGGTCGATCGAGGTTTTGTCGTCGAGCACGATCACGAACTCGTCGCCTCCGATGCGGAAGACCGAATCCTCGGCCCGCTGCTGTGATCTGAGCCGCCGGGTCAGGATCTCGAGCGTGCGGTTGGCGATCGCGATGAGCGCCTTGTCGCCCGCGTCGTGGCCGAGCGAGTCGTTGATGAGCTTGAAGTTGTCCAGGTCCAAGAACAGCACGCTGAAGCGGCTCGAGGGGTTTGAGGCCAGGTGGGCGCACGCCTCGCGGATCCGGTCCATCGCGACGGTCCGGTTGGAGAGCCCGGTGAGCGGGTCGGTCCGGGCGGACTTGGCCAGCGCCCGGTTGGCCAGCTCACGATTGGCCATCTGGTTCTCCAGCTCGCTGGTGCGGTCTTGCACCATCGCGTTCAGCTCGTGCAGCGTGATGTTCGCGGCCTGCCGCAGCCGCCACTTCTCGCACAGCGCCGCGGCGAGCTGCAGCACCTCGGCGGTGTCGAAGGGCTTGCGCAGGAGCAGCCAGCGGTCCGACTGCCCGAGCCGTTCGGAGATCTCGTCCCAGGTGTAGTCCGAATAGGCCGAGCAGATCACGACCTCGATGTCCGGGTCTTCTTTCCACATCCGCTCGATGGTTTCGAGCCCGTCGATCCCGGGCGGCATCCGCATGTCCACGAAGGCGAGCGAGAAGGGCGAGCCCTGCTCGCGTGCGAGCGCAGCCGCCTCGACACCCTCGAGCCCCTGCGAGCAGGCGACGATGTCGTAGGGGATTGGGCGGACCTCGCGCAGGGCCTCATCAAACAGCTCGGCCTCGATCGAATCGAGCTCCGTGTTGGTCTCCGGCGGGCACAGCACCTTGATGAAGTCCTTGTGGATCGCCTCGTTGTCGTCGATCACCAGGATCCTGGAGATGGGGTTGGTCATGCGGCAATCTCCGGGGTGTCCTTGGGTTCTTCGCGGGCGTCGAGGGGCAGTCGCAGGGTGAACGTGGCGCCGGTGCCCACGTCTCGGTTCCGGCACGTGAGCGAGCCGCCCAGCTCTTTGGCCGAGATCGCCGCCGAGTGGAGCCCGAACCCGTGCCCGTTCTTCTTGGTGGTGAACCCGTGCTTGAAAATCTTGGTGAGGTTCGCTTCGGGGATGCCCGGCCCGGTGTCCGAGACCTCGATCTCCGCGAACTCCGGGTTGTCGGTGCACCGGATCGTCCGCAGCGAGAGGATCCGCCTGCTCCGCCCGCCCTCGGGGTGGTGCGACGACATCGCGTCGGCCGCGTTGCCGACGAGGTTGACCAGGATCTGCAGCACGCGGTGCTTGTCGGTGTTGATCGACCGCGCGAGGCTGTAGCTCTTGATGAGGCGGATGTCGTGCGCCTCGAACGAGCTCTCGCGGATCCGCACCGCGTCGGCGAGCAGCTCGCCCGCGTCCACCGGCTCGGTCATGCCCGAGACGCGTGCGACGCGCTGCTGGACCGTGATGACCTTCTTGATGTGCTCGATGTTCTTGTTGAGCTCGCTGATCTCGCCCAGCAGCGTCTCGTGCTCGTCGGCGAGCGTGTCGGCCAGCGAGCCCAGATACCCGGGGATCTTGCGGCCCTTGGGGTCGTCGCTCAGGAAGGCGCCCAGGTCGTCCTTGTGCGTCTGGATCATGGTCGCGAGCTGGCCGAGCCGCCCGACCCGCGACGCGGCGACCATGGTGCTGATGGAGGACGCCGTGACCGTGACGCTGTTGAGCACGTTGCCCACGTTGTGCAGCACGCCGGTGGCGACCTCGGCCATGCCCGCGCGGCGGGAGATGTCCACCAGGTCCTTGTTGAGCTTCTCTTTCTCTTTCTCGGCCCGCTTGCGGTCCGTGACATCCACCGCGATGCACACGAAGCCGGTGACCTCGCCGGTGCGGCTGCGGATCGCCGAGCCCGACAGGTTCACCGGGATGGAATTGCCCGACCGGGTGCGGAAGGTGAGCGAGAGGTCGTTGCGGGCGCCGTCGCTGAGGAACCTGCCCAGCCGGTCGACGTTGAGCAGGAGCCCCTTCTCGTCGGCCCAGATCATCGAGACGTTCTGGCCCAGCAGCTCCTCCTCGGAGTACCCCAGCGCGGTCACCACCGCCTGGTTCACCGCGAGCATCACGCCCTCGGCGTTGACGATCAGCAGCGAGTCCACCATCGACTGCAGCGCGTTGGTGAAGAACTCCTTGTACGCCGCCATCGAGGCGACGAGCGCCGCCAGCTCATCGAACTGCGCCTCAATCGACGGGTCCAGCGTGCCCTCGCCCAGCTCCTTGCCCCGCGATTCGCGGAGCGTGTCGAGCCTCGTTTGCAGCACCCGGTGGGTCTCGCTGGCGTACCGGTGGTGCCGGGCCCGCGTGTGGATCGACGCCAGCGAGAACGCCCCGATCGGGGCGATGAGCCCCAGCGCGATTAGGGTCGCCCGGAACGGCGCGTACGGCGGGGAGGGATCGATCCGCAGCGAAAGCCTCGCGACCGGCGGGCCATCGGAAGCCCCCCCGAGTGAGAGGCCCGTCTGGATCGCGTCCCACGAGGTGGACCACTGCCCGTAGACCGCGGGGTTGTGCAGCCCGGGCCGCTCGAGCCGCGCCGCGACGCGGGGCTGGGCCGCCACGATGGACTCGATGAACTGCTCGGCGTTGCCCGGCTGACCCGCCGCGATCGCGAGCTCCACCTGCTGGGACATCGTGTGCCCCATCGACTCGACCAGCCGCACCGCGTCGGCCCGGTCCCGCCGGGTCAGCCACTGGTCGATCAAGTGCGACGACACCGCCGCCACGATGAGCAGCACGGTGTAAAGAAGCGTCAGGATGGTTGTGCCGTGTTTGGTCATTCCGAACCGGATCGAGTACAAAGAGGGCGTCGGTGGTTGGATCGGCCCGACCGGGGCCCGGCCGGAGCCCCAATGGCGTTCTGGGTATGGCCAGCGGCCACCCATGCCGCACGCGCCCTCTGGGCAAGGCCGGTAACGCCGCCCCGGGCCATCGACCAAGTTCCGGTAAGATCACACCTGCACACCCAACCCCGGTCCGCTCGGGGACCAGCCACACGCACGGAGAAGCGATGCGAGCACGCAAGAACAATTCAGCGATCGTCACTCGCGTGGTCGCGGGGCTCGGGATCGGCCTGGGAATCTCAGCAGCCCACGCCGCGAGTCAACCCGCGCACGCCAACGCGACAGCCCAGCCCGAAGCCCGGCCCGACGTCAAGCTACGGCTCGGGCTGCTGGGCCCCTCTCGCGGCGGGCCCGAGGCCGACACGCTCGCGACCGAGGCGGCGAACCGGCTCGGCGTTGATGCGGTGCTGGTCTTCGAGCCCATCGGTCAATCCATTGCGATGGTCTGCGATCACGCTGGCGTCTATCCCGTCGGCGATGCCGCGGTGATCCGATGGCCCACCCCCGACGAAGCGGGGGATGCCGCCGCCGCGTTCTCGCCGCCAGCCCTTGAGAGCCTGCGTGCGTTGCTGAGCCAGACCGCAGCGAGTGTCGTATTCGTCGCGGTAGACCACGCCTGGTGGGCGGACCCGGTGCACGCGTCGGCTTGGGACGAGGCCCACGCGGCGCTCGTAGCCGATCATCGCGTCGGCGCGGTGCTCGCCGTCACGGACGGCGTGCTGCGCGACGACGGCGAGCGCGACGGCATCCGATACCTCGGTCTCCCGCCCTCCTCGGGCGTGGGGCTGCGCGGGCTGGATCGATTCTCGCAGCCGGCGATCGTGCTGGGTGTTGCCGACCAGAACGGCGTCCGTTTCAGTGTCGTAGACCCGGCGGGCGTTGTGGCGGTCGGTTCTGCGCCGGGGCGAGAGGTGGACGCCGCGCTGGCGCTGCGCGATTCGGTGACGAGCCGGGGCTTCTTTGCCGCATCACCCGAGGGCGGCCCCGCGGGCTCGGTCACGCTCACGCTGACCAACCCGACCGATCAGCCGGTCCGCTACGTCCTGGGCTTCGACGGCCCGGAGGGGTGGCTGTTCTCGCGCGAGGAGGTCTCGGGCACTCTGGCCCAGGGCGCGAGCGAGTCGATCGAGTTCGCTGCGGAGTCTCCCAGGCTCACTCAGCGGCCGACGGTTGAGGTCCGCGGGCAACTGCGCCTGCCGCTTGAGGCCGGCGGGTCGCAAGCCGTGCCCGTGTCGCTGACGATCCCGGTTCGGGCCTCGGTCTCGCCCGAGGCCGTGGGGGGGGCGGGGGCCGCGGCGCCGGGTGGCGTCCTTCGGGTGGATTCCAGATCGGGCGTGGTTGTCGATGTGGCCCAGCTGGCCGCCCCGCTCACTGTCGAGTGCTGGGTGTACGCCGACGACGAGATCGGCGGGCAGGTGTTGGTTTCCGCCCCGGGGCTCGAGCTGGTCTGGGCCGATGCAGCGGGTCTCTCGCCGAGCCCGAGCGTGGTCCTGACCGGGGCCGACGATGAGCCGGTGAAGATTGGCGTCGGGGCGATCGGCCACGCGGACCTGATCGAGCGATGGGTCCACGTCGCGCTGTGTGTCGGGCCGAGCGGAGCCAGCCTCTTCGTAGACGGCGAGCCGGCCGGGACGCAGCCGATCCCCGAGGGCTTCACGCTGCGTGGGCCGCTCGTGATCGGCGGGCGGGCCGACGAGTACAGCCGCGTCCGCGGCGGGTTCAGTGGGCTGATCGATGAGTTCCGGGTCTCGTCCGTCGTGCGCTACGACCGCGGGTTTACCCCTTCGCGCGGGTTTGCGAGCGACGAACAGACGGCGTTGCTGCTGCACTTCGATCGAGCACGGGGCCCGGTGTTTGTTGACCACTCGTCGAGCCGTGCGCACGGCTGGGGCGTGGGGGGTGTGGGGGGCGTTGGGCGAGCCCGAGTTGATGCCTCAGCACCGGACCCGTGAGACGGCTGAGGTGCTCGGTGCGGGCGAAGTAGTCCGCCAGCTCCTCGGGGATTGCCTTGAGCCCGCGTCGGCGGGCCTTGGCGAGCGCGTATTCCAGCGAGTCGCGCATCCGCCGGTGGACCGCGTCGGTCACGTTGAGCCCGTGGTGGTGCATCGCGTTGAGCGACCACTCCCACGCCTTGTACTCCTCGAGGCACCGGGGCGTGTAGGTCTTGAACCCGATCGCGTGGTGCCCGATCTCGTGCAGGAAGACCGCGGCGGACATCGGGCCCCTGGGCCGCGGCGCCTCGATCAGCCGCGAGACCGTGCCGTCCTTGTAGGTCACCTGCCACGCCACGCCGGACATGGACGAGCGCCACTTGCGGACTCGGATGCCGTAGTCGCGGAGCATGGCCTTGGTGACCGCGTCGTAGCGGTCTCGCATGGTGGTCGAGCCGGCGGCGGTGGGCACGACTGGCTTGTCGTGCACGACCAGACCGGCGGGCATGCTCGGTTCGGGGCGGGCCTTGGGGCGGGTCTTCGGCTTGGTCTTCTGGGCGGGCCGCGGCTTGGCTCTCCGATCGCCCAGCCCGAGCAGGTCCCACAGCGTCTGCGGAAACGCGCGGGGCTTGGCGGTCTTGGAACGCATTCGTGGCATGCTCTGGATCGTACCTTGCCTTCAGACGGAACGGAGTTCTCAGACCCTGCGGATCTCGGTCCCGGGTTCGGGCTGGTGCCCGCGTACAAAGTCAGCCCATCCCATTGCCGGCTTGCCCGCGGGCTGAACGTCGATCAGACGCAGCGAGCCGGCGCCGGTCTGCACCGTGCCCGTGGCGGGGTCGGTGAGGGTGCCGGGTGTGCCGGGTGAGTCGGGCGGTTTCACACCCGCTTCTGCTTCTTCTTCCTCTGCTTGTTGGGAATCGGCCCGCAACAGTTTGACCCGGACCCCGCCGATCTCGACGGCGCACCCGGGCCAGGGGCTCAGCCCGTTGATCTGGCACCGGATCTCGTCGGCAAGCCGCGTGAAATCGATCGCGGCGTCCTCGCGGCTGAGCTTGCCGGCCAGCGTCACGAGCGACTCATCCTGCTCCTCGGGCTCCAGCGTCCCTGCGGCGTGGCGTGCGATCACACCCAGCACCAGCTCGGGCCCCATGGCGCTGAGCCGGTCGTGCAGCTCGCCCGCGGTCTCGGCGTGGCCGATGGGGGTTGAGTTCTGCCCGAGCACGTGCCCCGCGTCCATCTTCTGGGCGAGCGTGATGACCGAGTTGCCCGTGACCGTGTCGCCGGCGAGGATCGCGTGGTTGATCGGGGCCGCCCCTCGCCACCGGGGTAGCAGGCTCGCGTGCAGGTTGATCGCAAACCGGTCGGCCAGCAGCGCCGGGCCGAGCTTCTGCCCGAACGCAATCACGACCCAGGTCGTGGCGGGGAAGGCCCGGATCTGGGCGCACACGCCCGGGTCATCGACCCGAGGCTCTTTGACGATCGGCACGCCGGGCAGGTGCGCCTGGGCCCACGCCGCGATGGGATTGGGGGTGAGCTTCTTGCCCCGGCCGGCGGGTCGGTCGGGCTGGGTGACGACGCCGACGACGCGGTGCGTCCGGTGCAGCGCCTCGAGGGTGGGGAGCCCGAAGGCGCCCGAGCCGAAGAAGACCACGTCCGTGTGGCTGGGTTGGTCGGGCATGGGTCGGTCCGGTCGCTTTGGGGAGTTGGGAAGGTGCGGGGGCGGGTCAGCGGTCTCGCTTTTCCATGTGCTTCAGAAAATTCTTGTTCTTGCGGAGGTCGGCCTGGGCCATCTTATCGATGATCATCACGCCCATCAGGTGGTCGTACTCGTGCTGGTAGCACCTCGCCAGCAGCCCCGTCGCGGTCTTCTCGAAGGCGTTGCCCTCCAGATCGAGCGCCCGGATCACCACGGTCGGCCGGCGGGTGACCTCGCCCAGCACCCCCGGCAGCGACAGGCATCCCTCGGCCATCGTCTCGGGCAGGCCCTTGACGCGGACGATCTCGGGATTGATGAAGACCTCGGGCTCCAGAGACGCGCTGGGCGGCGAGGCGTCGGGCGACCGGGTCTCGTCGGCGGGCACTCGGGCCACGAACATCATCCACGACAGCCCGACCTGCGGGGCGGCGAGCCCGATGCCGTCGGCCTGGCTCATGATCTCGATCATGCGGACCCCGACTTCCCGGACGTTGGGGCTGTACTCGACGGGCGAGGCCTTGATCCGGAGCACCGGGGTGGGGTAGAGCTGAATCTTGAGCTGGTCGGGATCCACAGTCATGCCCGCATCGTAGAGCGTGGCACGGGCCCGGGGCGGCCCGGCGGCGTCGGGGCGGGCGTTATGATCCTACCATGGCCACCCGGGAGCACCGGCGTGCCCGAGGACTCGACCCCCTGCAGGAAGTTGGCCGACACCGTGGCGTTGTTCAAGAAAAAAGAAGTGACCACCGAAGAGGCCGATGCCAAGGGCGCCCAGGCCGCCGAGGCGATCGATCAGGCGTTCAGCCCCAAGAAGGCCAAGGCCTTCTTCGACCGGGCCCAGACGGTTCACGATTCCACGAACTACGAGTACGCCATGCAGAACTGGCTCACCGGTCTCCGGTGGGACCCGACCAACATGGAGGCCTTCAGGGGCTTCCTCCGGTCGGCGGACTCGTTCCTGATCGAGAACCCCAAGGGCAAGGTGGGCAAGGAGGTCCGCAGCGCGATCGACGCCAAGGGCGCGGTCTCCAAGTACATCGATGCGCTGCTGGACTTCGGGGTCAAGAAGACCGACGCCGGGGCCGCGGTCAAGGCCTCGGTCGCCGCCTCGGACGTGGGCGCGATGCAGGTCGCCCAGTTTGTCGGCAAGTACGCGATGAACCTGGTCGCTGCGGACCCCAAGAGGCAGAAGAAGGACACCTACGTCAAGCTGCTCGGGGTGCTCGAGAAAGCGGAGGACTACCAGACCGCCGCGATCGCCGGCGAGGAGGCGATGAAGCTCGACCCGTCAGACGGCGAGCTGCAGGCCCGCGTCCGCAACATGATGGCCCGGGCCACGATGTCCAAGGGCGGGTTCGAGGACGACACCGAGGGCGGGTTCCGCAAGAACATCCGCAACTCGGACAAGCAGGCCCAGCTGGCGCAGGAAGACTCGATGTCCAAGACGGACGCGACCAAGGACTCGATCCTGGAGCGGACCAAGGCCGAGCACGAGGAACGCAACGACATGCCGACGCTCGAGGCCTACACCCGGGCCCTGCTGAGCCGGGGCAAGCCGGTGGACGAGCTGCGGGCGATGGGCCTGCTCAGCGGCGCGTACAAGGAGACTGGGCAGTTCCGGTTCCGTCAGCGGTCGGGCGAGATCCAGCTGAAGGTGATGCGACGTGGGGTCAAGCAGCTCAAGCGGGCCGCCCAGGCCAACCCGGACGACGCCGAGAGCGTCGAGAAGTACGAGAACGCAGCCGCGCAGCTGCACACCAAGGAGCTCGAAGAGCTCAAGCTGCAAGCTGAGAACTACCCGACGGACCTGCCGCTGAAGTTCAAGCTCGGCAAGGTCCACTTCGCCCGCGAGGAATACGACGAGGCGATCGCCCAGTTCCAGGAGGCTCAGCAGGACTCCAAGAGCCGCGACGAGGTGCTGCTCTATATGGGGCAGTCCTTTCAGCGGCTCGGCGGCTGGGTGGACGAGGCGATCCAGACCTTCCGGCGCGGGCTCGAGTCTGTCAGCCACGAGTCCGAGCTGGGCATGGAGCTCCGCTACGGGCTTATGCGGGCCCTCGAGGAGCGGGCCACCGAGAGCAAGGATCTGGTCGCGGCCCAGGAGGCCGACAAGCTCGCGGCGGGCATCGCGATCAAGTCCTTTAGCTACAAGGACATCAAGGATCGGCGTGCCGTGATCAAGAGCCTGATCAAGGACCTGTCGGCCTGATGAGCCGCACGAGCCGAGCCCGCGCGACCGCGATCATCCCCGCCAGGCTGGGATCGACGCGATTCCCCGGCAAGGTGCTCGCGGCGGACACGGGCAAGCCGATGGTGCAGCACGTGGTCGAGGCCGCGGCGAGGGCCGAGTCGGTCTCGCGTGTCGTGGTCGCGTGCGACGACGAGCGGATCGGCGAGGCCCTCAAGCCGTTCGGCACCGAGGTCGTGATGACCCGGGCGGACCACCCCAACGGGACCAGCCGGCTGCACGAGGCCGCGGAGACCCTGAAGCTCAAGAAACACCACATGATCGTAAACGTCCAGGGAGACGAGCCGGAGATCGAGCCGGAGATCATTGACGCCGCGGTCTTGGCAGCGAATTCAGTCGAGTCCATTCGAGTTGGATTCGAGGCGGCAGGGCCCACGGCACCGTGGATCGGGACCGTCGCCTCTCCCTTTGCGGAGGGCGAGGACCCGCAGAACCCGGCGATCGTGAAAGCCGTGGTCGGGTTGCGGGACTCGGACACAGCGATCGGCCAGGCGTTGTATTTCAGCCGCTCTCCGGTTCCGTTCAATCGCGAGGGTGGCATACCCCAGCCGCCGCTGAAGCACGTCGGGATCTACGCCTATCCGGTCTGGGCGCTGAAGGCCTACACCAAGCTCGCCCCGACACCGCTGGAGCAGGCCGAGCAGTTGGAGCAGCTCCGCTGGTTGGAGTGCGGGTACCCGATCGCGGTGGCCGTCCGCCAAACCTCGCACCACGGCATCGACACACCGGAGCAGTATGCCGAATTCGTTGCCCGGTATCGGGGGAGCCGGGGCGGGTGAGGCTGGCCTCCGTTTATTAAATTTTGATTTAGAGTGCCCGTGGAGGATGGCTGAGCGAGACTCGTACATCCGCGGTGTTACACTATGGGATGCCCCCACAAGATCACGGGTCGGACGGTTCGGAAAAGCCCTTGCAGCCTACCCGTGGTGCCGACAGAGGCCGTGGCAGCGCGACCACGCCCGACGATGATTCCGGGTCAAGTCTTCTGGCCAAGACCGCGGATTCTTCCCAGCAGCCAAGCGAGTTCTACTCGCCGATGCCCGACGGGTATCGCCGGGGCCGTCACAAGTACGTCGCGGTGCTGGGCACCGTGATGAGCGGGCTGGGCAAGGGGATCTTCTCGTCCTCGATGGCCAAGGTGCTCAAGGACAAGGGGTTGACGGTCGCGCCCATCAAGATGGAGGGCTACCTCAACATCGACTCGGGCACGCTCAACCCGTACCGCCACGGCGAGGTCTTCGTGCTCGAGGACGGCACCGAGTGCGACATGGACCTGGGCACCTACGAGCGGATGCTCGACCAGAACCTGTCGAAACGGAACTTCGTCACCTCGGGCCAGCTGTTCCACGAGATCCTCGACCGCGAGCGGCAGGGGGTCTACCTGGGGCGGGACGTTCAGATGATCCCGCACGTGACCGGCGAGGTGAAACGCAAGCTGCGAGAGCTGGCACTGCGGGGCGACGGCACGCAGCCGGCCGACGTGGTGTTCGTCGAGGTCGGCGGCACGGTGGGCGACTACGAGAACGGGTTCTACATCGAGGCGCTGCGCGAGCTGGCGTTCGAGGAGGGGCCCGGCAGCGTCTGCTTTGTCGCGCTGACCTACGTCATCGAGCCCAACGTGCTCGGTGAGCAGAAATCCAAGGCGGCCCAGCTTGGCATGAAGCGGCTGATGGAGATGGGGATCCAGTCGCACATGATCGCGTGCCGCGCGACCAACGTGGTCAAGCCGCAGGTGCTTGAGAAGATCGCGATGTTCTCCAACGTCCCGATGCGTCGGGTGTTCTCCATGCACGACCGCGAGAGCGTGTACACGATCCCCGACGAGATACGGGCCGAGGGGCTCGACCGCGAGATCCTCAGTGTGCTCGACCTGCACGACCGCGTTGACGTGCGCCACGAGGACGTCTCGCGTGAGAAGTGGAACTCGTTCTACCGCAAGCTGACCGGGCCGCGGGACCTGGATATCACGATCGGGATCACGGGCAAGTACGCGGACCTGAAGGACGCGTACGCGTCGGTCGAGAAGGCCGTGGAGCACTGCTCGGCCCACTTTGGTGTGAACATCAAAGAGGACTGGATCGAGACCACGGATGTCGATGATTCCAACGTGTCCGAGCATCTGAGAGAGCTGGACGGCGTGATTTTGCCGGGCGGGTTTGGCAGCCGTGGGGTCGAGGGCAAGATCTCGTGCGTGCAGTACTGCCGCGAGAAGTGGGTGCCCTACCTGGGGATCTGCCTCGGGTTCCAGGTCGCGGTGATCGAGTATGCCCGCAACGTGCTCGGGATTTTGGACGCGTCGAGCACCGAGTTTGATCCGCACAGCCGTTCCGCCGTAATCAGCGAGCTGCCGGACCAGAAGAAGATCGAAGGGCTCGGGGGCACGATGCGTCTGGGCGCTCAAGACGTGCAGATCCGTGAGGACACGCTGGCCCAGTTCCTCGCCGGCGGGCAGACGAAGATCCACGAGCGGTTCCGCCACCGGTACGAGGTCGAGCCCGAGTGGATCGAGCGGCTCGAGGCCTCGGGGCTGGTGTTCAGCGGGCGTCACCCCGATCAGCCGATCATGCAGGTGCTCGAGCTCCATGACGAGGCCCCCGAGGGGTGGACCGAGGACCAGCCCGTCACGCACCACCCGTACTTCATCGGGGCCCAGTTCCACCCCGAGCTGACCAGCCGTCCGCTGACCCCGCAGCCGATGTTCATGGGGCTGGTCGCCGCGGCGATCCGGCACCGGTACGAGGCCGACGCGGAGCGGTGGGCCGACATGATCCGCGAGCCGACGCTGCGGCGCTGGCTGCACCGCCCCGCGGAACATTTTCAGCGGGTGTAAAACACTAGAAATTCAGACCGATTTCGTGTCCAGCGTGTCCAGCGTGTTCGCGGCATCGAGCAGGATGCAGGCGCTGACCAAGTCAGCCTTGCTGAGCTTCACCTGGCAGCTGTGCAGCAAGGTCTCGGCGTGAAACCGGGCCGCCGCGGCTTCGCTCGGGTTCTCCTCAGCCTCCGCCAGTTCAATGAACACATGGATCGCCCAGGGGTGGTTCGTCGCGTTGTCCGGCTGAAGCTCCGCGACGTGCCACCGGGCCGCGTTCAGGCATCGCGCTCGCAACGCGGGATCTGTGCGCAAAGTCGCGAGGTTCCACAGCGCGTGCAGGGCGGTGAGCTCGTCAAGGGTCCGCCACTCGATCGCGACCGAGGAGTCGGCCGGGTCGTAGAGCAGGGGCGTGGGGGGCGTGGGGTGTGGGGGGGAGGCTTGGGGGGCCGCGGGGCGGATGAGCGAGTCCGGGTCGCTCGCGGGGTCGTGAAGGGCCCAGAGCAGGGCGTGCGCGGGGTCCGGGGCGGGGTTGGGAATCGGGCCCGGGTCGATTCCGAGCAGCCGAGCGAGCAGCGGGCGGTCCGCGGGGTGGGGGCGGCCAAACTCGTCGGCAAACCCAGCGAGATACCCGGTTTTCTCTTCTTCGCTCGCGGGCTCGATCAGCGGCGTGCCGCCCAGGGTTCGCTGGGCGACCCCGCGGAGCATCTGGGACCACCGGGCTCTTGTTGGGGACGGGGGAGGATTCATGACACCTCAGCGTATTCCGCTGTTCTCGGCTTGACGCGGGCGCGGGGCCGCCGAACCCTTGCCCGTGCGAGTGATCCGCGAATCCCGAGACCTGACCACCGGCGGGTGCGTGCTGGTGCCCACGATGGGGTTTTTGCACGAGGGGCACGCCGCGTTGATTCGGCAGGGGGCAGCCGAGGCTCAGAAGCGGGGCCTTGAAGCCGGCTGCGTCGTGACCATCTTTGTGAACCCCACCCAGTTCAACGATCAGGGCGACTTCGACAAATACCCGCGCAACGAAGAGAACGATCTGGCGTTGTGCGAGGCTGCGGGCGCGAGCGTGGTCTGGATCGCGTCGGTCGAGGATATTTACCCCCAGGGCGTGGAGGTGCCCGTCGAGCCGCTGCCGAGCGTGGCCCGCGGGCCGGGGCTCGAGGACGCGGGGCGGCCGGGGCATTTCGAGGGGGTGGTGCAGGTCGTGCGCCGGCTCTGGGCGCTCAGCGGCGCGTCGGCCTCGGTGTTCGGCGAGAAAGACTGGCAGCAACTCCAGGTCGCCCGGGCGATGAGCGAAGAAGAAGGGCTCGGCGTGGAGATCCTGCCTGGCCCGATCGCACGGGACCCCGACGGCGTGGCGATGAGCAGCCGGAACGTGCACCTGACTCCCGAGGCTCGGGCCCAGGCTCTGAGCCTGCACCGTTCGATCGATGCGGCGGGGCGGGAGCAGACGGCCGAGGCGGGGCAGGACGCGATGAGGGCGGTGCTGAGCGAGGCTGGGGTCGAGATCGATTACGCGGTGATCCGCGATGCGCAGACGCTCCTGCCGGCGACGCCGAGGACAACGGCGTACCGGGCGATCGTGACGGCCCATGTCGGCGGGGAGCGTGGGGGGGTTCGGCTGCTGGACAACGGGCCCTGGGAGGGGCTGGGGCGGTGAAATTGACTCGGCGGTGCTAGACTCACCTCCCCAGTATTTTCACCGAGTGCCCCGTCCCAGATCGCAGCCAGGAGTCATCGATGCTCAAGTCCCCGGTACACAATTTTCATCTTGAGCACGGCGCACAGATGGTGGAGTACGCGGGTTGGGAGATGCCCATCCGCTACACCTCGGTGATCGAGGAGCACGAGCAGACCCGTAAGTCCGGCTCGGTGTTTGATGTCAGCCACATGGGCAGGCTGCAGCTCAAGGGCTTGCACGCCAAGCGGCTGCTCGAGCGGGTCTGCTCGCGGCGCATCGGGGGCATGGTGGAGGGGCAGTGCCGATACGCGCTGGTCTGCAACGAGCGGGGCGGGGTCCGCGACGACGTGATCGTGATGAAGCAGGACGACGACAAGTTCTTGATGGTCTGCAACGGTGCGAACCGCGAGAAGATCGTCGGGCACCTGCAGAGCGTGATCGATGAGCGCGGGTTCAAGGTCAAGCTGACCGACACCACCGAGAAGACCGCGATGGTCGCGATCCAGGGGCCCAAGGTGATGGACCTGATCGGCGGGGTCAGCCGCGAGGTGCCGACACTCAAGCGGTACCGGTTCCTCGAGAAGAACCTCATGATCGTGAAGGTCATGATCGCCCGGACCGGGTACACCGGCGAGGACGGCGTCGAGGTGATCCTGCCCGCGAGTGCGGTGGGCATGGCGATGAAGGCGTTGATGAAGGAAGTGGACCCGGACTCCCCGGACGCGGTGCTCAAGCCCGCGGGGCTCGCGGCACGCGATTCGCTTCGGCTTGAGGCGGGCATGCCGCTGTATGGGCACGAGCTTGGCGAGGATTTCAACGCGCTCGAGTCCGGGCTCGGGTTCGCGATTCGCCTCGACAAGAACGAGGAAGACGACGGCGAGACCTTCATCGGGCAAGAGGCCCTAATCAAGACGCGCGACGGTGGAGGGGCGAGGCGGAAGCTCGTGGGGATCGAGGTCGAGGGCAAGCGGACCGCACGGCAGGGCATGGCGATCAAGGTCGGGGGGAGCGAGGCTGGCCTTGTGACCAGCGGGTGCCTGAGCCCGACGCTGGGCAAGTCGATCGCGATGGGGTACGTGGCGATCGAGCAGGCTGATGAGGGCACCGCGGTTGAGGTTGATACGGGTCGTGCGGTGCTCTCGGGCACGATCGTGCCGCTGCCGTTTTATAAGCGGGGCTGAGCTTCGGGCTGAGCGGCGAGCCGTTGGCCTTGCTTGAAGAGCAGGTGGAACACCAGATTCGCGGCTAGGAGCCCGGCGCCCGCGCCGATGAGCACGCCCGCAGATGGGCCGACCCTCCAGATCGCCCAGAAGAGCTGCATCAGGCAGAGGCTCGCGATGATGATCATCGTCGGCTTGCGTGGGATGAGGGTCATGGCTAGGGCGCCCAGGGGCGCTCCAAAGAGAACAATCGGTGCGGCGGCGAGCCAGGCGTGATAGACATCCTCGGTCAGGCTGCCCTGCGCCGCTGAGGTGAGCGTGCCCACGACCGACAGGCAGGCCATCGCGATGACGCTGGTGGAGATCGCGACCCGGAGGTCGGCGCGGTAGAGCAGGACGAGCGCGGTGTAGAGGACCATGTTGACGCCGATGCCGGTGAGCCCGGTGGCGACGCCGCCGATGAGCCCGACGCAGCAGCCGGTGATGAGATCCGTGCGCGCGCCCAGGCGGGGTTGCTCGCGATCAGCCAGGAGCATGCGGAGCTTGGTGAGGGTGAGCACGCCGAAGCTGCCCCAGACGGTGGCGAAGATCAGCGTGATCGCGGTGTCCGGGATTCGTGGGGTCAGGAGGGTGAGGGTCAGGGGCAGCGCGACCGACCCGACCCCGACGGCGCCCAGCAGCAGCCGCCAGGCGATGGCCCGCCCGGAGCAGAGGATGTAGATGGTGGCGCTGGTCATGCCGACGGACTGGACGACGAAGCTGAACTGGCGGCCCATGGAGGCGGGGTGCTCGAAGAGCAGCACGAGCACGGGGTACCCGACCGCGCCGCCGCCGATTGGTGTGGAGCCCGAGAGGTAGGAGCCCAGCGCCATGGCAACGGCGATGGGCCAGTTGGCTGCGACGTGGGAGGTGTGCTGCCCGACGACGACGAGCGCGACCCACGCGGACAGGAAACAGGCGCACCAGAGGATGAACGGGCGGTAGAGCCGGGGCTTGGTGGTTGCTGGGGGCTTCAAATCATGGGCCAAGGGGGAGTGTGATGGCGTGGGGGGTTAGTCGTTGCCCGCGGAGCGGACTTCGATCTCTTTCCACGCACCCTCGCGGTGGCGGACGACCGCGCCGGTCGCGGCGTAGATCACCTGCTCGGCGATGTTGGTGCAGTGGTCGGCCATCAGCACCGCCTGGCTCACGATCGCGTGCAGGTCGAAGGCGAGGTCCACGGTCATGCGTCCATCGGCGACGCGTTCCTCCGCGTCACGCAGGATCAGCGAGTTGAAGTTCAGCACCGCGTCCTCCGAGGCGAGCACGGCTTTGGAGGCGGTCGGGTCGGTCGTGCCGTAGGCCTTGATCGTCTCGTGGATGATCCCGATGACCGAGTTGGTCATGACCATGGTCGTCTTGGGGAACCGGGTCTCGCGGTCGTTCAGGTTGACGACCCGCTCGGCGATCGCGGTCGCGGCGTCGGCGATGCGTTCGAGCTCGTTGTTGACCTTGACGGCGGTGAGCACGCCGCGCAGCTGGGCGTCGTCGAGGGAGCACCCGTCGCGGGTGGCATCGCTGAGCAGGGCGACGGCGGCCCGCTCGATCTCGAGGTCGGCCTCGTCCACCTTGTCGTCGAGCCCCATCATCTCGCGGGCCCCCTGGGCATCGCGGGAGTAGAAGGTTTCGAAGGCCCGCTCGGCCATGTGCTCGACGGTGTGACCCTGCTCGACCAGGCGGGCTCGGATCTCGTCCAGGCGGTCGTGGAATTGTGCGGGTGTGGTCGGCATGGTCGTCGCGGGCTCGGTTCCCACCACTCGGTTCGGGGGATTAACGATAGCGGATTCGCGGGATCCGGGATGAATCCTAGACGCTTTGATTTGGAGGTCTATTCTTCGGCTCAGCCGGGCCTGTAGCCCGAGAACCTACCCCCCCCAGCCCCCCGATCAGCCCGAATGTGCAGGAGAGCCCCCATGGCCTTTGAGATTGAGATCGTTCACGCCCGCCAGATCCTTGATTCGCGGGGGAACCCGACCGTCGAGGTCGAGGTTGTGCTGGATTCGGGGGCGGTCGGCCGGGCCGGGGTCCCCAGCGGGGCCAGCACCGGGGAGAACGAGGCGGTCGAGCTCCGCGACGGGGACAAGGCCTGGATGGGCAAGTCGGTCCTCAAGGCCGTCGCGAACGTCAACGAGCGGATCGCTCCCGCGGTCGAGGGCTACGACGCCCGCGACCAGGAGGGCGTGGACGCGGTGATGAACGAGCTGGACGGGACGGCGAACAAGGGGGAGCTTGGCGCGAACGCGATCCTGGGGGTCTCGATGGCGGTTGCCAAGGCCGCGGCGGAGGCCTCGGGGCTGCCGCTGTATCGCTACCTGGGCGGGTCGGCGGCCAAGACGCTGCCCGTGCCGATGCTCAACATTCTCAACGGCGGCAAGCACGCCGACAACACCGTCGATTTCCAGGAGTTCATGATTCAGCCGTGGGGCTTTGACGACTTTGGCGAGGCCCTGCGGGCGGGCGTCGAGATCTACCACACCCTCAAGGGCGTGCTGAGCAAGCGGGGCATGTCCACCGCGGTCGGTGATGAGGGCGGGTTCGCCCCGAACCTCAAGGACAACGAGGACGCGCTCAAGATCATCGAGGAGGCTGTGGACAGGGCGGGGTACTCGTGGGGCGAGCAGATCTTTGTGGCCCTTGACCCGGCGACCAGCGAGCTTTGGAACGAGGCGGAGAAGGACGGCAAGGAGGGTTATAAATTCTTCAGCAGCTCCCAGGACATCATGCCGACCGATCAGCTGATCGACCTCTGGGCTGACTGGTGCGACCGGTACCCGATCCGCTCGCTCGAGGACGGCCTGGCTGAGAACGACTGGGCCGGGTGGGCCAAGCTGACCAAACGGCTCGGCGAGAAGGTCCAGCTCGTGGGCGATGACCTGTTTGTGACCAACAAGAGCTTCGTGGAGCGTGGCGTGGCCGAGGGGTGTGCGAACTCGGTGCTCGTCAAGGTCAACCAGATCGGGACCTTGTCGGAGACCTTCGACGCGGTGAACTACGCGATGCGCAACCGGTACTCGTGCGTGCTCAGCCACCGCAGCGGCGAGACCGAGGACGCGACGATCGCGGACATCGCGGTCGCGACCAACTGCGGGCAGATCAAGACCGGGGCCCCGTGCCGCAGCGACCGGAACGCGAAGTACAACCAGCTGATCCGGATCGCTGAGGAGCTGGGCGAGCAGGGCGAGTACGGCGGGAGCATGTGGAACCGCTAAGGGCTAAGCCCGAGGCCCGGCCGACGCTTCGACGGGGCCTCAAAGACTGTGACCATTCTTGAAGCCCCGGCTCTCGTTGTAGAGCTGGGGCTTTTCTAATCCGCTCGCTTGATCGCCTGGTACTGCCCGGCGGTCTGCAGCGTGATGGTCATGACGGACTTGGTGCGGTTCTTCCAGTACCAGCCGTGCGAGCCGTTGAAGGCCGCCTCGAGGACGCCCTCAGAGCGAGCGACCGTTCCCTTCTCGTAGCCGTGGTAGTTGATGCTGTGCTCTTTGGAGTCGGCGTGGAGATCGAAGAAGGCCTCGGGGCCGTCGGTGAACCAGGTGAAGTCTGCCTTCTCGCCCTTGTTCATCACGAGCTTGATCTCGGTGCTCTCGTCCGGGGCGAGCTCGAAGGTCGTCTCGTCGGTCTGTGCGTCGGCCTGCTCGCCGGTTTGCGCCTGAGATGTGGTGATCGGCTCGGGGGTGGCGATCGGATCTGGGGCTTGCTCGGGTGAATCGAGCGCCGCGAGGGTTGCTTCTCGTTCGGCCGCAGCCTCCTTGGCGAGGGAGACCTTGATCTCGCCCATTCTCTTGAGGCCGGTGCGTTGCCCGATCCCGGTGGGGTCGATGCCGTACTCCGCGGGGAGGACGAGGGTGACGAGGATGACCGCCGCGATGGCGATGGCGAGGAGTGTCGATTTGAGGAGCTTGGCCTTGGAGGGGAGCTCGTCTTGGGGTGGGATCTTGGCGTTGTGCATGGGTGGCCTTGGGTGTTGGTCGGTGGGTCTCAGGCGATGAAAAAGCCGGTCATCTGGTAGCCAACGAAGAGGAAGCCGGCGGCCATGAGCAGCGTGTTGGCGGAGTAGGCGTGGCGCATGAAGCCCGTTGATCGGCGCCAGTACCCCATGACAATGAGGATGGCGGCGAGCGCGAGGATCTGGCCGACCTCGACGCCGACATTGAAGGAAATGAGGTTGACGAGCAGCCCGTCTGTAGAGATCTCGTATTCCAGGATTTTGGTCGCCAGCCCGAAGCCGTGGAAGAGCCCGAAGATAAGAGTCGCGGCCTTGGTGTTGGGCTGGAACCCGAACCAGCGTTGGTAGGCGCCCATGTTGTCGAGGGCCTTGTAGACGATCGAGAAGCCGATGATGGCATCGATGATGTAGGCGTTGATGCTGATCTCGAAGAGGACGCCCGAGAGGAGCGTGACGATGTGGCCCAGCGCGAAGAGGGTGACGTAGACGCTGACGTCCTTGAGGCGGTAGAGGAAGAAGATGACGCCGAAGAGAAAGAGGAGGTGGTCGTAGCCGGTCATCATGTGCTTGGCGCCCAGGTAGATGAACGGGAGGGGCATCATCCCCGAGCTCTCCTGGATGTACCCCTTGTCGCCGGCGGTGACGCCGTGGGCGATGGCCTCGGGCGCCAGGGCGAGGACGGCGAAGAGACAGGCAAGCGATGCGAGCCTGAGTCTGCTGGTGAGGGATGGTGTTGGGGTTTGGATCATGAGGCGTTCTCGGAAGCGGAGTGATAAATCGTGGGTGAGGGTACACGAGACGCTTGGGGGCTGCCGGGGTATTTGCGTGGGCGGGCTGCGGATTTATGAAGCCGCGGGCCGGGTGTCGGCGTGGTAGCAACGCGACGTATAATCAGTTGTCTCGGACCGCGGAGGAGCTCGGCGGGCGGGGCTTGTACGGCGGGAGAGAATTGAACCGGTAAACTTGGCCTGTCCACTCGTTCACGCCGGGCCCAGAATTCATACCCACGACCCCGAAGGAGATCCCGATGACGACCAGCACCATCCCCACTCGCCCGCTGGGCAAATCCGGCCTTGAGGTCACCGAGGTCGGGTGCGGGCTCTGGGCCGCGGGCGGGGCCTGGGGCCCGACCGATGACGCGGGGGCGATCGAGGCGATCGAGGTTGCGCTCGAGTCGGGCGTGACCTTCTTCGACACGGCCGACGTGTATGGCGACGGGCACTCCGAGCGGCTGCTCGGCAAAGCGATGAAGGGGCGGCGGGACCGGTTCATCGTCGGCACCAAGCTCGGGTGGACCAACTTCGACGGCGACAAGGGGCAGAGCCAGTACACCACGGTCGAGAAGCTGATCGCGGGGGTGGAGAGCAACCTGCAGCGGCTCGGGACGGACTACGTGGACCTGATCCAGTGCCACATCTACTTTGAGGACCCGACCACGCCGGTCTTTCTCGAGGGGTTCGCGAGGCTCAAGGAGCAGGGCAAGGTCCGGGCGTGGGGGTGCTCGACGAGCGGGCTGGGGCTGGTGAAGACGTTCGCCGAGGCCGGGGCGGACTCGCTGCAGATCGACTATTCGATCCTGAATCGCGACCCGGAGAACGAGGTGCTGCCGTACTGCAAAGAGCACGGCGTGGGCGTGATCGTGCGTGGCCCGTTGGCGATGGGGATTCTGACGGGCAAGTTTAAGGCGGATCAGGAGTTCGCTGCGGATGACTTCCGCAAGGCCTGGATCGACAACGCCGAGCAGAACGCGCAGTACGTGAAGGATCTCGAGTCGGTCGAGCGGCTGAGCCCGCTGGCGAGCGAGCCGCGGAGCCTGGCGCAGACGGCGCTCAAGTTTGTGCTGGCTCACGACGCGGTGACGACGGTGATCCCGGGTGCTCGCAACCGGCGTCAGGCGGAGTCCAACTCCGCGGCGGGCTCGATGCCGCCGTTGAGCGCGATCGAGATGTCGCTGATCGGCGGCGTGGTGACGCCCGGCGGCGGCCGCAAGATCTGGCCGGCTGAGGGCTGAGACCCGTTCCGGGCTGCTGAGGCCCGTTCCGGTCTGAAAGGACACCGATGAGCGAACCGTTACCCCTTCGTCCCGTGGTCTCGCACGAGGTCGTCCACACCAGCGGGCCGTTCACGGTTGTGGCCCAGAAGATTCGCGGCGAGGACGGTGTCGAGCACGATCGCACCAGCATCCGTCACCCGGGCGCGGTGGTGGTGGTGCCGATCCTGGAGACGCCCGAGGGGCCGATGGTGGTGCTGGTTCGCAACGAGCGGCACGCGATTGAGAGCTGGCTCGATGAGCTCCCAGCGGGCGGGATCGAGCCGGGCGAGGAGCCGATTGTCGCTGCGGCCCGAGAACTGCGTGAGGAAACGGGGTACGAGGCTGCAACGGTTGAGCCCCTGGGCCGGTTTTATACCTCGCCGGGCCTGACCAATGAATGGATGGAAGCCTTCGTGGCGACCGGGCTGCGTCAGGTCGGGCAGGACTTGGACGCGGGTGAGGTGCTGACGGTCCACCCGGTTCTGGTGGGTGAGTTGTTCAGCCGGGTCGACGACGGGACGCTGACGGACGGCAAGACAATGCTCGGCTTGCTGCTGGCCCGATGGAAGGGGTGGTTTGCGGGAGAATCATGGCCGACGAACGACCGGGAACTCGGATGAGACACACTGACCCCACGCACGACCGTGGGGCGAGTTTTTCTGCGGGCCTACGGCGTGTGTTTGGTGGCGGTGAGAACCCGCTGGAGTGGAGTATCCCGTTCGGGCGTGTCGCGGGCCTCACGCTGCGGATGCACCTGGTCTTCCCGGTCTACGTCATCTCCCGATTGATCTGGTCGATCTCGCGCGACGAGGTCTCGTTCACGTACATGCTCCCGCTGATGGGGTCGTTCTTGGTGCTGGTGCTGGCGCACGAGCTGGGGCACGCGTACGCGTGCCGGCGCGTGGGCGGGCGTGCGGACCGTGTGATCCTGTGGCCGCTCGGTGGGCTGGCCGAGATGTACCCGCCGCCGCACTGGCGGGCGTCGTTTATGACGGCGCTGGGCGGTCCGGCGGTGAACCTGGCACTCTTCCCGATCCTCGCCTCGTGGGTCTACATCGCGACGGGCAGCCTGAGCGCGGTCTTCTTCTTCCCGCTCGAGGAGTTGCGGGTGATTCTGTCGGGCGTGGTGACGCCGGCCGGCGAGCAGCCGTACTGGCTGATCGTGATCTGGAGCCTGCACTTCGCCAATTTGATGCTGATCCTGTTCAACCTGCTGATCCCGATGATGCCGCTCGACAGCGGGCGGCTGACCCACGCGCTGCTCTGGAAATACCTGGGCTGGAAAACGGCGATGGAGATCACAACCATCGCCGGGATCGTCTGCGGCGGGGCGCTGGGCGTGTTCGCCGTCGCGGGCAATGAGTCCGGGCTGCTGGTGATCGCGGGGCTGGGCATCTGGGTCTGCTACCAGGAGAACCGGCGGCTCAAGTTCCTGGACTCGGGCGGCGAGGAGCGGCCCACGGCCCACGCGGGCGGCCCGGGGCTCGACGAGGGCTCGGCACCCGCGACGATCAAGGCACCCGGCGCCATTCGGGTGAGCCCGGCCCGGGGCGTGGGCGATGCGGGGAGCGGGGCGGCGGAACGGCCCGAGGACTCGGACGAGGTGGACCGGATCCTGGCCAAGATCAGCGAGGTCGGGATGGACGGGCTCAGCGCTGATGAGAAGCGAACTCTCAAGCGAGCGTCGAAGCGGGACCGAGAGACGGAATAGCATCCCTCGTCTTCCCAACGATTGCGTGGGCCGTTGATCGGCCCAGCCGCGCGCCCGAAAGGCCAGAGTTCACCCGATGGGTATCCACGACCGAGCGTATTACCGAGACGAGCCGCGCGGGGGCGGAGGGTTTGGCGGTGGCGGTGGGCTTGGCGGCCAACCGGGTCGGCTGAGCCGGTGGTCGGTGAACACGTGGCTCATCGCGATCAATGTCGCGGTGTTCGTGATCCAGGTGTTCTTGCCCAAGTACGTGGCGCCGCACGGGATGACGGGCAACGAGATCCAGTTCTCCGGGGACGTGCTCACGCACCTGGGGCACTTCTCGACGGTCGAGGGGTTCCAGCGTCTTGAGGTCTGGCGGCTGATCACGTTCCAGTTCCTGCACGGCGGCTTCATGCACGTCTTCTTCAACATGTTCGGGCTGTTCATCTTCGGTGGGCTGGTCGAGCAGTATCTCGGACGCAAGAGGTACCTCGCGTTTTATCTGGTGTGCGGCATCGCCGGTGGCATCGCCTACCTGATCCTCAACCTGCTCGGGCAGACCTCGATCCCGGTTCTCGGGGCGCTGGTGAACCATCCGGCCACGCCGCTGGTCGGTGCGTCTGCGGGCGTGTTTGGCGTGATCGTTGCCTGTGCGTATATCGCGCCCAACACCGTGGTGCAGCTGCTGTTCCCGCCGATCCCGCTGAAGATGAAGTGGTTCGCGTACGGGTACGTCGGGCTCGCGGCGTTCAACCTGCTCCGGCAGGGATCCAACGCGGGCGGCGACGCGGCCCACCTTGGCGGGGCGGCGGCGGGGTTCTTCTTCATCCGCAACGCGCACCTGCTGCGTGATTTCTTCGACGTGTTCCAGAACTCCAACAAGCCCAAGCGGGCCAAGCGTGCGGGGCGTGGTGGGAAGAATGGCAAGCCGCACTGGAAGCAGTCGGGGCGGGCCCAGCCGCACAAGCCGAGCTCTGACGAGGTGGACCGGATTCTGCAGAAGGTCTCGCTGAGCGGGCTGCACAGCCTGACCGAGAAGGAGAAGAAGATTCTCCGCAAGGCCAGCGAACGCTGAGGCCCGCCACGCGGGCTAGCCTTGGGCGAGATGAGCCCGCCCGCACCCTTGAGCTTTGAGATCCACGCCACGCACGGCTCGGCCCGGTGCGGGACGGTGCACACGCTGCACGGCTCGTTCGAGACGCCGGCGTTTATGCCCGTGGGCACCCGGGGCACGGTCAAGGGGATTCTGCCCGCCCAGGTTCGGCAGACCGGGGCCCAGATCCTGCTCAACAACACGTACCACCTCATGCTGAGGCCCGGGTCAGAGCTCATCCAGCGGCGAGGCGGCGTGCACAAGTTCATGAACTGGGACGGGCCGATCCTCACCGACTCGGGCGGGTATCAGGCCTACTCGATGGCGGACATCAACGCGATCGACGACGACGGCGTGACGTTCAAATCCATCCTCGACGGCTCGGCGATCCGGTTCACGCCCGAGCGGGTCATGCAGATCCAGAACGAGCTGGGGCCCGACATCATGATGGCGTTCGATGACTGCCCGCCCTCGGTGGACCCGGCCGCGGCCCCGGTGAACCAGACCCGGCTCCGTGAGGTCGCGCGGCGGGACACGGGCAAGCGGAAGACGTATGACCACGCGGCCCGGCTCGAGCTGGCCAACGAGCGCACGGTCCGGTGGCTTGAGCGGTGCAAGGCGGCGCACATGCGGCCGAGCGAGCAGTCCCTGTTCGGGATCGTGCAGGGCGGGACGGACCTGGACCGTCGTCGGTGGTCCGTCGAGCGGGTGTGCAACATCGACCTGCCGGGGTACGCGATCGGCGGCGTTGCGGTCGGCGAGTCGCCCGAGGACATCTGGCGGATCACGCGGTTCACCGCGGCGTTGATGCCGGCTGACAAACCGCGGTACCTGATGGGCGTCGGGTACGAGCGGGACCTGGTCGCGGCGGTTCTGGCGGGGGTGGACATGTTCGACTGCGTGCTGCCGACGCGCAACGCCCGCAACGCCAACGCGTTCACGCGGCAGGGGACGCTGCGGCTCAAGAACGCAAAGTTCGCCGAGGACGACGGGCCGCTGGAGACGGGGTGCGACTGCCCGGCGTGCGACCCGGCGGGGCACGGGTGGCCCGCGGTCGAGGGGCAGGGGTTCACGCGGGCGTATCTTCGGCACCTGTTTCTGGCCGGCGAGATGCTGGGGCCGATTCTGGTGACGCTGCACAATCTGAGGCATTTTCAGAGGCTGATGGAGGACCTGCGGGCGGCGATCCGGGGGGCATCGGCCGAGGGCGAAGCGACTTCCGGGGGGGCGTGGGCCCGGTTCGCCGATCGGTGGCCGATGTGCGCCGATCAGGTGGCGATGGGCGTCGGGGGGGCGGGGCTAGCGGACTCGGGGCCCCGAACCGGGTGAGTGGGCCCGGAGCCTTCATGCCAACATTCGAGCGGATCGGCGGATGGGTTGAGCGGATGGCTGGTCCTACCATAGAGGCTCATCTGTCGGGGAAGTCCCGGCTTGAACCCGAACCGTGGCCCTCCGGCGATGCCGGGGTGTGGTCGCGGCCCTCTCAGACGGAGTCCGCATGGACGTGCATATCCCCTTTGGCTCGATGATTCTTGTGATGCAGGACGGCGTGGGCGGTGTGGTCGGGGCTGATCCGGGCTCGACCGGTGCTCCCGTGACGACCGCGGACGGCTCGCCCAGCGGCGTGGGCCCGGCTAGCGGCGGCGGCGGCGGCGCGCCCGCTAACCCGTTCGGCGGAGCGATGTTCCCGCTGCTGCTCGGGTTCCTGGTGCTCATGATCGTGACCACGATGATGTCCGGGCGGCGTGAGAAGCGCGAGAAGCGGAACCTGATCGACTCGCTGGGCAAGCACGACAAGGTGCAGCTGAGCGGCGGGATGATCGGGACGATCACCGAGATCAAGCCCGACGAGGTCGTGGTGCGTGTGGACGAGAGCACGAAGACGACCATCCGGTTCATGAAGTCGGCGGTCGTTCGTGTTCTCAAGTCCTCCGGGCATTCCGACACCGCCGATTCCGAGAACAGCCAGGACGACGTGGAAGCCCCCGCGGCCTGACCCCTCTAGCGCGGGGCAAACCGCCCCACGCGGTCTGATCCTTTCCACGCGGGGCGAGCCGGCCCCGCGAACCCAACCGAGACAAGCCGATGCGATACCTCCTGCGTAATTCGATCTTTGTGGTCGCCCTCCTGGTGCTGATGGCCGCGATGGCCTTCCCGCCGAGCCAGAAGCTTCGGCTCGGCAAGGACCTGCGAGGCGGCGTGACGCTGATCTACGCGGTGCAGGTGGACCGCGCAGCCAACGCGAGCGAGGCGATCGCCAAGACGATCGAGGTGCTCAAGCGGCGCGTGGACCCGCGGGGCTTGTTCGAGATCCAGATGATCGCGCAGGGCAAGGACCGGATCGAGATCTCGATGCCGCTGCCCGGTGCCAGCGTGCTGGAGCTTCGGGCCGACTTCGAGGCCAAGCTCGCGGCGTTGCAGAGCCAGTCGATGTCCGGGCCGGAGTTCGACCGCGTGATGCGGCTCGACGAGGGCCCGCGCAACGCGGAGCTGGAGCGCCTGGCCGGCGGGAGCCAAACGCAGTTTGATTTGCTGGCGCAAGCGGCCCAGTCGCAGGATCAGGCGCGATCGCTGCGGATCCTGCGTGACGCGGCCGAGGCGACCGAGCAGCCCCAGGGCCAGATCAACGACCTCTCTGACCAGATCGCTGCGGCGGAGCTGCGGTACGAGAACCTGCGGACCGAGGCGCTGGCCTCGACGCTGGACCCCGAGCAGCTGCGGCGGACGCTCGACCTGTCCAAGGTCAAGAAGCACATCACCGGCGAGAACGACGAGGTCATCTTCCTGCCCAGCGCCTACGAGCGCGGCATGTTGCGGATCAAGGAGCGGCACCCGGAGCTGGCTGACAAGGTGCAGGCCGCGGTGGACGCGTTCGACGTGTACACCGCCAACCGCAAGTCGCTGGACGACCCGGCGGACCTGAAGCGGATGCTGGCCGGTTCGGGCGTGCTCGAGTTCCGGATCGCGGCCGACGCGTCGGGCTCGCGCGGCGCGGTGCCCCACCCCGAGGAGGCTCGGCTCCGCGAAGAACTTCAGGAGAAGGGCCCGCGGAACGTGCGTTCGCGCGACGGGCGCTGGTACCCGATCGACCAGGTTGACAACTACTACGACTCGCAGCCGGAACTGGACGCGATGGAGGCCAACCCCTCGGGCTACTTCGCCCAGCAGGGGTACGTGGTCGAGCGGTACGAGGGCGAGTACTACATGCTGCTGTGGGACGCCAAGGGCCTGCGGCTGACGCAGGCCGAGGGCCGGTGGGGGCTCGCGGGTTCATCGCAGACGGTGGACGAGCTGGGCCGCCCGGCGATCGGGTTCCGCATGGATCCCCGTGGCGCGGCGCTCTTGGGCGACCTGACCGGGAGCAACACCGGCAACTTCATGGCGATCGTGCTGGACAACAAGGTCATCACGGCCCCGAACATCAACAGCCGAATCTCGAGCAACGGCATCATCCAGGGCAGCTTCCCGCCCGAGGAACTCGGGTACGTCATCCGGGTGCTTAACGCGGGCTCGCTGCAGGCGAGGCTGGCGCCCGAGCCGCTCAGCGAGATCCGGATCGCGCCCGAGCTCGGGCTCGACAACCTGGTCAAGGGGCTCAACGCGGGCCTCATCGCGCTGGTCGGTGTCAGCGTGTTCATGATCATCTACTACTTCGGGTACGGCGTTGTGGCCGTGGTCTGCCTCGGGTGCAACGCGCTGCTGATCCTGGGCGCGATGGCGATGGCTCAGGCCTCGTTCACGCTGCCGGGTATCGCGGGCGTGATCCTGACCTTCGGCATGGCGGTGGACGCGAACGTGCTGATCTTCGAGCGCATCCGCGAGGAGCTGCGCAACGGGCTGGACCTGCGGGTCGCGGTGAAGCTGGGGTACGAGAAGGCGCTGAGCTCGATCGTGGACGGCAACGTGACGAACCTGATCGTCTGCTTCGTGCTGGCCTACACCGGCACGCAGGAGATCAAGGGGTTCGCGATCACGCTGGGCATCGGTGTGGTGGCGACGCTGTTCAGCGCCCTGGTCATCAGCCGCGTCATCTTCGCGGTGCTGGTGGACAAGATCAAGGTCCGCAAGATGACGATGCTGCCGATGCGGGTGCCGCTGATCGAGCGGATGCTCGAGCCCAAGATCAACTGGCTGAAGCTGCGGTTCGTGTTCATCACGATCTCGCTGATTTATGTCTCGATCGGCATCGCGATGGTGGCGACGCGCGGCGAACGCATGCTCGATACCGAGTTCCGCGGCGGCACGCAGGTGGACATGCACCTGCGGGTCAACCCCGAGGACCCGGACGGCGGGCGGATGACCCTGACCCGCCCGGAGGTTGAGGCCGCGATCCGGGCGGTCGCGGCGGACCTTGGCGAGAACGACCCGCTGCGGGCGTTGCGGACCGCCGGGGTGATGGCGATGAACGCCGAGCCCGACGGGATCACCTCCAGCTCGTTCCAGATCAAGACCTACGCGACGGACACCGACGCGGTGCTGACGGCGATCATCAACACGTTCATCGACAAGATCGACGCGTTCCCCGCGTTGCAGTTCGACGGTGCCCAGGCGACCACGGCGGCCGACGCCCCGGTCTTCCCGATCATGTCGAACAGCCTGGGCGAGAGCGTCGGGCGGCCCGACCTGCTCGGCGACGTGGGCAAGTATCTCGGCGGCGTGGCGATCATGATGGACAACATCACCACGCGGACGAGCAAGGTGCAGATCGAGCAGCGGCTCGATCAGATGCGCAGCAAGTCCGACTTCTCCTCGACGCTGCAGCGGCGGCACGAGGTCCGCGTGCTCCGCGGGTCTCCCGAGGAGGTCAAGGCCGCGGTGGTCCTGGTCGCCGATGATGGCGTCGGGTTCTTCGAGAACGAGGACGCGTGGCGGGCCGGCGTGGAGGCCAAGGAGTGGCGTCTGCTCTCCGAGGCGCTGACCAAGCCGACGACCGCGGCGAGCGTGCAGTCGTTCAGTTCCGTGATCGCTGAGCAGTTCAAGGGGCAGGCGGTTGTGGCGGTGCTGCTGAGCCTGCTGCTGATCCTGCTGTACATCTGGGTCCGGTTCGGCAGTGTCCGGTATTCGATGGCGGCGATCGTGACGCTGACGCACGACGTGCTGACGGCGATCGGGCTGATCGCGCTCGCTGAGATCGCGCACGACTCCGAGGCGATCGGGCACTACGCCTCGAAGCTCGGCATCGAGCCGTTCAAGATCGACCTGAACATGATCGCGGCGTTGCTGACGATCATCGGGTACTCGCTCAACGACACGATCATCATCATGGACCGCATCCGTGAGAACCGCGGGCGGCTGCCCTCGGCTTCGGCTCGGGTTATTAACCTGTCGATCAACCAGACGATCAGCCGGACCGTGATCACCTCGGGCACGACTCTCGTGGCTGTGCTGATCCTCTACACGGTCGGCGGCTCGGGTGTCCGGGCGTTCAGCTTCACGCTGCTGATCGGCATCGTGGTCGGGACGTACTCCTCGATCGCGGTCGCGGCCCCGCTGGTGTGGTCGGGCAAGTCCGGCAAGGTCCCGACGGACGACCCGGAGGGTGAGACGCCGATTCTGACCGAGGCGTAAGGTCTCCGTGACGGGCCGGCGGCTGCCGGCCGGGAGGGCCCATGAGGCACGAGAGCTCACAGCGGGTGTTGTTCAGCATGACGCTGCTGGCGATGCTGTGGATCATCGTGTACTGGTCGTGGGGGCCTCGCGACGCGACGCCGACGGTCTCCTTCGACGACCCGCCGCGGTTGAGCGAGCCGACGGCTGACCCGGTGCCGGGTGGCGTGGCAAGGCCCGCGGCGCAGAATTCTTCAGCGGTCGGCCCGATCGACCCGACCCTGGGCACTGGAAACGGCGTCCGCGTTGAGCCGCCCGAGTTCCGGTCCTATGTGATCGTGGCCGGCGAGACGCTCGAGGACCTCGCCCAGCGCGAGTACGGCGACCGTCGGCTCTGGCGAGCGATCGCTCAGGCCAACCCGCTCAAGGACGTGGAGCGGATCCGGGCCGGCGACACGCTCCGGATCCCGGTGGACCCGGCAAACGTGCAGGGCGTGGTGGTGGATGCCTCGGGCGAGCGGGCCAGCCCGCCGCCGCCGCTGGCCCCCGAGTTCGTCGAGTACGTCGTCAAATCGGGCGACACGCTCAGCGAGATCTCCCAGGCCTATTACGGCACCATCCGCAACGCGGACCTGATCTACCAGGCCAACCGGGACTCGTTGCGCAGCATGGACGATCTGAAGCTCGGGCAGACGATCCGGCTGCCCGCGGCCCCAGCGCCGGGCGGCTGACCGGTCGGGCGGGCGGGCCTCTGGAACGCCAGTCTCTGGAACGCCGATCTCTGGATCGCTGGTCTTTGGAGCTATGATTCGGGCATGACATCGCCGACCTACATCGTGACCGGCGGGGCCGGCTTCATCGGGGCCAACCTGGTTGCTGAGCTCCTGCACCGCGAGCCTGAAGCCCACATCGTCGTGGTGGACGACTTCCGCAGCGGTTCGTACGCGAACATTGTTGAGGCGTGCGACCGGGCCGGGGTCGGGGCGTTTAAGGGCACGGTGCAGGCCGACTCGGTGGCGGACCTGAACTGGCAGCCGGCGCTGGTGGGCTACGAGCCCAAGGCGGTGTTCCATCTCGCGGCCATCTCCGACACGCTCGAACTCGACGAGAAGAAGATGATCGCCGACAACACCGAGCCGTTCGTGGACATCCTCGAGGCGTGCGTCGAAACGGGCGTGCCACTGGTGTATGCCAGCAGCGCCGCGACGTACGGCTCGCCACCCGAGGCCGACGCGCGGACCCCGTTCCCGGAGAGCTCGGCGGGCAAGCCGAACAACGTCTACGGGTTCAGCAAGTGGTTGATGGACGTGGAGGTCGAGCGGCTGTTCGACGAGAGTCTCGCTGCGGGCGAGGACCTGCCCCGCGTCGTGGGGCTGCGATACTTCAACGTGTTCGGGCCCGGCGAGCGCCGCAAGGGCAAGATGGCCAGCATGGCCTGGCACCTGGCCCAGCAGATGCTCGGTGGCAGCCGCCCCCGACTGTTCGAGCACGGCGAGCACGCCCGCGACCAGGTCTACATCAAGGACGTCGTGGCGCAAACGATCGCGTCGGCGGGCCCGGGTGTGACGCCGGGTATTTACAACTGCGGCTCGGGGCGGGTGACGACGTTCAACGAGATCGCGGAGGCGCTGGGCGAGGCGCTGGGGCTTCCCAGCGAGCCCGAGTACTTCGCGATGCCCGAGGGGATGGTGCCCACCTATCAGCACTACACCTGCGCGGACATGACCGCGGCGGCCGACGGGCTCGGGTGGACCCCGTCGATGGGGCCCGCCGAGGGCATCGCCGACTACGCGGCGTGGATGAAGGCTGAGCACGAGCGGACGACCCGCCGGACGCAGCTTGCCTCGGGCTGAGCCCGAAAACCCGACCCGCACCCGATCCGGGGAAACTGATCCCGGTAGAGTGCCGATTCTCGAATGACGATACTGAGCACGGGAACCCGTCCCGAGCCAACAGCCCCGGAGACCTGCCCTTGAGCCTCAAACGAATCCTTGTCACCGGCGGCGCCGGCTTCCTCGGCTCACACCTGTGCGATCGCCTCGTCCGAGGCGGGCACGACGTGATCTGCCTGGACAACTTCTTCACGAGCCAGAAGTCCAACGTCGAGCACCTGCTCGGCGAGCGCAACTTCGAGCTGATCCGCCACGACGTCACGCACCCGATGTGGCTCGAGGTGGACGAGATCTATAACCTCGCCTGCCCCGCCGCTCCGGGTCACTATCAGTACAACCCGATCAAGACGATGAAGACTTCGGTCATGGGCGCGATCAACGTGCTGGGCATGGCCAAGCGGTGCAACGCGAAGGTCTTCCAGGCGTCCACATCCGAGGTCTACGGCGACCCGGACATCCACCCCCAGCCCGAGAGCTACCGCGGCAACGTGAACCCGATCGGCACCCGCGCGTGCTACGACGAGGGCAAGCGGGCCGCCGAGACGCTCTTCTTTGATTACCACCGGTCTAACGGTGTGAACATCCGCGTGGTGCGGATCTTCAACACCTACGGCCCGCGGATGCACCCGTTCGACGGGCGGGTGGTGTCTAACTTCATCCGCCAGGCCTTGGCCGGCGAGGACATCACGATCTTCGGCGACGGCTCGCAGTCCCGCAGCTTCTGCTACGTGGACGACCTGATCGAGGGGTTCGTGCGCATGATGGACGGGCCCGACTCGTTCGTGGGCCCGGTGAACCTGGGCAACCCGCACGAGTTCACGATCAAGCAGCTGGCCGAGCAGGTGATCAAGCAGACGGGTGCGGGCTCGAAGCTGGTGTACCGAGATTTGCCGGCCGACGACCCGACGCAGCGGCAGCCGGACATCACGCTGGCCAAGAAGCACCTAAACGACTGGGAGCCGTCGATCCAGCTCGAGCAGGGGCTGGGCAAGACGATCGAGTACTTCAGCGGGATCAACCTGGACCACTTCCGGGCCCCGACGCCGAATTACTAGATTCTGCTTAACGGCTCGACATAGTCGGATCTAGCAATCAGAGCCTCGGTTTACGGTGAAAACTGCTAAAATCGCGGGCCGGATGCGACATGAATCAGAGAATTCAAGAAGATCTTGGGCCTATCTGATAATAGTTAGTATACAAAAAAATAATTTCATAAATACCGCTCTTTGTACGTGCAGCCCC
>JBLHKT010000024.1:0-65121 GCA_047620485.1 Phycisphaerales bacterium | reverse complement strand
GCGAGGTTCGCCGCGGCGGGACGGCTGAGGACTGGGACGCCGCCCCGGCGGAGGCCTGAGCCCGCCGGGCTCGGTCGTACAACCTGAGCGCACAAAGAGGCCCTCCCGCTCGGGAGGGCCTCTTCAGTCAATCAATCGGCGTGGCGGTTGGCCCGCTCAGTCCCCAGCGTTGGCCTGGGGCCACTCGGGGGTCGCGCGGAGGCTCATGTCGAGCCGCCTGGCTGAGGCCGGGGGAACCGGCATGGAGTTGCGAAGGCTCAGCCGTCTCTGCGATTCCTTGCCCAGCCCCCATTTCATCACGTCGGGGTTCTCCGGGGTGGACTTCTTGGCCCGCCCCTCGAGGAACTGCACGACGAGCTTCTGCCCCACGGGCACGTCCACCGACCACAGTTCCTCGCCGTCTCGGGTGTCGATCACCGTGACGGTCTTGGGCTGGTAGGTGGTTGAGGCGTAGGTGAAGGTGTCGCTGGAGTTCTGCCCGCCGCCCTCGGTGTGCGAGGTGAGGTTGCACCCGGCAAGGCCGAGGCAGGCCGCCAGGGCCAGAGCGAGCTTGAACGAACGGCGAGACGGGTGAGCGAGGGTCTGCATGCGGGTCTCCGTGGTCTGCGTGAGGCACCATCCTACGATGCCGTCGGGCCCCCGGTGCGGCCCACAACCCTTGTTATCGGGAAGATCGCCCAATGGCTCCAACACCTGACCCACATTCAAGCACCCCCGGCCTTCCCTCCCAGGTCCGGATCGGGCACGGCTACGACCTGCACCGCCTCGAAACCCCCGAAAACGGAGGCCGCCCGCTCATTCTGGGCGGGGTCTTCCTGCCCCACGACCCCTCCCACCAGCCCAAGGGCCCCGTCGCCCATTCCGACGGCGACGCGCTCTACCACGCCGTCACCGACGCCCTGCTCGGGGCCATCGGCGACTCAGACATTGGCATGCTCTTCCCAAACACCGACCCCCGCCACGAGGCCGAGGACTCGCAGGTCTACCTGGCCGAGGCGGTTCGGCGGGTGCACGACGCCGGCTTGGTGGTCATCAACCTTGACGCCACCGTGCTGCTCGAGCGCCCCAAGCTCAGCCCGCACAAGGGCCCGATCCTGGCAAATATGAAGCGGGTGCTCGCGTGCGACAACGTGAACATCAAGGGCAAGACGGGCGAGGGCCTCGGGCCCGTCGGCGAAGGCCGAGCTGTCGAGGTCCACGCGGTGGTGCTGCTCGGGCCCGCCAGCTAGGCCTTGCGATTGGCGCGTCGCGTCAGCGCCAGGTCCGTCAGCCGCGGGAACACGTTCGCCAGCCCGAACGCCAGCTGCGCCGGGGTCGAGGTCCAGATCTCGCCGCCCGTGTTCCTGCGCAGCCGCCGCACGATCGCGTCGGCGACCCTCTTGGGCGGTTGCAGCCGCCGTTCGCCCGGCAGCGGTCGCGGCTCGGGCGAGCCCTTGGCTGCGATCTCAAAGAACTCGGTCCGCGTGCCGATCGGGTGGACGGTCGAGACGGCGACGCCCAGCGGCTTCATCTCGATCCGCATGGCTCTGCCGAAGTGGTCCTGGGCGGCCTTGGTCGCCGAGTAGCACCCGTAGTTCGGGATCGAGAGCTTCGACAGGCACGACGAGCACAGCAGCGCGTGCCCCACGCCCCGCTCGGCAAACCGGTCGAGCGCGGGGCGCAGCAGGTTGAGCGAGCCGTAGAGGTTCGTCTCGAACATCGCGCGGACCTCGTCGATCGGCATGTCCCAGGTCGGCCTCACCTGCCCGTACCCCGCGTTGGCGAACGCGGCGTACACCGGGCCAAACTCAGCCTCGGCCCGGTCGAGCAGCGCGAGGCAATCGTCCGGGCTGTTCACGTCGCCGACGTGCGTTAGCACCGGGGCGGCCTGAGCGGAGCCCGGGAAATCGACCTCGCGGATGTGCGTCGCGACGGCTTCGAGCCGGTCGGCCCGCCGGGCCATGATGGCGACGGGCATGCCCGCAACCGCGCAGGCCAGCGCGGTCGAGGCCCCGATGCCCGAGGACGCGCCCGTGATCACGATCGGCTTGCCGGCCAGGTTAATCGCCATCGGTTGCCTCCGGCTTGTCAGCCGCGGTGGAGCGGTGCAAGAGCCAGGTCAGCTCGGGCCGCCGCGTGAGGCGAGCCAGCACGAGGTACGCCACGCCGCCGACCGCGGTCGCTGCGGCTAGGCGAATCGCGGCCTGCGCCCATGTGCCGTTGGGCAGGGCCTGCATGACCAACGCCACCGCGACCCCCATGGTGAGGCTGAGCAGCACGACGCCGATCACGCCTCGTGCGGTGTGCGCCCCGGCGGAGTCGGCGGGCTTCTCGGTCGCGCTGAGCTTCCGACGCAGCAGCCATCCCAGCAGCACGGTCTGCAGCACCGCGGTGCTCGCGGTCGCCAGCGCCAGCCCGGCCTCGCGGAAGTGCCAGATCAGGATCAGGTTGAGCACCAGGTTCAGGCCCACGGTCGCCATCGCGACGCGCATCGGCGTGCGGGTGTCGTCGTGGGCATAGAACGCGCGGGTGAAGAGCTGGTTGAGCGAGTAGGCCCAGACCGCGCCGGCGTACATCAGCAGCACCATCGACGCCCGCGCCACGCCCTCGTCGGAAAACCCGCCCCCCGAGCCCGAGTAGAGCACCGTGACCAGGTCGTCGCGAACGAGCAGCAGCCCGACCGACGCGGGCAGCCCGATGAACAGTGACAGCCGCACGCCCCGGCGCAGCAGCGAGCCGAACCGGGCCGGGTCGCCCGCCGCTCGCGAGAGCGCCGGGAAGGCCGCGGTGGCGACGGCGATGCCGAACACGCCCAGCGGGAACTGGTACAGCCTTTGCGCAAAGAACAGGATCGAGTTCGAGGACTCGTCGAGCGGGTAGGCCCGACCCGCGATCGTCGGCCCGACCCAGATCGGGTACATCGCGATGACGGTGTCGATCAGCGAGTTGAGCTGCAGCGTGCCCAGCCCGATCAGCGCGGGCACCATCCGCCGCAGCATCTCCCTGGCGTGTGCGCGCGCTTCGGGTGTGATGACGCCCCACCGGACATGGCGACGCAGCACCGTCAGCGACCACGCGATCTGGATGGACCCCGCGACGAGCGTTGACGTGACGATCGGGTAGGCCCACGCCGCAGCGGTCATGCCCTCGATGAAGTAGAACGGGACCGCGGCCGCGATGATCGCCGCGTTCATGATGATCGGGGCCGCGGCCCACACGCCAAACCGGTGGTGGGCTTGGAGCATCCCGCCCAGGATCGCCGACGTGCACACCAGCGGCATGAACGGCAATGCCACCATCATCAGCTTCAGCGAGAGCGACCGCTCGAACGGGCCCGGGGCCAGCAGGATGATGGCCAGCAGAACCAGCTCAAGCACGACCGTGATCGCCCCGGTCACCAGCGCCAGCCACCGCAGCACGATCGCGGCGTACGGCCCGGCCTCGTTAATCCCCGCGGATTCGTCCGAGTCTGCAAGCCGGGTGTATTGCGGGAGGAACGCCGCGGACAGCGCCCCCTCGCCGAGCAGGCGGCGGAAGGTGTTGGGGATCGTGAACGCGGCGGCGAACGCCGAGCCCACCACGGTGTCGCCGAAGATCCGCGCGGTGATCAGGTCTCGACCAAGCCCCGCGAACCGCGAGATCAGCGTGATGCCCGAGACCGTGCGCACGTGCGAGCCGATCGATTCGGGTTGGGCGTCGCCCGCGGGCGGGGTGCTGGGCGGGGGGTCGGGTTGTGTGCTCGGTTCGCTCATGCTCGGCCCACGAGCGTACCGCCGTCGGCGGGGAGGTGTGGGGGGTGTGGGTGTGGTTTCGCGGGCGCAAAACGAAACCCGCCGAGGCAGGGAACCTCGACGGGCATGAGTTCAAGATATTGCGATCAGATCAGATCAGCCGCGACGGCGGCGGGTGGCGACGAGGCCGCCGAGCCCGAGCAGAGCGACCGAGGAGGGCGACGGGGCCAGCAGGAGCTGGTAGCCGGTGCCGTCATCGCCCGGGGAGTACTGCCCGAAGATGCCGACCAGGTCGAGCGGGCCGGCGCCGATGTTGCCGTACTGGCCGTTCAGCCGATCGGCGATCTCGTTGGTCGCGACGCGGGCGGTGAAGAAGCTGCCCAAGCCATCGTTGAAGGTGTAGTTGGTGAAGCCGGCCCAGGCCGTGCCCACATCGCCGGCGTCGGCGAAGGAGGCCGAGACACCAACCCGCTGCGACTCGAGGCCCTCAGCGGTCGCCGAGAGGTTCTGGTAGTCGGCGGCGCTGGTCGCGATCGGGGCGTGGTTGGTGGGGGCGGCACCGGCCGAAGCGGTGACGGAGGCCGGGAAGGTCAGCTCCGAGAAGCCGTTGAACGAGTCCCGGGTGCCAGCGACGATGTCGAGCACGTCGCCGAGCTGCAGGCCCAGCGCGTCGAAGTCGCCCTGGCCCAGGAAGATGTTGATCGCGCCGAAAGCGCTCTTGGTGTCGCGAACAAAGAACGACGCGACCGAGCCCGAGCCCACGGTGTCCATGTTGCCAACCACGACCACGGAGTTCAGGTCGTAGGTCAGGCCAATGGTGCCGGCCTGGGCGGTCTGGACGTCGGTCTGAGCGACGGCGACAGCGGAGCCTGCGCAAAGCGCGATAGCAGCAAGAACGATTTTCATGATTCTCTCCAATTCCTCGTAGAAGGGTTCTCTCTCAATTGTGAGCAAGCGGTCTCTCAGGCCGTTCGCTCAGACCCAGTCTACACGAAGGGAGCTCTCAAGCAAAACCGCATTTTGGATAGGGCCCGAATCTTTATGCGCTCTTCACAGTCGAAAGTTTGGTGTATTTTTGGTATACCAAGAGGGCGAATGACCCCAGCACAAGGCCCATCCCGTCCGCGGCGAGGTCCCACCAATCGAACACGCGATTGAAAAGTGGCTGGGTCGCCTCGTCAAATCCCGCGAACAGCACGCCGATCACCAGCAGCATCGGCAGCCGTAGCCCGGTCGCCATCGCGAGCAACGCCGCCCAGACCGTGAAGGCCAACACGTGGATCACCAGGTCCGGCCGGTCGATGGGGCCCTCGATCGCCAGCCCGGGCCAGTGGGTCGCGGTGAGCAGGGCCGCGGTGCAGAACCCGAGCAGGAAGCGGCTGGGTGTTTGGAGCTTGCCGCCGGCTCGGCGGGCCGGCTGGGCTGGACTGGCAGCCCGGGCCTGATCCTTTGGTTGGTTCGGTTCTTCGCCCACAGCCGCTCGGCTCAGCTCCTCGCGCTGTTGGCGTGGCCCGTGGGCGACGCCTCGCCGACCGACTCGGCTGGCTCACCACGCTCCGCGGGCTGGGCGGTGGTGGGGGCGGCCGTGGAGGGTGCGGTGGGGGGCGCGGTTGGCTCACCCGTCGGTGCGGGGTCCGGTTGACGGGTCTGGGGCATCAGCTCCGTGTTGCCACGCAGCACGTGGATCTCCGCCTCGGAGAGGTTGGACTGGGCCGAGCCCAGCGCCAGGTCCCACTCGGCGATGATCGTCTGCGCCAGCTTCTGGTAGTCCATCGAGCCGGGTGCCCACGGGGCGTACTGGAAGATCGTCTGCCCGTAGCTCGGGCACTCGGCGAGCTTGATATTCCGCCGGATCGGCGGGTGGTAGACCCTCGCCGACGCCCAGGGCTTGTCCGTCTCGCGGTGCTGGTCGAAGAAGGCCTCGAGGTCCGCGACGACCTCGCGCGTGTGCGTGGCCTGCGCATCGTGCATGCACAGCACCACGCCGGCGACCTGCAGTTGCTCGTTGAGCTGGCCCTTGATCAGCTGCACCGTCTCGAGCAGCTTGCCCACGCCCTGCAGCGCCAGGAAGTGGGCCTGCATCGGGATCAGCACCTCCTGGGCCGCGACCAGCGCGTTCGTGGTCAGCAGCCCCAGAGACGGCGGGCAGTCGATCAGGATGAACTCGTGGTTGGTCGTCAGCCGATCCATCGCCCGGTGCAGCCGGGCGTGCCGGTGGGCGGCGCTGGCCAGCTCGGGCTCGGCGGCGGCCAGATCCGTCTCCGAGACAATAATGTCCAGGCGGTCAGCGACAGCCCGTACGCACCGGTTCGGGTCGGCCTCGGGGTCGAGCAGAAGGTCGTAGACCGTGCCCGACTCCTCGGTCTGGGCCGGCTCGTGCCCCAGGTGCAGCGTCGCGTGGGCCTGCGGATCCAGATCGATCACCAGGGCCGATCGGCCCGCGTTAGCGATCGCGGCGGCGAGGTTGACGGTCGTGGTGGTTTTGCCCACCCCGCCCTTCTGGTTCATCAGGGCCATGACGCGGACGGGCGGGTTGTGGCTCGAGTCCTTGAGCATGCCGGGAGTATACCGAAACACCGGCGGCTCTGCCGCGACGCCCCGAGCCGGCCGCGGGGTTTGGGCGCAACGCGGGTGCCAGGCGAGGTGCTGGCCGGGCAAGGCTTTACAGCCTTATCGCTCCGTTAGTCGGGCTTCGTCCGGCTCGGGCTCGTCGTCTGGCTGCAAGTGGTGCAGCTGCTTCTCCAGCTGGGAGCGGCGCGCGACCTTGATTGCGTAGACCCCGATCCACGAGAAGAAGACGAACGCGAGGGCGTAGATGAACCGGGCCCGGGTCTCGGTGATCAGGATCCCCAGCGTGGCGCACGCCCCGGCGACCGCGTACAGGCTCAGCACCGCGCCCTTCACGCCCAGCGTCCGCTTGAGCATGTGGTGCAGGTGGTCCGCGTCGGGCTCGGTGATCCGCTTGCCCGCCATCTTGCGGCGGACGATCGCCAGCGCGGTATCCGTGATCGGGATGCCGTAGATAATCACCCCGGCGAGCACGAGATAGGTCTTGCCCGTGTCGCCCAGCGACAGGATCATGACGGCGCACGCGTACCCCAGGAGCAGCGAGCCGCAGTCGCCCAGGAAGATCGTCGCGGGGTTGAAGTTGTGGGGCAAGAACCCGAGGCACGACCCGAGCACCGCCAGACAGAGCACGATGCGGGCCGAGTCCAGCGGGCCGTCGTCCACCACCGCCAGCGTCAACGCGATCGCCAGGAACCCGAGCGTCGAGATCGCGGTTGTTCCCGTGAGCAGCCCGTCGAGCCCGTCGATGAAGTTCGCCGCGTTGGTCGCCCCGAGTACGAAGACCGCGATCCCGATCGCCCCGCACCAGTAGATCAGGTCGAAGGTGACGTCGCCGGTGCCCCCGGTGAGCCAGCCGACCATCGGCAGGTCCGGCGGGAGCGTGAAGAGCGTGAACACGAGCTCCTTGTTCCCGATCCACGCGCCCAGCGTTGGCGCGAGCACCCCCTGGGCCAGGTTGGTGCCGATGTTGCCCCACGCGAGCCCCGCCGCGGCCATGAGCTGCATGCCCAGCTTGACGCGGGGCGGCATCTCGTACACGTCGTCGAGGAACCCGGCGAGCACGATGATCGTCAGACCGCCCACGATCCAGAACGGCACCGGGTGCGGCTGAAACCCCTGGTCCAGGTGCTGCGTCGGGTGGAACTCGATCAGACCGGGGAACCGGATCGCGAAGTAGGAGAACAGGATCCCCGCCATCAGCCCGAGGAAGACCGCCACCCCGCCCAGGTAGGCCACGGGCACGGCGTGCTGCTTGCGCGGGTCCGTCGGGCGGTCCACCACCCCGTTGGCGATCGCCAGTCGTCGCACCAGCGGCGTCGTGACCAAGGTGACCAAGAACGCGATCGCCAGCACCCCCAGGTAGCCCTGAAGGATGCCGAATCGCGAGGGGTCCGCGTCGGTCAGCCCCGCCACGCTTGCCAGGTCTTGCTGTTTCTGCGCGAGCTGATCGATCTGGTCGCCCAGCGACCGGATCCGGTCGGCGACGCCCGGTGGGATCGTCTGGGCGGGGTTCATGCGCCACCCCGCGCGGTGCCGGCGCCCGAGCTGGGCGACATCTGGGCCGCCAGGTCACGGATCGTCTGGATCAGCGGGATCGAGGGTGCAAAGCCGATGAGCTCCCGCACGCGGGCCAGGTCGGGCCGCCGCTGCTTCAGGTCCTCGAAGCCCGCCGGGTACGCATCGTCGTAGGGGACCTTGCGGACCGCGGACTCAGAACCCAGTGTCTCGATCACCAGGTCGGCGAGCTCACCGATCGTGATCGGCGTGTCCGAGCCGACGTTGAACACGCGGCCGCGCGAGCCGGGGGCCGCCAGGATCTTCGGCAGCGCCTCGGCCACGTCGCGCACGTCGCAGAAGCAGCGGGACTGCTCGCCGTCGCCGTAGACCGTGAGTGGGTTGTTCTTGATCGCAGCGCCGACGAAGCCGGGCACGACCATGCCGTACTCGCCGACCTGCCGGGGCCCGACGGTGTTGAAGAAGCGGCAGACCGTGGTGGGCACGTCGCGGAGCCGGTCGTAGGCGAGCGCGAGGTGCTCGTCGAGCGCCTTGGCCGCGGCGTAGGACCACCGCGTGGTCGTGGTGGGGCCGTAGAGCGAGTCGTCCTCCTCGCTGAACACGCCGGTGTTGGGCTTGCCGTACACCTCCGAGGACGAGGCGATCAGCGTGCGGGGCTTGCCGTGCGACTCGGCAAAACGCAGCGCCGCGGCGGTCCCGCCCACGTTGGTCTCGATCGACCCGATCGGGTCCTCGAGCACCAGCCGCACCCCGACCGCGGCGGCCAGGTGGTACAGCTCGTCAACCGTCTCCTCGGGCCCCATCGACCCGAGCACCGCAGCCACGTCGCCCTTGAGAAACCGGACCGACCCCTCGACCGGGGCGAGGTTGGACTCGCGTCCGGTGGACAGGTCGTCGATCACCGTGACGCGGTCGCCGCGCGCCACGAGCCGCTCGACGAGGTGCGAGCCGATGAATCCCGCGCCGCCGGTCACGAGCGAGCGTCTCGGGTTGTGGGGCGGCTGGGGCATGGTGAGCGAGGGGACGGGTCAGGCGGACTTACGTTCGGGGCCGGCAGACGGCTCGGCACTGTCGGCAGGATCGGTTTGGTAATCGTGGGCGGTCTGGATGTTCTTGCGCATGTACCCGCCGGCCGCGGACCGGACCGCGTTGACGACCACGCCGAGGAACTCGCCCCGGGCGTCGTCGAGGTCTCGCTTGAGGCGGGCGACCATGCCGCGCTTCTCGGCCAGCGCCCGCACCACCAGGATCGACGCATCGACGCGGTTGGCCAGCGTCGCGGCGTCCGACGAGATCAACGCGGGCGACACGTCCAGGATGACGATGTCGTACGTCTCGGTCGCCTTGGCCAGCAGAGCGCTCATGGTCTCCGAGCCGAGGTGCTCATAGACACGCAGTTCCTTCTGTCCGACCGGAAGCAGGTCGAGCGACTCGTCGAGATGGCGGGTGGACTCTGGATCGAACGTGCCCCGGCCCGACAGGATCTCGGCCAGCCCGTTGTCCTCGGTGTTCCCCGTCAGCGTGTGCAACGACGGACGGCGGTAGTTGGCGTCGATCAGCAGCGTCTTGCGGCGGGCCGCGGCGCACGCCAGCGCCATATTCATCGCCACGGAGCTCGCGCCCGAGCCGGGCTGACACCCCGCGACCATCAGCGTCCGGTGGCCCGCCCGGTCCATCGATTTGAGCACCGAGGAGCGAAGCTGGCGGTAGTGCTCGGCGAGCACGCTCTTGGGCGCCGTCTTGAAGACGTCCTCCGCGACCGTGGCCTCCGAGAGGTCCTCGTCGATATCGGGCAGCACGCCAACCACCCGGGTCCGCGGGATCAACGCGATGTCCGCCGCGGACCTGACCCGCTGGTCGAGCAGCTCGAGCGCGACCACGATGCCCGCGATGACCGCGAAGAACAGGAACAGGGTGGCCGGGATGACCATCTGCCACCTCGGGAAGCTGACCTTGTCGGGCACGCGGGCGTTCTCGTAGGTCGCGATCCGCATGATCGCGGTCGGGTCCTTCTTGGCCAGCTCGCCCAGGTCTCGCTGCTGGTCGGCCCGCTCGTCCTCGGTCGCCTTGATCTCGCGGTCGAGCTCCTCGATCTCGCCGATCGTGCGGGCCAGATCGATGCGGATGGCGTTGAGCTCCTCGCTCTGGCGGAGCAGGTCGGCCTCCTGGGCCCGCAGCTGGTTAGTCGACTGCCGCAGCCCGTCGAGCTCGGCATCGAACATCTTGCGGAGCTTCTGCTCGCGGACGTTGCCCAGTTCCTGCTCGGTCGCGGCGATCTGGTTGTCCAGCCCCTTGATCGTGCGGTGCTCGGGCGTCAGCCCCTGACGGAGCAGCGCCTTGCGGGACGTGTTGAGGTCGTTGAGCTGGGCCTGGAAGTTCTGCACCGCCGGGTCGAACTCGATGCTCGCGATCTGCGTGTCGGTGTACTGGATCCCCGTGTCCGAGGTCAGCATCGTCTCGTAGCTCTCGAGCGTGACCTTCGTGCTCTCGATCTCCTGCTGCACCTCGATCAACGCCACGTTCACCAGCTCGAGCTTCTGGCTCGCGTCGTTGCGGTCCGTGTCCAGCGTGTCGATGTTCTCGTCACGGATCAGCCGGGCCCGCCGGGCCGACAGGTTCGCGAGCTTGGTGTTCAGCTCGCTGACCCGGTTGTTGAGCGACGTCCGGGTGGCCGTCAGCTCGCGGGTGGTCTCGGCTTTGAGCGAGCTCAGGTAGTTCGCCTGCACGAGCGTCGCCAGGCCCGCGGCCGTCACGTCGTCGTGGTTCGAGGCCTTGAGCCGGATCAGGTACGTCCCCTGGATGATCGAGGCACGCACGGCCTTCTGCAGCTCCTCGGTCGCCTCCGAGGGGTTGATCACGCCCCCCTCCTGAAACTGCTTGTAGAACCCGGGGGCCTGCTCGGACAGCCGGCTGTCCGCCGCCACGTTCCGCAGGTTCGATTCCGAGGTCATCCGGTCCCGCTGGGTGGACATGAACCGCTCGATCTCGTCGTCGTCGATGTTCGGGGCCTCACCGATCTGGTCCACGTCAACCTGGTTCTGTACCGCGAACGTCACCTCCGCGGTGTACCTCGGGAAGAACACGCGCAGCGTCACCCACAGCCCCAGCCCCAGCCCCAGCCCCACGATCAGCACGATGGGCATCGCCCACGCGTACTTCTTCATCAGCTTGACCGGGTCGAGCGTCGTCGCGGCGGCGGGGCCCCCGGCTGGCGAGGGCCGACCCGGGGACGGGGCCTGGGTTCGGTTGCTTGGGAAGCTGCTCATGCCTGGGGACTCCTGACGTTTTCGGACGTTGTCTCAATGCGAGGTCGAAAAGAGTATCGGTCTGTGTTACGGGGAGGCTGAATCGATCTGGATATCCAACTCGTCAAGGGCCGCGGCCATCTCGGCCAGACCCACCGACCCGAACACCATCGCCCGGGCCTCCGTCGAGACCTTGCGGGCATGCTCGAGCTCATGCTTGGCCAGGTGCAGCCGCACCTTGGCCAGCATCACCGTCACCTTCTCGGCCGGCGTTACCGCCAGACCCGTGGCGCTCTGCAGCGTCGTGGCGGCCTCGTCGTACCGCTCGAGCTTCGTGTACACCATCGCCAGCGTGTCGTACGACGACAGCTCGGTGTTCGCCAGCCGCATCGCCCGCTCGGCCAGCGGAAGAGCCTCCGCCGCCTGCCCCAGCTCTCGGCCCAGCAGGTACGCCTGGTTGTTGAGCATCTCCCAGTCCTCCGGGAACCGGGCGAGCCCCTCAGCCCAGACGGTCCGGGCACCCTCGTAATCGTCGCGGGCGTAGAGCGTCGTGCCCTCGACCCGATAGGCCAGCTGCGAGAGCGGGTCCGTGTCGCTCCGGTTACGCAGCTCGCGGAGCAGCGTGATCCCCTCGTCGGCCGTCGTGGGCTCGCCCACGAGCTGCTGGGCGGTCACAAACTCGAGCCACCCCCCGATCAGGTCGGAGACCTGCAAATCCGGATCCGCCCCGATCCGCTTCATCATCGCCGAGGCCTGATCCGGCTCGTCCCGGTAGACCCGCCGCACGTGCTGGGCCCAGCCGAGCACGTCGCCCGGGTTCTCCTCGATCTGTGACAGGGCCTGCGTGAGCGCCCGGGCCGTCGAGTTCTCGCGGCCCTGCGCGTGCCGAACCGTGGCCAGAGTCGCCAGCATCAGCATCCCCTCGGCCTCGTCGGGCACAAGCCGCACCAGCTGGTTGTAGACCGCCTCGGCCTCGTCCACCTTCGAGGGCACCAGTCGCACCAGCGAGTCCACCAGCAGCACGCCGACCCCCTGATCCTTGGACTGCAGCCACGCCTGACGCGTGTACCCCGTCGCCCGGTCCCACAGGTCGTGGTTGGCGAAGACCCGGGCGCAGTTGAGCATCAGCTGCGCGTCGTTGGGGCGGGCCTCGATGGTCTCGTCGGCGATGTCCGCCGCCTGCCCGTCCTGCCCCGCCACGATCAGCTCGTTCATCAGCCCGAACAGCAGCCGCTCGAGCTGCGTGTTGGCCGCCACCGCGGCGCGGATGTCCGCGATCGCCTGGGTCCGTCGGCCCTGCTCCCACTGGAGCACGCCGCGGAGCCGCAACGCCCGCCAGTTCTTCGGGTCGATCCGCAGCGCCTGCTGCAGATCGGCCATCACGTCCCCGGCCAGGGCGTCGTCGCCCACGTTCACCTCGGCCCGCCGCACATACACCAGCGGGTTGTTCGGATAGCGCTGCACCGCCTGATCGAGGATCTGCCTCGCCTCGCCCGCCCGCTCGAGACCGAACAGGATCTCGGCCCGCTGCAGCATCGTCGTCAGGTCCGCGGTCTGAACCTTGTCGAGCTCGCCCATCGCGTCGGCGTACCGGTTGACCCGGATCAGGCTCTCCACCAGACGCTTGCGGTACGCCTGGTCCTCCGTGTCCGCACCCGCACCCACGAGCCGACCGAACACCTCGGCGGCCTCGGCGAACCGCCCGCGGTTGTAGTACAGGTCGCCCAGCAACCGGTCCGCGTCCAGCGACCCCGGCTCCTGCAACTCGCGGGCCCGCTCGATGGCCGGCAGCGCCAGGTCCATCTGGTTCCGAGAGATCATGAACCGGGCGTACAGCAGGAACGCCTCGGACGCCAGGCTCTCCTCGTCCTGCTCGAGCAGGTAGTCCTGGAAGAGCCGCTGAGCCGCGGCCAGCCCGTTCACCGGCTCCCCGTCCACGAGCAGACGCCCCTGGTCGGCGTGCCAACGCATGTCCAGCAGCACCACCCCGAGCCCCAGCTCAGACCCGTGAAGCAGATCGATCAGCGGCTTGGCCTCGGTGAACTGCCGGGTCAGGATGTACAGCTCGGCCAGCGCCGCGTTGTTCCGTGTGTCGTCGGGCTTCAGGCTCCGGATCGTCTCACGCCGCACGATCGCCGCGTTCCGCCCGGCCTCGTCGCCCGACAACGCCTCGAGCTCCAGCCACGCGTCGGTGATGTACTTGGGGGGCTGCCCCGCGAACTGGCCCTTGCGGGCCGCGGTCAGCGCGTCGCCCGCCCGCCCCGCCACGGCCAGCAGCCGGATGTACTGCAGCTGCGTCGGCGGGTCGTTCTCGTTGAGCGCCAGCGCCCGCTCGAGCGTCTGGATCGCCTCTTCGAAGCGACCCTGCTCAGCCTGCTCCCCCGCGAGCAGTCGGAACGCCATCGGGAACGTCTTGCCCTCCGCGATCACCCGCTCGAGCATCGAGATCGCTTGATCGTGCTCCCCACGCACCGAGAGCACCCGCGCCCGGTACAGCGAGCCGTCGGCCTTGTCCAGGTTCAGTCTCCCGGCCACGCCCGCCATCTCGTCGGCGACCGCCAGGTCATTCATCCCGACCGCGTTGTCGAACCGGATCTCCACCAGCAGCGGGTACTCCGGGTCGATCGTGATCGCGGTGTCGATCTGCTCGAGCGCCGCCTCCACGTCGTTCTGCGACAGGTAGACCCGGTACTTGGTGATCGCCATCTCGATGTCCGATCGATCGGACTGATTGATCAACGCGATCAGCGTCTCGGTCACCGACTCCGCGTTCAACGCCGTCAAGAACCGCTTGAGCCGCTCGCTGTCCGGGTTGGCCAAGACCGCGGCCTGGGCAACCCCCCTCGCGTCCTCGACACGGGCCAGGTCCAGGTAGTTCTGGATCAGGTCGATCGCCACCGGCTCGGCGTACTCAAGCTCCACGACCTTGCCCCGCAGGTACTCGACCGAGGCCTCCAGGTCTCCCGGCTCCTCGCTCGTCCCGTTGCGCAACGCCAGCGCCCGAGCCCGGGCACTCAGCACCGGGTCGTTGCCCTCGCCCTCGGGGTTGATCGAGGCCCGCAGCTGACGGATGCGCGTCTGGATGCCCTCGTTCTCAGGCTCGGCCGCGCCCACCGCCTCAAACAGACGAAGCGACAACGCCTCACGCTCCTGCTGGTAGTACACCTCGGCCAGCGCCAGGGTCGCCGTCCGGTTGCCCGGCTGCAGCTCGAGCATCCGCATCAGCAGTGTCTCGGCCTCGGTCTCGAAGTCCAGCTGCAGCGCCGTCTGGGTCTGCCGCCAAAGCCCCACCGGGTCGTTGAGCAGGGTCTGCTCGTTGTACCGCCGGTAGGCCTCGCGGGCCGTGGTCAGCTCGTTGCTCGCCTGAGCGATCAGCCCGTCGAGCATCCGCAGCCGCGGCTCCTCGTCGGAGACCTGCTGGGCGAACTCCTGCCGGTTGGACCGGGCCTCGGTCAGGCGTGCCTCGTGGTCGGCCGCGTCGGGCTCGCCGAGCAGCGACTCGAGCCGCAGCCGCGAGCGGTGGTACATCGCGTCTCGGCGGAGGTTGAGCTGGATCAGGCCGTCCACGCTGATCGGCAGGCTCTCCAGCTCGGCCAACTCGTCGTACCGTACAAGCGCCGCCACCAACTGCCCGCGTCGCTCCTGGATGTTCGCCGCCGTCACCAGCATCTGGGCGTCCACCGGGGTGGTGTCGCACAGGTGCTCGGCCACGTCGCTCGACCGGGCCAGCTCGCTCTGGGGATCCGCCAGCTGCTCGACCCGCGAGAGCATCAGCAGGATGTTGGGGCTCACGTCCTTGGGGTCCGCCGCGAGCATCGCCTCGGCCACATCGGGCAGGCCCAGCGCCATGTCTCGCTGACGCTCTTGGCGCAGCCGCATCGCGTCGTCCCCGAGCATCCCGCGCGTCGCCGCCATGATGTCCGCCTGGTTCGACCGGATCACCCGCTCGAGCATCGCCGCGGGCGAACTCGGATGCTCGGCCAGGAACCCGTCGAGCGTTCCGACGCTGAGCCCCAGCGCCGTCAGCGCCGCGTCAACCTGCCCGGAGGCCTCGAGCTCACCCGCGTCGGCCGCGTGCCACCACGCCAGCGCGATCGCGGCCTTCTCGTCCCCCGGGTCGCCCTGCAGCGCCAGCTCCAGGTCCGCCCGGGCCTGGGTCCGCAGCGGCTCCTCGACCTTGTTCCCCGCGTTCATCGCCGAGGCCAGCGGGATCCCGCGGTAGCGGTACAGTGTCTTCCACGCGTCGTCGGCCGGCGGGGCCGTCTCGAACCGTTCGATCGCCGTCGTGGCGCGGTCCACCAGCCCCATCGCCCGCTCGGGCGTCGGCAGCGAGATCTGGAACTGCGACAGCGTGAAGTCCAGCAGCTGCCGCTGGGCCGCCACGTCCGTCGGCTGCACCGCCGACAGCTGCGAGTAGGACGAGAACAGGTCGTTGAGCAGCAGATCGCGGTACTCGGTCTCGCTCGTCGGGTTCACGTGCCGGATCGCGTCGGCCCACTTGGTCAGGTACTCGGGGGTCGTCGGCTCCTTGTTCACCGCCTTGGCGAACGAACGGCGGGCCTGGTCCCACTGCCCCTGCTCGGCGAGCTTGTCACCGATCCGCGCGTGCTCCGCCCCGGACTTGAACACCAGCATGAACCCCGCGGCCCCCACGATCGCCGCAAACACGACGAGGGAGACCGAGAGGATCGCGACAAACTTTACGTTGACTTTCGACGCCATGCCGAGGGTTCTCCTCACCGAGCATCTCGCCTCGGTGGATCAGGGGTCAGCCGTCCGCGCTCGCGGTCGGTTCGGTTCGTGGTTCGGGGTATCGCCCCTCCTGGACTTCAATCCAGTCGGGCACACACCGCATGATCTCGCCCATCAGCTCGCCCAGCAGCGAGGCCGACAACTGGGCGTGTTTCTCCGGGCTGCGGGCGCTCAGCGTTGAGACCTGCACCTTCAGATAAAAGGCATACTCACTTGTCAGGTCGAACGCCAACGCTCGAACGCCCTCCGCGTTGGCCACCGTCCCGCCGTTGGCAATAAAGAAGTACCCCGCCGTGATCGCCCCGATCGTCTCGCCCTCGTCGAACGACGAGATCCGCATCCGCGGCATCCGGTCCGGGGTCACCCCGCGGGGCAGACGCAGACGGATCCCCGGGGCGTCGGTGTAGGCCGGGTCGCTGGGCAGGCGGACCGTGTAGATCGCGTCGCCCTCGCCCGAGAGCCGCTCGGGCACCGAGCCGTCGGCCACCCAGCTCGACGTGTCCATCAGCAGGTCATGCACCGAAGCCACCTCGGACTGACGCATCCCCGCCCCGATGAAGCACCGCTCGGGAACGTGCGGCACCGTGTCGATCATCCCCGTGTAGTACGCCAGGTGCAGCTCCAGAACCGCCGGCTCCTCGCCCTCGGGCACGTTCTTCTGGATGAACGCCCGGTTCACGTAGTTGCTCGTGCCCAGCTGGTCCACGATGTCCGCCGCCTCGACCCGATCCGAGCCCAGACGCTTCCACGACGGCGTCTCCACCGGGATCGCGCTCACCGGGCGATGGTCCCGAGGGTAGATCGCCTCTTTCTGAAGCCGGATGCTCAGCGACTTGAGCCCGCCGCCCAGCCCCAGCGCCGACCCCGACAGGATCAACGCCGCCGCGATCGCAGCCACGAACTGGGGCCGCGTCCAACGGCGGACCACCGGCGTCGGCTTTTTCGCGGGCTTCTTGACCGCCCCCGGCTTGGTGCCCGCAACCGGCTCGGCTTTGATCACCCGGTTCAGCGCCCACACGATCCCCAGGTACAGCATCAACGCCGGGAACAGCAGCAGCGTCCCGATCAGCGTGTGCGCCTCGCCCGCGGCCAGGTCCGGGTCGGCCAGGCTCAGCAGCCCCAGCACCGTCACCCGGATGATGTTCATGAAGATCGCTACCGGGGCCGCCAGGAGCATCAGCAGGATCCGCTGCCACCACTCCTTCGTCGAGATCAGCGCCACGAACCCCGCCAGCGCGATGAACGCCACGACCATCCGCATCCCGCTGCAAGCCTCGGCCACGTTCAGCGGGATGATCCCCCCCGACCGCGTCATCATCTCGATCGTGTTGCCCTCGATCTCCGTCGTGAACCACTTGAACGGCGCCCCGATCAGGCTCAGCAGGATCCACGACCCCCGCGACGCCACCAGCTGAAGCTGGAACGTGATCATCAGCATGATCCGCTCGGCAATCGTCACCATGAACACCAGGTACGTGATCGGCAAGAAGAGCGGCCGCATCACCGCCGGCCCCATCATCAGCAGCACCACACCGAACAGCGTCAGGATGACGCTGAACCCCTGCAGCATGTGGTTCGGAACCACCACCAGCGCAAACAGATAGCACATGATCCCCGTGCACATCGGCACCAGCCCCGGCCAATACCTCCGGCTCACCGCCCGCGCGATCCGCTCACGCTCCTGCCAAGCAAGCCACCCCGCGATCAGCGGCACCATATAGGTATGCCCCCAATCGTCCAGGTTCTTGGACGCGAACCGGTGCTGCATCAGGAACCACCGGTAGAACAGCATCAGGAACGAGACCGAGACCACCGCAACCGCCGCCCACTCAGGCTTGCCCAGAGTCCCACCCTGGGTCTCGGTTCGGGTTGTGGTTGTGGTCGCGGTGGGCATGGGCGTGCTCTGGGAAGGATCGGAGTCTGCGGAGCCCGGCTTGAGACCCAGCCGGGAGGCAGCAACAACGGCCCCGGGGCGTCCCTGCCACGGAGGGGTACGTACGGCCGGCATCGCGCGGGGTTCGCGCCACACCAACCCATGATTGCGGGGATCCTTCCCCTTGGGCCCTAGAACCCGGATCAACCCCGGTCGAGGGGGTCAGAATCGGCTGTTGTTCGAGGGCGGGGCCCCGAACACGTCGTTGCCGAAGTTTCTGTCCAGCAGGAACCCAAACCCGTACGACGCCCGGAACCCGTTGCGAATCACCGCCAGCGGGGTCGCCCAGAAATTCGTCCCCACGATGATGTGGTCATCCGGCTTCAGATAGATGTCCGGCTGCGTGCCCTCGGCGATCGCCCGCAGGTTCACCATCACCGTCGCCTGCTCGTTGCGGCCAACGATCCGCGTCAGGTCCACCCGCTCGGGGATCGCCAGCCCGCTCAGACCACCGGCGCTCGTGATGGCGCGATGCAGCGTCAGTTTGCCGGTCTGGGGAAGGTTGAACGAGCCGGGTCGGGCGATCTGCCCGCCCATGTAAATCACGCCCGTCGTCGCCATCGGCACGCTGATCATGTCGCCCGGGCGGACGATGATGTTGTACCGCGCATCGCCCGCGGCCAGCGGCGCCGTCGGCACACGGATCACCCGCTGCGTCACCATCCCGATCGTGTCCGCCAGCGGGTCCGGGGCCGCGTCCGGCGGCGGGACCCGCACCGAACCGGCAACCTGCACTCGCACCCAGCGCCCCTCGCGGAAGACCCAGCGGCTCGGCGAGGTGCCCGAAACGGGCTCGACCGCGGCCGCCGGCGCCCTCGGAGGCTCCGAATTAATCAGATCGATCATCGGGTCGGGCTGGGCCGGCTGCGAGGCGAACCGCCCCCCGCCACCCAGCACACCCGGCGAGGGCTGGCTCAGGTCGTCGATCACATCGAGCAGGTCTTCGCCCGGCTCGGTCGGCTGAGCCGGGTTCCCCGGCTGCGCGTCCTCGGGCCGTTCGGGGATCCCGCCCGCAGCCTCGGCGGTCAGCGGCACCTGACGGATCACCAGAATCTCATCGGACACGCCAGGCGACCACCCGCCCGCGATCAACGCCTGCAGAAGCTTGTAGTCCGCGCTCGGGATCAGGTACGGTCCGGGGTTCGGGATGCCGCCCATTAAGTGGAACTGCTGCTGGCGACGCTGCTGCACCACCGCCGAAACGAGCGGGTCATCGATGAACTTCGAGGCCAGCCGCTTGACCGTCTGCACCACCTGCGTCTCGGTCTGCCCAGCGACGTAGATCCGCCCCAGCTGCGGGATCACGAAGTACCCGTTCTGGTCCACCTGCAGCTGGTACTGCTCCTGCTGATTCACCGCGATCAGGTCCCAGATCGTCATCTCGATCATGTCGCCCGCGCCGATGATGTACGCGTCGGCCTCGGGCACCAGGTCCGACGGCTGAATGCTTGTCGGCTCGACCAACGCCCGCTCGGCGTCCTCGATCACCGCCAGCCGCGTCAGGATCGGCACCCGCGTCGGCGTGTGCTCCCACCGCCCGATGGTTGACGGATCCATAAACGAGTCCGTGCACCCGGTCAGGGCGGTGCCCGCCAAAATGGCGAGTCCAAGGACGGCGGAGGTCGGGGTGGGGCGGTTCATCGGCCGGGCTCCTGATCGGTTCTTCTGCCGGGAATCGGGGCTCCCGGGCTTGTGGAGAGACAGTAACGTATCCAACTCGGCTTGGGTTCGGTCGGCCGAACAAGTCGAGCCACCCAAGCCTACGCGCGATGCATCGGCACAACCGCCTCGCTCGCTCAACCATCGACACAAGAGGTATCGGTCCTAAGCCCGAACGGGCAACTCAACTCACACCCACGATCTCCATGAACCCGATGTTTCAGATGACCCCGACGATCGCTCCCTAGAGTTGCCCATGTCACAGGGCCCTCAAACACCAAATCCCACCGGTCCGACGGACCCCGGTCCACCGACTGGCCAACCGGCCGGGGCCCCCTCGCCTCGGCCCCCCTCACCGAGGGCCCTCTCACGGACCCTCGACCGCCACCCCCGCCCACTCGGGGGGGATCCTGCGCGGAATCTGCGCCCCATCCTCTCCCTCTCCGGAATGATCCTGGGCAACGACGACAACGCACACCACCTCAAAGCCAAGAAGAAGCCCGATTGGCTCCGCGCCAAGGCACCCGCCGGCGAGGCCTACCGGGCCACCAAGGCCAACATCGACACCCACGGCCTCCACACCGTCTGCCAGGAAGCCAGCTGCCCCAACCTGGGCGAGTGCTGGGCACGCGGCGTCGCCACCATCATGATCCTCGGCGACACCTGCACCCGAAACTGCGGCTTCTGCAACGTCAAGACCGGCAAGCCCACCGTCACCGACCGCGATGAGCCCCGCCGCGTCGCCGATTCGCTCCGCGGGGCGAACCTCAAGCACATCGTTATCACGAGCGTGGACCGCGACGACCTGCCCGATGGCGGGGCCGCGATCTGGGCCGAGACCATCGTCCGAGTCCGCGACGCCTGCCCGGATCTTTCGGTCGAGGTCCTGATCGGCGACTTCCAGGGCGACGAGGCCGCGCTGCAGATGGTGATCGACGCCGAGCCGACCATCATTGCGCACAACATGGAGACCGTGCGCCGGTGCCACCCCGCGGTGCGGCCGGCCGCGAAGTACGAGCGGTCGATGCAGCTGCTTCAGCGCGTCAAGGCCCAGGGCCGCATCGCCAAGACCGGCATCATGGTCGGCATCGGCGAACGCGAGCACGAGGTCTCCGAGCTGTTTGAAGACCTCGTCCGCGTGACGGCGGATCACAACGGCCCAAGGGATCCGAACGAGAGCGGCAGGGGAGACCCCTGCGACATCATCACGATCGGGCAGTACCTTCAGCCGACCCGCAACCACCTCCCGATCGACCGCTGGGTGCACCCGGACGAGTTTGCAAGGTATGAGCAGGTCGGCCTCGCGGCGGGGCTCAAGGTCGTGATGAGCGGCCCGTTGGTCCGGTCGAGCTACCTCGCCGACGCCCAGGCCGAGGCGGTGCGGGGTGAGGGTGACGCGGCCCGCAAGGTCGGGGCTGTCCAGGCGATTCTCAGCCGGCGGGATTGAGTTCGTAGTTTTCAACAAGCCCTCGGCGCGAGCCGAGGGTGCGTGAGACCCCGGCCGTGTTTGGCACCCTCGGCTCGCGCCGAGGGCTTGTTTAAGAAAAATCTTTCCGGCTGTGCTCGTACACTCTGCCCATGCCCAGCAACGAATCTGTCAACATCAGCATCGACTACCTGCCCAACCCGGTGCGTCGGTGGGGGCCTGATGGGAAGGGCAACCAGCGCCCGCCGTGCGAGGCGATACAGGCGCTGCTCGCAACCAACGCCGAGCACCTCGAGGCGTTCGTGCACGCCGCGGCCCAGTTCGTGGGCCCGGTGCTGGCTGGCGTCCCGCTGACCGCGGCGGACGACGACCCGGCCCCGCGCTGGAACCAGAACTGGCTGCCCGCGTCGGACGCGGTCTCGATCGTGACCGCGATCGGTGGCGCGGGTCGCGCGCACAAACCGGCCACCTACCTCGAGATCGGCTCGGGGCACTCGACCCGCTTCGCCCGCCGCACGATCGAGCGGCTGGGCCTGCCCACGCGTCTCGTCTCGATCGACCCGCAGCCGCGCGCCGAGATCGACGCGATCTGCGACACGGTCGTCCGAGACCGGCTCGAGGACACGGATCTGGGCGTCTTCGACACGCTCGTGACCGGCGACGTCGTCTTCTTCGACGGCTCGCACCGGTGCCTGCAGAACTCCGACGTCACCGTCTTCTTCCTCGAAGTCATCCCACGGCTCGCGCCCGGCGTGCTCATCGGCGTGCACGACGTTTTCTGGCCCAGCGACTACCCGCCCGGGTTTGCGGGCCGTTGGTACTCCGAGCAGTACATCCTCGGGGCGTATTTGCTGGGGCTGGGAAGCCGGGCCCGGATCCACATGGCCACGCACACACTCGCCGAGCCGCTCCGTGATTGGCTGCTGAGCCCGATCCCGGAAGACGTGCGCACGAAGGTCCGCAACCCCGGCGGGGCGTCGCTCTGGTTCGAGGCTTTGGCGGGGTAGGCCGGCTCAGTCCCGCGGCGAGAAGTCGCTGGGCCCGTCGCGGTAGACACCCCGGATGCCCGTGATGGCCTGCCCATCACCCTGGGCGTCACGCTCGAGCACCATGCGAAAACCGTCCACGCCGTCCACGACGAAGGTGTCTGTGGCGAGCGGGGTGAGCGGCCGCCAGTCGGTGCCGACGCCGTTGCGTTTGTAGTAGAGCGTGCCGTCTCGGTTCTCGATCAGCCGGTCGCCGTAGGTCCCCGCGATCTCGGCCAGGTCCTTGTCGCCCAGCGTGACCGGGTCGAGCTGGATCTTGAGCATCTGCAGCGCCCAGGCGGCCGGCGAGCTGGGGTCGTTCTCGACGATGGCCTCGAGGGCTAGGGTGTGGGCGGTGGTGAGCGCGTCGGCGGCGGGTGTCTCGATGTGGGGGGTGACGCCGGCGCCCTCCCAGTTGGTGCCGGTGATCGGGTTGATGGCACGCCCGACGGGGATGCGGAGCATGATGCCGTCGCCGACCTCGAAGCCGTTCACGGGGTGGGCCCCGCCGCCGGTGGTCTCGCCGACGACGGTGGCGCGGTCGAGGCTCTTGAGGTTGTAGGTGAACTCCTCAGCCGCGGAGAAGGTGTAGCCCGAGGTCAGCACATACACCGGGGTGTCGGGCATCGCGTCGCTCTGGATGTCGGGCGTGGTCCAGAACTCGGTCGTCTCGTCGGCGGGGCGGAAGTAGAGCGAGTTGAGGTGGACCGGCTCGGAGGGATCGAAGAGGTAGGAGGAGAGGAGCTGGACGGTCTCGGGGTCGCCGCCGCCGTTGCGGCGCAGGTCAAAGATAATCGCGTTTGAGCCCTGCATGAGCCGCATCGCCGCGTGGATGGCGGGCGCGGCGGCCGAGGCCTGGTTGAACCCGCGGAGATCGATGTACCCGATGTTGCCCTCGAGGCGTTCGATCTTCTCGAAGCCGTACGTGCCGCTGGGCTGCGGGCGTGCTCGGCGGGGCTGCTCGCCCGCCTCGGGCTCCCGCGGCGGCTGCCACCGGGCCCCGAAGTGCAGGTCCTCGGTGTACTCGCGGAGGTCCCGCGAGATCGCCTGGGCGAGCTGCTGCGCGTCGAGCCCGTCGTAATCGCCCGCGGCGAGGTTCGCTGAGAGCATCGCCGCGGTCTGGCGGCCGACATCGGGGAAGACGTAGTTGTCCGCGATCATCGTCGCGGCGTTGCGGACCAGGTCCGCCGTCGCGAGCTGGTCGGCGGGCGTCGGGGCGGCTTGGGTGCTTTGCGCGGCGACACGCTGCTGGGCGATTGCCGAGGGGAGCAGCGAGGCCGGGGCCCCGGCCAGAGCGAGGAAGACGATGGGAAGGATGGTGTTCTTCATGGGGTGCTCCAAAGGGCGGGCCAAGGCGTGGTAACGGTTCAGGTGGACGGTGCCACGGGTTGACCCGAAGGGCAACCCGTGCGGTGCGGGGAAGCACGGCTTGCGAGACAAGCCGTGGCACCCAAACCCAGATGCGCAGCGGGGTCCGGTCCGGCTGCATTTTAGTAATTGGGCAGCGAAAAGAAAAATTGCACCATTCAGCACCCCCACGGCGAAAAATCCACACTCAGAACCCGCAGAGCTTGCGGATCAGCCTGTCCATCTTCGCGGGCACCGGCAGCACGCTCAGCCGGCTTTGGCGGATCAGCTCGAACCCCTCGAACCGCGGGTCGGCCTTGATCGCCCCGAGCGTCAGTGGCGACGGCGCCGCCTTGATCGGCGTGATATCGAACAGCGAGAACTTGGTCTCGCCGCTGGCGAGCTTGCCCGGCTTGGTCGGGTCCTCGTACGCCCCCCTGACCACCCTGGCCAAGCCCGCGACGCACTTGGCGTTGCCCGTGTGGTAGAAGAAGCACTCGTCGCCCTTGACGAAGCGGCGCATGAACATCTGGGCCGACGGGTTGGCGACGCCGTCCCAGTGGGTGCGTTTGTCGCCCACCAGGTCGTTGTAGGAATAGACATCCGGCTCGGTCTTGATGAGGTACGTCGTCATGCGGGTCTCGCGGGGAGTGGCGGAGGCGGGTCAGATCGGTTCAGGTCGTGCGCACGCCGATGGTGAGTGAGGTCTCGAGGGTCTCGCCCGGGTCGAGCACGACGGTGCCCGACTCGATGCCCTTGGCGTGCAGGTTGAACCCGTCGTTGGCGATGCTCACCGGCTCGACGCAGAACCAGGGGATCGGGCCGCCGGGCGTGGTCGGGGTGTAGCAGACCAGGTGCGTGAGGCTCTTGGAGGCGCTGAGCGTGAGCTCGACGCCCGACGCCGGGTACTTGATGGTCGCGGGGGACGTGAACCCGCTGAAGCAGTCGTCCAGGTCGGGCAGCAGCGGGGCGAGCCCCGAGAGGCGCGAGGTGGTGTAGTTGGGCACCGCCGGGCCGCTGGGGATGCCGTCGGCGAGCGGGTATCGCGCCGAAACGGGCGCACACAGCTCGACCTTGTCGTCGGTGGACCAGAGCTGACGCATGAAGAAGGGGTGGAACCCGAGCCCCGCGGGGATGGGGGCGTCGTGCCGGTTGGTGAGCGAGAGGTCGAGCCGAATGCCGGTGGGTTCGACGAGCGCCCGGAAGACGCACGCGAAGGCGAAGGGGTAGTTCACGTCCGGGTGGTTGGCGCTGTCGAAGGTCATGCGGGCCGAGACGGGGGTGCGGTCGGTGATGGCCCAGGGGCGGGTGTTGACGTCGCCATGGATCGCGTGCCCGCCCTCGAAGTTTGGGGTGAGGGTGTGGGGCTCGCCGTCGAAGGTGAACTTGGATTTGTTGACGCGGTTGGACCAGGGCGCGAGCAGGTAGCCCGCGGCGTGTCGCGGGTTGGTGAGGGCGTTTGGCGCGGGGCGGAGGATGGGGTAGAGCGCGTCGCGCGGGCCGCTCAGCCAGAGCCCGGTGAGGCAGCAGCCGAACGCGGGGTCAAGCTCGAGGCGCAACGGATCGGATTCAAGGGTGATTCTTGGCACGCGGGGAGGGTATCGCGCCCGAGCGGTCGGTGAGTGGGGGGCGGTAAGTGGGGGGGCGGTGAGGCGGGGGGGGCGATCGAGGCGTTCAGCCCTCGCTGGCAGCGGGGTCGATCGGCTCGGGGAAGTCGCTGGTCTCGTCGGACCGCGGCTCGGCCAAGATCCCGGCGCGTCCGGTCGGGGTGCAGCACGAGTCGTCGGCCTCGGTGTCATCCGGCTGGGCCGACTCGGTCTGGACCGGCTCGGTCTTGAGAGACTCGGTCGCGGGAGTTGCCTGAGTCACGGGCTCAACGGCCGGGTCACTTGTCGGCTCGCTAACCGTGGTGGGGGCGGGGGGGGTGAAGTCAGAGGCGACCGAGGAGATTGAGGTCGGCGAGGAGAGGCTGGGGTAGTCGTTGCCGGTGCCCCAGATGTTTCCCCCGGTGACGTAGTTGAACCCACCGAGCGTGCCCAGACCGGTCGCGAGCAGCGCCGCGAAGGACTTGACAACAACAGTCGTGGTGATCGGCATCAGATAGACCCTCTCGAGACCAGACGCGAGAACTCCGAAGAAACGGACCGCGTAACCCGCAGAATGGGGTCGCCTTGCTGTACGCAGCGTACATGAAAGCGGTTCCTGTAACTCGCAGAAGCTGAAATTTATCCGGATTCGAACGATCGGGCGGTCTGGGAAGCCTGCCCGACAAGGATTCGTAGCCTGATCGGGTTGGGCCCCGTGGTGGGGCTTGAGTAGGGCAGATTCCGATCCGATACCCGAAGTGGCGGGGTGCGAGATCCCTCCCGCCACCACGCACGATCGGAGCACGAGATGAGTGACAGCGGCCAGACCACGGAATCTCAGCCCACCCAGACTCCGGGCGACCTGCTCGACTCGCTGGCCCAGGTGGAGGCGCACATCCGCACCCTCAAGCGGGTGCAGGGCGAGCACCACAAATCGAGCACCTCGCTTGAGAACCAGCAGCGGGAGATCGAGGCCCGGATCGAGGCCTTCGAGGCTGAGCGGAAGCGGGTTCAGCAACGCGAGAGCGAGCTGGTGGACCGTGGGCGAGAGCTCGACCAGCAGCGCACCGAGCTGGAGAGGCAGAACCGCGAGCTGCGCGACCGTTCGGACGACCTGGAGCGCCAGAAGCAGACCATCGAGCGACGGACCGGCGAGGTCGAGCAGGCCGGCTCGGACCGCGAGCGGCAGCTCTCGAGACTCTCCGAGGCGCTCGACAAGCAGATGAACGAGATTGATCGGCGAGAGGGCGAGCTCAACGAGCTGCGGGCGACCGCTGACCGCGTCCGCGAGCTGCAGGTGCAGGTCGAGACGCGCGAGAACCGCATCGAGGAGCTCAGCGAGCGGGCCCGCGGGCTCGAGGAAGTCCGAGGGCGGGCGGCGGAGATCGAGCGGCAGCTCGAGACGGCCCGGGCTGAGATGGTTCAGCTACGCGAGCAGGTCGCCGAGGGCGAGCGAGCCCGCGAGGGCGCCGACGAGGAGCACCGGGCCGAGCTGGACGGGGCGCGGCATCGGCTCGAGGAGCTGGGCGCTGAGCTTGAGAAGGAGGCCGCGGGAAGCGCCAAGGCCCAGGAGTATCAGGCCCGGGTGACCGAGATGCAGGCTCAGCTTGAGACCCTCGCCAGCGAGCGCGACGAGGCGACGCAGCAGGCGGGCGAGGCGGACTCGGCGATGACCCAGCTGCAGACCGAGCTGGCCCAGGCCAACGAAGCGGCGGGCACCTACGAGCGGTCCGCGACCGAGTTCGAGGCTCGCGTGACGGAGCTTGAAACGCAGTTCAGCGAGGCGACGCGGGTCGCCCAGGCGAGCGGGGAGGCGGTGCAGCGGCACGAGGCCGAGGCGGTCGAGCTGCAGAACAGTTTGAGTGAGGCGCGGCAGGCCTCGGAGGATCTGGCCGGCGAGCGGGAGAGCTTTGAGGCGCGGATCGGCGAGATCGAGGAGCAGTGGCAGGCCGCCGAGCAGCAGGTCGAGGGGCACCAGGCCCGCGTGGCCCAGCTCGAGGGCGAGCTGACCGAGGCGATGGCCCGGGCTGAGGAAGCGGCGGGCGAGTCGCAGGGCACAGCCCAGCGTGTTGAGCAGCTCGAGGCGGCGCTGACTGAGGCGCGGTCCGGGGCGGACACCCAGACACAGAGCATGCACGAGCAGATCACGGCCCTCGAGGCCCAGCTCAAGGAGGCCCGCGAGCAGGCTCAGGCTCAGTCCAGCGACCAGGTCGAGTCGTGGGAGGCCCGGGTGAGTGAGCTGCAGGCGCAGCTGGACCAGGCCGGGCAGGGGATGGACGAGGCGTCGCAAGCGGTGACCGCTCGGCTTGAGGGGCTCGAAACCGAGCTGGCCGAGGCGCGGGCGGTGAGCGAGAGCGCGGAGGCGGCCTCGGTGCCGCTGAAGATGGAGATCGAGCGGCTGGCGAGCGAGCTTGAGGCCGCTGAGTCGTTGGCTGGCGAGATGAGTGAGCGGTACGACACCTCGTGCGCCCAGATTGAGCAGCTGCAGACAAGCGCAGCCCAGGCCACCGGCGACGACGCGATGACCGAGCGATTGGGTCAGGTCGAGGCGGAGCTGGCCGAGGCGTGCGGCACGATCAACCGAGAGCGGGACGAGTTCGCCGCAGCGGTCAGCGAGCTCGAGGCCAAGCTGGCCCAGGGCGGGGAATGCGAGTGCGGGCCGCGGATCTCGGATCTGGAATCGACGATCGAGTCGCTGACAGCGCAGCTCGACGAGGCGATGGCCGGGGGCACCGCCGGGGGAGCAAGTGGGGGGGCGGATAGCGAGCCTGATCTTGAGCGGGTGGCGCAGCTCGAGGCGCAGATCGAGGAGCTAAACGAACAGATCGACGCGCGGGGTGATGCGATCCAGCAGCTTGCGGCGCGGGTGAAGGCCGCCGAGTCGGGCGGGTCGTCGCAGCAGGCCGAGTCGATGGCCCACGAGGCGCGGGCGCAGACCGAGCAGGCGTTGGAGCAGCTGAGCCAGGCGAAGGCTGAGGTCTCGGCGTTGCGGGCCTCACTGAGCGATCGCAAGGCGGGCATGGGCGACGAGTGGAGCAAGAGCCGCCGCGAGCGGCTGGTGATTTACCGCGGGCTGCTGCGCAAGCAGTCGGACAAGGTCCGTCGGGCGAGCGAGGCGTTGCGTGATCGGTACGCCGAGTGTGAGAAGCTGCTGAGCCGGCGTTCGGAGCTGGCCGCGGCGTACTCCCGGTTCAACGCCGAGCGGGAGCGGATGGTCAAGCAGGAGGTCCGGTCCTCGGCGTCGCTGGCGCTGGCCGGGGTGGTCGGGGTGCTCGCGATCATCGCCGGGGTGAGCTGGTTCACCGCAGGGCAGGTCGCGCCCGGGCGGTTCGCCGCCCAGGCGGCGGTGGCGGCCGACGGCGGGCGGCGGACCCTGACCGAGGGCGAGGTCGAGGGGTGGCAGAGCTTCACCGAGTCGCTCGTGAGCGACCCCGCGTTCATCGATATCGCGGCGGACCGGCTCAAGCAGCGCGGCATCGTCAGCCTGGGCAGCCCCGGGCAGCTCGCCCAGACGCTCAAGAAGAACCTGTCGGTCCAGTCGCCCAGCCCCGGGCGGCTCGAGCTCGAGCTGATCGGCGACGGGCCCGTCAAGACCGAGCGGGTGCTCGATACCGTTGTCGTCGCGATGGCCAGCTACGCCAACCAGTCGCGGACCCGTCGGCGTGACGCGGCGAGCACCCAGGTGATCGCGCCGGCCGAGGCGCAATCACGATCGCTCGACAAGACCCGGATCTACGCCGCGGGCGGGATCTTCGGCGGCGGGCTGGTGCTCGCGTTCGGCATCGGCGGCGTGCTGTGGAAGAAGCTCGCCGACAGCAAGGGCAAGTTTGACCGGGACCAGAAGATCGACTCGGTGATGGCCGGCGAGGACTGGGCGGACCCGAGGCGGGCGGCGTGATCGATCGGCCCGGTCCCACGGTGGGCTGTCGCCTCTAATGCCCGGCCCCACTGAGGCTCGGCCCCGATCCGCGATCGCCCCAATGAAAACGGGCCCCGTTGAGGGGCCCGCGTGGGGATCTGTCTGAGTTGGGTGCCGCTCAGCTCTGTGTCTTGGAGATGAGCAGGATCTCGTCGGCGGTGAAGTCGCCCGCGGCATCATCGGCGATCCGGGTGATCGCGAGGTTCTGGCTGAGTGTCCGCAGGTCAACCTTGATCTCGACGCCCTCGAGCTGCCCGGTGCTCTCGAAGGTGGTGAGCTCCTGGATCACGTTGCCCGCCTCGTCGAGGATGGCGACGCGGTAGCGGTCGTTGTCGGCGCCCTTCAGGTTGGTGAAGAAGAGCTGGGAGGTGCCGTTCATGCTGTCGTTGTGCCAGGCGGCGGCCATCGGGAAGTCGGGCGTCTCGACGGGCGTGGCGGAGGTGAAGATGAGGCGGGTGGTGGAGGGGTTGGTCAGCAGGTCGCCGACGAGCTCGGGGCCGACCAGGTCGTAGAAGTTGTTGACCATCGCCTGCTGCTGGGCCTGGCTGAAGATCTGCCGCGTCTGGGCGTTGAAGACGAGCAGGGAGACCACGACGGCGGCCAGCGCGACCGAGGCGGCTCGCCATGCCGGGCTGACCCGGCTGGCGGTCGAGATCCGAGGCTGCACGGGGGCGCGGGTGCCGATGCGGCCGGCCACGGGCTGGCGGTCCGAATCGATCGAGGCGCGGACGGCGGCGAGCACCAGGTCGCGGAGCTCGGGGCGGGGCTGATCGTCGGGCAGGAGGTCCTCGATGTCCACGAGGCGGGCCTGCTCGGCGCGCACCTGTGCGCGCACGCCATCGCTGGCCTGGGCGAAGGCCTGCTCAAATTCGTCGGATTCGTGGGGCTCAAGAATGCCCATGGCATCAAGGACAGCGAGTTCGATTAGTTCGTGCGTGCTCATGCGGTTAACTCCTCACCAGAGCGTTCACGGAGTCTCACCAGCGCTCGGCTGAGCGCGGATTTCACGGTTCCAAGGGGGGTGTCCAGCTCTTCGCCGATCTGGCGGAGGGTCTGGCCACCCAAATACGCCCGCTTGACGACGGTCCGCTGCAGCTCGGGCAGCGTGTCGATGCGGGCCAGAAGGGCCTCAAACTGCTCTCGCCGCTCCATGCCCTGCCCGGCCACGATGGGGCCGGCGTCGGACGTGTCGCTCGAGGGCTGGTAGTCGTCGAGCCCGATCGCCTTGATCCGGGCCCGCTTGCGGCGGAGCTTGTCGACGAGGTGGCGACGGGTGATCAGCATGACCCAGGTGACCAGGGCGGCGCGACGGGGGTCGTACCGCTCGGCGGTCCGCCACAGCCGCACAAAGACCTCTTGCACCGCGTCCTCGGCCTCGCCCCGCGTGGGCATGGACTGGATCGCCATGCGATAGACCAGCGAGCCGAACCGGTCGTACAACTCGGCAACTGCAGTTTCCTGATTTGAGGCGACGTTCTGCATAAGTTCGAGATCGATGCGGTCCTGCTCGTCGAGCGCGGACGGATCCAAGTCTCCAAGCGGAGTGGACCCGTTCGCAACGCGTCGGCGTGATCCAGTCTTCCGGCTCTGATCGGCCATTCTTGTATAAATCTCCGGGATCACGAGTGGCCCGGAGGCCGGTGAAAACGACACCAGCCTCTGGGATGTACGCATCCTCTCTGATACGGATGCCTTTGGCAACCAAGAATTTACGGGATCGGCAAATTGAGCCAAGGAACGCTGATTTTAAGCAAAGATTAGGGTTCATAACGGTCCTCTGGATCTTCTGATTTGTGGACAACTCGCGCCTTGTACTCCGAGACTCTTTTCGATACGATATTACTGGAAACGCGGTCGTGGATCGCCCAGTGGAGGAGGCGCACGTGGAGAGACACGTGGAGTCTTGTCATCATCAGCGCTGTAGGGCTACCTTGGCGCGATCGGTGCGTGGCGGGTTTGGCCTCATCGATCTGATGGTTTCCATCGCGATCGTGGCTCTGCTGATCGCCATCAGCCTGCCCTCGATGAGCGGCGTCCGCGAGCAGGCCCGCCGCGTGGTCTGCGGGGCCAACCTCCGGTCGGTGGGGCAGGCCGTGCTGACGTACGCCAGCGAGAACGACGAGCATGTCCCCTCGAGCGTCTTCCTGGGCAACTCGCCCGACGGCTCGGACGATTTCTCGGCGCAGATGAACCACGCCCGGGTGAGCTACACCAATATCGTGACCCCGCAAGGGACGGCCCGGGCCGGGAAGAAGGCGATCTGGGACGGGCTCGGGGTGCTCTTTGACCAGCAGCACTTGAGCAGCTCCAAGGTGTACTACTGCCCGAGCCATCACGGGGACAACCCGTACGAGAAGTACGCGGACAAGTGGAGCGCCGAGGACGCGAACATCCTCTCCAACTACCAATACCGCGGGCGAGGCGCCAACGGCGTCCGTCGGCTCGACCGCATGACCGCGACCGCTGCGATCGTGAGCGACAGCCTCAGCTCCGTCGATGAGTACAACCACAGCGTCGGCACCAACGTGCTGCGGGCCGGGCTCGCGGTCGAGTGGATCGGGGACTACGAGGGCAACGCGATTGCCAGCAGGCTCAACGACGTGCCCGAGCCCGAGGGCGGCTCGGTGGGCAACCTCTGGAACACGCTGGACACCGACTCCAAGAAGTGAACTCGCCCGGCCGGGTTCGCCGCCCTCTCCCTCAGCAACACCGCATCGCAATTCGTCGATCAGACGTTGGGCAGGCCTAGGCGGCCCGCACGCCGCGTCGGTACCATGCGCCGATGGGCAACAACCAGACACGAAGCACCGCGGCCTCACCCTCGAGCCTTGCCAACGCCCGGCCCCGCGCCGCGGCTTATCGGTGGCTGCTCGCGGCGGCGGTCGCGGCGTGCTCGGCCCCGGCGCTAGCCCAGCTCGAGCCCGAGCGGCTCTACAACGGGGTGGGCCGCCCGTTGGTGGTGCAGATCAGCGTGCCCGAGGGCGTTGAGGGCGGGGTCGAGATCGTGCTGTTCGAGAGGCCCGGCGGGGCGGTCGTGGCGCGGTCGGGGGCGGCGGCGGGCCGCGCCGATCTGGCGGGGCTCTTCCCGAGCCTGTGGGCCGGCAAGTCGTCCGCGGTGCTCTACGCGCAGCTGACGGTGGGGGGGCGGGGCGTGGGCTCGCCCGTGGTGCTCGATCCCATGGTGAACCCGGACCGGGCCCGGCTTGTGGACCCGGCGACGGTGCGGCCGACCTTTGACCCGGCCAGGGGCAAGGTCGTGTTCGATTCGGACCGACCCCAGGCCGAGGCGACCGCCGGCGTGCCCGCGGCTCCAGAGGGCTTCAGCGACGCCCCCGTGTACGCCGGGATCCGGGCCTATCCCGCTCGGTTCATCGTGTGGGAGACGAGCCTGGGCGAGGCGAGCTTTCGGCTTCGCCCGGACCAGGCGCCCAACACCGCGTTCTGGCACCTGCACCTTGTCGAGGGCGGGTTCTACAACGAGATCGAGTTCCACCGGGTCGTCAACGCGCTCGACGACGGGCGGCGGTTCGTGATCCAGGTCGGCGACCCCACCTCGACGGGCAACGGCGGGCCGGGCTTCGACTTCGACCTGGAGAGGCCGCTGCTTGCGCACCGCTTTGGCGTGCTCTCGATGGCCCGGGCCGGAGACCCGGACACCAACGGCTCGCAGGTCTTCGTGGCGCTGAGCCGCGAGGGCACCGCCCGCCTCGACGATCGCTACGCGGCGTTCGGCGAGCTGATCTCGGGGGCCCCGGTGATCAACGCCATCGCGACGGTCGGGGTGGACGCGGAGGATCGGCCGGTGCAGACGGTGCTGCTGCACGGGGTGCGGGCCGAGCCGGCCCCGCCGATGCAGGAGTGGCCCAGCCCGGTGACCGATCCCACGGCCCCGGCGGAAAAGGACCGCGCCGACCGCTGAGTTGCTGGCGGGCTCAGGCTGGTTGGGGTTAGAACCGGAAGATGGCGGAGATCCCGAACCCGAGCCCGGGGTCGGCCTTCTCGTTGCCCAGCTCGGCCTCGTTGTCGGAGCGGGCCTCGAACTTGGTGTAGACGGAGCTGAAGACGTCGCCTCGGATCTCGAGGCCCGGGCCGGGCGAGAAGGTCGCGTAGAAGCCGACGGGCACGCGGTTCTCGTTGACGACGGCGTTGGACGAGAGCCCGGTGCCGCTCTCAAGGCGGTAGGACCGGTTCTCCCAGGAGAGGTAGAGCCCGAAGTTGAGCTCCTGCGAGTAGTCGTAGGCGAGCTCGATCGTGGGGCCGTCGGTGGTCAGCGACCAGCGGTCGTCGAACTGGTAGCGGAGAATGGGGAAGGGGACGATGAGGGGGTCGTCCTCGAGCTGCGAGGCGACGATGACGCCGAGCCCGAAGGAGATCTTGGGGTCGTGGTTGTAGACGATGCCCGCGAGCGTGTTGTAGGTGAGGGACTCGCCCACGTCGGCGTCGAATTCGCCGGCCAGCTTGATCCCGGCGCCCACGAGCAGGGCCATCTTGCCGTGGTCGAACGGGGTGGTCAGCACCGCGCGGGCCGAGTAGGTGTTGACCTGGGTGACGGGGTTGTCGGTGTCGGGGATGATGAAGACGCTGTTGAAGTCGTAGTTGGAGTGCTCGAGCCCCAGGTCCAGGGTGATCGAGGAGGCGTCGCCGATCGGGAAGACGATCTCGGAATCGGCGAAGACGCGGGTGACCGAGACCTCGCCGCCGTCGTCCATGTCGGTGTTGTCGAGGATGTGGGTGCCCAGGGTGAGCGAGGAGGAGATGTGGCGTATGGAGCGGCCCAGCTCGTCGGGGGTCGGTCGGTCCGTGCTCGGCTGGGCGAGGGCGGTGCCGGCGGAGAAGAGAATGGCGGGCGCGCAAATCGCAACGATCTTGGAGACGCTTGGCTTGGACATCGATCGGGTTCCTCGGGGAGTTCGGAGTGGAGTGACCAAAGGATACCCGGAACGTGGCCCGTTGCTCGATCGCGCCTCAAATACTCGGGACGGCCGGACCGGATCGATTACACTGTCTCGATGCGAATCGACGGCCAGGACAACGAGCTCGGATTGCACCGCGGCGTGCCGATCGGCACCAGGTGCCTTTCCCGGGGTGCGTTCACGCTCATCGAAGTCCTTGTCGTGATCTCGATCATCGCGGTCTTGATCTCGATCCTGCTCCCCACGCTCAGCAAAGCACGCGAGTCCGCCCGCGCCATGGTCTGCACGTCTCGTCTCCGAGCCCAGGCCCAAGTGGTTGCCTCGTACGCCCTTGAGAACGATGAGGCGACTCCGCCGAGGCTGGTGTGGATCACACAGCAGGACGGGAGACTCGATCGGATCCTGTTCAATCGTTTCCTGGCGGACTGGATGGGGGAGCCGTTCCCGCCGGAATCCGGCACCCCTCTTTTTATTCCACAGGGGATCTGGCGGTGCCCGGAGATCCGAACAGACCAGGAGAGCCTCCGCCAGACCCACCAGGGGCGGATTCACCACGCCCCGAACCAGTACCTCTTCGGGGTCCTTGACTTCGGGAGCCCGGAAGCAAAGCCCTTCGTCAGTGTGGACAAGCCACGGGGATGGAGCACCCGACAGGATAACTGGGGCAGGCTGACCGACCCGTGGCAACCGGCGGACGTGGTCGAGGTGATGGACAACGTCCGCACCTACCACGCGATGTTCAAGCACACCGACGCGCGTGAGTCATTCGCGCGATCGATCGATGTCGTGCGAGAGGCGTCGAGCGCGGAGATCGAGAACACCGGTGCACACGAGAGTCTGGGCGTGCGCCTCGCGGTGTTCGTGGATGGGCACGCGGCCTCGTTGCTGGATTCGTCGGAGTACTGGGAGCGGAACCCCGCGGAGTATCGGTCGCCCGCACGGGGAAAGGTAACGACGTTCTTCGACACGGAGATCCGCCACTTTATGTACATGGTGAAACGATCGGACCGAGTCGGAGACTAGCGGCACCCGGCCTGCGGTGCCGTGCCCCGCTCAGTCATTCGAACGCGTGTTCGGCCGAGATACGGCCTCGAGCGCCTCGAGTCTGTCTCGCAGCGAGTCGTTTTCACGCCGAAGCGCACAAATTTGTGCTTCATTCTCGGCGCGGAGCGCATTGACAGCCTCGACGAGCAGCGGGGTGAGCTTGGAGTAGTCCATGCCGGAGGCGTCGTACCCGTTCGCTTCATACTGGACGATCTCGGGGAGGACCTTGCCGACCTCTTCAGCGATCATGCCGACATCGTGCATCCCGCCGTGCTCTTGGTCCCAGTCGTAGTAGACGCCGCGGAGCTGGGCGAGCTTGCCCAGCGGGTCGTCGATGTTCACGATGTTGTTTTTCCACCGGCGTGAGGAGGCCGCCCCGTAGTTGGTTCCGGCGCCGTTGGCGTAGAAGTCGTAGCCCTCGCTCGAAGCGCATGAACCCACCACGCCATAGGAAAAGGCCACCGTCCCGTGCCCCCAGACCCCGACCTTTGAGGGCGAAGTGGCATCGCCCCTGATGGCGTGCGTGTCGTCACTCTGAACCTGAAATTTGTAGAACAGAGGATCGGTGATCCCGATCCCGACCCTGAGGTCGTCGTTCACGAAGATTCCCCGTGTCTGAATGGAATAGGGCGTGCGAGTGATCGGTTGGCGGGGACTGAGGATCAGGCCTTGCACCGTGATCTGGAGCCAGCGTTGGGAGTTGTCGAACGCGGCTGCTCCAAAGTCGAGCTCCACCGTGAACAAACCCTCGGCGATAGGCACAGTGACAATCGAGACCGGAACCCCAACCATCGCCCCCCCGGAGAGTGCGTCCCAGAGTTCGAAGTTAAGGTCGTAGGTTCCGTCGGCCGGGCTGCCGTTGTCGGCGAGATTGCCCTGGTAGGTAAACGCCGTGTCCGTCTGCGCCGCAAGCGGCGAGGCGGCGAGTGCGAGGGCGGCCGTTGCCGACAACCAAAGTGCTAAGCGTTTCATTCGGCGTTCTCCAAGTCTTGGTTCGATGCGAGTTTCTCTACAATCTGCTGCAGATTGGACAGTTGAATCTTCAGGTCGTTCATCTCAGAGGCATGGGCCTCACGCAGCTCCGTGATGTCTCTGTCCTTCTCCGCCCGCAGGGCATTGACCGCTTCAACCAGCAGCGGGGTCATTTTGGAGTAGTCCATGCCGATGGCGTCGTAGCCGTTGTCTTCATACTGGACGATCTCGGGGAGCACCTGGCCGACCTCTTCAGCGATGAAGCCGATGTCGTGGTGCCCGCCGTGGTCGGTGTCCCAGTCGAACGAGACGCCCCGGAGGCGGGCGAGCTTGTCGAGGGGGTTGTCGATGGGCTCGACGTTGTTCTTCCATCGCTTGGAGGAGAGGGAGCCGTAATCGAAGCCGGCGCCGCCGGCCAAGAAGTCGAATCCGCTGGATGTGTTGGCGTTGCCAAAGACGCCGACGGGTGTGCCGGTGGTGGCGAAGGAGCTGCCGAGCACGCCGATGCCCGCGGTGCTTCTGGTCTGCCCGGTGACGCCGACGGTGGAGCCGGTGGCCGCCTCGGCCAAGCCGAGCACGCCGCGTCCGGTGGTGCTCTCGGTGAGCCCGTAGACGCCGTAGTTGATCCCGGTGGCGGCGCTGGCGTATCCGAGGAGCCCGCGTCCGTTCACGCTGGCGGTGAGCCCGTGGACACCGGCGACGGGTCCGGTGGTGGCTAGGGCTTGTCCGACGACGCCGTACCCGAGGGGGCTCTGGGCGGTGCCGAGGACGCCGTAGCTGACGCCGCTGGCGGAGGTCGCGGCCCCGAGGACGCCGCGGCCGTCGGGGCTGTCGCTGCGGCCGTAGACGCCGAAGGTCTCGCCGGTGGCGGCGTTGGCGTGGCCGAACATCCCGCGGCCCGAGGTGCTGCTCGAGAGCCCGCGGACGCCGAAGTTCACGCCGGTGGTGGCGGTGGCGAAGCCGAACACGCCGCGCCCCGTGGTGCTGGGCGTCTGCCCGAAGAGCCCGCTGCCCGCGCCGGTGGCGGCGGAGGAATACCCGATGACGCCACGCCCGCCCGGCTGATCGCTCTGCCCGTAGATGCCCACGCCGTTCTCGTTGTTGTTGCGGCTGTAGAGCGTGTAGACCGAGCCGGCCGGGGCGTTGATGTGCAGCGGGTACTGCGGCACCGCGACCCCGATGCCCACGTTGTCGTCCGCGCCAACCGTGATGCCGCGGGTCGCGATCGAGTAGGGGGTTCGGGTGATGGGCTGGCGCGACGTGAGGGTCTCGCCGTTGACGACGACCTGGAGCCAGCGGGGGCTGCCGTCGAAGGCGGCGGACCCGAAATCCAGCTCCGTGGTGAACAGGCCATTGGTAACCGCATGGGCGTTGATCACGATCGCCGAGCCGACCTGCGACCCGCCGATCGCCGCGGTCCAGAGCGAGAAGCTCAGGTCGAACGAGCCGTCGGCGGGCGCGCCCGCGTCCGAGAGCGAGCCCTGGTAGGAGAAGGTCGTCTCGGGCCCCGCGGTGGCGGGCGCCGCAAACGCGGCGGCCGCGGCGACCAGAAGGGCGGGGATGAGTGTGCGTGACCGGAACATAGGGCAACTCCTGCTCGTGATGTAGACCGTGGGATCTCGGGGTCGGTGCTGGGGGCTGGGGGGGTGGGGCGTCTGGTGCCGGGCCGGGCGGGGTTTTCGCTTGTGGCGAACCGGCCCTCCCCCCATCGGCATATGCTTTGGCCGCGTGGAACGCCATGGTACCGGAACCCGCGCAAAAATCGAAGAAATTCCCTCATTAGGGGCGGTAACTCAATTGGTAGAGTGCCAGCTTTGCAAGTTGGAAGTTGGGAGTTCGATTCTCCTCCGCTCCATTCCCCTTCCCCCTGGCCCGGGGCGCGCCGGCTGACCCACGGAAGAATCAACGCCCGAGAACCCGATCGGCAGCTGCCGCTCGGATCTGGGTCGATCGCCGGGTCGCTCGGGCCAGTCGCTTGGGTCAGTCGGTCGCGTCAGTCGATCGGCTCGTCCAAGAGCTTGCCCAGGGCCTCGCGGTAGTGGCTCAGGGCCTGGCCCTGATCGCCCTGGGCCTCGTAGATTCGGCCCAGATAGAAGTGGGTGCGGGCGGGGTCGGGGTTCAGGATCAGCACCCCGGTGAGCAGGGTCCGGGCCTCTTCGAGCTTGTTCTGCCGGAACAGCAGGATGCCCCGCAAGAGCTGCACCCGGTGCTGCTTGTTGTCGATCAGCAGGACCTCGTCGATGATCCGGCCCGCCTCGTCGAGCCGCCTGGAATAGATGAACAGGTCGGCCAGGTCCAGACGGGCCTCCACGCTCTGCGGGTCGAGCTCAAGGGCCTTGTTGAGTTCGCTCTCCGCGGCGTCGAGGTACCCCTTCTCACGCATGAGGCGGGCCGCGGCCCGGTGCCGAGCCGCGAGGCTCTTGGTCGATTCGAGCGGGAGGTTTTTGGACCGCAGCTGCTGGGCGAGCCCGGCCTCATCGAGCAGCCCCACGGCCCGTCGGGCGTACCCGTCGATGTCGATCCGGAACCGGGAGCTGTGCGTCGGGGTCCGGAAGATCACCTGCCCGGCGCGATCGATCACGACCGTGGTCGGCAGCGCGATCAGCTTCAGCGCCGCGTACAGCTCGCGGTCGGGATCAAAGGCCAGCTGGGCCTCGAGCTCTTCGTCCTCCCAGAACTGCGCAAAGTAGTCCCGCTGATCCGGCTTGGCGGTGACGATGAGCAGATCGACGGGGTGCTCGCCGAGCCGCTTGACGATCTGGCTCGCCTCGACGATCGCTCGCTCTGAGCCGCGTTGCTTGGGCATGACGTACATGAGGACCAGGGCCCGGCCCTCGCGCTGGGTGCTGTCGGCGGTGTCGCCGGTCATGGTCGTGAGGCGGTAGGCCGGCGCGGGGTCGGCCTGCTCGGGCGTGGCCTGCTCGGGCGTGGCCTGCTCAGGCGTGGCCTGTTCGGGTGTGGCCTGCTCCGGGGTGGTGGGGGGTGTGGTGGGGGGGCTCTGCGGGGCCTGGGCGATGGCGCCGGGCATCGCGGGGCCGATCGCCAGACAGACGGCGGCGAGAATCGTGTTCAGGTGCTTGCTCATTCGGATTCCCCTTCTTCCATGGTGCTCGCGATGTCGCGATGCTTCGTGTTCGTTGGCTCAGTCGTTTGCCTCGGGGGCGGGTGGGGGGGCGGGCGGATAATTCACCGGGTCGGACCGGTTGTACTCGTGGGGCTGATGGCAGCCCGCGGCGCAGGTGCCGCCCTCGAGCGTCTGTTGGAAGCCGATCGGCAGCTCCCATCCGCCGGGCCCGTACGGCACCGCCTCGCGGATGTGCTTGGCGTGGTTGGACGCGTGCGTGTCGTGGCAGACGGCGCAGGTTCGGCCCTTTTTGTCGTCGTTGACATGGACGAAGTGCAGGTTGGTGTCGCCGTTGCGGAAGCGGGTCACGGTCGTCGTTTTCTGATCGGTCACCATGGTCTGGTCGTGGCACCCGAAGCAGAGGGCGTACTGGCTCTCGCCGAAGGGGGCGTAGATGGTGCTGGGATACTCGCGGACCAGCAGCCGCTCGCGTGACCCGCCGTGGATCTCGTGGCAGAGCGTGCAGTCGCCCTGGGCGACGGGCGTGTGCAGGTTGGCGCGGGTCTCGACGATCTCTTTCATGTTGGCCAGGGTGGTGCCGTCCTCGCGTTCGATGACCTTGTCGTGGCACTCGAAGCAGAGCGAGGCCGCGTTGTTGCGCAGCAGCCGCTGGTGATCGCTCGTGTGCGGGGAGTGGCAGCTCAGGCAACTCCGCTCGGAGGTCACGGCGCCGTGCGGCGTGGTCGCGTCGTCCACGGTGTGCCGAACCTCCTCGTGGCAGCTCATGCAGAGCGTGGACGCGTCTTGCAGGAGCATCGCGGGGTTGTCGGTGGCGTGCGGGTCGTGGCAGAGCTGGCAGTCGGTCTGGACCGGCGGGTGCACCACCAGCGCGGTCTCGATCCGGTTGCCAAGGTCGGCGTGGCAGCTCAGGCACAACGACTGGCCGTCCTCGATCAGCAGCTTGCGGTTGGGCGAGGTGTGGGGCTGATGGCAGGCCGAGCAAGCGCCGTCAGCCACCGGGCCGTGCACCAGGTCCCGCGCTTCGGCCATGCTCTCGTGGCAGCTCAGGCACAGCTCGCCGTAGTGATCCTTGCGGAGCAGGCGGGGGTCCTCGCCCCCGTGCGGGCTGTGGCACTGCACGCACGCGCCGGCTCTGAACGGCGCATGCACCGTGGTCTGCGTCGGGGTGTCCTGCTCGTGGCAGAACACGCAGAGCTGGTTGACCGGGCGGGCCAGCCCGACCCGGAGCGTCTCGCGGTCGGCGACCACGTGGCAGATGTTGCACGCGCTGACGTACAGCGGCCCGTGCGTGAACTCGTGGTCCGTCTTCTCCGAGTGGCAGCCCACCGCGGTGCAGCTCTGCCCGTCGAAGGCGGTGCCGGGTGGGGTCAGGATCTGCTCGAGCCCGGTGTGCGGGTGGGGCGTCGATTCTGATTCAACAGTCGGCTGACGATCGGCATCGGGACCCGAGCTCAAACCCGAGCTGGGATCCGGGGCCAGCCCGGCCCGACCCAGCGCCAGGCCCGAGGCGAGATAGCCCAGCGTCAGCAGCGTCCCGAGCAGCAACCCCCGGCGGCGGACAATCTCAGCAGCGTGGTGGTTGTCGGGCGTGATGCTCATGGGCTGGGTTCTGGGGGGGGTGGGGGCTGGTGAGTCTGAATTGCCATTGCTCTGGCGTGCTTTGCTCTGGGGGGTGTCCTGCCTTGGGTCCGCCTACCGGTCCTCGAGCATCCGGAGCACGACCGGGTCCTGCTCGTCTTCGGCGAGCACGTAGTGGCACGCGGTGCAGTCGTTTGTGATCACCGAGCCCTGCTGATCGACGAGCCCGCCGTCGTGGCATCGGAAGCACCCCGCGCTGTGCGCGGTGGGATGCCCCAGGTGCGAGGGGTAGGTGTTCCAGTCGATCTTCATCTCGGGGAAGACGTTGGCGCTGTAGATCTCCTGGAGCACGGGGACCGACTCGCGCACCTGGGCGGCGTGGATGAACCAGAGGTTGGGGAACCGTTGCTGGTAGATCTCGGGGAGCTTGGCGATCGCGGCCATCGCCTCTTCGGAGCTCTCATAGGTCGTGGTGATCAGTTCCTCGGAGAGCTTGCGGATCCATGGGACCGCCGGGTCGAGCTTGTCCGCGGCCAGCGACTCGTCGAGCGCGACGTCCGGCGGGCGGAAGTTGTGCGCCGGACGGTTGTGGCAGTCCACGCAGTCCATGATGCGCATGGTCTCGGGCTCGGGGTGGATCGGGGCGTTCTCGGTCCCGGGGCGGGTCCAGACCCGCATGTCGCCGTCCTTGGTGGTCAGCTCGACGCGGACGACGTTCTGGCGTTTGTGATCCGTCGAGAAGAACCGGATCTCGTGATCCTCGCTGCTGTGCCAGTGGATGCCGCGGCGATCCGGGTCGGTCCAGGCCTTCCCGTCGGCGCCGAGCAGGAGGTTGAGCACGGTGTAGGTGCGGGTGTTGGCCTCGTTGGAGAGGTACCGCTCGATGACCTTGATGCGGCTGCCCTGGTAGCTCTCGGTGCTGTGGCAGACCTGGCAGACGTCCTTGGCCGGGCGCAGGTTGTGGATGGGCGTCTCGATCGGCCTGGCGTAGTTGTCCGTGATCACGCCGAGGAGCTGGCGCGTGCCGTCGAGCTTGGACTTGAGGAACCAGCCCGGCCCGGATCCGACGTGGCAGTCCACGCAATGGATCTCCGAGTGCGGCGAGTACTTGTACGCCGTGTACTCGGGCGACATCACCTGGTGGCACAGCAGCCCGCAGAACTCGGCCGACTCGACGTAGTGGAACCCGCGATACCCCACGAACGCGAAGATCACGAAGTTGAACATCGAGAGGATGAGAATGAGTCTGAGGATGTACATCCGCCGGATCCGCGAGACGATCTCTCGGACCTGGTTCGCCCGGAGCCGCTTGCGCTCGTGCAGCAGGATCCCGGCCGGGATCAGCCCGAGCCCGAGGGCCGCGACACTGGGGAAGATGACGTAGGCGACGATGCCGATGTAGGGGTTGCTCTCAAAGATGAGAAGCTCGCCGACGATGAGCATGACGTCGGCGCCCACCGCGGTCGTGACGAGCACGGCCCCGAGGATGGAGAGCTTGCTCATCGTCAGCATGTCAAGGAAGGGTCGGAATCGGAGCATCTCTGCCCTCTCAATCGGTGACAGGCTCAGCGGTCCACGCCTCGATCCGTCACCCGATGATGATATTCGCGGCAGGGGGCCGCAGATCGAATTGTTTCCCGCTCTTGTAAAGAACTGCAAACAGCATACCATGATTGCGTGCCACCTCATGACCTCGAAGTTCTTCCCGGGGGCCGCATGCCGAAGAGTCAGATCCTGGTCAGAACCGTGGTGATGTCGGTCGCGATCGTGGCGATTCTGGCTGTCGTGGCCTCGCCGCTCCGCTCGGCGGTCTTTACCGGCTCCGCGTCGGCCGAAGGCTCGACCCACACCTCCCCGCCCGCCTCAACCCAGGGCGGTCCGGCTCAGTCTGCGGTTGGGGGCCAGGCCAGCACGGTGTACGACGCCGGGTGCACCGCTGCGGGATGCCACTCGCAGCTCGCCAGCACCCGATGGGTCCACGCCCCGGTCGCGACGAGTAACTGCGCCGCCTGCCACACCCCGACCGGGGAACCCGAATCGCACGAGTTCGTTCCCGTCACCGACGACTCGAGCAGCTGCGCCGCCTGCCATTCCTTCGAGGGCCCCGCGGCGTCGGTCCACCTGCCGTTCGCGGCCGGCTCGTGCAACGAGTGCCACAACCCGCACGGCGGGGACCGCAAGAGCTTCCTGCGAACCCCGACGACCGGGGCCCTGTGCGCCTCGTGCCACGATGACGTCTCGCACTCGTTCGGCCACGCGCCCGTGGACCAGGGGGACTGCCTGACCTGCCACGACCCGCACCAGTCTCGCCACGGGTCGTTGCTGGTCCGCGATCAGGCCGAGCTGTGCTTCACGTGTCACCGCGAGATGGACCACCTCGGGGTGCTGACGATCCGGCCGCTCAGCGGCCAGCCCAACGGGGGCCCGGCCTTCATGCACGAGCCGATGATGGACCCGGGGTGCGTTGCTTGCCACCTGCCCCACGGCGGCGAGGCCCCGGGGATGCTCGCGCAGAACCAGCACACGCTCTGCCTGAGCTGCCATCAGGAGACCGTGCACGACCTGGCAAACGCGAAGAGCCTCCACGGCGCGTTCGAGGGCGAGCAGTCGTGCACCCAGTGCCACGAGCCGCACGCCGGCGAGCACGAGTCGATGCTCATCGAGTCGCCGTTTGATCTGTGCATGAGCTGCCATGACCAGACCATCGAGCTGCCGACCGGGGAGCTGGTCCCGAACATGAAGCGGGTGATCGAGGAGTCGGCGGTCGTGCACGCGCCGGCTGCGAACGGGGACTGCACCTCGTGCCACGCCCCGCACTTCTCGCCGCAGAAGGCGCTGCTGCGTGTCAACTATCCGGACCGGGACTACGAGGACTTCGACGTCGAGTCGTACGCGATGTGCCTCGAGTGTCACGACCCGATCCTGATCCAGGAGCCGTACACCGCGACCACGGGGTTCCGCGAGGGCGACCTGAACCTGCACTACATGCACGTCAATCGGGAGAAGGGCCGCTCGTGTCACATCTGCCATCAGCCGCACGCGGGGGCGCTGCCCAAGCTGATGCGTGAGGAGTTCCCGTTCGGGCCCGGCGGCTGGAACCTGCCCATCGGGTTTGAGCAGACCGAGACGGGCGGCACCTGCGCGTCCGCGTGCCACGAGCAACGGTGGTACAACAACACCTACTCGCCCGAGCTCGAACGTCGCGGCCCCTGAGGCGATCAGGGCTCGCCCGCGACACCGAAGCTCAGGGCGAGGCCCCGGACCCCTCGGCATCGGCGGGGCCATCGAGCGCGACAATTCTTGAGTAGGTCCGGGGGAGGTGGCACGCCGGGGCGCACGAGCCACCGTCGGGCTGGACCTCAAAGTTGAGCTCGAGCATCCACTTCTTGGGGCCAAACGGCACCGCCTCGCGGATGTGGAACGGCCTCTTGGACGCGTGCACCTCGTGGCAGGCTCGGCACGTCCGCCCCTTCTCCTGGTTGACGTGCAGCCAGTGCAGGTTCTGGTCCCCGTCGCGGAACCCGGTCAGCCGCGTGCCCGATTCCTCGAGGACCAGGTCGGCCTGGTGGCAGGTGAAGCACAGCTGGTAGTTCTCAAGCTCAAACCGGGCGTAGAAATCCGGTGGGTAGGCCTGGGTGAGCAGCATGTTCTCGGCGCTCGCGTGTGGCTGATGGCACAGGGTGCAGGCGCCCTGACGGATCGGGCCGTGGTGATTCGGGTTGTCTTCGAGCAGCGTCTTCATGTCGGTCAGCACGTGGCCGCTCGGCGTGGTGATGGGCTTGTCGTGGCAGTTGAGGCACAGCTCGGGCTGGGCGACCTTCTGCAGGTGCTCGAGGGGCGAGAAGTGGGGGTCGTGGCAATCGACGCACCCGTTGGGCTCGGTCAGCGGGCCGTGCAGGGTGTGGGCCGAGCTCAGCGTCTCTTTCATCCCGTCGTGACACGACATGCAGAGGTCCGCGGTCGGCGCACTGAGCTGGAACGGCGAGTTCGAGGCGTGGGGGTTGTGGCACGAGGTGCACCCCTGCTCCATCGGCTTGTGCTGCTGCCACAGCTGCGTGCCCGTCGGGGTCTTGCCCTCGTGGCACTCGGCGCACAGCTTGGTGGGGCTCTCGGTCAGCAGCTTGGGGTAGGAGCCCGAGTGCGATTCGTGGCACACGGCGCAGGCGCCGACCGCGACGGGCCCGTGCACGAAGTCGAAGGTTGTGTAGTCCTCCTCGTGGCAGTCGAGGCACAGGCCCTTGGACGGGGTCTTCTTGAGGATCATCTTGTGCTCCGAGCCGTGCGGGTCGTGGCACGAGAGGCAGTCGCCGTCCGCCACGGGCTTGTGAACCACGCGGTCGGCCTGGTTCGGCTCGTGGCAGTCCAGGCAGAGCTGGGCCTTGGGCTTGGTCAGCTCGAACCGGTGCTGCTCGGCGTTGGCGTAGGTATGGCACTCGAAGCACTGGAGCTGCGACACCGGGAGGTGCATCACCGGGCGGTCGGTCACGTCGGTGTGACACCCCGCGGTGGTGCACGAGTTCACCCTCGCGGTGGGTGCGGTCTGCGCCTCCAGCTGGGCCTGGAGCCCGGTGGCGGCGAAGACGAGAGCCGCGGCGGCGACCCAGGCCAGCGGCGGGCCGAGACGGTGGCCCGGTGCCCTGCGGATCGGGTTAACGCGACTCCAAGCCATGGCGTGACCTCGGTGAGTGTGTGGGGATAGCGGCGATCTGCATTATAAACAATTTGGATGCCAAGGTGGGGATTTGCGAGATGGCCGCACGCACAGCGTGCCCCGCCCCGTTCTCACTCCCGAGAACCCAGGCGCGAGCGGGCTCCCGGTTTCAGTTGATCGCTCAGGCCGAGGGATGGGCCAGCGGGAGCGAGATCGTGAGCGTCGCCCCCCGGCCCGGCTCGCTGGCCAGCTCGATGGTGCCGCCCTCACGCCGAACCAGGTTCTCGCTGATCGAGAGCCCCAGCCCGGTGCCCTGCCCGAGCGGCTTGGTGGTGAAGAAGGGCTCGAAGGCCTGGGCGGCTTGCTCGGGGCTGAGCCCCACGCCGTTGTCGGCGACCGTGATCTGGCAGACCGTGCTGCCCAGGAGCCGGGCCGAGACCGCGACCCGCGGCTCGTCGCGGTCGGCCACCGAGTCCACCGCGTCGGTCGCGTCGAGCGCGTTGATGATCACGTTGACGAGCACCTGCTGCATCGACTGGGTGTGCACGCGGACGTGGCAGTTGTCGTCGGGCGGCGGCTCGATGACGATGCTGTGGTGCCGCTTGTCGAAGCGGATCATGTCCGTCGCGGAGTCGATGAGTTCAGCCGGGGTGATGGTTCGCCGCTCGATCTGCGAGGGGTGGGCGTAGTCCTTGAGCTGGTGGGCGATGTGGGTGATCCGCTTGATCTGCTCGCGCAGCTCGTGCAGCGTCTCGGGGGACATCCGGTCCGGGTTTCGCGCGACGAGCTGCAGCAGCCCGTCCATGTTGGCCAGCGGGTTGGCGATCTCGTGGGCCACGCCCGAGGCCATCTGCCCGACCGCGACCATCTTCTCCTGCTGGATCAGGTGCGCCTGGTGGCGGGTGAGCTCGGCGTTGAGCGCCTGCAGCGCGCCGGTGATGTGGCTGGTGAAGAAAACCGTCAGCAGCAGCGTGCCGGCCCAGCTCAACGCGACGAGCCGCTCGGGCGTCGTGTCGAGCCGGTCGCCGTGCAGCGCCAGCGCCAGCCCCATCATCGCGACCGCGACACCCCACGCCGCGTACGCCGCGTAGCGAGGCGGCTGCAGCAGCAGGCTCGCGAAGATCATGTGCAGCACAAACAGCCCGAGCAGCGGGCTCAGCGCGCCGCCGGTGAGCATCGCCAGCGCGGTGAGGCACGCTAAATCCAGCACCATCTGGGCCCACGCGAACACCCGCTGATGGGTCTCGTCGGCGAGCGAGCCGGGGCGTCGCAGCACGACCCAGTACCCCGCGTTGCACAGCAAGATCGCGACGCCCACGGCGAGGATCCACCCGTTGGTCGCCGACCACCCACCCCAGGCGGCGTAGGCGAGAACGCTGAGGATCACGACGGCGGCGGCGCCCCAACGCTGCAGCACAAACCACCGGAGTTCGGAGAGCAGCGGGGCGTTGGGGCTGGCGATCATGGCGTGCGCACCGGGCCGGCGGGGCGGGGCTCAAGCGTGCCCTCGGCCTGGGTCGAGAGCTTCAGGTCGAGCATCTGCACGCCCTCGATGTACTCGGTGAGCACAACCCGGCGCACGTCTTTGAGTGACACGATGGTCTTGTTCATGTGGCTCAGCGCCTCGTGGATACGTTGCAGCTGAACGCCGCTGGCCGAATCATAGCCCGGTGATTTCTGCACCAGCCGCAGCTGCAGCTCGATGATCGCGATCGCGTTGTTCAGCTCGTGGTTCAGGGTCCGGGCGACCTGGTGGAGCGTCTCGATCCGCTGCGCCTCGTTGGTCTGCAGCGTCTGGGCCATCGCGTTGAACGCCTCGCCCAGCTCGTCGAACTCGTCGTGACGTCGGACCTCGACCCGGTGGGCGTGGTCGCCGCTCGCGAGCCGACGGCTCGCCTCGACCAGCCGATCCACCGGCCGCAGCACCAGCGTCGCCGCCCGGAGCAGCACCACGATCGAGATGTTCAGCAGCACCAGGTGCGCGATCGCCAGCCCGATCGCGGTCCTGCGGAATCGGTCCGCGGCGAGCGCGGGGTCAGTCGGGTTGGCGTCCGTTGTGGGCCCCGCGGGGCTCAGCGCCGAGTCTCCCGCGGCTTGGGTCGTCGGCTCAAGCTCCTCGAGCGCCCGGGTCATCGCGACCACCGACACCAGCGACGACCCGAGCATCAGCAGGGCCAGCGAGGTCAGGATGATGAGCAGCTTGCGTCGCAGCATGGGCCGGTCTCGCGGAGAAGCCTCGCGGTGGCACGCCCCACCACGGGGCGGCCCCGGTTCATGGTGCAAACCGCGTACCACGAACAGACCGAGCCCCGCCGCGGGGAGCCTATATCTGGCCGGTGAGGCACCTTGGTCGGCCCGAGAACGGGGGGGTGGGGTGTTGGCCTCTCACAGCCGGGAACCCGGGGGGGCGGCGCGAACCAGATCCGGGGCGGCTGAGCCGGTGAGCCGGTGATCCGGGGCTGGGGCTCAGGACCCGGCCTGCCCGTTAGCGTCGAGCTCTTCGAGATTCTTGGGGATGTCCAGCTCCTCGCACTTGCGGTAGAGGCTCGAGATCCCGATGCCCAGCTGCCGGGCGGCCTGGGCCTTGTCGTACCGGTGGCGACGCAGGCAGTAGATGATGTGCTGACGCTCGAACTGGCGGATCGACTCGCGCAGGTCCTCGCCCTCGTCGTCGTCGGCGTACTCGGTCGCGAAGGGCAGGTCCGTCACGCTGATCGAACGGCCCTCGGCGAAGATCACCGCCCGCTCGATCACGTTCTGCAGCTCGCGGATGTTCCCCCGCCACTCGTGGGCGAGCAGGGCCCGGATCGCGCCGTTGGTGATCCCGTCGATCTGCTTGCCCATCTGCTGGGTGTACCGCTCGATGAAGTGGTGCGTCAGCAGCGGGATGTCCTCCTTGCGGGCCGAGAGCGGCGGGAGGGTCAGCGTCACGACATTGAGCCGGAACAGCAGGTCCTCCCGGAATTCGCCGTCTTGGGCCAGCTTCGTCAGGTCCTGGTTGGTCGCCGCGATCACCCGGACATCGATCGGCCTTGGGCGGGTGTCGCCGACCGGGACAACGAGGCGGTCCTCGAGCACGCGCAGCAGCGAGCTCTGGGCGGCCTTGGGGAGCGAGGAGATCTCGTCGAGGAAGACGGTGCCGCCGTTGGCCGTCTCGAAGAACCCGACTCGGTCGGCGACCGCGCCGGTGAACGCGCCCTTCTTGTGCCCGAACAGCTCGGACTCGACGAGCGACTCGGGGATCGCGCCGCAGTTCACAGGCACGAACGGCTTGGCCCGGGTGATCCCGTTGAAGTGGATCGCGCGGGCGAACAGCTCCTTGCCCGTGCCCGAGGCGCCGTTCAACAGGACGCTGCTCTTGACCGTCGAGAGCTTGCGGACCTGGTCGAACAGCCGGTGCATGCTCGGGGCCTCGCTGACCATGTTGTGGAAGGTGCTGTCCGCGGCGAGCTGCTCGATCATCGTATCGCGATCGCGCGACATCTCGCCGAACTCCAGCGCCCGCTCGATCTTGAGCAGCAGGTCGTCGAACTGCACCGGCTTGAGCAGGTAGTCCCACGCCCCGGTCCGCATCGCCGCGACCGCGTTCTCGACCGTGCCGTACGCGGTCATCATGATCACGGGGGTCTGAGGCTGGAGTGTCCGCAGGTGGGCCAGCAGCCCCATGCCGTCCATCTCGGGCATGCGGATGTCCGAGAGCACGACGTCCACGGAGCGCTGCAGCAGGATCTGTTGCGCTTCCTTGCCGTTGCCAGCCTGCAGCGCCTCATACCCCTCGCTCTCGAGAAGTGTCGCCAACGACTCGCGCAGCACCCGCTCGTCATCCACGATCAGGATCGATTTGCTCAAGGGCGGGTCTCCGGTCAGGTCGGCTGGCTGAGGCTCGCCGTGTGGGGGGGCGGGGTGTGGGGGAGGCGGGCAAGTGTATGGGTCACCGGGAGTAGTTCTCTCCCGAGTGGTCCTCGCCGTGGCACGTCAGCCAGCACTCCCCGCTGAAGGTCCCCGTCGAGACGTACTCGAGCCGCCCGGTGTTGGGGTCGGGGAAGACGATCGAGGTGTCGAAGTTGATCAGGTGGGCGTTGTTGGTCAGGGTGCCCTGGGCCGAGGAGATCCCGTGGGGGTCGTGGCAGGCGGCGCACGACACGTCCTGGTTCAGGTGTTTCTGGTGCAGGAAGGATCGGTCGCTCAGGATGCCGTTGGTGCCGTCGCGGTCGTGGCAGAGGTAGCACAGCGCGAAGGCCGCGGCGCTCTCCTGGGCGAAGTCGTCGGTGTCGTACCGCGCGACGAGCAGCGGCTCCTCGTTGGAGCCGTGCGGCCCGGCCGCGTCGAGCCCGCCGACCGTCGGGGAGGTATCCGAGGCGTGGCAGTCCGTGCAGTACATCACGCTGCTCTCGGTCCACCCGGGCCTGAGGCTCGGCACATCCGCGTTGCGGCCCGGGCTCTGCACGGGGTGGAACGAGACCGCGTTGGGGGCGAACTCGAGGCGTGTGTTGGTCTGCGTGATCTGGCGGGGAACCCACGAGGCCGTGAAGACCGACTCGTCGGCGTGGCACTTGAAGCAGACCTCGTACTCCGCGGCGGCCTGGGTCACCGGCGAACCCGAGGCGTTGATCCCGTCGATGACGCCGAAGCTCGGGTGGATCGCCGGCGCGGCGGCGGTGCCCGACATCATCGTGTGCGGGTCGTGGCAGTCGGTGCAGGTGACGGAGTTGGGGATCGGGTTGACCGAATCCACTAGGGGGCCCGTGTCGTGGGCGCTGAACCTCAGCAGCCCGGTCGCGATGTCCACCGCCGGCGGGTGCGCCCCGTCGTGGCACTCGGTGCAGGTCGTGGTGACGCGGTCTCCCCGGAGCAGGTAGGGCCCGCTGGGGGCGGTGTGCGTCTGGTGGCAGCTGGCGCAGTTCTGGTGTGTTGGGATGTCGGTGGTGGAGATCTGGTGGCAGCTCAGGCACATCGCCGAGTCGGTGTTGTCCATCGCCAGGAAGTGCCCGAAGGTGTTGCTGTGCGCGTCGTGGCAGGTGGTGCACTGCAGCTCGCGGTTGGCGTCGAGCCGCATCGCCTCGGGCAGCCCGGCCGGGTCGGCCAGGTGCGGGTCCTTGCCCAGCAGCGACGAGTCGAACGCGAACGAGATCGGGTGGTCGTCGGTCAGGTCGGTGCCCAGGTTGGTCGCGCCCGGCGGGATCGTGGTCACGCCCCCGGCCATCAGGATCACCTGGTCGCCCGTGAGCACGCTGCCCAGCGCGATCGTCCCGTCGTGGCACGAGAGGCACATCTTCGAGCTCCCGGTCGGCTGCCCCGGGCTCGCGTCGAGCGCGTTGCTGGTGTACACCGAGTACGCCGCGACGGGCAGGTACCGGTTCCACAGCGACCGCACCGGCGAGGAGTTGTGCGGGGTGTGGCAGAAGATGCAGACCTGCTCCTCAGACGAGGCTCGCACCACGCCGGGCCCCGAGGCCGAGAGGTTGTGCAGCGAGTCCACCACGGTCTGGCCCTGCGCCGCGGCACCGCCCCCGGCGGCACCCATCGCTATCGCTCCCAACCACAGTCGCAACGAGTTCGTGTTCATGGCCCCTCCTCCGATCGGTAGTCGAACACCTGCACCCGCTGATTATACGAGTCGGTGACCCAGACCCGGTCGTCCGCGTCGATGTGCACGCCGGTGGGCATCCAGAACTGCCCCGGGCCGGGCCCCTCTTCGCCGAACGTGAGCAGCAGCCGCCCCTGGCGGTCAAAGATCTGCACCGACTCGAAGTGCGAGTCCACCACGTAGAGGTGGCCCGCCGAGTTGAGCGCGATCCCCTTGGGGTGCGAGAAGTACCCGGGCAGGTCGCCCTTGCTCCCGATCTGGAGCACCGGGTTCAACGCCGCGTCGAACACCTGCACCCGGAAGTTCAGCGTGTCGCTCACGTACAACGACCCGCCCGGACCCACCGCGACGCCGGTCGGGAAGTTGAACTGCCCGGGCTGCGTGCCCCGCTCGCCGAGGCGGCGGATCAGCCCGCCCGCAGGCGTCAGCACCACGACCTCGTGGGCCGCGGCGTCGGCGACGAACAGCCGCTCGTTCGTCGGGTCCACCGCGATCCCGGTCGGCCGCTCGAGCAGCCCCTCGCCCAGCGTGCCCGTGTATCGGCCGCCCTCGTCGAACGCGTGGATCACGCCGGCGACGGAGTCGGCGACCAGCAGGCGGCCCGCCGGGTCGTAGGCCACCGCGACGGGCTGGGCGAACGCGGCGGGCTCCTCGGGTGTCCACTGCTCATACCGGCGGGTTTGCAGATCAAACACGTGGACCGTGTGCGCGTTGCTGTCGGCGACGAACAGGCGATCGCCCCCGTCGGTGCAGCACGCGAAGGGCGTCCGCATCGCGTGGGCCGGCTCGGCCCCGAACAGTGACTCGCCCATGCCCGCGAAGAACGATCGCCCCGGCTTGAGGTCCTTGTCGGTCCGCAGCTCGCCCACGTAATCGATCCGCGCCGCCTCGGGCGGCGGGGGCCAGCTCAGCGGCGAGTCCAACGGCTCAAACAGCACCCCCTTGGGCTGGGCGCAGCCGGGCACGCCCAGCACGAGCGACGCGACCGCCAGCAGCGTGGCCGATCGTCCCAGGCCACAGGGCCGGGGGTTGCGGGTTGTGGGGTTGTGGGTTGTGTGGGGGGGTGTCATGGCTCAGAACTTTCTTCGGACACCCACGGTGAGGGTCTGAGAGGTATTGTCGCGTTGGTCGCTGTTTACGAACGAGGTCCGCGCGTTGCAGAAGACCGTGGTCAGGCGGTACCGCCACAGCAGGTCCAGCTCCAGGTCGAACGCCTCGGTGTCGGTGCCGTCGCTGTCGCTGTCCACGCGGTATGTCCCGACGACGCCGGTCTGCAGCCGATCGCTCAGGCGGGTGTTCCACCGGGTCGTCGCGTTGAACACCTCGCTGCGCAGGTCCTCCTCGTAGCGGTCGGTGTCCTGGTAGTAGACGCTGGCGATGAGCGAGTTGCCGCGCCCGAACCGCTGCGTGAACCGCCCCTCGAGCCGGGTCTGGTCGAAGGGCGAGAGCGTGCTGTCGCGCTTCTGGTGCTCGGCCGAGAGCGACAGCCGCCCTAGGTCGTAATCCACGCCGACCACCAGGTCACGCACGTCGTTGCCCGGCGTGCCCAGCGGGAGGTCCGAGGTCCGGTCCTGGCGCTGGTCGCGGTACCGGACGAACGGGCTGAGCCCCTTGAGCGGGCCCTCGTCGATCCGGTAGCGCAGCGTGAACGACGAGCCGACGGTCTCGGTCTCGCTCGCCGGCTCGGGCCCGATCTCGTAATCCACCAGCACCGTCTGCCCGTCGGCGATGTTGCCCCCCAGCACCCGCTGAATCTCGGTCCGGTCGGCGAACACCCGCACCGTGTAGTCCGCCCCCTCCACGTAGACAAACACCCCGGTCGCGTCGGTCACCACGACCGAGGCGGGCAGGATGTTGCGGCGGCCCAGCGTGATGAACCCCGAGGCCCCGAAGGTGTGCGACTCGTCCGTGACGTTCAGCGAGCCGCCCCGGTCCGAGTCGTCCAGCGACGAGTAGTCCAGATCGATCGTCGCCAGGATGCGGCCCAGCGGCACGAGCTTGCGGTACTCGACCCCCAGGTCGGCGAACTGCTCGGTGCTCTCGAAGTTGTCCTCGTCGAGCGTCAGGCGGCTGGCCCCGGCCCGCCCGGTGGTGGCCAGGCTGTCGTACAGCTCGTGGCGGAAGCCCGCCGACCCGCGGTACGAGTTCTGCGTGCTGTCGGGCCGCTCCTGACGATCGAAGAGGTAGTCGTACCGCGTCTCGAAGTGCTTGGTGTGGCGAAGCCGCAGGATCTCGTTCCACCGCAGCCGATCGACCGGGAACTCGCCCGTCTCCTGGTAGAACCGGAAGCTCGACCGGAGGTTGTTCCGCGACTCGGCGCCGAAGTCGAGCGTGTGGTTGAGGAACGCGTCGTGCCGGTCGAAGGTGTTGGGCAGCCGGATCTGCCCCGACTCGTCCACGCTCGAGTACGAGTAGTCCCACCAGACCCGGTGCCCGCCCACCGGGCGTGTGCGGCCCTGCCACGTGAGCGTGTCCTGCTCGAGCCGGAAATCGGTGCCGCTGAACCGCCCCGTCTGCACCTGCTCGCGGTGGAAGTAGCTGAGCTGCATCGGCACCGCCTCGTACCGGAGCTGGAGCCGGGCCCCGTGCTCGGTGGTGGTGCTGTCGAGCGAGTCGGCGAACTGCCGGTCCAGCAGCGTCTCGGACCGCCGCGAGTAGACCGTCAGCGGCGTGTCGCTCTTCTCAAGAACAAGCACGCTCACGTCGTACTCCGCGAACGTCTCGCTGGTCCGCTGGCTCTGCGCCAGCGAGTCGCTGTCGATCTCCTCTTGCGTCAGCCGCAGCGAGAGATCGAGGGTGAGCTTGGCCAGGTTCGGGTTGCCCAGGTACCCCTCGGTGAAGATCGACACGCTCTCGCGGAACTCGCTCTCGGTGTCGCGGATGGACGGGCCGGCGGCTGGGTCGGACTCGTCGAGCCGGTACCGCCAGTACGCCTCGGCCTCGCCCTCGACCCTCTCGAGCCCGAAGAAGACCAGACGCTCACGCTGCCCGATGATCAGCGGCTCGCTGTCCTGCGCCATCGCCGGCACGCCCAGAGCCAGCGCCGTCGCGAGCGCGAGGGCCGCCGCGTCCGTCCGGTGATCCCGGTTCGGGTTGGCGCGGTCAGGGCGCATCGTCGGGGTCCGATCGTGATGGGGCGGGCGGTGGGGGCGATGATGGTGGGGGGGCGGGCGACAGGTCGGCCCACGAGGCGCGGAGGAAGTGCGGGTCCGGGCCGCCGTGTCCGGTGTGGCATTCGAGGCAGTCTCGCGTGAGGTCCTCGTGCTGCGGGCTCGGGCTTCCCATCTGGTTGGTGTCGTGGCACTGCATGCAGAGCCCGGGGGCCGGCTCACGCAGCAGGCTCGCCAGGGAGGAGAAGTGCGGGCTGTGGCAACGCAGGCACGCCAGCCCGACGACCGCCCCGTGCATCCGGGGGTACTGCGAGGTCACGTCCTCGTGGCACTGCAGGCACAGCGACGAGTCTTCGAGCGACATCGTCATCTGGGAGGGGTCCTCGTGGCACTTGAGGCAATCGTCGCTCACGAACGGCTGGTGCTGGCTGAACGTCGGGCTCGCGCTGGCCTCGCTGAGCAGGTCCAAGGGGCGGTTGGGATCGGGCACGCCGTCGAAGAAGAAGCTCAGCAGCTCGTAGTGTCTTTGGGTGTTGCATCCGCCCCAGACCAGCGCCAGGCCCAGCACCCCGAGCACGCTCACCGCGGCCGACCAGCCGAGCCGGCCGCGTCTGCTCGCCCCGGTGCTGGTGCTCGCCCCGCTCATGCCCGGCTCCTCACAGCGTGCTCAAGCCCCGTCCCCGGCGGTCGCGGGCTCTGCAATGGCCTCGGCGGGCGCCTGGGCGGGTGTCTCGGTCTCGGCGGGCTGCACGTCCTCAAACGGGATCACCCCGGGCGCCGGCTCGTCGCTCGGCTCGCCCGACGGAACCACCGAGATGATGTCGTCGGTCGTGAACCCCTCGGCGAGCTGCCCCATCGCATACACCGCGACCTTGTTGGCCCCGAACTGGTTGGTCACGAAGACGAGCCGCTCAGCCTTGAACGCCGGGTGGATGTAGTCCTTGAAGTACTCGAGCCCGTCCTCGCTGATCGCGAGACCGGCGGGCAGGTCCATCGCCCCCGGGTGCGAGCCGCTGCTCCCGAAGAACATGAGGACCTGTCCCTGCTCGTTGAAGATCTGCACGTTGTTGAACGCCGCATCGACCACGTAGATCAGCCCGTTCTCGTCCACGTCAAGGTGCTTGGGCCGCACGAACGAGCCGGCGGTATCGCCGATCTGCCCGACCGCGTTGAGCAGCTCCCCGCTGGGGCCAAACTCTTGCAGCCGGCACTTGATCACGTCGCTGACGACCACGTCGCCGCCCGGGGTGGTCCCCACGCCCAGCGGGCGGACGAACTGCCCGTCGGCACCCCCGGGCTCGCCGATCTCCCCGATCACGCGTCCGTCGGCGCGGTCCATGACCAAGACCCGCTCGCTGGTGAAGTCGCTGACGTACAGGCGGTCGCCGTGCACCGCGACCCCGACGGGCTTGAAATTGTCCTTCCCGAACGAGCGGACGTGCCGCTCGTCGGCGTCGAACACGAAGACCACGCCCCGCACCGAGTCGGCGACGTACTTGGTCCCGTCGTCGGCGATCGCGATATCGGTCGGCTGCTGCATCCCGCCCAGCCCGCTGGTCCGCATGATCCGCGTCTGCCGCTTGGCCAGATCGAGCACGACCACGCCCGGGTTTTTGATGTCGCAGACGTAGATGCGTCCGTTCCAGAACTCCACGCCGTAGGGCTTGGTGATGGGCAGCACGCCCGTGTCCTTGCCGTAGATCAGATCATCGAATCGGCTCTTGGCCGGCTCGATGTCCGAGCTGAACCGGTAGGCCACGAGGAACTGCACCCGCGGCTCGGCCGGGAACTGGGGCCAGAACGAGTGGCCCTGGTCGCTCGGGGCGGCCGCGGTGTCCGCCGGTGCCGCGCACCCGCCGAGCAGGCCGGCGGTGAGCGTGGTGGTTAGAAGGAACAACGCGACGCCCGCCCGGGCCCAGGGGGCGTGGCGGGGCGGGTGGGGGGTCGCGTTCTCGTGTTGGGTTCTGCTCCACATGATTTCCGGGCCTCGCTTCGTTCACAACCTACCCGAAGTCGGGTCTCGTTGCGATAGCGATCGGGATGGAGGGAGAAGAAGTCGCCACCGGATCGGGGTGACCCGGCGGCAACACTGGAGTTCAGAGTTACTTGACGTGGCAGCTCAGGCACATGGCGCTGGCGTTCTGCGTCATGTTCAGCTGGTGGTCAAATCCCTTGTAATGCGGGGTGTGGCAGGTGGTGCAGCCGACGACGAATTCCTGGAGTCCGTCCACGTTCATTTCCTTCAGCCGAAGGGCGCCGCCACCGAGAGCAGGGCCACGGGTTCCAACGACGGGAGCAACCATCCAGGGCTTGTCCGGGTAGATCGCGTCGCGGCCGACCGGGTGGTCGTCGGTCAGGTCGGTGCCGAGGTTCTCGCCACCGGTGATGAAGACTGAGCCGGCGTTGCCGCCGAAGGCGTCGAGCGCGACCGTACCGTCGTGGCAGCTCATGCACAGGCGGCTGGCCTGGTCGAACGCGGCGGTGCCGTCGTCCGGGCCCGCGGCTGACGGCAGGCTGTCGTGCAGCGTGTAGGTCGCGGTCGTCAGTGTGTGGTTCCACAGCCGATAGATGTCGCCCGTCTCGTCGGCGATCGCGTTATGCGGCGTATGGCAGGGCTTGCAGATCTCGCCCTGAGCCCAGCCGGTCCCACTGAAATCGTGAGCCTGGCCAACCATCGTCTGGCCCATGGCGGGCATCGCGAAGCAGGCTCCCAAGGCCCCTGAAAGAAGAAGAGTGCGGCGTTTCATGATTGACCTCCTGTGAAAACGGGTCCTCTGTTCGGTCATCTCGGCGTGGGGACGTTCTCCTGGCCGCGGTGCCGGATTTGTTGATGCACTACTCGGAATGCAAATCCCATACCAAAGATGCCGGAAACTATAGAGGTTCCGATTCCACCAACGCACCCCCCTCAACGCCCCCTCAGCACCCCCCAGCCCCCCCAATCCCCCCCAGCCTTGCCCAATCCCTCCTCCCGGGTTCTCCCTTTCTCCCGCCCTTGAGAATCACCGCGCCCGGACATTCCCGATCACCGGATAGACCGGACCCGACCGCAGTGAATCAGTGAAAACCACCCAAGCCGGGGCCCTCCGCCGACGATCCCACCGCCGATCGCATGGCGAAAGGGAACGGCTTGATGATTCCAACAGGTCCGAGCACCGGGCAACGACGTTCTCGGACCCCGGCTCAGACCAAGGCTCGGGCTCAACGGTCCGCCCGCCGCGCCATCGCCTCGACGGTAGCCCTTCTCACGCTCGGCGCGGTCGCCGCCGGCCACGAACCCGATGCTGCCCCTGTGGTCGCCCCTGAAGCCGCCCCCGAGGCGTCCCAGGCCGCCGCCTCGCTCACCCGGCTCGACCCGGTGAGGTCCTCGGATTCCTGCCTGATCTGCCACGACTTTGACCCCGTCTTGTCGCATCCCGTGGGCGTCTCGCCGCCCGCCTCGATGGCGGTCCCCGCGGACCTACCTCTCGAGCGTGGCCTGGTGAGCTGTGTGACCTGCCACTCGGGGATCTCCGAGGACCACGCCACGAGCCTCACCCGGGCCCCGGCGTTCAACGCGACAGCCCACGCCGACGCCTCGCTCTGTCTTCGTTGCCACGACGCGACGGGCTCGAGTGCCCGCGAGATGCACGCCGCCGCCCTCGGCCGCGCCCACCTGCCCGGGTCGCATCAAGGCTGGGCGGCGCGGAACGCCTCCGAGTCGGCGGTCCTGAGCTCGGCCTCGAGCAGCACCCGCTGCCTCACGTGCCACGACGGAGCCATGGCCAGCGACGCCACCGCCCGCACCGGCGCCGTCCTCCTCGGGATGCCCAGCCAGGGCTCGCAGGCTCACCCGGTCGCGGTCGAGTACCGCCTGACCGATCCGGGCTTCGGCGACGGCGCGCTCCGCCCCGAGTCGATGCTCGATCCGCGGGTGCGGCTGTTCGACCACCGCGTCGAGTGCGCCTCGTGCCACAGCCCGTACTCGAGCGAGCCGCGGCTGCTGGTGATGTCCAACCAGGGCAGCCAGCTCTGCCTGAGCTGCCACGACCTCTGAGCCCCGCCCCGCCGATGCGGCCCTGAACCACGCCCGACCGACTCGGATCATTCCTGAACGCAGGGCTCCGCGGCTGCTCGCTCTCTCAGCCATGGGACCGTGGGGGGCCGATTGGGGGCATGGCGCGTGGATTCGGCTCGCGCTCTTTGACCCATTCCAAGATGCGACTGAGCGATATAAAGCGGTTTTTGCCGACCGTTCATCCGCCTGGGCCGTGGGCCTGGCCGGCTCAATTCCCCTTGGCACCCGTCTTGCATTCCGTCTCCCCGGGGCCGTGTCTCTGTCGGGCTCGTGCGAGCCCGCCACGGGCGAGCCCCCGGGTGTGATTGGTTCGCGTTGGAGTGCCTGTTGGGCGAGGGGTCCGAGCCGTGCGACTCAGAGAGAAAAGAATCGCCCTGGGCTTCTGGCTCCTGACCGCGGTGCTGTTCTTGGGCACGATCTCGATGCTCGTGCTGTACACGCCGGTCGAGCCGACGATGGGGCCGATCCAGAAGATCTACTACGTCCATCTGCCCGTCGCGATCGGCACCTTTACGGGCGCGTTGCTCGTCTTCATCGCCGGCTTGGGCTACCTGTGGCAGCGTTCGCTGTGGTGGGACGATCTGGCCCAGGCGGCGGGCGAGCTGACGGTGCTGCTCTGCTCGGTCGTGCTGCTCACGGGCATGTTCTGGGCCAAGAGCGCGTGGGGGCACTGGTGGGAGTGGAGCGCCCCGCTCACGTTCAGCCTGGTGCTTTGGGTGCTCTACGCCGCGGCGTTGGTGCTGCGGCCGATGATCCACGACCCGGTCCGCCGAGCGACGGTCGCCGCGGTCTACGGCGTCGCGGCCTTCGTGGACGTGCCGCTGGTCTATACCTCGCTGAAACTGATGCCCGACCGCCACCCAACCTCGATCGCGCTGAGCCCGAGCATGCGGCTGACGCTGCTGGCCTGGTTCTTGCCCGTGACCCTGATGGCCGGGGGGCTGCTGGTGGCCCGGTTCGGGCTCTGCCGCCGGGGGCGGGCCCTGGCCGAGCACGCTGATGTTCATTCCCACGCGCCACCAACCAACGGGGTGTGCCCATGAGCGGGATGCTGATCCTCGGGTACGCTGTGAGCACGACGCCGCTGTGGGGCTACGCCCTGTGGCTGCTGCTGGAGAGCCGCTCAATCCGTCAGCGCGAACGGAGGGCCTTGTGAGCACGCAAGCCACGGGCGCACGAACGGGTCAGACCAAGAAAGGGACCGTCATGTCACGCACCAACCACCTCCCCGCCGCACTCGTCCTGGCGTTGGCCGCCACGCTGCTGCTCGGGCTCAGCGCCAAGCCGGCCCAGCCTGCGGAGACCCCGCCCGCCAAGCCGCAGATCCCCGTCGGGCACCCCGGGATCGACAAGCCCAACCCGACCGAGTCCATGGTGCCCGCCGACGCGGCGGACGTGGAGTCGGTCGATGCGATCATCGATGCCTACTACGCGTCGATCTCGGGCCCCAAGGGCGAGGCCCGCGACTGGGAGCGGTTCATCTCGCTGTTCATGCCCGACGCCCGCTTCATCGCGGCCCGTCAGGTCGAGGGCCAGATGGTGCCCTTCCCGATGAGCGTCCAGTCCTTCGTGGACTCCAACCGGGCCTACTTCGAGAAGGGCGGGTACTTCGAGACCGACATCCACCGCCAGACCGACGCCTTCGGCTCGATCGCCCAGGTCTTCAGCTCCTACGCCTCGCGACGAGCCCTGGAGGACGCCGAGCCGTACGCCCGTGGGATCAACAGCTTCCAGGTCATGAAGGCCAGCGGGCGCTGGTGGATCGTCTCGATGGTCTGGGATTCTGAGAAACCCAGCACCGGCTTGATCCCCGTGAACTACCTCCCCGAGGCGGCCGGCGGCGACTGATGGGGCCGGCCCAAACTGGAGTTCCAGGTCGTCAGAGCCACGGCCAACGGATGAAAAGGGATGAACAAGCCCAGGGCCGACATTCCTTGAAACTGGCTCAAAAACGCCACAAATCCATGTAGCAGAACGAATTATCGAGCACCATGAAAATTCGGCCACACCCAATCAGAAGACAAAGCGATATAAAAGTCGGCAATTGCGCGACAAGGGCGGGCTTGCCGTGTAGTATAAAGACCAGCGGGTCCGCAATAGAGCGGGCCCTCTTTGGTAAGGGACAGCCACGGTGAATCAGGACAACGCACCAACCCGGAATATTCATCTCGCGGGGTACCTCGTCGGGTTTGGATTCCTGGCCCTCGCGGTGGCCCTGCTCACCGTCAGCCCGATGATCCAGATCCCGATCGAGCCGCCCGTGCTGGTCTCGCACGAGGACCTGAAACCGGGCGCCTTCCGCGAGAACCTGACCGACCCGCCGCTGGTGCGGATCGGCTCGGTCGAGCAGCGGTGCAACAACTGCCATGTCTTGTTTACCAACGTCCGCGAGGACGGCCGGCCGCTCACGCAGCACACCGACATCGTGCTCAACCACGGGCTCAACGACGGGTGCCTCAACTGCCACGACAAGGGTGACCGCGAGAAGCTCACGCTCCGCAGCGGCCAGGCCGTCGGGTATGACAACGCCCAGCGATTGTGTGCCGAGTGCCACGGCCCGATCTACCGCGACTGGCAGAGCGGGGCGCATGGCAAGACCATCGGCTACTGGGACCAGAACCAGGGCGAAGCAATCAAGCTGACCTGCACGCAGTGCCACGACCCGCACAGCCCGGCCTACGCCCCGATGGAGCCGCTCCCCGGGCCCCGCACGCTGCGGATGGGCGACCCCAAGGCCCCGCACGCCGAGGGGGCGATCGACCCCAGGAACCCGCTGCAGCGGTGGCTTCTCGAGGATGCCGACGGCCACGACTCGAACCATGAGCCTCTGGACACGCAGACCCACGACGAGGGGGAACACGAATGAGACTCCCCGTAATAGACCGGTCTGGCAAGGCGATGGGCGCGTGCGGCTGCGGAAGCGGCGGCAGTGGCGGGGGTGGGGGGATGGTCAAGGGCGAGTCCCGCGTCGGGATGACCCGCCGAAGCTTTCTGCGCCGCTCGACCGCCGCGACCGGGGCGGTGGCCGCGATCGCGGCCTCGCTGAGCCCGCTGCGTGAGCTGAGCGACACGGACGAGTTGAGCGTCTCCAAGTTCTTGCAGAAGCACTACAAGGAGATGGACGGGAAGGACATGGCGGCGGCTCTGTCGCGGATCTCGACCGAGGTCGAGAAGCGGTACGACGTCCGCCCGGACATCCGCGACATCAAGCCGATGGACGGCGTCGAGTTTGTGTACGCGTTGAACCTGACCCGGTGCATCGGGTGCCGCAAGTGCGTGCACGCGTGCGTGGAAGAGAACAACCAGAGCCGCTCTCCCGAGATCCAGTACATCCGGGTTCTCGAGATGCCCCGGGGGACGATCGACATCGAGGCGGGCAACCACCACTACGAGCGTGAGACGGTCCCCGACGAGGACCACTTCTACATGCCGATCCAGTGCCACCAGTGCGCCAACCCGCCGTGCGTGAAGGTGTGCCCGGTGGAGGCGACGTGGCAGGAGTCCGACGGGATCACGGTGATCGATTACGACTGGTGCATCGGGTGCCGGTACTGCGAAGCGGCGTGCCCCTACTGGGCTCGTCGGTTCAACTTCACCACGCCGAGCATCCCGAAGGAAGACATCAACCCGAACATGAGCTACCTGTCCAACCGGCCCCGTCAGAAGGGCGTGATGGAGAAGTGCACGTTCTGCCTGCACCGCACCCGCGAGGGCAAGATGCCCGCCTGCCTCGAGGTCTGCCCGACGGGCGCTCGCAAGTTCGGCAACGTGCTGGACCCGAACTCCGAGGTCCGCCAGATCCTGGAGACCAAGCGGGTCTTCGTGCTCAAGGCGGAGGTCGGCACGCTGCCCCGGTTCTTCTACTACTTCGACGAGCGTGACCCGATCAACGAGGCCAGGCCCACGGGAGCCGGAGCATGAGAGAGCTGCTGCGTGAGTATCCTCGGTTTCTGTACCGGTGCTTCCGGCTGAGCTTTGTCGGCGACTGGCGCTACTACGCCTGGATGTTCCTGCTCTCGGTCGTCGCGCTGCTCGGGCTCAACGCCTACGCCAAGCAGTTCGTGCAGGGGCTCGCGACGACGGGCATGACCGACCAGGTCTCCTGGGGTCTGTATATCGCGAACTTCACCTACCTGGTCGGGGTCGCGGCCGCCGCGGTCATGCTCGTGATCCCGGTCTACGTCTACAAGAACAAAGAACTGCACAACCTCGTGATCTTCGGCGAGCTGCTCGCGGTCGCGGCGATCCTGATGTGCCTGCTGTTCGTGACCGTTGATCTGGGCCGCCCCGACCGGTTCCACCACCTGCTGCTCCGGTTCAACTTCCCGATGTCGATGCTCGCGTGGGACGTCATCGTGCTCAACGGGTACCTGGTGCTCAACCTGCACATCTGCGGCTACCTGATCTACTGCGCCTACCACAAGCGGCAGCCGACCAAAAAGTTCTACATCCCGTTCGTGTTCATCGCGATCGTCTGGGCGATCAGCATCCACACGGTCACCGCGTTCTTGTACTCCGGGCTGGGCGGTCGCCCGTTCTGGAACAGCGCCGTGATCGCCCCGCGGTTCCTGGCCTCGGCGTTCGCGGCCGGGCCGGCGCTCATCATCCTCACGCTGCAGGTCATCAAGGCCTCGACGGGGTACCCGGTCTCGGACAAGGCGATCGGCACCCTCAAGCGGATCGTCACGATCGCGCTGGGGATCAACATGTTCCTGCTCGGCTCGGAGGTCTTCACCGAGTTCTACACCGGCACCACCCACTCGGTCTCGGCCCGCTACCTCTTCTTCGGGCTCCACGGGCACAACGCCCTGGTCCCGTGGATCTGGACCGCGGTGGGGCTCAACACGTTCGCGCTCGTCTCCCTGCTCACCCCGGCCGGGCGTCGGCGCTGGGTGCTCAACGCCTCGTGCGTCGCGATGATCGTGGGCATCTGGATCGAGAAGGGGATGGGCCTGATCGTGCCCGCGTTCATCCCGTCGCCGATCGGCGAGATCGTCGAGTACACCCCGACCGTCAACGAGATCCTCGTCTGCACCGGGATCTGGGCCTTCGGGCTCCTCGTGTACACCATCCTGGTCCGCGTCACCATCCCGGTGCTGTACGGCGACCTGACCTTCGATTCCGTCCATCACACCGAACAACCCAAAGAACCCGTTGCGGGAGCCACGACATGATCGCTAATCCGTACACCCTTATCAACGAGACCAAGGACACCATCATGAAGCTCGTACGAACCCGCACGCTGGCCTCGCTCGGAATGCTTGGTCTCCTGACCGCCTCGGCCGGGGCGCAGATCTTCGCGCCCGCCACGATGTCTGCCGAGAGTAAGGACTGTATCGAGTGCCACAAGGGGCTCAACCAGGGCCTGTACCAGCAGTGGGGCTCGAGCAAGCATTTCCGGGGCAACGTCGGGTGCTACGAATGCCACATGGCCGTCGAGGGCGATGTTGACGCGTTCAACCACGAGGGGCAGCTCATCGCGATCCTCGTCACCCCCAACGACTGCGCCCGGTGCCACTCGGCGGAGGTCGAGGAGTTCTCCTCCTCGCACCACGCCAAGGCCGGCCGCATCCTCGGCTCGCTCGACAACGTGCTCGCTGAGGTCGTGGAGGGCAACAACGGGATGAAGACGCTCGGCTTCCCCGGCGGCGTCTCCGCCGCCGCGGTCAACGGGTGCTGGCAGTGCCACGGCTCGGAGGTCAAGGTCCTCCCCGGGGGCAAGCTCGACCCGGCGACCTACCCCAACTCGGGCATCGGGCGGATCAACCCCGACGGCTCGGAGGGCTCGTGCAACGCCTGCCACACCCGCCATGATTTCTCCGTCGCCCAGGCCCGACACCCGGACACCTGCGGCAAGTGCCACCTCGGGCCCGACCACCCGCAGAAAGAGATCTACGAGGAGTCCAAGCACGGCATCGGCTTCTTCTCCAAAATCGACGAGATGAACCTGGACAACGAGAAGTGGATCGTCGGCGAGGACTACTGGGCCGCCCCCACCTGCGCCACCTGCCACATGTCGCAGACCAAGAACCAGCCCGTCACCCACGACGTGGGCATGCGGATCAGCTGGAACAACCGCCCGGCGGTCTCGGTCCGCCCCGAGGTCTCCGACGCGAAGATGGGGCTGCCCGGCAAGGACGTGCCCTGGCAGGTCCGCCGTGAGAGCATGAAGGACGTCTGCCTGGCCTGCCACCAGCAGCAGTGGGTGGACAACTTCTACACGCAGTACGACGCGCTGATCGAGCTGTACAACACCAAGTTCGCCAAGCCCGGTCTCAAGCTGATGGCCCTGGCCGCCCCGCTCAAGAGCCCGGTCCCGTTCGCCAACAAGATCGACTTCACCTGGTTCGAGATCTGGCACCACGAGGGTCGCCGCGCCCGTCACGGTGCCTCGATGATGGCCCCGGACTACACGCACTGGCACGGGACCTACGAGGTCGCCAAGCACTTCTATTCCGAGTTCATCCCCGAGCTGCGTGAGCTCGTCGAGAAGGGGATGCGATCAACGAGCCCCGAGACCCAGGCCGCGGCCCAGGCGCTCGACCACGGGCTCGAAGAGGTGCTCAACTCGGATGATCACAAGTGGTACCTGGGCAAGACCGACCCCGCCGAGGCCGCGGCGAGGAAGAAGGCCGCCGAGGACTTCAAGGCCCGCTACGAGGACTGATCGTCCCAACCCCACACGGAGGGTGAACCCATGGCACGAGAACTCACCGAAGGCGACGCAAGGGTCGCGCTCAAGGACCATCTGGGCGAGAAGGCGATGAACGCGCGGCTGTCGCACGGCATGTACATCGACGCCGACGTCATCGTCAAGATGCTCGACGACCCCGCGTTCGTTCGCTACCCCGTCGGGATCCGCTTCGACGAGGGCCCGCTCGTGCCCGGTGAGTTTGCGGCCCCGGTGCCGCTGGGCGAGCACCCGTCGCAGGGGTTCTGCCTGTTCGTTCACCCGTACTTTGAGAACCAGCCCGACGTGTGGCCTCTGCTGATCGCGTATCACGTGCCGTCGATCAACTACGGCGAGATTGTGTCCAACGAGGACGCCGAGCACTTCGGCGCCACCCTGCTCGGGCTCGATGCCCAGACGTATTACAACGCCCTGTGTGAGCTGGCCGACTCGATCCCCGGGGCTCCCGGGGCCCCCGACGACACCGGCTGCGGGTGCGGAGAAGGAGGATGCTCATGAGGCTCAGAACCGAAAACCAATTCAAGACCGTCGCCCCCATCGCGGGGCTGCTCCTGGCGAGCGTGTCCGCCGCGGCATTGGCCCAGCCCGCCGCGACGCCCGCGACCGAGTACCCCAAGTTCCAGTCCCTCCGCTTCGCCGAGGACTGGTCGGCGTTCGAGGCCTCGGGCACCGGCGACTACTGGGACGCGATCAAGCACATCGACCTCTCCGACGACGGCGAGTTCTGGCTCGGCATGGGCGGCGAGCT
>JBLHKT010000023.1:0-67015 GCA_047620485.1 Phycisphaerales bacterium | reverse complement strand
GTCACCGGCCGACGACACGGAGCGGCCGCTGAAGTCGGACGCGTCGATCCCGTTGAGCACGAAGCCGTTGGAGCCGTTGCCGCCGTTGGCGGGGAGCAGGCTCGACAGCTGGAACTGGGCTGGGAAGGGCTCGGTGGACTGGGCCCGGGCGTTATGGGACATGGACGAGCCGGCGAGCATGGCGAGCAGGGCTGTGGCCGGGACACGAGTGGCTCCGGAGCGGGTGGCGGTGATGGCCTTGGAGTTCTTGCGGTTGTTCAACGGGTCCCTCTCGAGTATGCAACCGGCCGCGGGTTACGGTCAGCCACGGGGAGAGACTACCAGAACCCTTGCGGATTTCCTAGAGGAATCGCGGTGAAGTGCGGATGGGCGTGCGGTACAGATTGCCCAGCTTGACCCGTCGGTGCGGCCGCTCTCTAAACTCGGGCTGGGTATGTAATGGCGAAAAAAACAACGGACCGGATGGTCCGTTCTTAAAAACTCAGATTGTGTTGCGTTCTCAGCTCGCGGTCCAGCCGGCCTTGAACTTCTTGAGCCCGTCGTCGAGCCCCGTCACGATCTCATCGCTCAGCGCCAGCTCGGCTTCGAGCTTGGCCCGCGTGTCGGTCGCCGAGGTCTTGAAGTACTCGTGCATCGCCGTCTCGAACGCGCCCACGTTCTGGAGCGCCACGTCGTCGAGGAACCCCTTGTTGCCGGCGTAGATCGAGATGATCTGGTCCACCACGTCGTACGGCACGTACTGCTTCTGCTTGAGGATCTCGACCATCCTCGCGCCACGATCCAGCTGGGCCTTGGTCGCCTTGTCCAGGTCCGTCCCGAGCTGGGCGAAGGCCTCGAGCTCGCGGAACGCGGCCAGGTCGAGCCGCAAGGAGCCGGCGATCTTCTTCATCGCCTTCACCTGGGCCGCACCGCCAACGCGGGAGACCGAGATGCCCACGTTGATCGCGGGTCGGACGCCCTTGTAGAACAGGTCGGGCTCGAGGTAGATCTGCCCGTCGGTGATCGAGATCACGTTGGTGGGGATGTACGCCGAGACGTCACCCTCCTGGGTCTCGATGATCGGCAGCGCGGTCAGCGAGCCGGCGCCGTTCTCGTCGGAGAGCTTGGTGGAGCGTTCGAGCAGGCGGGAGTGCAGGTAGAACACGTCGCCGGGGAAGGCCTCGCGGCCCGGGGGGCGACGCAGCAGCAGCGAGAGCTGGCGGTACGCGACGGCCTGCTTGGACAGGTCGTCGTAGACGCACAGCACGTGCTTGGGGTACGGGTTGCCGTTGGAGAGGGTCTTGCCCTCCTCCTTGCCCGAGTGCATGAAGTGCTCGCCCATGGTGCAGCCCGAGTAGGGCGCGACGTACTGCATGGGGGCCGGGTCGGAGGCACCCGCGTTGACCACGATCGTGTAGTCCATCGCGCCGTGGTCCTTGAGCGTCTGCACGACGCCCGCCACGGTCGATTCCTTCTGGCCCACCGCGACGTAGATGCAGACCACCGCGTCCTTGGTGCCCCAGAACTTCTTCTGGTTGATGATCGCGTCGATCGCGACGGCGGTCTTGCCCGTCTTGCGGTCGCCGATGATCAGCTCGCGCTGCCCGCGGCCGATCGGGATCATCGAGTCCACGGCCTTGACGCCCGTCTGCAGCGGCTCGTGAACCGGCTGACGGTCGGCGATGCCCGGGGCGATGATGTCAACCTTCATGCGCTCGGAGGTGTTGATCGCCGGCCCGTTGTCGATCGGCTCGCCCAGCGGGTTCATCACGCGGCCGAGGGTGGCCTCGCCGACGGGGACCTCGAGCAGGCGGCCGGTGGACTTGACGGTGTCGCCCTCTTTGACGGCGAGGTACTGCCCGTAGATGATCGCGCCGACGGTGTCCTTCTCCAGGTTCATCACCTGGCCCATGACCGCGCCCTCGCTGGACTGGAACTCGAGCAGCTCGCCCGCCATCGCGTTACTGAGCCCGTAGATCCGGGCGATCCCGTCGCCGACCTCGACAACGCGACCAACCTCGGCCACCTCCAGCTCGGCGGAGTACTGCTCGATCTCCTGCTTGATAACAGAGGCGATCTCGTCGGTTCGGATCTTCACAGCGTGTCCCTCTCGGTCCGGGTCAATCAGATGGGCATTTGGGGTCGTATCCACAGCCACCCGGCGGGCCTTGGACCCGGGCCGGGGGGAGGGAAGAATAGGTCCGCCGATCCCCGGTTTCTTCCCCGCACAAGTGCCAGAATCACGAATCCCCGGGCCCCGGGGCCCCGCCAGAAACCGGCCCAGCCCAGTCAATCGGTCCGGCCTGGCCACTCAGCCTTGGGGCGGGGTCTCGACCGCGGCGTCCGAGTCCGCGGGTATGCCCTCTGGATCGCCCGCGTCGATTGTCGGCTGGGTCGGCTGATCCGCAGAATTGGCCGGATCGGTGCCGGCCGGGGTGCCCGCGGGGGGGGTGGCGGGGGCGGTCTCGTTGGGGTCGATCCCAACCAGCCGACGGACGTTGATGTTCACGATCGCTGAGGCGACCTGGTACGTCACGCCCGGGGGCAGATCGATGATGCGGGCGGGCTTGGAGCCGACCCCCTGCTCCAGCTCGGTTAGGCTCAGCTCGATCACCGCCCCGGGCCTCGCCGCCCCGTTGGAGATCCGCTCGATCGAGGCCTCGGGCCCGGTGAAGACCACATCACGCAGCATCGCGCTCTGCTCTGGCAGCTCCACGATCCAGCGAGCAAACGCCTCGGGCGGCAGCAGCACCCGGATCGGGAGCTCACGGACGGTGAACGAGGAGGTCCGCGAGCGAAGCCGGAGCGACACGGTGGTCTGCGGCGGGGTCAGCCGCGTCGCCCACTGCCCCTTGAGCATCGGAGGCAGCTCGATGGGCACGGTGATCTGGTGCGTGATCCCCGGGGTCAGCCCGCTGAGTCGGTCGCCGTTGACCCGAACGGGGATGCTCGTGTCCGGCTCGGCGAGCCACCGCTGCACGAGCGAGGCCGGCCCCGTGAGCGTCACCTCAGAGGGCTCCATGGTCGAGGCGGTATCCAATTCAGCCCCGATCTCGGGCCTCAGCGTCAGCATCGCGGTCTCCAAGCGGTCCACCTCGATGTCCAGCCGTTCGGGCACGACCGAGGAGATGGTGACGCCCGAGCCGCGGAACATGGGCAGCTCGCGCAACGCGTCTCGCAGGTCGATCGAGTGCGGGCCGGGTGTGGAGGGCAGCTCCTGCCCGACCGTGAGCAGCACCCGCGTGCCCAGCTCGTCGCGCAGCGCGTCCACGCGGGAATTCGAGCCCGTCAGGTGCACCGTGACCCCGTCGGCGAGCCCCGCCCCGTCCACCGGACGCACGATCATCGCCCCGTCGCCCTTGTCCTGCCCGGCCAGCGCGACCGTCAGCTCGACGGGCACCTCAGACAGGGTCTGCCCCTCGGCGACGAACCAGATCAACGCTGCGATCAGCGTGGTCGCGATCAGCGACGACGAGATGGGAAGGCCCTTGATGGTCACGCGACGGCCTCCTCGGCGGGGTCCACGGGCTCGGCGTCCTCGGCCGGCTCGGGCGGTGTCACCGACTCGGGCAGCGCGCCAAGCTGCTCGGCGATCCGGGCCTCGAGCGTCTCGGGCTCGATCGGGTCCGAGAGCTTGCCCCGCGAGGCGAACCGGATGTACCCCGTCTCCTCGCTGACCACGATCACGACCGCGTCGGTCTCGGTGGAGAGCCCGACCGCGGCCCGGTGCCTCGAGCCCAGCGACGGGTCGGGCATGTCGCTCGGGTCGGCCATGGGCAGCTGCACCCCGGCCGAGTGGACCCGCTTGCCACGGATCACGACCGCCAGGTCGTGCAGCGCCGAGCCGGGGTAGAAAATCGTTTGCAGCAGCCGGGCCGAGAGCTCGGCGTTGAGCACTGTGCCGCCCTCGGTGAGCCCCTTGAGCCCGACAACCCGCTCGATCACAACGATCGCGCCGAACCGGGCCTTGGCCAGGTAGAGGCAGGCGATCGCGATCTCGCCGGCCATCTGAGCCTGCTCGGTCTTGGAGTTGCGCACGAACGAGGTCTCGCCGAGCCGAATGAGCCCGCGGCGGAGCTCGGGCTGGAAGATCACGATCAGCGCGACGGCGACCAACGCCAGGAACCGGTCGAACAGGAACGCGATGCGGCCGAACGATTCTCCCGAGGCCAGCACCCGGATCAGAACGGTCGCGACCACAAGAATCAGCAGCAGGGCCCGCAGCGCCCCGGCCGCCCTGGACCCCTGCAAGAACCGGACGGCGAAGTAGACTACCGCCCAGATGATGGCGAATTCCAGCGCCACCTCCCACATGGGGTAGGAGCCGAGGCGGCTAAGAACGTCCTGGACACGCTGAAAAAGGTTCACGAGTGGCTCGATTCTAACGGACTGTGCCCCGCGTGGGGCCCCTGGGGATTGTTTGTCGGCGTAAACCCACTCCCTTGCTTAGGATCGGCTCTGATGCCCTTGCGAGTGCTGCGATTCGAGACCACCCCAAACCCCAACGCCGTCAAGGTGCTCGTCGAGCCCGCGCCGGTCGGGGGCATCCGCAGCTACTTCAAGGCCGAGCAGGCGGGCCAGGACCCGCTGGGCACCGCCCTGTTCCAGATCGAGGGCGTGACGACCGTGCTGATCCACGAGAAATTCGTCAGCGTGAACAAGCGACCCGAAAAAACCTGGGGCCCGATCAAGAAGGCGGTCCGGGCGGCCCTCGAGTCGAGTGACTGAGATGCCACCCCCTCGCCAACCCGTCAAGCCCAAGACCGTCAGGCCCAAGCCCGTCAAGCCAGGCTCGATCTGCCGGGCGCTCGAGCCCTGGTTCCTCGCAGCCGCCCGCCCCTTCCCCTGGCGCCCCCTCCCGATCGGCCACCCCCACACCGCCCGCGACCCCTGGGCCTCGCTGGTGAGCGAGCTGATGCTTCAGCAGACGCAGGCGGCCCGGGTCGCGGAGCGGTTCGAGGGGTTTCTGCGCCGGTTCCCGACACCCGCGGCGATGGCCAGCGCCGACGAGGCCGAAGTGCTCGCGGCCTGGAGCGGGCTGGGTTTTTACAGACGGGCCCGGCTCTTGCACGCCGCGGCGAGGGCGATCGTCGAGCAACACGGCGGCGAGGTCCCCCGCGAACCCAAGGCCCTCCTCGCGCTGCCCGGCGTCGGGCGGTACACCGCTGGGGCGATCGCGTCGATGGTGTTCGATCAGCCCGAGCCGATCGTGGACGGCAACGTCAGCCGCGTGCTGCTGCGGGTGCACGGGCGAGACGGGGCCGCGGGCGAGAGCCAGACCGACCGGTGGGTGTGGGAACGGGCGCACGAACTGGTCGAGTCCGCCGAGTCGCCCGCGGTTCTCAACGAGGCGCTGATGGAGCTGGGTGCGACCGTCTGCACGCCCAAGGCCGCCCGGTGCGAGGATTGCCCGCTGCGCGCGCTGTGTGTCGCAAATCGCGAAGAGCGGGTCAGCGAGATCCCACGCCCCAAGAAGCGGGCGAGGGTCATCCCGGTCTGGGCGGCGATGGTGGTGCACGTGGACCGACGCGGGCGCATCCTGCTTGAGCAGCGACCGAGCACGGGCATGTGGAGCAACATGTGGCAGACGCCGACCCTGGAGCGGGCGGACCGCGAGCCGACCGCGGAGGAGGTGCTTGGGTTCGCCCGCGCGGATTCGGTCGAGTGCGTGGAGGAGTTCACGCACCAGACCTCGCATCGGGAGGTCCGGTTCTCGGTCTGGAAGGCCAAGGGGATGAGGGCTGGGCGAGCCGGTCGGGCCGATCGGGTCCGGGCTCGCGCCAACGAGCTGAGCAAGGGCGACGGCACGTCGGGCGGGTTCAGCCTTTCCAACCCGCAGCGGGGCATGATTTTGCGGGCGTTGGAGGGCCGTTTGCCCTAGGCTGAGCGCATGGGAGCGGTAGAAGCCAACTTTGACGGGATCGTGGGCCCGACGCACAACTACTCAGGGCTTAGCCCGGGCAACCTGGCGAGCCAGAAGTTCGCCGGTTCAGCAAGCTCGCCCAAGGCCGCGGCGCTGCAGGGGTTGGCCAAGGCCAAGCGACTCGCCGACGACGGCTTGGCGCAGTACGTGCTCCCGCCGCACGAGCGCCCAAACCTGGCCTTTCTGCGCCAGCACGGGTTCACGGGCTCCGACGCGCGGGTCATCGAGAAAGCCGCGACCGAGGCCCCCGGGCTCTTGAGCTGTGCGTGCTCGGCCAGCGCGATGTGGGCGGCCAACGCCGCGACCGTCTCGCCCAGCGCCGACACGGGCGACAGCCGCGTGCACCTGACCCCCGCGAACCTGGCCTTCAACCCCCACCGCTGCCAGGAGCCCGCCCAGACCGAGCGCACGCTGCGGCGGATCTTCGCGGACGTGACGCACTTCGCGGTCCACCCGGCGCTGGCGATGACGCCGATCATGTTCGACGAGGGAGCCGCCAACCACACGCGACTCAGCGCCGGCGGGCCCGAGGGGCACAGCCGCCCCGGCGTCGAGCTGTTCGTGCACGGGCGAGACGGGCACGACCGGCGGACCGGGCTGCCCGAGCCCAAGGCGCTGCCCGCGCGGCACAGCTTCGACGCGTCCGCCGCGGTCGCCCGGCTGCACCGCCTGAGCGAGCGTGAGACCGTGTTTGCCCGCCAGCATCCGGACGTGATCGACGCGGGGGTCTTCCACAACGACGTCATCAGCGTGGGCAACCAGAACGTGCTGCTGGTTCACGAACGGGCCTACCTGGACCAGGCCGCGGTTCTCGACGATCTGCGGACCAAGCTCCGCGGCGAGTGCGGCGAGGAGTTGTTCGTGATCGAGGTCGCCGACTCGGAGGTCTCGGTCGCCGACGCGGTGGGCACGTACCTGTTCAACTCGCAACTGCTGACGCTGCCCGAAGCGGGTGGCGGCAGCCCCGGGGGCGGCGGGATGCGGCTGTTCTGCCCGCACGAGTGTTCTGAGCACGCCGGGGTCCGGGCGGTGATCGACCGGATTATCGCCGGCGACAACCCGATCACCGAGTCGGCCTTCATTGATGTGCGTGAGTCGATGCACAACGGGGGCGGGCCGGCCTGCCTGCGGCTGCGGGTGGTGCTGACCGACGAAGAGCGGGCGGCACTCTCGGGGCAGGTGGAGCTGGACGATTCGCTGTACGGGCAGCTGGTCGGGTGGGTCGAGCGGAACTACCGCGACGAGCTGCGGCCGAGCGATCTGGCCGACCCCGACCTGCTCGAGGAGAGCCGCGCGGCCTTAGATGAACTGACCGGGCTGCTCGGGCTGGGGGCGTTGTACCCGTTCCAGCGCGACTGACCCAGAGCGAACCCCGAGAGCCGGGGCTGAAACCCGGGCCCCCAGAGTCGGAAGAAACCCTGATGCTGATCGGCGTGGTCATCCCGGTGTTCAACGAGCAAGGCCTGCTGCCCAGGCTCTTTGCGCGGCTGATGGACGCGCCGCCGCCCACCATGCCCGACGGGGCGCCTTGCTCGCGCGTCATCGTGCTCGTGGACGACGGCTCGACCGACGGGACCAAGGCCGTCATCGACGAGCTGGCCAAGAACGACGGCGTCATCGGCGTGCACTCCAAGGTCAACCGGGGCAAGGGCTCGGCCCTCTCGCGGGGCATCCGCCTCGCGCTCGAGCAGGGGGCCGACGTGATCATCGTGCAGGACGCGGACCTGGAGTATGACCCACGTGAGCACGGCCGAGTGCTCGGGCCGATCCTCCGCGGCGACGCGGACGCCGTCATCGGGACACGCTTCCAGGGGCAGACGCACCGGGTGCTGTACTTCTGGCACTCGATCGGCAACCGCGTGCTGACGCTGCTCTCCAACATGTGCAGCAACCTGAACCTGAGCGACATCGAGTGCGGGTTCAAGGCGTTCCGGCGCGACGTGATCGAGCGGATCGAGATCACCGAGCCGCGGTTCGGGGTCGAGCCCGAGCTGGTTGCCAAGCTCGCCAGGCTGAAGCTGGCCCCGATGGACCCGGACAAGCACGCGAAGATCGGTGCGCGGCGGGGCAAGCCCCAGGCGATCCGGATCTACGAGGTGCCGGTGAGCTACGCGGGTCGGACGTACGCCGAGGGGAAGAAGATCGGGTGGGCCGACGGGCTTAGCGCGATCTGGAGCATCATCAACCACAACCTGTTTGGTTGAGAAGAAGGCAGCAGGGATCAGGCATGAGGCACGAGTGTCAGAAGCCCTTTGCGAGTGCGAGCGTTGTTCTTTGAATGCCTGGTGCCTGATGCCTGATGCCATCTCTTCATCCCACGATGCGAGTGAACCGCTCGAGCCTTGCTCGGAGCTCTTCGGGCGTGCTCGCGGTGATGGTGGTGTGCCCGACCTTGCGCCCGGGCCGCGGGGTTTTTTCGTAGTCGTGCAGGACCGCGCCGGGGGTCGCGTTCACCGCCTCGGGGCGGGGCAGGGCGCCGACCGCGTTGACCATGGCGCTGACGGGGGCGGCTGGGTTCACCGAGGCCGAGCCAAGCGGCAGGCCCAGCACCGCGCGGACGTGGTTGGCAAACTGCGAGGTCTGGGCGCCCTCGATGGTCCAGTGCCCCGAGTTGTGCACGCGCGGGGCGATCTCGTTGGCAACCAGCGTTGACGGTGCGCCACGTTCTCCCGGCACTTCGAACAGCTCGAGCGCCATGACGCCGACGTATTCGAGTTCGCTCATGATCGCGGCGATGTGCTCGCGGGCGAGCCGCTCGAAGTGGGGCTCGACGTTGGGCGCCGGTGCGATCGAGAGGCGCAGGATCCCGCCACGGTGGGTGTTCTGGGTGAGCGGGTAGACCTCGATCGAGCCGTCGTTGCCGCGGCAGGCGATGATCGAGAGCTCGCGCACAAAGTCCACAAACGCATCCAACACCGCCCCCCCAGCAATTCCCCCACCACTCCCCCCAGCCACGATCCGGTCTCCCCCCATCGCGTCCCACGCGGCGGGCGCGTCGCCGGGTGACGAGAGCAGGAACTGCCCCTTGCCGTCGTACCCCATGCGGCGGGCCTTGAGGAGGCAGGGCGTCGGGAAGCCGACCGCAAAGGCGCTCGTGAGCTCGTCGAGCGAGTCGATGGTCTGGGTGCGCGGCAGCGGGACACCGAGCCGGGCGAACAGCTCTCGCTCATGCTGACGGTCCTGCGCCGTCCGCAGCGCGATCGGCGCCGGGTGCACCGGCACCGACTCGGCGAGCCGTTCCGCCGACTCGGCCGGCACGTTCTCCCATTCGTAGGTCACGGCGGCGGCGCCCTGGGCGAGCTGCGCGAGGCCCGCCGGGTCGTCGTAGTCCGTGCGCACGTGCTCGGCGAACCGGGCGGCGGACGGGTGCTCGGACGGGTCGAGCACGCGGCACCGCACCCCCATCGGCTCGGCGGCCTGGGCCATCATGCGGGCGAGCTGCCCCCCGCCGAGGATCGCGAGGATGGGAGAGGCTTCGGGCATGGGCTCAGCTCGGGTCCGGGTTGTCGAGCACGGCTTGGGTCTGGCTGGCGCGGAACGAGGCCAGGGCTTTCTCGATCTCGGGGAAGCTCGGGGCGAGGATGGCCGCGGCGAGCAGGGCCGCGTTGATCGCGCCCGCCTTCCCGATCGCCATGGTGCCCACGGGCACGCCCGCGGGCATCTGCACGATCGAGAGCAGCGAGTCCACGCCGTTGAGAACCTTGGACTGCACGGGCACGCCGAGCACGGGGACGGGGGTGATCGCGGCGAGCATGCCGGGCAGGTGGGCCGCCCCGCCGGCCCCCGCGATGATGACGCGAAGGCCCCGGGCCTGGGCACCCTTGGCATACTCGGCGAGCAGGTCTGGCGTGCGGTGGGCCGAGACGACCTTGGTCTCAAACGGCACACCGAGCCGCTCGAGCGTGGCGGTCGCGTGGGCCATCGTTTCGGCGTAATCGCTCTTGGATCCCATCACGACGCCGACCAGGGGTTGCTCGCTCATGGGGCAAGGATAGCGGCGCCGGCGCGGAGGGGGTCCGCTGGGGAAATCAGAACAGGCGCGAGGTTCTGATGGGCCGCGGGCTCAGAAGAAGAGGGTCAACGAGAACTCGCCGTAGGAATCGGGCCCGTCCTGGGTGTCGAATTCGTTGGTGCTGGTGTTGATCAGGTAGCCGAACTCAAAGTTGTGGTAGCGGGCCCGGACGCCCAGCTCGAGCTCGCCGACGAAGGGCTCGCGGCCCACGCTGCGGGAGTTCTTCCAGGTGTTCCCGTCGAGGGTGATGTCTCGAGCCACAGCCCGGACGCCCATGCGGGTGTAGGCGTACCAGCTGAGGCGTCCCTCGCCCCAGCCGTTGCCGATGGTGCCGGTCGCGTCTCGCCAGCCACGGATGCGGCCCGGGCCAAAGTCGTTGGGCAGCGAGGGCCCCACTCGAAGAGTGAGATCGAACGCGGCTCGGGTGAACGCGTTGCCCAGGTCCGCCGAGACGGAGGGGAGCATCTCGAACTGCACGCCGTCGGCCTCGGAGGGCGGGGTCTTCCAGGTGCGGGCGAGGCTGAGGTTGATCACCGGCTCGTTGGCGAGCTGGTCGTCCCAGCCCTGCGGGGTGTCCTGGGTGGGAAAGGTCTTGTGGATCCACTTCTGGGTGCGTTCGGCGCCGCTCCACTCGCCGACCACGCCCAGGTCGAGCTGGATGTGGTCGTGGGTCTGGGCCGAGGCCCGCTGGGCGTAGAGCCCGAAGGCGAGGTACCCCGCGTAGGGGCGGTCGGTCGGCGGCGGGCTCGGGTTGGTGATGACGCGGCCGGTGTAGATGTGCTGGGCCAGGGTTAGGCCGACGGCAAACCGCTCCCAGGCGGGCTCGTCCTGAGCGCGGCCGTCCTCGTCGCGGCTGTCCTGGGTGCCGACCCACCAGTCCGGGGCACGCCAATCGGCGGGCGGGGTCCAGGCCAGGTCGATCTTGGCGCCGTTGGTGTAGTGCTTGTCGCTGGCGCCGAAGGGCATGGCCGCGGTGCCGTCGTTGTCCCAGCGAACGCTCAGCGAGTGGACGCGGTACTCCCTCGTCGGGTTGATCGAGAGGTCGGTCGGGGCGACAAGCACGAGGTCTGAGTCGCTGGGCCCAGCGGCCGAACCAGTCGCCGGATCAGTCGCGGGATCGGGCTGGGCCTGCGTCTGGGCCTGGGCCGCGGGCCCCAGCGCCGCAGCGAGCGGCACACACAGAGCGGCCAGGGCTCGCCGGGTGGGGTTCATGGGGGCGAGTATAGAGGCACGCGGCGAGCGCCGGTTTGTGTGCCGGATTGGATACCGGCTAGGGATCAGCCACGGAGGCGGCGGGCTCAGTCCTCACCACTCGCCAGGGCAGCCACAGCACCCAAATCTTCCAACGTCGTCACGTCCTGAGTCACCTCGGTCTTGCCCGCGGCGATATCACGCAGGAGCCGTCGCATGATTTTGCCCGACCGGGTTTTGGGCAGCGAGGCTGTAAACCGGATCATGTCCGGCTTGGCGATCGCCCCGATCTGCTCGCCAACGAACGCCCGCAGAGTTTTTTTGAGGTCATCACTCGGCTCGTGCCCCGGGCCGACGGTGACGAACGCGGCGATGCCGGTGCCCTTGATCTCGTGGGGCATGCCGACGACCGCCGCCTCGACCACCGAGGGGTGGGCGACCAGCGCGCTCTCGACCTCGGCCGTTCCCATGCGGTGCCCCGAGACGTTGATCACGTCATCGACGCGGCCGGTGATCCAGAAGTAGCCCAGCTCGTCGCGCACGGCGCCGTCGCCGGCGAAGTAGTACTCGTCGAACTTGGCCCAGTAGGTCTCGATGAATCGGTCGCGGTCGCCATAGATGCCGCGGAGCATGGCGGGCCAGGGCTTGCGGATGACGAGCAGCCCGTTCTCGCCGTTGGGGAGTTCGTTGCCCTGCTCATCGACGATCGCCGCGTCCACGCCGAAGAACGGGAGGGTGCACGAGCCGGGCTTGGTGGGGGTGGCGCCGGGCAGCGGGGTGAGCATGTGCCCGCCGGTCTCGGTCTGCCACCAGGTGTCCACGATCGGACACACGTCGCGGCCGATGTTTTTGCGGTACCACATCCAGGCCTCGGGGTTGATCGGCTCGCCGACGGTGCCCAGCACCTGGAGTGATCTGAGATCGTGCTTGGCGGGGTGCTCGTCGCCCCACTTCATGAACGCGCGGATGGCGGTGGGCGCGGTGTAGAACTGCGTGACCTTGTGGCGCTGCACGATCTGCCAGAAGCGGTCGGGCTCGGGGAAGTTTGGCGCGCCCTCGTACATGAGCGTGGGGACTCGGTTGGGGAGGATGCCATAGAGGATGTAGGAGTGCCCGGTGATCCAGCCGACGTCGGCGGTGCACCAGAAGACCTGCCCCTGACCGGGCATGAGGTTGAAGGTGTACTTGGCGGTGGTCGCGGTGTAGACCATGTACCCGCCGGTGGTGTGGACGATGCCCTTGGGCTTGCCGGTGGAGCCGGAGGTGTAGAGCAAGAACGCCATGTGCTCGGAGTCCACGGGCTCGCAGGGGCATTCTGCCGAGGCAGAGTCCACCGCGTCGTGCCACCAGTGATCGGTCGATTCGTTCCAGGCGACATCATTCTTGCACCGCTTCACCACGAGCACGTTCTCGACCGGGTCTTGCGTGCCCGCCAGTGTCGCGCAGGCGGCATCGACGTTGTCTTTGAGTGCGACGACCGAGCCGCGTCGCCAGGAGCCGTCGCAGGTGACGATGACCTTGGACTTGGCATCGGTGACGCGGTCGGCGATTGCGGAGGACGAGAATCCGCCGAAGATCACCGAGTGGACCGCGCCGATCCGCGCGCACGCGAGGCACGCGACAGCCAGCTCGGGCACCATGCCCATGTAGATCGTGACGACGTCGCTCTTGGTCACCCCCATGGCCTTGAGGGCGTTGGCGCACTTGCTGACACGGCCCTGAAGGTCGGCGTAGGTGATGTTGAGGACCTCTCCGCCCTCACCACCATCAACGATCGGCTCGCCTTCCCAGATGATCGCGGTGTCTGAGCCGTGGCCCTGTTCGACGATGCGGTCCACGGCGTTGTAGCAGAGGTTGGTGGTGCCGCCGACGAACCACTTGGCGTCCGGGCGGTTCCATTCGACGGCTTTATCGAAGGACTTGAACCAGTGAAACTCGTTGGCGACCTCGCCCCAGAAACCCTCGGGGTCGGTGAGCGACCGGTCGTGCATCTTGCGGTACTCGTCGAGCGAATCGATGTGCCACCTGGGGGCACCGACCTCGGCGGCTGCGGGCGGGGTGAAGATTCTGGTCTCGTGCATGACGCTGTCGGACATCGAATGGCTCCCTTCTTTAGCACCTGAATGTTAGCGCTACGCGTCGAATGCGGCAACGACTGGGAGACAAAGGCAGAAGAGTTGTACGTAAAGACGCGAAGGGTGAGCAAAGACGCAAAGAAGACCAAAGCCAGATCGAGGAGAAGATTCCCCACAGAGGCACAGAGGTCACAGAGAGAAAAGCAGAGGAAGAAAATGATTGGATTTAAAATAAGCAGAACATGAAGGAAGACAAAGAAGGAGCCAATTGAACTCTCAATGGAAAGAACGGATCTCTGTGGTTTGGATCACCTCTACATCAAGCTCATCGCTGGCCCTAAGCCGACTGTGCTTATCTTCTTTGCGCCTTTGCTCATCCTTCGCGCCTTTGCGTACTGGTCATTAATCGTTTCCATGCGGCGGCGGCACCTGCATCTCGTGCGCTTCGCCGGCGGTGCGGTCGCCACGTGGCACACGGATCTCTTCGATGAGCTGCTGGATGTGCTCGGGCGGGGGCCTGGTGAACGACCCCACCACCAGCGCCACGGTGAAGTTGATGAGCATGCCGATCGAGCCGATGCCCTCGGGCGAGATGCCAAGCCACCAGGCTGACGGATCCGGGTTGATGAACTTGAAGTAGATGATGTAGCTGGCCGTGAAGGCGATGCCCACGATCATGCCCGCGACCACGCCCTCGCGGTTGGCCCGCTTGGAGAAGATGCCCAGGATAATGGCGGGGAAGAAGGAGGAGGCCGCGAGCCCGAAGGCAAAGGCGACGATCGCGGCGACGTAGTCCGGCGGGTTAATCCCCAGATACCCCGCACCGAACACGGCTACAGCCGCTGCACCACGCGCAATCCAGAGCTCCTGCTTCTCGGTGATCTCTGGCATGAGCGTCTTCTTGCACAGGTCATGGGCAATCGAAGTAGAAACCACCAGCAGCAGCCCGGCCGCCGTGGAGAGCGCCGCGGCCAACGCGCCGGCGGCGACCAGGCCGATCACCCAGTTGGGCAGCTGCGCAATCTCGGGGTTGGCCAGCACCATGATGTCGCGGTCGATGTAGAGTTCGTTGGCGTTGTCGGTGAGCGTGTTGCTCACCAGCCGCTCGCCGGAGGCACCCGTGATGGTGGTGGTGAGGGAATCGGCGGTCTCGCCGTCGATGTAGTTCGGCTTGCCGCCGAACGGGGCTTCGGGGCGGTACTGGATGCGGCCGTCGTTGTTCTTGTCCACCCACGCGAGCAGCCCCGTGCTTTCCCACTTCTTGAACCACTCGGGGATCACCGGCTCGCCATCGGGTGCCCGCTCGTCGCTGTAGAACGACTCGTTGGTGGTGTGGATGAGGTTGGTGCGTGCGAAGGCCGCGACCGCTGGAGCGGTGGTGTACAGGATGGCAATAAACAGCAGCGCCCAGCCGGCGGAGATCCGGGCGTCTCGCACCTTGGGCACGGTGTAGAACCGGACGATGACGTGCGGCAGCCCGGCGGTGCCGACCATGAGCGCCAGGGTGATCATGAAGACATCGAGCGTGGACTTTGTGCCGTCGGTGAAGGCCGCGAAGCCGAGCTCTTGGTTGAGCCCATCGAGTTTGGCGAGTAGCGAGACCGTCTCACCACCAGCCCCCCCACCCCCCCCAGCGATCTGCGCCCCCACCTCTCCCGCGAGCTCGCCGCCGAAGCCGAGCTGGGGGACGGGGTTGCCGGTGAGCATGATGGAGATGAAGATCGCGGGGACCATGAAGGCGAAGATGAGCACGCAGTACTGGGCGACCTGGGTGTAGGTGATGCCCTTCATGCCGCCGAGCACGGCGTAGAAGAAGACCATGCCCATGCCGATGACGACGCCCAGCTCGACATCCACCTCGAGGAAGCGGGAAAAGACAACGCCCACGCCGCGCATCTGACCGGCGACATAGGTGAAGCTGATAAAGATGGCGCAGAAGACCGCGACGAGGCGTGCGGTGGATGAGTAGTACCGGTCGCCGACGAAGTCGGGCACGGTGAAGCGGCCGAACTTGCGGAGGTAGGGCGCGAGCAGCAGCGCGAGCAGGACGTACCCGCCGGTCCAGCCCATGAGGTAGACGCTGCCGTCGTACCCGGCAAACGAGATGATGCCGGCCATGGAGATGAACGAGGCGGCGGACATCCAGTCGGCGGCGGTGGCCATTCCGTTAGCCAGCGGGTGCACGCCCTTGCCGGCGATGTAAAACTCGCTGGTGGACCCGGCCCGTGTCCAGACCGCGATGCCGATGTAGAGCGCGAAGCTGAGCCCGACGATGATGAAGGTCCAGGTCTCCGCGGTCATGCCGAGGCCTCGCTGGATGAATCGTCGTCCTCGTGCACGTCGTACTTCCTGTCCAGCCGATTCATCAGCCACACGTAGACGAAGATGAGGATGACGAAGACATAGATCGAGCCCTGCTGGGCGAACCAGAAGCCGAGGGGGAACTCAGTTCCCGGCACGGTGAACCGGTCGAGCCAGTCTTTGAAGAGGATGCCGCAGCCCAACGAGACGAACGCCCAGACGAAGAGCAGCACGCCGACGATGCGGAGGTTGGCGTGCCAGTAGGCCTTGCGCGAGCCGGGAGACCCCGCTGGCTCGCGCGTGTTCTCGTCGGTGGGCCGACTCATGCGGGATCGGTTCCTGAATCAACGATGTGCCCGCCCTTGCCGCGTGAGCGCCGATCGAAGGCGAAGACGCCGCCGAAGATGACGAGCAGGCCGATGGGGAGTACAGACACAACACCGAGCGTCGCAGCTCCACCCTCGGCCTTGGCCTCGAGCCACATCGTTGCTTCGGCGGACTCGGGATCGGACGAGGCCCGGGCAAGCGTGTTCCGCACGTACGTGTCGGGACTGGTCTGAGCCAGATTCCAGGAATCGATCGCCTCTTGGATTTCCGGGGGAACAGGGTCCTCATCGGACACGGGGGGAGATTCCGGGGCCGCAGCAAGAACCTGTTGCTTATACGTCTCTGGGATCGCGGTCTCGGTGTTGTCGTCGTAGACGCTCCCCATGATTGGCAGGATGAACGCGGCCGAGAGCATGCCGGCCCCGCCAAAGATCGAGAGGCCCAGCGCCCCGGTCTGTGGCATGCGTTCGGAGATGAACCCGAGCATGGTGGGCCAGAAGTAGCAGACACCGATCGCGAACACGGTCGCGGCACCAAACGCGGTCGGAGCATTGGTCGCCTTGGAGAGCAGGAAGAGCCCGATGGCAGAGAAGACCGCGGCTCCGAGCAGCACGCCGATCGGCGAGAGCTTGTGCACCACCGGGCCGGCGAACTGACGCCCGACGAACATGAGCCCAGAGATCCAGACGAGCACGAGGATGCCCGGGATGCTGGCTGTGAAGTTCAGAATGTCCGGGATCCACGTGTTCGGGCCGAGCTCGGTCGCGGCGGTCAGCAGCATGGCGATGAGCATGACGATGAACAGAGGCGACAGGCACGCGGTAAACATGCGGCTTGTGGAGACGCCCGTGGCGACGCGTTCGGTGACCGGCAGCTTGTGGGGGAGGAACATCGCTCCGTAGATCAGTGTCGGAATAATCATGATCCCGAGCTTCCACTGCCAGTTGAGCCATTCCATGCCACCGGCGCTGAGCTTGTTGATCCCGTAGGCCGCGAGACCACCAACCACAAGCCCCGCGGGGAACCAGGCGTGGAACCGGTTGAGCATTTTGGTTTTCTCGTCGCCATACATCGTGGCGATGAGCGGGTTGCACGCCGCCTCGATCAGCCCGCACCCGACGCCGAGCAACAGGTACCCGGAGTAGAGGACGGTGAACGGGTTGCCTCCGGTCGCGTTGGCGATGGGGCCGGCAAAGATAGAGACGAGCGTGCCCGCCAGGTGCCCGAGAAACGCGAGCCCGATGAGCTTCTTCATGCCCAGCCAGTCGCAGAACGGACCGCCGAAAATCATCGCGAGTGTGAAGCCCCAGAACCCCGGGCCGTTGAGCCATCCCAGCTGTTCCGAGTTCCAGCCGAACTGGGCCTCCAACTCGCCGAAAATCTCGGGTCGGATCGAGAAGCTGAACCCGGTGACCGTGAGCGAGATACACGAAGCGATAAAGAGAGACCGGCGGTGTGCGTGTTCCATGGGCACACGCTAACGGATTGCAAGCCGCCTCACAACACCGCACAGCGTTACGCGATAAACACAGCGATTCAGGCCGGGGTTTGGTCGGTCAGTGCGCCGACTCGGTCACTCGCAAGATCTCTTGGATCGAGGTCTGCCCCTTCAACGCCTTCTTCATCCCGTCGGCCCGCAGCGAGACCATGCCCCGCTCCAGGCACAGGCGGCGGAATTCCGAGACGTTCGGGTTGCGGGCGATGATGTCGCGGACCGAGTCGTCGACCGCGAGCAGCTCGTAGATGCCCACGCGGCCCGAGTACCCGGTGTTGCGGCACTTGTCGCACCCCTTGGGCACCCACATCGTCTCGGCGGGCATGCCCTGCAGCTCCAGGTACTCGCCCATTTCGTCTGAGGGCTTCTCCTCGCACGCGCAGACCGAGCACAGCCGCCGCACGAGCCGCTGGGCCAGCACCGCGTTGATCGCCGCGCCGACCAGGAAGGGCTCGAGCCCGATGTTCACGAGACGAGTCACCGAACTCGGCGCGTCGTTGGTGTGAAGCGTCGAGAGCACGAGGTGACCGGTGAGCGCGGCCTGGACCGCGATGTGCGCGGTCTCCATGTCGCGGATCTCGCCGAGCATGATGATGTCCGGGTCCTGACGAAGCAGGGCCTTGAGGGCCCGGCCGAAGGTCATCCCGATCTTCTCGTGCGTCTGGGTCTGCGTGACGCCCTCGAGGTGGTACTCGATCGGGTCCTCGACCGTCGTGATGTTGAGCTTGTTCTTGTCGAGCTGACGCATCGAGGAGTACAGCGTGGTGGTCTTGCCCGAGCCGGTGGGGCCGGTGACGAGGACGATGCCGTGGGGCGCACCGATCTGGTGCCGCCAGATCTCGAGGGTGTCGCTCTCGAACCCGAGGTCCTCCAGATCGACGTTGATCGAGCGGGTGTCGAGGATACGGCAGACGATCTTCTCGCCGTACCCAGACGGGAGCGTGGACATCCGAAGATCGAGCTTCCGCCCGGCGACCTGGCACCGGATGCGGCCGTCCTGGGGCACACGACGCTCGGAGATGTCCAGGTTGCCCATGATCTTGAGGCGGCTGGCGATCGCGGCGGACATGCCCGCGGGCGGGTTCATCATCTCGAACAGGATGCCGTCGATGCGGAACCGGACCTTGAGCTTCTTGTCGCCCGGCTCGATGTGGATATCCGAGGCGCCCTCTTTGACCGCGGTCTGGATGATGTAGTTCACGTAGCGGATGACCGGGCTCTCGCCGGCCCGGGCCTCCATGTCGAGGTCCTCGGCGCCGTTGTCCGCCTCGGCCAGCTCGACGTCGCTCTCGTCCACCCCGGCGAGGATTTCGGTGATGTCCACCTCCTCGGCCTCGCCCTCGCTGACCGAGCTGACCATCTCCTTGATCTCGCCGGCGCACACGAGCACCAGCTTGATCGAGCCCACGCCGAGCTTGGACTTGACCTCGTCGAGCAGGAAGACGTCGTCCGGGTTGGTCGTGCCGACGACCGCGCGCGAGCCGTCCATGCGCAGCGGGATCACGCCGCGGTGCAGGCAGAAGTCTCCGCCGAGGCGTTGGAGCATCTCGCCGTCCACGCCGCCCTCGAGCCCGGCCGCGATATCGATCCGCTCGAAGGGCACGCCGGCGATCTCGGCGACGCACTGCTGCACCGCCGCCTCGCTCGCGCCCTGGTCCACCAGCACCGACGTGATCGCCTTGCCCGGAGACTGCTTGATCACGTTGCGGGCCGCGGTCACGTTCTCCGCGGTCACGACCCCCTTGGAGATCAGCAGCTCGCAGATGTCGCCCGCCGCGGTCGCGTGGTGCACCAGCCCGGCCTCGGGCGTGTAGACGTTGAAATAGGTCCCGCCGACCGAGGAGCCCTGGTCCGGCGAGTGCCCCTTGCCCGCCGGGTCATCGAGCACGACCTCGCCCTGCCCCGAGGGCACCGCGGGGATGCCGCCAAAGGAGCCCGCGTTGCGGTCCAGCGAGTGCTTGGGGTTCTTGGGATTCTCTTCGGGCTCGGGCTGCGATCGCCCACGGGAAGAGCCGCTGTTCACGCCCAGTTCGGACAGGATGTCATCGATTTTGTCTTTGGACACGTCGCGATCTCCCGGCCGTCTGTGGTTTACCTGCCGCTCTCGTCGTCGGTCTCGTCATCAGCCTCGTTATCAGCCTCGTCGGCGCTCTCGTCAGCAGCCTCGTCGGCGGTCTCGTCAACAGCCTCGTCGGCGGTCTCGTCAACAGCCTCGTCGGCGGTTTCGTCAGCAGCCTCGTCGGCGGTTTCGTCAGCAGCCTCGTCGGCGGTCTCGTCAACAGCCTCGTCGGTGGTCTCGTCAACAGCCTCGTCGGTGGTCTCGTCAGCAGCCTCGTCGGTGGTCTCGTCAGCAGCCTCGTCGGCGTCGTCCTCGCTCTCCTTGAGCGCGTCGGAAGCAGCCTTGAGACGCTCCATGAACGTGAGCTCGGCGCCCTCGCCCTCGGTGCTCTCCACAGCCCCATCCTCGATGGCCCCGTCCTCGACGGCCCCGTCCTCGACGGCCCCGTCCTCGGCCGCGGCTGACCCTTCAGCCTCAGCACCCTCGTCCGACGGTTCGTCGGCCGGGGTCTCATCGTCGCTGCCCGCCGCGGCTGCGGCGGCTGCGGCGGCTGCGGCGAACTCGTCTACGGGAGCCGTGTCCACGGGGGCCGTGTCCTCGGCCGGGGTCTCTTCGACCACCGCTTCGAGCTGGCTGAACGGCATGCCGATCGACAGCTCGTAACGTGAGCCGTCCGGGGCCAGGAGAATCACGGCCCGCCCGCCGATGGACTCGACGGTGAAGGTGCCGGTATCGGGCGTGTCGTCGTTGCCGCGGGTGATCTCGTAGGAGAGGGTGCCGCCGACGCGGACGATCTCGCCGGAGATCCGGGCGACGGGGTTGGAGCCCTGGAGGGTGGATTGCAGCTGGTACCCGCCCAGCGCCTTGTTCATCGCGGCGCGGTCCTGACCCTGACGCTCGATGAGGATGGCCTCCGCCAACAGCTGCTTGCGAAGCTTCTCTCGCTCCAAAGCGTCCATCGGGTTCTCGGCCTGAGCCACCTGGATGGGCGCGATCGCCACGCCCGTGTAGAAGTTGAACGGGTCGCGCTGCAGGTAGGCCATGGGGACCTGGACCGGCCTCGTGGACCGCTCCAGGTTCAGCATGGTGGCCTCGAATCGCACGTCGAAGTCGGCGCCGATCGCGGGCGGGGTGTAGTCGAGCACGAACGACTCGGCGGCGATGGCGGCGTGTTTGGACACGAATCGCATGCCGAAGATCGAGCCGCCGCCCAGGATGGCGATGAGCCCCACCAGCACCGGCCCGCTGGCCACGCTGCTCGATGAGGTGCTCATCGTCTGGGGGCGCGCGGGCGCCACGGGCTGCTCGTGCTCGAATCCCTCGGTGTCGGTGTCGGTGGACATCGCAGACGATTCGGTCGCGTCCTCAAGGTTGAGGAAGATCTTTGCGGTCTCGGGGTTCTCGTGGCTCACGAGTTGGCCTCCTCATCCTGGCGGAAGTAGATACTCAGCTGGAACTCAACCTCGACAATCTCGAGGTCCTCGTCGCGTTCAAGGGTCATCTTCACCACGCGGGTGATCCGGGGCAGGCGCTCGACCTGCTGCATGAACCGGTAGAACCCGTCCCACGTCCCGGAGACCGACATGGTCAGGGGCTGCTCGCGGTACGCCGCGGCGGCCACGGGCTTCTCGGTCTTGAGGGTCGGATCACCCAGGCCCGAGTCGGCCGCGAGGACCGAGACCTGCCGGATGATCTCGTCGATCTCCTTGTTGGTCGGCAGGCGGCTCTCCATCGAGTCGATCTGCGTGGCGATCTCGGAGTTGGTCGCCTCCAGGTCGTCGTTGCCCGCGGTCTCGACGCGGAGCTTGTCGAGCATCTCCTTCATGTGCTCCAGCGCGACCTGGTCCTCTTGGATCCGGGTGTTCTGGGGCTTGAAGGCGAGCATGAACGCGCCGGCGGGGATCATCAGAACCCCAAGCAGCATCATCATTTCACGTGGTCCGAGGCGCATGGTGGTCTCCTTACTCGTCCCCGGTCATCACAGACGCCGAGTCGAACCCGTCGATCAGCGTGGTCTCGACCGCGCCGGAAATTGCATCAAACTCGACCTGCTCGGCGAGCTTCATCGTGATCGTGAACTTGCGGAACGCCTTGTCGTCGATGTCCTTGAGGACAATCTCCGAGACGTCCACCGAGCTGAACAGGGGCGACCGACGCAGCGAGCCCACGTAGTCCGCGATCAGCTCGTTGCTCTGGGCCATCCCCACCAGCTCGAGGTAGTGCTCGAACTTGGGCGGCAGCACCTTGATCGCCGCCGGCTGGACTCCGGGCTTGGCCCCCGGTGCCAGCGTGCCGCGGCGGCCCGCGGCGGACGCGGACTTCACCGGCGCCGCCGAGATCCGCTTGCCCTGAAGCTCGATCTCGTCGAGCCGGAGGTCCTCGGGCATCCCCCGCCACAGCTCGGCGAGCAGGATCGAACGCGGGATCTTCTCGCTGATCGCGTTGACGACCTCGGCCCGGTCGAGCAGCTCGATCCGCTGCTGCTCGAGGCTCCGCAGCTGCTGGATCTCCGCCGACTCGTTCTCGAACTCGGCCCGCACCTGGCGGACCTCCGCGGCCAGCAGCCGCTGGCGCTGCACGTTGAAGACGAACACGCCGACCGTGCCCACGAGCACCGCGCCGAAGAGCAGCAGGATCGCGACATTGGCCTTCTGCTCGCCCTTGCCCTTGACATAGTCAGCGGGGAGGAAGCTGCCCTGGGCGGGCTGATTCGGGTTGAGGTTGACCATCAAAGGTCTCCTGTGAAAACAGTCAGGGCGGCGACGCCCGGGGTGAACAACCGGTTACAGATCCGTGGGGCTCAGGGCCAGCCCCACCGCCACGGACCACCCGGGCTGTGATTCAGAGAGTGTCAGCCCGCTCACGGGCTCCTTGCCCGAGCGGCCGATCCGGGCCATCGGATCGGCGACCTGCGCCGGCATCCGAAGCGACTCGGCCAGATGCGCGCACAACGCCTCGTGCTTCGACTCGCCGCCCGTGAACACGATCCGCTCGATCGCCTCGGTCGGCGACAACGACCGGTGATACCGCATGCACATCCGCAGCTCGTCGGCGAAGATCTCGAGCGGCTCACTCAGGTCGAACGTGGTCTCGGTCTGGGCGACGTACTTCGTGCCCGTCGCCGAGAAGCTCTCGCCGGCGGTCGCGGGCACGGGCTGGTTGGCCGGGGCCTTGCTGTAGCTCGTGAGCGCGACGCGGCGCTCGTGGGCCTTCTCAATCGAGAGCTGGGTCTGCCTGGCGACCGCCTGGTCGAGCCGGATCCCGCCGAACGGGACCACGCGGGCGAACAGGATCTGCTTGCCCCGGGCGATGACGACCTTGGTGGTGCCGTGCCCCAGGTCGATGTGCGCCAGCACGGGCGCGTCGTCGTCCTTGACGTTGCTCGGCGTGCTCTCGAGCACCGCGTGGATCTCGGTGTGCACGCCGACCGGGTTCAGCTTGGCCGCCTTGACGGCGCCCATAAGCTGCTCGACGAGGCGCCTGGCCGAGGCGAAGCAGACGATCTCGGTCTTGCCGGGGCTCACGTCACGGACCGCGGCGTGGCGGACCAGCAACGCCTTGGGGTCGCACTCCATCTGCTGGGCGAGGGTCGCCGAGACCATGTCGCCGAGCTTCACGCCCTCGATCCGCTGCACCTGAAGGTGCTTGCAGAACATCTGGGCCGCGGGGATGGAGAAGACCGCCCGTTGCGAATTGAAGCCGCCCGAGCGGATCAGCTTGGGGAGGGTCTCGATCTGGAACCGGAGACGCCCGGCCGGGTCCTCGAGCAGCCCCTCGGGGGTGTCGAGCTGGGCCACCGCGATCAGCGACGGGTTCTCGGTGCCCGACAGTTGGATGGCCTTGAGCGCGTGAACGCCAAAGTCGATCGCCACCGGCGGAGGGCTCCCGCGAAGGGATTTCACTGAGCCGAGTTTCCCAAGCTTTGTAAAGCTGCTGATGCCCATGCCGGTCTGACCCCTCCTGCTCGTGGATTCGATTTGGGACCCGATCAGCATCGACCGGTCCGGGGTCCGGATTCACTCGCGTTCGCAACCCGCCCCCCGAATCGGGACACGAATCACCACGCCACGCCCGCACGACCGGCGCACGGCCGACCCGAACACCACCCAGCGTCCGAGAAGCACGAGTTGAGATGAACATTTCCGCGCGGGATCAGGCCGGGTGGTCAGGCCGAGGTCAGGCCGAGCCCGCCAAGCCCTCTCGCCACGACCTCGAGCCGGGCTAAGGCCCCGTCCAGGTCCCACCGCTGGGCGGACCGGTCGCCGGTGGTGTTGGAGATCACACGCATCTCCGCAAACGCCACCCCCCCCAGCCCCCTCGCCATTTCCGCCCCCAGCATTTCCGCCACGAGCCCGACCGAGGCCCCCTCCATGCCCTCGACGCCGCCTTCGCTATCGGGTCCGAGCCGCTCAGCAACCGCGGCGGCCCGGGCGTCGGTGCCCGAGCAGGTCGAAACCGTCGCGACCGGGGCTCGGCGGTCCGCCAGGGGCATCAGCCGTTCGGCCAGGCGTGAATCCGGCGTGTACGACTCGCCCGAGCCCGAGGCCTCGATACCCAGGCCCATCTCGCGGAGTGACTGATAACCCTCGGGCGTCTGCAGCCCCAGATCCGCGAAGGCCGACCGCGTCGCGAGCACGACCGAGCCGATCTCGGGGGCGTTTGGGCCGGGCAGGGCCCCGCCCACGCCCAGGCTGATCACCACGGTGTGGCGGGCCGGATCGAGCGATCTGGCCACCCCGCCGGCCGCCGCGGCGGGCCCGACCCCCGTGCGGACCATCTCAAACCCGGGCGCGACCGCGACGGCCCGCCAGAGCGGGAACCCGGGCGAGGCCCTTGCGGCCAATCCTGAATGGATTGCCACGCCCTCGCGCGGGGCGGCAAAGGCAATGAGGACACAGGGTTGGCGTTGGTCTGTGGGTGGCACGCGTAGGATTCTCGCAACCTGGACGGGCTTTGGATTGAACAATACGACGGACCGTCCACCCAGGAGGATTTCATGCCCGAAGCCGGATCGAAAAACAGCCGCCCCCGTGGCATCGTGGTCAAAATGCTCGTGCCCGTGCTCGCCGTGGGCGGGATCGGGGCGGCCAGCGCCGTGATGATGACCGGGGGCGAGGGCACCTCCGCGTTCGTGACCACCTCCGACGTGGGGACCGCGAGCCAGGGGTCCTTTGACATCACCACCCTGGCCAGCGGGGAGCTGGTGGCGAAGAACTCCGTCGAGATCCGCAGCAAGGTCGAGTCCAGCACCACCGTGGTCGAGGTCGTGGCCGAGGGCACGCGGGTCAGCGAGGGAGACCTGCTGGTGCGTCTGAGTTCTGAGTCGATCGAGAACGATATCGCCGAGGAAGAGCTCCGTGTGATCGAGGCTGCCAGCGGGTACGAGGGGGCCAAGACCGCCGAGAAGATCCAGATCTCGGACAACGCGTCGGCCCTGCTGACCGCCGAAACCGTGCTGACCATCGCCAGGCTGAGCCTGGAGCAGTGGAGGGAGGGCGACGTCGCCAAGACGCGGCAGTCCAACCAGCTGCAGGTCGAGAAGGCCGAGAAGGACCTGACCCGCCTGAGCGAGAAGTTCGAGCAGAGCCAGATGCTCTTCGGGCAGGAGTTCCTGAGCAAGGACGAGCTGGACCGCGACGAGATCGCGTTCATCCAGGCCAAGGCCACGCTGTCCGAGGCCGTTCTCGACAACGAGGTCTACGAGACGTACCAGTACGTCAAGGACAAGACCCAGAACGAGCTGGACGTCAAGCAGGCCATCGCGAAACTCGAGCGCGTCCACGAGGAGAACGAGATCAACCTCCGCGACAAGGAGGCCCGGACCGTCAGCAATCAACGCCAGTTGCAGATGCGCCAGGAACGGCTCGACAAGCTCAAGGCCCAGCTCGAGGCGTGCACCGTGCTGGCCCCGTCCGCGGGGCTCGTGGTCTACGGCACCAGCACCGAGTCGGGCCGCTGGCGGGCCCAGAGCGAGGGCTCGATGGCGGTGGGCAACCAGGTCCGCAACAACGACCTGCTGCTCGTGCTGCCCGACACCTCGGAGATGGTCGCCAACGTCAAGGTCCACGAGAGCCTCGCGGGGCGCATCCGCCCCGGTCAGCCCGTCTCGATCACCATCGAGGCGATCAACGCGGTGGTGCACGGCGAGATCGCCTCGATCGGCATCCTGGCTGAATCCTCCGGGTGGCGAGACCCCAACCTCCGTGAGTACACCGTCAAGATCGCGCTCACCCCGAGCGACACCTCGAGCAAGATCAAGCCCACCATGCGTTGCGAGGCCAAGATCACGCTCGGGCAGGTCGAAGACGCGCTGGTCATCCCGCTGCCCTCGGTCTTCAACGAGGGCGCCGTCCGCTACGTCTACACGCCCTCGGGCTCGCGCTACGTCCGCCGCCCGATCAAGACGGGCCGCATGAGCGACACCGAAGTCGAGATCCTCGGCGGGCTCACGTCGGGCGAGCAGGTCCTGCTGCGGAACCCCGACGCCGGCGAGGTCCTCGCGGGCCCGTGGGATGCCGCCGAGCTCGAGGCGGCCGGCTACACCGTCAACGAGGAAGGGCAGGTCGTGTCCTCCCGCGGGCGCGGCATGAGAGGCCAACCCGGCGCCAAGCCGCAGGACGGTGCCATGCCGCAGACCAAGCCCGGCACCAAGCCCGAGGAGTCGGCCCAGAAGCCCGAAGCCGCGTCAACCGAGAAGCCAGCCCAGGCCCCCGCCGAGCAGCCCGCGACCAAGCGGGCCGAGACCGACGGCTGACCGCAACCCAGGTTTCAATCTCCATCCGGTGTTTGAATCCAATCCAGGCTCGGGCCCTGCTCGCGCAGACCGGGCTCAAGCAGCCCGCGGGCTCGGTCCGTCACGCCTGGTGTTTGGCTCGGCCTCGCCGGGCACCAGCGGCTCGCCCTCGCGATACCGCTCGGGGATCAGCGAGCCCGGGAAGTTGTCCGCAGACACGTCGTGCCCGTCGATCTTCGCGATCCACAGCTCGGGCCGCTCTCGCAGGTCGATCGAGGGCCGATGGGCCGCGGTGTCGGTGTCCTCGCCCTCGCGATACTCGACCACGACGGGGCGGCACGGCTCGCGCGGATCCCACGACTCGACCGCGACCCTCTGCCGGTCGTTGAGCGTGACCAGCGAGCCGGGCGGGTAGGGCGGGCAGACCGAGAGCAACGCCGCGAACACGAACGGGTCGGTCCAACCACGGCACGGCGGCTCGAGCATCTGCTTGAGCGCCCGAACGCTCGGGAAGGTCCCGTGCACGCCGTCGTCGGACCCGAGCACGCTGGCCGGGTGCATCAGGCCGTCGTACAGGTTGGCCGCGGCGATGATCCGGGCGAAGATGTGGATGTCTCGTCCCTTGCCGGCCAGCTCCTCGCCCTGGGCGGTGGTCCGCGTGGGGAACCCGGAGCCGTCAAACCTCTGGTGGTGGTGCAGGACGGCGGCCGCCGCGGTCGGGTCCAGGTTGCCCCGGACCATCGCGTACCCGATCTGCACGTGCTCGCGCCAGGCCTCGTCGGTCTCGTCGAGCGTGCGGGCGTAGCGTTCGACAACCTCCTTGGGCAGCTGGGTGACGCCGATGTCGTGCATCATCGCCGCGACGCCGAGGCTCTGGATCTCGCGGGCCACCTCGGGCGAGAGCTTGGGCCGCTCCCGCTCCAGATAGGGCCCAAGACGAAGCCCCATCAGCAGGCTCAGGTAGCACACGCTCGCGGCGTGGCGGACCGCGGGCTGCCCCGAGTCCACCAGATTCGTCATGAACACGTTGGCCTTGGGGTTCTCACGCAGCGACCGCATCAGCGACTCGACCGCGCTCTCGTAGGCGTTGTACTCGAGCCTCGCGTGCATGCTCGCGCCGGCCATGTCAAACGCCTCGGCGATGTCCCTCGTCACCATCGCCCGGTTGGACTCGATCTGCGGGCTGACAAAATCGGACACGCCGGCCAGCCTTGGGTAGCTCACCCAGACCTCGGGGATGTGCAGATCGCGCAGCCGATCCACCGCACGCTCCGTCAGCACCACGCCCGCCCGCAGCAGCAGCGTGTCGTGGCTCTTGGGATGGAAGACCGACATCGCCAGCTCCAGCCCGGGCTTGGCGTCATCGGGTCGGACCCTGAGCATGGTTCGGCCTCCGGTCGGCCGGGCCCCACGCCCGCACCGGAAGGGTCTATCGGCCAGTTCCGCGGGCCGATACAGCCCAATCGGGCCGGCCAGATCAGCCCCCAGGCCGCCCCGGGCCTCAGATCTCCTGCATGAACGCGAAGACCGTGTACCCGAGGTACCCCGCGACCATGATCGCCCCCTGCACCCGCGTGATCATCCGCTTGCGCGACAGCACCGGGTAGCACAGCACCGCGGCGACGAGCATCACCACCAGATCGGGCCCGATGCCCTCACGGGCCGAGAGCGGGCGGACCAGCGACGAGATCCCCAGCACGCTGAGGATGTTGAAGACGTTGGAGCCGACCACGTTGCCGATCGCCATCGCGTGCTGCTTGGTCAGCGCCGCCCGGAGCGAGGTCGCCAGCTCGGGCAGCGACGTGCCGAACGCGACCACCGTCAGCCCCACCAGCCCCGGCGAAACCCCGAGCACGTCGGTCGCGAGCACCGTCGCGCCCTTGACGAGCTGGTCGGCCCCGAGGCTCAGCCCCGCCAGCCCCAGCACGATGAACGCCAGATCCAGCTTCAGCCGCGACCGGGGCTCGGGCTGATCCAGGTGAAGCTCTTCGGTCGCCTCGCGCTCCAGCTCGTGGGCCACCGAGTCCGGGTCGGCCTGACCCACCTTGAGGTTGTAGAGCGTGTAGGCGAGGAGCCCGCCGACCAGCACCAGCCCCTCGGCTAAGCCCAGCGTCCGGTCGCCCATATAGAGCATGCCCGCCCCGACCAACGCGACGCCGAGCATGATCGGCAGGTCCCGGTTCATCACCGACCGCTCCACCTTGATCGGCGAAAGGATCGAGGTGAGCCCGAGGATGAGCAGCACGTTGGCGATGTTCGAGCCGACCACGTTGCCCACGCCCAGATCGCCCGCGCCCGCCAGAGCCGCCCGCACCGTCGCAAACAGCTCGGGCGCACTGGTGCCAAACGCGACCACGGTCACGCCGATCGCGAACGGGGAGAGCCCGAAGAGCCGGGCCAACCGCCCCGCGCCGCGCACCAGAAACTCCGCCCCCAGAACCAGCAGCACCAGCCCCACAACAATCTGCAGAATCAGGATCAGCATCAGCATCAGCGCCGCTCCCCCGGCCCCGCGTCCGCCGACACCACCGGCACCAGCACGAGCACCGCGACCCGCGACGGCCTGGGCCCCGCGCGAAGCTCGGGCTCCTCGGGCTGATCGACAAACAACGCCGACCCCAGCGAACGAACCCGGGGCGTCGGCGGGCCCACACCCACGGGCGACTCCTCGTCGCCCCCGGGCTCAGCGGTCACGACCAAGGCCGTGCCCGGCTCCAGCACCATCGAGAGCGTCAGCTCACGCAGCACCGTGCCCTCATCCGCGGCCCGCCGCAGACTCGCAACCGGCTCAAACGCCGCTCGCGCCGGCGCATAAAACTGCGGCACCAGCTCGGCCCGCACCCGGGCCAACGCCACCCCACCCCCACCACCCGAGCCCGGCTCGATCACCGGCTCAACCCACCCACGCAGCAGCAGCCGCGGCGTAGACCCGGGGTCGCGGTCGATCGAGCCGTCGTGGATCCGCATCCGATCGACCCGCTCGCTCGCGGTGATCGCCGGCTGCCACTGGGGCACCGTCCCCCACGCCCGGCGGTTGAGCGACCCCGCCGGCACCAACGCCCCGACCAGCCGAGAGAGCTCAGCCAGCGGGATCACCCGCACCCGCAGCCCGGACCTGGCCCACCGGCTCAGCTCCGCGGCCTCCGCTGCGGGCAAGTGCTGCGAGTCGGCCAACAGATCCTCGAGAACAGCGCCGACCCGACCGCCCGGGTCCGCCGTCACCCACGAGAGCACCTCGAGCCCGGGCAGCGACGACGCGAACGTGTCGGGCAAGGCCGCGGTGTACTCGCTGCGGCTGATGGTGTAGACCGGCGGCTCGGGCTCACCGCTCGCGTCGAACACGCCCCGCGTGTCCAGACCCGGCAAGCCCAGACCCGGCGAGCCCAGACCCGGTGAGCCCAGACCCGGCTCGGGCCCGGCCGCCTCTGGCCCCGGCCCGGCACACGAGCCCAGCCCGAGGCCGACAACGATAAGCCAAGCGAAACCGGCCGCGTGAGAACCGAATGGACGCGCCCGGATCATTCGGACCCGAGCTCGTTGATCCGGTCGATGAGCCTGCGGACCACCCCGTACTTGTACCGCGTGTGCGTGAAGGTGATCCGCGGCAGGTCCAGGTGGTCCTTCTCCTGCGAGAACGCCCCGCGCTGAGTGATCTCACCGCTCTTGACGAGCACGGCGAACTCCTCGTTGAGCGTCGCGACCGCGTCCTCGCTCAGCGGCTTCTTGAGCCGGATGATCAGGTCATCGCGGACGTACCGCGAGGAGTGGTACACGCGGTAGAAGTTGGACACGTGCTCGGCGGCGTCCTCGGGCGACGACGCGATGTAGAACAGGTTCTCGTCCTCGGGGCTGATCCAGCCGCGGTCGAGCAGCTGGCTGCGTGTGAAATCGAGCCACCCGTTCCAGTAGCCGCAGCCCTCGTCCTGCCCATCGACGAGCACGATCGGGATGATGCTGGCCTTGCCGGTCTGCACCAGGGTGAGCGTCTCGTAGGCCTCGTCGAGCGTGCCAAAGCCGCCCGGGAAGCAGACGACCGCCTCGGCCTGGCTCAGGAACATCAGCTTGCGGGTAAAGAAGTATCGGAAGTAGATCAGCTTGTCGTCGTCGGAGATGATGTCGTTGGCCGACGTCTCGAAGGGGAGCCGGATCGCGACGCCGAACGACGACGCGCGGCCCGGGCCGACGTGCCCGGCCTTCATGATCCCGTCGCCCGCGCCCGTGATGACCATCCAGCCCTTCTGCGCCATGAGTGTCGAGAACTCGACGGCGGACTTGTAGTCGGGGTGGTCCACCGGGGTTCGGGCCGAGCCGAAGATCGTGACCTTGTGCGCCTCGGGGTACTCGCCGAACACGCGGTAGGCGTACCGGAGCTCTTTCATCGCCGCGGCCATGAGCTTGAGCTCGCCCGTGTTGCGGCCGTCCGGGATCAGCTTGAGACCCGCGGTCACCAGCTCGCGCACGAGCTTGGCGTCAAAGTCGCCGGCCCCCGGGGCGACCATGTCGATCAGGTTGATGATGCCCTCCTGGACCTCGCCGTCATCGGCGCGGCGGACCGCGGGGGTCTCGGGCGGGGCGGCGTGCTCGGAGAGGGGCTGGGTCGATCCGGGCGGGTCGAGCTCGACCCGGTTGGTTTCGTCAGTCATGTGAAGCGTCCTCTTGCTGTGCGGGGTGGCCCGCGATGGTGTAGTCGCCCTCATCCCCGGAAACCGGGGAAACCGGGGAAACCGGGGGAACCGGGGGAACCGGGCGTGGAGGCGGGCGGGACTCGATGCGGCCCCGGCCCACGTCGCGACGATCGCGACTCGGACCCGAATTATTGCCTAGCAACTCGCTCAAGACACGCCGGGTGTCAGCGAATTGCATGGTGGAGATTTTTAGGTCCGCCGGGGTGCCCTTGATTGTCGCCGTCACGATCTCGTCGCGGACCGCCCCGAACAGGTCTGACAGGATCGGGATTTTCTTGAGCGCCCGGCTGCGCATCCAGACATCCATCTCCACCTCGGGCATCAGGAGCGTGCCCCCCCCGTACAGCTCGATCGCGTCGCTCGACGCGGTCAGCTCGTCCAGATAGACCGTGTTCCCCCGCAGGTAGAACTCGGCCCGGGCCTTGTCGAGCCGGCTTCCCGAGGGCAGCGTCAGGTTCGACAGCTCGATAATCGGCAGCAGCCCGGGCACATCCACCAGCGACCCGCCGTGGATCTCGAGCCGCCCGCGCCCGTGCAGCGCGCTCTTGTCGAGCGATTCGCCCGAGACCGTGACGCCCGCGTCCATGATCCCGCGGGAGTGGTCGCCCGAGTCTTTCCAGGCCAGCCGCTCAGCCGCAAACGCCGCGAGCAGCTCGGTCGCCGCGATGTTCTCCAGGTCCGGCACCCGATCCGGGCCCACGCCCAGATCCGAGAAGACCGGGCTGGCCCGCGCGCCGGTGAGCCGCAGGTCCACCGTGTAGGGATGGGTGATCTCGTTGAGGTCGGTGCGGATCGAGGCGACGAGCCGCCCGCCGTGACACTCGGCGACCAGCCCGTCCACCCGCATCACGCCGGGCAACTCGAGGTTGTGGGCGCGGCCGGTGATATTGACCAACCGCACGCCCGCGGCCCGGGCCCGGTCGAGCCCCAGCCGGATCTCAAACTCGGGGTGTCCCTCGCGGTTGGAGGCCTCAAACCCGAAGCCGCCGCTCAGCTCGGTCATCCCAACACCGACCCGACCCGCCGAGTTTCGCAGCTCGACCCGGCCCGTGGTGTCGAACAGCGGCAGCTCCTCGTCGGCCACAATGTCCATCCGCAGGCTCAGGTCGCGTACCGAGAGCCCGTCACCGGGCTCAAACTCAAACGCCGCCAGCCCGTCCACGACCGCCTCGGGCATCAGGGCCCGAAGCGGATCGTCGATCGCGGTCACATCGATCTGGGCCATCGCGTCGATGAAGAAGCCGTACCCCGGCTCGACGCGCCACGGCCCGCTGAGCTCGAACCGCCAGTCGCGGGTCTCGCCGATGAGCCGGTCGATCCAGCCCTCGGTGCCCTCAAACCCGACGAGCCCGGAGACCGTGTCGATCTGGATCGGCGTGCCCTCATAGATAAACCGGGCCGCCCGGGGCTCGAGCACGCCGGAGAACTCGAGCGGCGGCATCACCGCCGTGCCCGGGAACACGCCCGGATCGACCGGGGCCCGCACCGGATCGATCCGCAGGTTCGCGGTGTACGCACCGTGCAGGTCCAGCGCCTCGTACCACTCGTGCGTCGCCTCGGTCAGCTTCGACCTCGCCGTCAGGTCCGTCAGCCCGGACTCAAACCGCCCGCGGGTCAGCGTGACGGTCAGCCCGTCGTCCCAGAGGCGCGGGTTGGCCGCGTGGAACCGGGCCGGGTCCATCCCGGCGACCGCCTGGGGCAGCACGCCGTTGAGCTCGAAGGTCCCGCCGGGGTCGCCGTCCACCTCGAGGTTGCCCGAGACCGCGTCGAATTTCTGGAACGGCTCAGCCCCGGTCTTGAGCGAGAACTCGCCCTCCAGCTCGCCGACGCGGACGCGGGAGTCGCCGACGTTGACCGCCAGGCCGTGCCCGCCGTCGATCACGGTCAGCCCCTCGACCGCGCCGCCGATGTGCCCGGAAAAGGTCGCGCTCAGGTCCGCGTAGCCCTCGGGCCGGCGGCGCTCTCGCATCTCCGCGAGCCGCGTCGCGGTGGACTCGTTCACCACCGCGGCCAGGTCCTCCACGGGCAGCGAGAGCCCGAGCGACTCGGCCCGGGTCTCGACCTTGAGCGTCGGGCCCGGGCGTGGCGGGCCGAACTGGCCGCCCCGCGTCGAAGGGCGCCGCCCGCCGAAGCCCGCCTTGGAATCGACGAACAGGATCTCGGTCCGCATCTCGATCGGCGCGGGCGGCTCGACCCCGGCCAGGTCGATCAGCTCGCCGCCCAGATCCACGACCACCCGGTCCTCGCGGGCCAGAATGCTCCCCGTGGTCGGGATGATCCGCACGCCCGGGTGCTCGTCGGCCCGGGTCGGCGCGTGGCTCGGCGTGGCGACGATCCGGTCCACCGGCACGTGAATCTCAAAGCCCAGCTCCCCGTTCTCGCGCGGCTCGATGTCCGCGACCGCGTCCACAAACCCCGTGAGGCTCAGGCGGTCGAGCACGCCGCGAAGCCCCTGGCCCGGCTCGGTGCCGCGGTACCCGGGGATCGCGGCGAGCAGCCGCGGATCGATGGGCACGTCCTGAGCCGCGAGATGGATCGTGGGCATGGCGTCGGGGAGCGAGTTGCCCTCTTCGTCCACGAGCGCGATGGTGGTGGTCACGGTCGCGTGCCCGCCGTTGATGCCGGTGAAGACGCCGCCGCCGAGCTCGGCCACGGAATCGTCCACCCGCAGCAGCACGTCGTGGGCCACCATCGGCAGCGGGAAGTACTTGGGCACGATGCCCACCCGATCCAGCGTGACACGGATGTCCTTGGTCCAGTTGCTCACGAGGCCCAGCTCGCGGTGGATCGTCACCTCGACGTCGGCGCTGCCGCCGAACGCGAAGCTCGGCGTGCGGAGCTGCCCGTTGATCTCGTCCCGTTCAAGCTGCATCGCCGCGCGGCCCGGGTCGGCGGCGGGCAGGGCTGCGAGCGTTGCGTTCAGCTCGCCGCTGCGGGTCTCGAGGCGGGCCCGCTCCTCGGGCAGCAGCACCAGCCCCGCGTTGAGCAGCTCGCGGTAACGGTCCTCGTTGAACAGCTGCTCGACCATCTGGCGTCGGCTGCCGCTCAGCGCGTCGAGCAGGTGCTGGTCGATCCGCACGCCGTGGGCCTTGACGAGGATGTCGGCCTCGGAGTCCTCGCCCAGCGGCGAGAACCGGGCCGACGCGGACATCACCGCGCCCGTCGGGCCCCGCCCCGTCAGCTCCTCGATCACCAGCTCGTCGCGGGTGAACCTCGCCAGCCCGGTCATGTTCACAAACGGGTAGACGAAGTTCTTGTACGCCGAGGTCCCGTTGGTGAACCGGATCGTGCCCGACACATCGGTCGCCGGCACGACCCCGTCCGTCGTCGCCCCGCGCGCGACCACGATCTGGGCCTCCACGTCCGCGACGGGGTTGCCGAACCAGCTCAGCTTCTCGATGACCTCTGTTGGCGCAAACACCAGCGCCTCCAGGTTGTCCTGCAGATGGAAGTCGGTGTTCAGCGTGCACGTGAACGCGGCGTTCGCGTCGAAGCCCATGAAGTCCAGATCAACCGTGTAGTTGAGCCCCTGAAGCTGCCCGGAGATGTCGCCGTGCAGCCCGTCGCTGTCCACGCGGATGAGGCCCGAGGTGTCGGTGAGCCGGGCCCGCTGCTCAGACCCGTTGCCGGGGCTGAAGGGCAGCGTGACGCCGACCCCGTTGACCTGCATGAACAGCCGGAAGTCCCCCGCGGGGGTCAGCTCGCCCGAGACCTCGGCGATCTGCCCGGACAGATAGAGCTGGTTGAGCACGCCTCGGACTGGGCCGGGCAGGTCCTCGGGCCTCCACTCGTCGAGCTCGACGCCCTTGAGGATGCCCCGCACGCCGTCAGGCCCGAGCTGCCCGCTGACGGTGAACGGGTCTCGCATCGGGATCGCCACGGGCTGCCCCGACGACCACGACACCGACTCGGCGGTCTGCTTGAGCTCGAACACGTTCACGCCGTCCTCGGTCGGCGGCTTGAGCTCCCCCTCCACCTTCACCGTCCGCAGCTTGGTGTACGACCCGTCGTCGTGGTGCTCGCCGATCTCGAACGTGAACCCCGCCGCAGCCAGCTGCGGCAGCTGCAACGACTGATCCGTCGAGGACCCGCTGAACAGCGCCAGCCCCGAGACGTTGAGCTGCCCGGTCTGGGCGGACTGGCTCAGCCGGATCAGCCCGCCGTCCACCACCACCCGGTCCACCTTGGGCTTGCCCGAGAAGACCCCGCCCCAGTCCAGGTAGACCTGCGCTTCCTCGATCTCGAAGAACCGGGCCTGGTCCGGGATCGGCTGGCCCGGCCTAGCAAACCCCGGCACCGTCAGCCGAAGCCCCTTGACATGCACCACGCCGTCGAGCCCGATCCGGACCTTCTTGCAGTCCGCGATCACCGACAGGTACGACTCGATCTGGGGGACCAGAATCATCCGCGTCAGCGGCGACTGGGCAACCAGCAGCCACCCGCACATCAGCAAGACCAGGATCGCGCAGAGCCCCCGGACGCACAGCAGACGGAGCGACCGCTTTGGCTTCGTCTTCCCCAGCAAGATGGTGCGTTCCTCGTCCATGCGGTCCACCGATGGTATCGGGCTCGGCGGGCCCCTGAAGCCGCGGGCCCGGGGGCCGAGCCCGTTCAATCCGTCCACGCCCCGGCCCGATCATGTTGGGGACCCGGTCGGGTCGCTACACTAACCGTATGGCCAAGTCCCGACCCGTCTATCTCTGCCGTTCCTGCGGTGCCTCACAATCCAGCTGGATGGGCAAGTGCCCCGACTGCGGCGCCTGGGACAGCCTCGAGGAGACCAAGCTCGATTCCTCAGCCACCCGCGACCCCCAGAAGGGCCTCGTCGAGGGATGGATCGGTCAGGAAGGATCCGCGTCCGCCGCCGTCGCGGTTCCCATCGCCCAGGTTCAGCCCAGCGCCGGGATGTCCGAACGCCTGCCCAGCGGCATCACCGAGTTTGACCGCGTGCTGGGCGGCACCGACCGCTCCCGCGGGCTCGTGCGTGGCTCCGCCGTCCTCTTCGGCGGCGAGCCGGGCATCGGCAAGAGCACCCTGCTGCTGCAAGCCGCGGGCGCCTGGGCGCAGAACGTCACACCGCGCCCCCAGCAGCCCGACTGGGGCGGGCGGGTACTCTATGTCTCCAGCGAGGAGTCCGCCGAGCAGGTCCGGCTCCGCGCGCGAAGACTGGGCGTCGCGGATCTCGAGTCGCTCTACGTGCTCGCCGACACCAACCTGGCGCGGATCGTCGAGCAGGCCCGCCAGCTCAAGCCCGACGTGCTCATCATCGACTCGATCCAGATGATCTACAAGGCCGACCTCGACGCGGCCCCGGGCAGCATCACGCAGCTGCGCCGCTGCTCGAGCGAGCTGGTCTACCTCGCCAAGGCGAGCGGGACCGCCGTCGTCCTCGTCGGGCACGTCACGAAAGACGGCACGCTCGCCGGCCCGCGACTGCTCGAGCACCTCGTCGATACCGTCCTCTACTTCGAGGGCGACCGTCACCACGCAGGCCGCATCGTCCGCGCGATCAAGAACCGCTTCGGCACCACGCTCGAACTCGGGCTCTTCGAGATGACCGGCACCGGGCTCGTTGAACGGGCCGAGGGCGCCGGCGCCGCCGCGACCAACGAGAGCCGACCCGGCTCGGTCGTCTGCCCCGCGATGCACGGCAACCGGTGCGTGCTCGCCGAACTCCAGGCCCTCACCGCGACCGGGTTCCTGGGCAACGCCAAGCGCAAGGCCAGCGGGATCGACTCCTCACGGCTGGCGATGCTCATCGCCGTGCTCGAGCAGCACAGCGAGCTTCGATTGGCCGACCGCGACATCTTCGTCTCCTCGGTCGGCGGCATCCGCGTGGTCGAGCCCGCGGCGGACCTGGCGCTGGCGCTGGCGATCGCTGGGGCCCACTTCCGGCGCGCGCTCGAACCGGGCGTGTGCGCGATCGGCGAGATCGGGCTGGGCGGCGAGATCCGCTCGGTCACCCAACTCGAACAGCGGCTGCGCGAGGCCTCACGCCTCGGGTTCTCCAGAGCGATCGTGCCCCCCGGATCGAGGCAGGCGGTCGGTGGGGGGACAGATGGGGAGGCGGTTCAGAACGGTGCGAAAAAAGCCGATGAGATCGATCTGATCGAGGCCAAAAACCTCGACCGCGCGATCGAACTCCTGGGCTGACCCCCCCACACCCCCTTCTAGCAGGGCCCGAGCATGAGCGACACCCCCAACACCCCCACGCCCCCCACGCCTGCCCCGACGCCGACCACACCGCGCGCCGAGTCCACCCGCGGGCTCAGCCGCGTGTTCAAGACGATCCTCTTCGTCGCCGTGATCGGCACGGCCGGCTCACTCTTCTGGTTCGGCAACCTCATGAGCGCCGTCGCCGGGGTCTACAGCAGCAAGGTCGAGCCGATGCCCTTCGACCGCGAGGTCTGGATGGCCAACATCGCGACCGAGTCGCACGAGTCGGTTCGGCTGCGGATGGCCGACGACCTGGTGACCAACCACCTCGCCGCGGGCCTGCACGAGAGCCGCCTCTACCTGCTGCTGGGCTACCCGGACCCGTACCAGCCGCTGCCCGGGTACGACCTGATGTACTTCCTGGGCACCGCGACAACCGACCCGAGCGACAACGGGCTCTGGCTCGCGATCAAGCTCAACACCCGCGGCGAGATCGAGTTCTTAAAGATCACCAGCGAGTGAGCCGCCGGGCCTGACCGCCGGGCCGGGCCTCAGTCCTCGTCCGCGGGGAACGGTGCCCACAGCACGTTGACGATCTGCCACTGGCCGTTGATCTCGGCGAGATGGACGTAGTCAATCCATCCATCCGCCGTCGCCTTGGCTGTCGCGATACCGAACTCGATCTCGTAAATCTCGACCTCAAGTCTCGAGTCCGCGTTCCACTGCCCGCGGTTGGCGACCTCTGCCATCGCCGCGAGCTGGCTGTGCGTCATCTCGTTGAGGTACTGCGTCTCGCCCGTACTCCGGATGTCGCGCTTCTTGAGGTTCGGGTGCACCGCGCTGTCGAGCAGATCGGGCTGCTTCAGGTAAAACGCACCGATGTACCCCTGGATCGACGCGGTGATCGCGGCCTCGTCGGCGGCCCGCTGAAGATCAAGGGCCTGGAATGTTCGCTCGCTCATGTGCGCCGAGACGCTCAGCCCGCCGAGCCCGATCACGCACCCCGCCGCCAGAATCATGCCGTGCTTCATCCGTGTTCCTTTCGAGAAGATTGGTTGATGTCCACAAGCCCGCCCCGTCACTACCGACCGGGCGGCGGCAAGATTCACCCGCTCACCGCGAGATCAGCCACTCGGGCAGCTCCCGCACCCGCCCGTCGCGCCCGACGCACGCCAGCTCGGTCTCGCCGACGCTGACGACGCCGTTCGCCGGGCCGCTCGGGTCCGCGGGGTCCGGAGTGGCCCCGCTGCGCTCGACGAGCACGATCTCGTACGCGTGCCTCACCTTCACCCGCCCCCCACGCCCTCCCCCACGGCCGTTCCCTTCCGCAACGCTCGTTCGGATCTCCAGCACGTCGTCGTACCGGATCGGGCGGCGGTACTTAATCTCCAGCCGCGTCACGACCAGGAAGACGCCCTCAGCCTCGAGCGACGCGTACGACCGCCCGCCCTCACGCAGCAGCTCGGTCCGCCCCATCTCCAGCCACGGCGCGTAGCTCGCGTGGTGGGCCACGCCCATCGGGTCGCACTCGGCGTACCGCACCCGCACCCGGATCGTGCCCGAGCTGGGCGTGCTGGTGTTCTCGGACGCCGCAGGTGTGTCTGGCATGGTCATGCCCGAGTCTATGGCTTGTGAGCCGCCCGCCGTGCACCCCTCGGCCCCCGCCCCTGCATGCAGGGGCGCGATGGGGCCGATGCAAACCAGCCTTCCCCCGTGCCTCCCACGCCCCCAACACACACCCCGGAGCCGCAGTGCCCACACCCGTCACTATCCGAATCCTCAAGCCTGGCGATGACCTGGTCTCGTGTGCCGGGTTGCTCACGCGGGTGCTTGAAGGAGCCGACCCGGAGCTGCTCGCCCAGGGCCTGCCGGCCGAGGAGATGCACGCGGTCCGGCTCGCTGGGCTGACGATGGGCCCGGGGCTCGAGCTGTTCGCGGCGGAGTATTCGCTCACGCCGGTCGGGCTGGCTCGGCTTCGCACCAAGCCCGGCGAGTTGGCGACCGCCGCCGCGTGGTACCGCGAGCCGGGCATCCTCGCGTTCGACCTGCTCGCGGTCGAGCCCTCGATGCGGGACATGGGGATCGGCACCGCGCTGATCGAAGCGCTCCAGCACCGCGTCCGAGCCCTGCGAGGGACCGAGCTGGCGTGCGATGTCCCCGAGGCTGCGGCCCACGCGATCGAGGCGCTCACCCAACGCGGCTTTCGAGCGGTGGACCGAACGCAAGAGGGCGAGGGTGCGAGGCTGGTGCTCAGCCGATCCGTCGAGGCCGCCGCCGCCGACGCGGCATGAGCACGGGGATCGGGAATCCAAAAAATTGTCTTGAACGAGTCCGGAGCGCGAGCGACGGGGTACGACAATCCTCCCCCGTCACCGACGGGGGAGGTGTCGCCGAAGGCGACGGAGGGGGTCAAGCCGGAAACCCCTCGCTTGCGCTCGGGGCTGGTCCAACCTCGCTCCCCCCTCTGCGCACACCCTCTGCACAGCTCCGCTCCATCAGTCCAATCCCGCATCACTCTCCGCGCCCTAACCTTGTCGCATGTCATTCGGACTCGGCAACGGAAAACCCATCGATCCCGCCCCCGGCGTCGTCGGCGTCAGCAAGGGCCCAGGTTGCGAGCTGCCCCCGCTGCCCGATGAAGCGATGACCGACCCGAGCGCCGGTCGGCTCGACCCCCGCGACTGGTTCGCGGATCCCGCTCGCCCGTTCGAGCTGGAGATCGGCTCGGGCAAGGGCACGTTCCTCGTGCAGCAGGCCGAGCTTCAGCCGAGCGTGAACTTCCTTGGCATGGAGTGGACGCACGAGTTCTACGCGTACGCCGCCGACCGGGTCCGTCGTCGCCGCGAGGCGGACAACGGGCTGAGCAACATCCGCCTGCTGTGCGCCGACGCGACCGAGTTCCTCCATTGGCGATGCCCCGCGAACCTCTGCCACGTGCTCCACCTCTACTTCTCCGACCCGTGGCCCAAGGCACGGCACCACAAGAAACGCGTCGTGCAGCACGCCTTCCTCGCAAACGCCTGGCGCGTGCTGACAGACGGCTCAGACACCGAGCCCGTCGGTAAATCGCCAGCCGGCGAGCTCCGCGTCGTCACCGACCACGACGACCTCTGGGCCTGGGACCGCGACCACTTCGACCGCTGGACCACACCCGCCGCCTGGGCGGATCTGGGCATCGAGGCGCCCCCGGGCACCACAACCGCACCGTACACCGAGGTCCCCTTTGATCGCCCCGAATCCGCGGGTGAGGGCGAGGTGGTCGGCACCAATTTCGAGCGCAAGTTCCGGCGCGAGGGACGGAGCTTTCATGCTACGGTGCTGCGCAAGAACGCCGCGCCAACCCCATCCAACGCCCCCCACCAAAGCGAGAGCACCACATGACCACCTCCCCCAAGCTCCTCGCCTTCTCTGGCAGTCTCCGCAAGGACTCCTTCAACCAGCGCCTCGTGCACGCCGCCGCGGACCTGGCCCGAGCCGCGGGCGCCCAGGTCACCGTGGTCAGCCTCAACGACTTCGACCTGCCGGTCTTCAGCGAGGACCTCGAGGCCGAGGGCACCCCCGAGGGCGTGACCCGGCTCAAGGCCGCGATGAAGAGCCACCACGGCTTCATCATCGCCTGCCCCGAGTACAACTCCTCGATCACCGCCGCCCTCAAGAACGCGATCGACTGGGCCACGCGGCCCGCCCAAGGCGAGGCCTCGCTCGAGTGCTTCTCCGGCAAGGTCGTGGGGCTGTGCGCCGCGTCCCCCGGGGCGCTGGGCGGCGTCCGCGGGCTCGACCACGTCCGCGAGATCCTGAGCAACATCATGTGCCACGTCGTGCCGCCGGGCGTGGCCGTCGGCGGCATCCACGAGCAGTTCAACGAGGACGGCAGCCTCAAAGAGAGCCGCTCGTCGATGATGCTCACGCTGATGTGCGAGAACGCTGTTCAGCTTTGCCGCGGCATCTCGTGAATATCTTGCAACACCATTTCAGCGTTGAATTCCCCCGCATACAGCCCTTCTCTTCTGGCATACATCAGGTATTGTTGCAACTCTGATCCAGTCGGTTCGATGGGCCCAAGAGATGTCGCCACACGATTCCTGAACCGTTTCAGTACGTGTTTCTGGGCCCTGCTAATCACCCAGTCCCGCCGGGCTCCGGCCCCGTAATACGCCGTCCATGCCGCAATCGACAACACGAGCCCCACCGTCAATACCATGACAATGATGCCGGATTCCTTGGAATCCTCACCGTAATTTTTCATTACTAAATTCGCAGGCATCACCAAGACAATGATCAATACAAAGATGCCCAAGAGATACTCGATGAGCCGGCGCCCCGCAAGCCTTCTGCTCAACCGATGGTAACCGGGCAATTCTATTTCATCCATCGCCGACCTGAATGCCCAAGCGATCATATTGTCTCGCGTCTTCGGACCGATCAGCCCCGCCTCGCGGTTCGCCTCTGCCACCGTGCGACTGACTCGCCAATCGTCTTCGCCATACAACGCGCCAAACACGTCTTCGGCGTTCTCGGCAGACTGCGGGCCCGCATGCACCTCAACGCCATCTTCTCGCAATGGCTCTCTAATTCCACAGGATGAACAACACACCACACGCCCGTAATCAAGTCTCAGTTTCTTGAGACGCGAGCGTTTGTGGAGCCAGATGCGCTCCACAACAAAGGAACGGGGCTGCCTGCATATCTCGCAAAACCACAAGACATGCCCAAGTTGTTCATACTCATAGCTCTGCATCACTACAATCATACGCCAACGCGATTTCTTTGGGGCGCAAACCAGAACCATGGCCACGAAAACCAACAACCGCCCCGCTGTCGTCCTCCTCTCCGGCGGGCTCGATAGCGCCACCGTCCTCGCCATCGCACAGCGAGACGGGTTCGCCTGCCACGCACTTGCGTTCGACTACGGCCAACGCCACAAGTTCGAGCTCGAAGCCGCCGCGGCGGTCGCGGCCAAGGCCGGGGTGGACCTGAAAATCCTCTCGCTCGACTTCCGCGCCATCGGCGGCAGCGCCCTCACCGACGACATCGACGTCCCCAAGGCCGAGGCCGGCTCAGACACGCCCCCCACCGCCGCGGGCATCCCCATCACCTACGTCCCGGCTCGCAACCTCGCCTTCCTCTCGATCGCGCTTGGATACGCCGAGGTGCTTGGTGCGGGCGTGGGGGGGGCGATCTACCTGGGTGTCAACGCGGTGGACTACTCGGGGTACCCGGACTGCCGACCCGAGTTCATCGAGAGTTTTCAGCACACCGCGAACCTGGCCACCAAGGCCGGCGTGGAGGCGAGTGAGGCCGGAGCACAGGAGCCCGCGTTCAAGATCGTCGCGCCGCTCATGGACCTCACCAAGGCCCAGATCATCACGCTGGGCGTCAGCCTCGGCGTGGACTACGCGCTCACCCACTCGTGCTACGACCCGGACGCGACTGATGGGGGGGCGGGCCGAGCGTGCGGCCGGTGCGACTCGTGCGTGCTGCGGCGGCAGGGGTTCGAGGCTGCGGGCGTGGCGGATCCGACGCGGTACGCGTGAGCCGACGCATGAGTTTCTGCGGGTGCCCCGAGGATGGCGCAGCCATCGTCGGGCGAAGGACGTGCAGGGGGCGGGGAGGCCTTGACATGCTGCGTCATCGCTCCCCCTCATCCGGCCGCTCCGCGGCCACCTTCTCCCCCAAGGGGGAGAAGGAGCGGAGACCGAGCGCACTACCATCCGCGGTGCTGATCTGCGAAACATTCACTTCCATCCAGGGCGAGGGCTCGCTGACCGGCGTGCCCAGCTGGTTCTGTCGGCTGAGCGGGTGCAACCTGCGGTGCACCTGGTGCGACACGCCGTACGCGAGCTGGAACCCCGAGGGCGAGCAGCGGAGCGTCGAGGAACTCGTTGCCGAGGCGAAGGCCTCGGGCGTGCGTCACGCGGTGCTCACGGGCGGCGAGCCGATGATCTTCAAGGAACTCGTGCCCCTGAGCGCCCAGCTGCGCGAGATGGGCATGCACGTGACGATCGAGACCGCCGGCACGGTCTGGCTCGAGGCGCTCCACGCCGACCTGATCTCGATCAGCCCCAAGCTCGCCAACTCCACGCCGGTGGACGACCCCCGCGACACGGGCGGCAAGTGGTCGCTGCTGCACGAGGAGCGCCGCCTGAACCTGCCCGTGCTCGCGCGGCTGCTGGGCGCGTTCCCCGAGCGTCAGCTCAAGTTCGTCGTCGCGTCGCCGAGTGACCTGCCCGAGATCGACGCGCTGCTCGCGGACCTGAGCGCACAATCACCCCCACTAAGCCCCCCACTCCGACCCGCCGAGGTCTTCCTCATGCCCGAGGGCGTGACGGTGCCGAGCCCCGAGTCGGTCCGGTGGGTGGTGGATGAGTGCACCAGGCGCGGGTGGCGGTATGCCCACCGGCTGCACATCGAGCTGTTCGGCGATACCCGCGGGACGTGATCCGCCCGGGTCCCCCGACTCACGCCGGGGGCTCGTGGATACAAGCCCTGTCGCTGACACTCCGGGCTCTCTGGCCTTGCCTGATCCCTGATGCCTGGTTCCGAGCCCCTCGCTCGCGCTCGGGGCTGGTTCGTTGGAATCGGGTCTACACTCCTGCCCATGACCTACCGCGTCTGCAAAGCCTTCGAGGTCGAATCGGGCCACCTGCTCTCCAAGCACCCCGGGCGGTGCCGGTTCCCCCACGGGCATTCCCGCCGCGTCGAGGTGGTCCTGGCGGCTCAGAGTCTGGATAACCACGACATGGTGGTCGATTTCAAGGCACTAAAGCTCGCGCTTTCTGATTTTCTTGACAGCTTCGACCACGCCATGGCGGTCAACTCACAGGACCCCCGATTAGCCCAGATCCAGAGCATGAGCGAACGCGTGATCGTGTTCGAAAACGAGGATCCAACGACGGAAGCGATGGCTCGTCGCATCTTTGACTACCTCGCGGGCAAGCTCGCCACGGGTGACTCGTTCACCGATGAACAGGGCAACACCTTCGCGCTTCGGCCCGGGGTGACGCTCGAACGGGTCCGCGTTAGTGAAACCAGCAGCAGCTGGGCCGAATACAGCCTCTGAGCCCTCAGACGCGAGCTCTCGACCGCCGCGTGAATCTGTGGGCCCGTTCAGGAGTACCACTGCGTATGAACAAGAACGAACAGACACCGGTTCAGCCCGCAGCATCTCCGGTTCGCACGTGCCGATCTCCGCTCCGGCTCGCCGCCGCTGCGGGGCTCGCGGCGCTGGCGCTGGCCGCCGCCGGGTTCACGACCGCGGAGCTGCTGCCCCACTCGACCCCCGAGCTTGCGCAGCCAGCCGAGACCACCCCCGAGGCCCGCGAGAGCATCGACTTCGCGAACATGCTGTCCAACGCGTTCAAGCACGCGGCGACCCAGATCGAGCCCAGCGTGGTGAACATCACCTCGTTCGACGTGAAGACGGTGCAGCCGACCGACCGGTACGGCCGCCGCGTCGGGCAGCCGACCGAGACCGAGCGCCGCACGGGGCTCGGCTCGGGCGTGATCGTGGACGAGCGCGGCTACCTGGTGACCAACAACCACGTGGTCAAGGGTTCCGAGAAGTTCGTGGTTCGGCTCTACGACGGGCGCGAGGTGCAGGCCGACCTGATCGGGGCCGACCCGTCGAGCGACATCGCGGTGCTGCAGATCGCGGCGCCCGGGCTGCAGGCCGCGAGCTGGGGTGACGCCGAGGCCGCCCAGGTCGGGCAGTGGGTCATCGCGGTCGGCTCGCCCTTCGGGCTCGAGCAGACGGTGACGGCGGGGATCGTGTCGAGCACGGGCCGCACGCCGGGCGAGATCCACGGCAACGGCCCGCGGGGCCAGACCCCGGGCTCGAACAACGCGCCGCAGTACCAGGAGTTCATCCAGACCGACGCGGCGATCAACCCGGGCAACTCGGGCGGCCCGCTCGTCGATCTGCACGGCCGCATCGTCGGCATCAACACCGCGATCGCCTCGCGCAGCGGGGGCAACCAGGGGCTCGGGTTCGCCGTGCCCGCGGACCTGGCCCACGCGGTCGCGCAGAGCATCATCGAGTCGGGGCGGGTCCGCCGCGGGTTCATGGGCATCTCGTGGGATCGTGACACCGATTCGATCAACGCCCAGACCGCCTACGAGCTGGGCATCCCCGGCGGGGTGCAACTGACCACCGTCACCCCCGGCGGCCCGGCCGACGACGCGGGGCTCGCGCCGGGCGATATCGTGATCGCGATCAACGGCCGCGCCACCGAGAACGCCATCCGTCTGCGCAACGCGATCTCCATCGCCGCGCCCGGCGACACCGCCAGCGTCGAGTTCTATCGCGACGGCGAACGGCGGCAGACCGACGTAGTCATCACCGACCGCTTCGACGCGCGCGAGGTGGGCGCGGGCGGCAAGGTCTTCTCTGACCTGGGCATCGCGGTGATCCCGCGCGAGCTGAAGATCCGCCGCGGGCGCGAGGTCGTCGGCACCGAGACCGGGCTGCAGATCGTCGAGATCGAGCCGGGCAGCCCGGCCGACCGCTCGGGGCTCACCTCGTCGGACATCATCCTCGAGGTCGCCGGCGAGCGGATCAAGACCGCCGACGAGCTGGACGCGGTGCTGTCGCAGAACCCGCTGCGCGACGGGCTGGAGTTCAAGGTGTTCAACGGCCGCATGATCGGCGAGCTGTTCGTCAAGGACGAGTAAGCCACACGCCTTCTTGCTCCCTCTCCCCATTGAGGACTTTGCACTCAATCTGAGCGGCTTGATTCGATGTGGTTGTGTGGCATGGCGTTGCGAAGCATAACCATGTGGATTTCATCCCCGCCATGCTCGCGCTTCGCGTGAGCGTGGCTTTCTTTGACAAGCCCTCGGCGCGAGCCGAGGGTGCCGGAAACCTGGAAAATTGCACGCACCCTCGGCTCGCGCCGAGGGCTCGTTAGATGCCGAGGGCTCGTTCTAGCAGGACTCGCGTGCTTGCGCACGCGGCTTGGATTTGCAGAACCATGCTCAAGGGCTCCAAAGATACAAGCAATCCCCTCATCCATCCCGACTGCGTCGGACCACCTTCTCCCCCACCCCCCCTACGGAGAGAAGGAGCGGGGCGTCACACCCCGTCGCGGTCGAGCAGGGTCAGCTCGGGGTCGGGCACGAACGGGTTGGCCCGATCGATCGTGGGGTCGCCGTGCCAGAGCACACGCAGCAGGTGCACCACGTCATCAAGGATCACCAGCAGGCACGGGAGCACCAGCAGGATCACCACGGTCGCGCTGATCAGGCCCGCGGCGATCGTGATCGCCATCGGGATCAGGAACTGCGCCTGGAAGCTCCGCTCGAGGATCAGCGGCGTCAGCCCGGCGACCGTCGTGATCGTGGTCAGCAAAATCGCGCGCACGCGGGCCTTGCCCGCTGCATATGCCGCCTCGTGCGCCGACCGCCCGGCCCGGCGCTGCTCGTTGAAGAACTGCATGTAGATCAGGCTGTCGTTGACCACAATCCCCGAGAGCGCCACGAACCCGATCAGCGAGAGGAACGTCAGCGAGAAGCCCAGGATCAGGTGCCCCCAGATCATGCCGACCGTGGCGAACGGGATCGCGCTCATCACGATCAGCGGCTGCGTGAAGCTGCCAAAGAGCCACGCGAGCGTGACGTAGATCAGCCCGCCGGCGATGGCCATGCCCAGCGGCAGCGTGCTGAACCCCTCGGCCGTGTCCTGCTGCCGCCCGCGCTCCACCACCGCGACACCCGGCATCTCGGCGGCCAGCGCCTTGAAGAACGGCTTGATCGCCCGGCCCGCCTCCTCGGGGTTGAGCACCGAGCGGTTCACGTCCGCCGAGACCGTCACGGCCCGCAGCCCGTCGAGCCGCCGCACGGTCGCGTAGCCCTGCGACTCGGTGATAATCGTCGCCTCACTCAGCGGGACCGGCGTGCCGCTGGGCGTGAACACGTACATCGTCTCGACCCGGGCCAGGCTCTGCCGAACACCTGCGGGCAGCATCACCCGCACGTCCACGTCCTCGCGGTCGCCGGCGAAGGTAAAGGCCTCGAGCCCGAAGACGGTGCCCTGGATCTGCCGCCCCAGCGAGGCGCGGGTGAAGCCCAGCTCGCGGGCCCCGTCGCGCAGCTCGAACCGCAGCTCACGCTGCCCCTTGTCCGCGTCGTTGGCGATGTCCACGATGCCCTCGATCGACCGCATCTTGTCCTCGATCCTCGCGACCGCCTCGTCGAGCTGGTCGGACGAGTGGCCCGTGACGGTGTAGCTCAGCGCCACGCCCCCGGGCCCGCCCGACACGCCCAGCATCCGCAGACTCTTGAGGCCCGGCACCACGCCGAGCCGGTCGCGGATGTCCTGGATCAGCGCGTCGCTGGTCCGGGTGCGGTTCTCGATGGGCTCGAGCTCGAGGATGACCTGCCCCAGGTGCGTCTGGTAAGCGCTCCCGCCCTCGCCGTTGATGTCGGTCCGAGCCCCGGCCAACGCGTAGGCGCTGACCACCTCGGGCATCTCGTTGACGATCGCCTCGATCCGGCGCACGACCTGGTCGGTCCGCTGCATCGAGGTCCCGATGGGCATCTCGATCGAGACGTCCACCGTCTCGGCATCGTCGGTCTCGAGGAAGATGAACTCGAGCTGCCCCCCAGCCACCAGCCCAAGGCTCCCGATCACGACGCTCATCGCGATCGCGGTCGCGACGTAGCGGAACCGCAGCGCCAGGTGCACGATCTTCACGTACCGCGGGATCACGACCCGGTCGAACAGCCAGCTTCGGAACACGTCCATCCGCGCCTCGAGCCGCCCGACGATCCCCTTGTGCTTCTCGTGCGCGCGGTCGATCGCGCGCAGGCTGTGGGCCATGTGCGAGGGCAAGATAAACAGCGACTCGATCAGCGAGACCAACAGCGCGCAGCCCACCACGATGGGCAGCCACACCATGAAGTCCCCGATCCGCCCCTCCAGAAGCGCCAGCGGCAAGAACGCGAAGATCGTCGTCAGCACCGTCGCCACGACGGGCCACCCCACCTGCTCGGTCCCGCGGACCGCAGCCACCAGCGCCGGCTCGCCCTGCTGGTGCCTCGCCGTGATGTTCTCAGCGACCACGATCGCGTCATCCACCAGAATACCGATCACGATGATGAGCCCGAACATCGTCAGCAGGTTGAGCGTCACCCCCATCATCTTCATCATCACCAGCGTGCCCAGCATGCTGACCACGAGCCCGAGCGCGACCCAGAACGAGACGCGCCAGTTGAGCAGCACGAGCAGGATCAGAAAGACCAGCGCCCCGCCGTACATCGCGTTGCGGGTCAGCAGGTCGAGCCGCCCGACCACGATGCGGGCCAGGTCGGTCGTGGTCTCGAAGGTGCCCGGGGGCGGGCCGCGGCGCCAGGCGTTGTGCCCGACCTGCCAGGCCAGGGCCTCGGGCGAGAGCGAGCGGATATCGATGTCACCCGCCGCCTCGGATCGGCCCTCCGCGGCTGCCACGCTCTGCAGCCGCTTGAACGCGAGCTGCTCGCGGACGCTCATCGCGTACGGCTCGTTGTTGCGCCCCTTGACGTACGCCTTGACCTCCTCGGCCATCTGGATGATGTCGTCGTCGCCCACCTTGAAGACCGTCGCCGAGACCGCGGGCTTGCCGTTGAGCCGCACCCGCAGCGGCTGATCCACGAACCCCGACGTCACCGTCGCGACCTCGCCAAGCCGAACCGACTCGCCCCCGGGCGAGGCCTTGACCACGATCTGACGGATCTCGTCGGCCCGCTCATCGACCCCCACCGACCGGATCGCGATCGTGCTCGTCCCCGTGCGGACCGAGCCGCCGGGCAGCTCGCGCATCGCCTCGGTGATGCGGCCGGCCACGTCCGTGATCGAGAGCCGGTGCCGCAGCAGGTCCTCTTGCCGCACCTCGACGGCGATCTCGTCTCGCCGCATCCCCGAGATCGAGATGTCGCCCATCCCCGGGATCGTCTCCAGGTCCTCGCGGACGCTGAGGATGAACGTTTTCATGGTCCGCTCGTCGGCGTCGCCGTAGAGCGACATCGCGATCGCCGGCAGGTTCATCTCCAGCTTCGTCACCGTGATCCGGTCCGCGGCGTTGGGCAGGTCCTGCAGCGCGTCGATCTCGCGTTTGACATCCGCGACCTTGTTGTCGATGTTCACCCCGTCGTGAAACTCCACCATCACGGTGGCCGATCCCTCGCGCACCGTGGTCGTGATCTCCTTGACCTTGTCCAGGTCCTTGACCGCGTCCTCGATCTTGATCGCCAGCGCCGTCTCCACCTCGTCGGGCGAGGCCCCGGGGTACGGCGCCGCGACGATCACCTGGGTGGGGTTCGTCGCGGGGAAGAACTCACGCGTCAGCCTGGACCCGAAGATCAGCCCCGCCCCGATGATGGTGAACATCACCAGGTTGGTGACGACGGGGTGCCGGACGCCGAACCTGGCCAGGCTCATGGGTTGCCCCCGACGTCCAAGCCGGTCTCGACCGTCGTCTCGACCGCCCCCGACTCGATCACGTCACGCGGGTCCACCAGCATGCCCGCACGCAGCTGCTCCAGGTTGCTCGCGATGATCTCGTCACCCTCGCTCAGCCCCCCCCCCCCCACGCCCCCTCCAACCCGAACCACCGCCCACTCCGTGTCGTCGGGCGACAGCCCGGGATACTGCCCACGCACCGAATAGAGCACCCGAACGGGCACGGGCTGAGCGGTCGCCCTCCCCTCGCCGCCGCCCCCACCACCACGGCTCGCCACGAACACGCGGTCGTCCACGATCGCCCGACGCGGGATCAGGATCCGCGGCTGCTGATCGCTCGAACTCACCCGGCCCATCACAAACTGCCCGGGCCGCAGCAGCCCCCCGTTCTCGGCGGACTGATCGATCTCGATGTAGAGCGTCATGGTGCGGCTCGACTCGTCGGCCTCCGGCGACAGGCGGCTGACCGACCCGGCCCAGCCCAGCTCCGCGAGCCCGTCGCTGGCGATCCGCGCCTCGTCGCCCGCGCGGACCGAGCCCGCCGCGCTCACGGGCAGCCGCAGCGGGACCTCGATGCGGCGAAGGTCCACGACCCGCGCCACCGTCTGCCCCGCGCTGACCCACTCGCCGATCTCCGGCGTCACGCTCTGCAGCACCCCGCCCACCGGCGCGGTGATCACGGTCCGGTCCAGATCACGCTGGGCGAGGCTCAGCCTCGCTCGCTCGCCAGCGACCCGAGCGTTGAGGCTCGCCCGCCTCGTTGGGATCTGGTCGAGCTGGCTCCCCAACGCCGCGAGCGACCGCTGAGCGACCCGCAGCGACCGCAGCGAGGCGTCGAGCCCGCCGGGCGACCCGGCGCCCTGGTCGTTGGCCTCGATGGTCCGGTCGTAGTCTCGCTGGGCGATGTCCGCCTCTTCGGTGGCAAAGCCGACCTGCTCGGTCAGCCGTTGCTCCTCGCGCCCCAGCCCGGCCAGGTCCGCCTCGAGCTGCGCGACGAGTTCCTCCGCCGAGCTCACCCGCTGCTGAAAATCATGCGGATCAAGCCGCAGCAGCACCCGCCCCGGCTCGACCGACACGCCCGGCTCGATGTCGTCGGCCCGCTCGATGACGCGCCCGGTGACCTCCGCCGCCACGTTGGCCGAATCCATCGCCCGCGCGGTGCCGTACCCAAGCCACGGGCGGCTGACGGGCTGGGCCGTCGCCCGGACCGTCTCGACCACGAGCGCCGCGCCCTCCCGGTCGCTCGCCTCGGGCTCGGATCGCCCGCTGGCCAGCAGCACGAACACCATGACGCCCAGAGCCAGAACCAGCACCACCAGCCCGCCCCGGAAGGCGTAGGAGGCGAGCTTCCATTTCTTCAGATCAGGTGCCGCCCCGGAAACCCAGCCGGTGGGCTCGGTGCCCCCACGGGGCCCGGTGCCCCCATGGGAATGGGTGCCATCGGTGGGCGGGGTCTCGCCTGCGGGGTCCGAGTCCGACGCCCCAGCCCCGTCCGCGGCGTCCTGCTTTGCTTCCGATTCCGTCACGCGTGGGTCCTTCCCGAGGCACCGTTAGGGTCGGCCCGAATCGTAGGCGACGCCGCCCCGCCCCCCAACACCAGCCCCCCCACCAGCCCCACCCCCAGCCCCGGCGAGACTCAGCCCCATGATCAGATCTCCCAGACCAATCCCTCAGACCGACCCCTCAGACCGACCCCTCAGACCGATCGGCGACATAAAAAAAGGAACGCCGGGGCGTCCCTTCAAGAGCGTTGGTTGTGCGGTCATGGCCTTGGCCGGATCAGTCCTCAGGCCAATCAGTCTTCGGGGACGTTGTCCGAGGTCACGATCTCGCGGAACTTGGTCCGCAGTTTCTTGGTGACCGGGCCCTCGCCGTCGGAGATCTGGTGGGTGCCGGTGACGGCCATGTCTTCGTGCTCGAGCACCTCGCGGACAGCGATCATCTCGGCGGCCGACCCGGTCAGGAACATCTCGTCGGCGGCGAACATCTCTTCGATCCCGAAGAACTTCTCCTCGACCTTGACGCCCATCGCCGGGCACAGCTCGTTGATCACGAACCGGCGGGTGATGCCCTCGAGAATCCCAGCGTCGATCGGCGGCGTGATCACCACGCCATCCTTAACGATGAAGATGTTGTCGCCCGAGCCCTCGGAGACCTTGCCGTCCATGTTGAGCATCACGACCTCGAGGAGCTGATCCTCGATCTTGGTGATCTTGAGGGCCTTGCTCAGCTGGATCGCCTCGCACTTGGCCAGGATGTTGTTCAGGTAGTTGAGGCTCTTGACGCGCGGGTCGAGGCACGCGATCGGGATCCGGGGCCGGTTGGCCACCACGACCCGCATGCCCTTGGAGTACATCTCGTCCTTGAAGAGCTGGATGGTGTCCGCGATGCAGATCACGCCCGGCTCGGCGCAGGTGTAGGGGTTGAGCCCCAGCGTGCCCTCGCCCCGCGTGACGATCAGCCGGATGTACCCGTCGGTGATGCCGTTGATCTCGATGCAGTCTCGCTGGATCTGGACCATCTCCTCGCGGGTCTGCCGGATGTCGATGAAGAGCTTTTCGGCGCACCCGTAGAGCCGGTCCATGTGCTGCTCGGACTTGAAGATCTTGCCGTTGTAGACGCGGATGCCCTCGAAGATCCCGTCGCCATAGAGCAGCCCGTGGTCGTACACGCTGATCATGGCCTGGCTCTTGGGGAGCACTTTGCCGTTGACCCAGACAAGCGGCCGATCCGAGGCTTCCACCTGCGAAGGGCGCACGCCCTGGGCTTGTGGGCTCAACCCGGACTGACTGATCGCCTGACTCATACCGACTCCTTTCGAGATCCTCACGCAGCCCCCGCGGCTCTGCACGAACCGATTCGGGCCAACTGCGTTGCATCCCTATGATACCCGAACGCCGCGTGTTCGTCCCGGTTTGTGCAATCAACAAACAATCAACAACCAACTAAAAGCCAATCATAAATCCCCGTACACGGCCCGCGAAACACCAATCCCATCCGCTCGCGGGGCCCTTGATCCGTTCGGGAAGGCGACGAAAGTTTTCTTGTTCACCACACCAATTCACCGGGAATCCGGCATCCGTCCACCGGTTTTCAAGACCGAAAACCGGGCCACAAGCCCCTATCCACGGATCTGGGCCCCCAGCGACTCCTGCGCCATCGCGGTGAATCGCTCGACCTGCGGGTCCACCTCTTCATGACGAAGCGTGCGGTCCGGGTCTCGAAAGCTCAGCCGAACCGTGACGGATTTCTTGCCCTCGCCGACCTGCTTGCCGCGGAAGACGGCGACGAGCGAGTGCCCGACGAATCGGTCAAGAGCCGCTTTGTGGACAATCTTGTCCACATTAGCCCACGCCGTGCTCTCGTCCACGATCAGCGAGACGTCGCGGTCCACCCCGGGGAACCGGGGCAGGGTGTGCGCGCGGGCCTTGGGCGGGTAGGCGTCGGTCAGCCGTTTGAGATCCAGCTCCGCAGCGAGCACCGGGAGATCGATCCCGAACTCGTCCATCGCCTTGGTCGAGACCTGCCCGAACGAGCCCAGGTCCAGGTCACCGGTGTCGGTGGCCACGATCAGGCGGCCGAACACGCCGGCGGCCCAGCCGGGTGCCTCGGGCTTGGCGGGCTCAACGCGCGTGGTCACGTCGCCTCCGAAGCAGGCCTGCACCACGCGGTCCGCCGCGCCGCGGAGGACCCGCAGCCCGTGCTGAACATCCTCGGGCTTTCGCTTGGGGGTGTCGCCGGCGAGCGACGGCGCGTCCATCACCATCGCCAGCACGCGGCGCTCGGTCGAGATGCGACCCTGGCCGGGCTCTTGCCCGAAGACCGCAGCGAGCTCGAACAGCCGAACCCCGCCGGGCACGTGAACCCGCCCGTCCTGGTTCGCTCGGCGGCAGTGCAGCAGGCTGGGCAGCACGCTGGGGCGAAGCGTCGGGTCGGCCTTGCGCCGCTCGTCGTCCACCGCGACCGTCTGCACGCCCTTCGGGCAGAACATCGCCGCCCGCTCGGGGCTCGTGAAGCTGAACGTCACCGTCTCGTAGAACCCCTGCCCAGTAAGCACCGAAGCGATCTGCGTCACCGCACGCTCGGTCTGGCTCGGGTGCGGGGCGCTGACCGGGATCTTGTCCATCAGCGGGACCGCCGCCAGGGTCCGCGTCCGCGCGACCTCCTCGACCAGGTCGATCTCTCGGGTCAGGTCCCCGGACCGGTGCGGCGGGACGGTGCACCGCACCTCGTCCTCGCTGGCGACCTCGCACCCGATGCCCAGCGGCGTCAGCAGCTTCGCGATCTGCGCCGCGGGCGTCTGAATCCCGAGCACCTGCGCACATCGGCTGGGTCGCAGCGCGATGGTGGTGTCCGTGGGCAGGTCGGCGCCCTCGCTCAGCACGCCCGAGGCCGGCTCGCCTCCGGCGAGTTCGCAGATCAGCTGCACCGCTCGCTGGGCGGCGTACCCGATGGTGCGCGGGTCGATGCCGCGTTCGAAGCGGTAGGCCGCGTCGGTGCGGATGTTGAGCCGCCGCCCGGTGGTGCGGATGGTGACCGGGTCCCAGGTCGCCATCTCGAAGACGACGTCGGTGGTGCCCTCGTCCACCTGCGAGTCGTGCCCGCCGATGATGCCAGCCAGGCTCTGGGGGCGCGCCGCGTCGGCGACGACCAGGTCCGTGGTCTTGAGCTCGTGCTCGCCCTCGTAGAGCGTTTTGATCCGCTCGCCCTTCTCGGCCCGCCGCACGATCAGCGTGCCCCCCGCCAGCTTGGCCAGGTCGAACACGTGGCACGGGTTGCCCAGCTCGAGCGTGATGAAGTTGGTCACATCAACGACGTTGTTGATCGATCGCGAGCCGACGCTCTCGAGGGCCTCGACGAGCCACGCGGGGCTCGGGCCGATCTTCACGTTGCGGATCACCATCGCGGTGAAGAGCGGGCACCCCTCGTGGACGCGGTTCTCGAGCTTGAGTGAGTCAGCCACCGGGGCCCCGGGGGTTGTCGCGTTGACCTCGGGCAGCACCAGCCGCCGCTTGGGGTCGGCGATGCCCGCCCCGGCGATCTCGCGCGCACAACCCACGTGGCTCAGACAGTCGCCCCGGTTCGAGGTGACCTCCACATCGAGCAGCGTGTCGCCGCTGGGCAGCACCGTGCGGCCCTCGAGCGGGAACCCCGCCTCGGTCAGCGTGTGGTCGGCCTGGTCGGCGGTGAGCCCCGAGGGCTCCAGGTAACGGTTTATCCAGTTGAGGCTGATGTCCATAGGACGCAACGATAGCGGCCCCGTACGCTCCGTTATGCACGCCACCCGCTCACGCCCCATCTTGGCCCTGCCGCCCACCCCGCTCCTCACGCTGGCCCCCACGCTCGTCCTGCTCGCCCTGATCGGCTCGCTGCTCGTCGGGTGCGGCGGCCACCCGCGGGCAAGCCAGAGCCGACCCGGCTTCGCGGACACCCTCCCGTCGGCCTTCGGGCTCTCCCTCACCGTGATCCAGGAGGACGCGGCTGAGCCCAACCCGTTGCACCAACCCGCCCGCTACGTTCTGGACCCCGACGGCTGGCTCCGGGCGGGGACCGGCCCCGGCGCGACCCGCAACACCCTGCCGCCTCAGGTCCGGCGGCTGACCCACCAGCAACGGCAGACGCTCTGGGATCAGACCCGGGCCTCGGGGTTGCTTGAGCCCGACTGCCCCGTGCGGATCCCCTCGGGCGACGGCCCGATCCCGGACCGGGCCCGCCCGCTGCTGCTGATCACCGCGAGCACGGACCGGGGGCGGTTCTCCGCCGCGGTCGCGCTCGAATCCGTGCCCGGCGAGGCGTACGCGCCGATGCTGGGCAGGCTGCGCGAGTGGGCCTGGATCTCGGAATAGAGATCACCTCGATCGGCGCCTCTGCCTGCCTTGACAAGCCCTCGGCGCGAGCCGAGGGTTCGTGAGAATTGGGACGACACCGGCACCCTCGGCTCGCGCCGAGGGCTCGTCAAACCACGAGGCACCGCTCAACCCGATGCGATCCCTGCACACACCGGGCATATCCTGCCCCGTGACCGATCCCAACCCCCCATCCCCCACACCCCCCCCGATCCTCGGCATCGACCTGGGCACCACCAACTCGCTCGTCGCGGTCTTCGACGGGGCTGAGCCGAGGCTGCTGGGCGAGCACCCGATCGTGCCCTCCGCGGTCCGCTACAACGACGACGGCTCGGTCACCGTGGGGCAAGACGCCAAGGACAACGCGATCGAGTTCGCGACCACGACCGTGCTCAGCGCCAAGCGGCTGATGGGGCGTTCGCTCGACGATGCGCGCACGGACCTGCCCTACCTGCCCTACGAGCTGGTCGCGGGCGAGCACGACACCGCGAGGGTTCGGCTGCGTGTGGGCGACACGATGAGGACGCTGACGCCACAAGAGATCTCGGCTGAGGTTCTTGGGCATCTCAAGGGCGTCGCCGAGGACGCGTTGGGGCGGCCCGTCTCCAAAGCCGTCATCACGGTGCCCGCCTACTTCGACGACGCCCAGCGGCAGGCGACGCGAGACGCGGGGCGGCTCGCGGGGCTCGAGGTCATCCGGATCGTCAACGAGCCGACCGCGGCGGCGCTGGCCTACGGCCTGGGCACGCACAGCACCAAGCCGACCCACGTCGCGGTCTATGACCTGGGCGGCGGGACCTTTGACATCTCGATCCTCCGCCTGACCCCAGCCGATGAGCACAACCCGACCGGGTTCTACCAGGTGCTCGCGACCGCGGGCGACACCCACCTGGGCGGCGACGACGTAGACCACGCGATCGTGAACCTGCTCGCGAGCGAGATCCTGGCGCAGCTGGGGCGCCCCGCGGACAGCCCGGGCTCTTCGCTGGGGGTCGAGATGGCGGTGCTGCCGCCGCAGACGCGGCGGGCGCTGGTGGAGTTCGCGCAGAGCGTCAAGCACCGGCTCAGCGAGCACCAGACCGCGAGCGTTCAGATCGATCTTGGCGGGGCTGGGGCGTTTGAGCGCACGATCACGCGTGACGAGCTCGAGGGGCTCATGGCAGGCTGGGTCGAGAAGACTTTCGCGGCGTGCGCCCGGGCGATGCGCGACGCCAAGAAGGCGCTCGACGGGGCCCCACTCGACGCGGTTGTCATGGTCGGCGGCTCGACGCGGATCCCGCTGGTGCGAAAGAGAGCCGCGGAGTTCTTCGGGATCGAGCCCTACACCGCGCTGGACCCGGACCGCGTGGTCGCGATGGGGGCGGCGGTGCAGGCCGGGATCTTGTCGGGCGCGGTCACCGGGTCACTGCTGCTCGACGTGATCCCCTTATCACTGGGCATCGAGACCGCGGGCGGGGCGGTCGCCAAGATCATCAACCGCAACTCGACGGTGCCGGCACGGGCGACCGAGATGTTCTCGACGCAGGTGGACGGGCAGACCTCGGTGAAGGTGAACGTGCTGCAGGGCGAGCGGGAGATGGCCCAGGACTGCCGTTCGCTGGGCGAGTTTCACCTGGCGGGGCTGCCACCGATGCCCGCGGGGATCCCGCAGGTCGAGGTCGAGTTTCTCGTGGACGCCAGCGGCGTGCTGAGCGTGGGCGCGACCGAGCGGCGCAGCGGCAAGCGGTCACAGGTCCAGATCGTGCCGAACCACGGGCTCACGCGCGACGAGGTGGACCGCATGGAGGCCGAGTCGTTCACGCACGCCCGCGAGGACATGACGCGGCACCGCGTGGTGGACCTGATCGTGAACTCGAAGCTCGATCTGAAGTGGATCTCCGAGCGGCTCGCCAAGCACCGGGCGCTGCTCGAGGCGGAGTACGCTGCGCAGCTCGACGGGCTGATCGTCGCGCTCCGTGCGCACACCGCCGCTGCGGAGGCGGACTGGCAGGCGGTGCCGCCCGATGTGTTCTACAAGGCCAAGACCGATCTGGACAACGCCTCGGTGCGGCTGCAGGAGATCGGGATCACCGAATCGCTCAAGAAGTAGCCCGTTCTCGGACCGGGTTTTCTGAGTTCGGTACCCACCCGATCTTGCCGATAGACCCCGCATGGTCTGCCCACTGATAGCCCTGTTGCTTCTCGCCCCGCCGCAGTCCGCGATGACCGCGGACGCCGCGACCCCCACCGCCTCGTTCTCTGTCGCGGCTGACACCTGGGGCTTCACCAACGCCCCCGCGTTCACCAGCGACACCGCGTCGTTCGTGCTGCGCGACTCCCCCAAGGACACCCTCACCGCGGCGCTCGCGGTGGGCACCGGAAACACGCTGTCCCTGGGCTCCTTCGACGGCTCAACCTGGGCGAGCCCCACCGTGCTCTCGACCGATGTCGGCGGTGCCACCTCGATGACCTCGGACGCGGCGTTCGAGCCGTCGTCTGGGAAGCTGCTCATCGCGTACCGCAAGGGCTCCTCGGCGCTGGTGTATTTCCGGGTGTTCGATCCCGCGGGCCCGCCGAGCCTGTCTGGCGAGACCTGGTTCGACCTCGGGCTGATCTCGCCCCCGGACCGGGTGCTGCTCGCGCCAAAGCCCGGCTCCAACGACATCCTTCTCGTCGCGACCAGCGGCACCTCCGCGCGGGCCGCGGTCTGGGACTCGACAGCCTTCGTCAACAGCACCACGCTCGACACCGGGTTCGACGGCGATCCAGAGGCCATCTCAGCCGAGTGGCACAAGGGCAGCGCGTTCGTGCTCTGGGCTCGCAGCACCGACTCGGCGCCCAGGGGCTCGGTCTTTGATGGCTCCGCGTGGGCCGCCGCGACCGGGCTGCCGGCTCTGGCCGACCCGATCACCCGGGTGCATCTCGCGCCCTCGAACGACAGGGCCAGCTCGGCCGTGCTGCTGACCATGGCCTCGGTCAGCGGCGTGAACCACGCCTTGCACGCCGCGACGCTCGACGACACCGGCTGGACCGCCGCGACCACCCTGAGCACACAGCTCGCAACACCGGATTCATACTCCGCAGCCTGGGAGACCTCGGGCACCGCGGCGGTCGCGGTGTGGCAAGAAGCCGGCGAGACCTTCGCGCATGCCGCGAGGTGGGACGGGGCTGCGTGGGTGGCCCAGTCGAACACCGCCGATCTGGGGGGCACGATCGAGGGCCTTGTCGCGCGCCCCGCGGCGGGCAACGCCGACGGTGTGCACGCGATGGCGGCCGTGTCGGTCGCTAGTCCGCGCCTCAAAGACTACCTGCTCTACGCCAACACCGGCTCGCTTTCGCTGGGCATGAGCACGACGGTCAACGGGCTCTCCGGAGCCGGCAAGGGGTTTACCCTGCCCGCCCCGCCCGCGGGAAGCCCGGGGGCCACCCCGGTGACGGTGGCAAAGAACAAGACCGTGGCACTCGCGCCCGGTGAGTACGGGGCCGTCTCGATCGCGAACAACTCCACGCTCGAGCTGAGCACGGGCAGCTACGTGCTTGCCTCGATGTCGCCGGGCAACAACAGGTTCACGCTCACCGCGGACACGACCACGGGCCCGGTGATTCTGGCGATTGCCTCGGGCAACTTCGACGCCAAGAACAAGCTGACGATCTCGACCGTCGGGCCGGGCCCGTTCGAGATCCACGTGCTCGCCGGCGATTTCATCGGGATGAACACGCCGGTGATCAACGCCTCGGTCATTGTGCCCCTGGGCGATATCGACCTGCGCAACAACGCGACCACCACAGCCCACCTCATCGCCTCGGGCAATGTCTCGATCGGCAACTCCAGCACGCTCGACCCGCCCGCGTGGGACTCGCCCTTTGTGGACCCCAGCCCGAGCGCCTCGACCACGACCGGGCTGATCGTGGTGACGACCTTGGCGGGCACGCCCGGCACGCCGATCACGCTGCTCTCCGGGTGGACCCAGCCGCACGGCCTGCCCTTTGACATGAGCTGGCAGCGCCCCACCGCCGGTGTTCGGGTCACCAGCTGGCGCGAGGTCCCGTCGTACGCGTCGCCCTGAGCCGATCGGCGACCGCGGGCCAGGGTTACGAGTCTGGGGCGGGTGCAACGGGCCCGGGTCCGAGCCGTACACTCGTCCGATGCCGAGCCGCCCCGCACACAAGTCCGTCAGCCCGATCCGCGTTCTGCTGGGCGTTGGCGTGGTCATGACGCCGATGGTGCTGATCGGTTCGTGCGCCCAGAGCACCGCGATCGATCAAGGGGCCGCCGAGCCCGCGCCCCGGCACCGCCCGCCAGCCGGCAGCGCAACAGCCCTCTCCCTCGAAGCCATCAGCGACGGCGCCACCCACGACCTGCCGGGAGTGCACCACGTGCTCGTACAAGAGGCCGGGGTTCTCTCTGGGGCGGTGCCCGAGGGGGACGAGGGTTTCGCGTCGCTCGCCGCCCGTGGCGTCAAGACCGTCATCTCCGTGGACGCGGCCCCGGTGGATCTGGAGGCTGCGAAAGCGCACGGGCTGCGGTATGTGCAGATCCCGGTGGAGTACGCGGGTGTCTCGGGTCAGGCCGCGAGGCAGCTGGCGGTCGCGCTGCGAGACCTCGACGGCCCGGTCTACATCCACTGCCACCACGGCAAGCACCGCGGGCCCGCGGCTGCGGCGCTGGCGCTGGTTCAGACCGGGCGGCTCACCAACGACGAGGCGCTGGCGCAGCTGCACGCGGCGGGCACCAGCCCGAGCTACCCCGGGCTCTTCCGGTGCGTGCAGCAGGCGACGGCGTACTCGCCCGAGGCGATGGCGGCGCTGGAGGCCCCGCTGCCCGAGCGGGCCCAGGTCGGCTCGTTGGCCGGGGCCATGGCCGTGATCGATCGCGCCTTTGAAAGGCTTGAGACGGTGCGGGCCAACGGGTGGGTTGTTCCGCAGAGCCACCCGGACCTGTCGCCGGTCGGGCTGGCTGCGACCATCGAGGCGAACCTGCGGGCGCTGTCGCACATGCCAAGCGGCGGGATGAGCCCGCCGATCGAGGACCGGGCGCCGCGTGAGGCGTACACCGATTCGATGCGTGAGTCGGCCGAGCACGCATCGCGGCTTGAGTCGGCGATCTCGGGCACGGACTGGGTCAGCGCAAGCCGTGCGTGGGGCGAGCTGGAGAACTCGTGCAGCGCGTGCCACGAGCCGTACCGGAACACGGACGCAAGCCCGTTCTGAATCCTCGCCCTTCGCGTTCTCAGCTGTTGATATCCAGAAGGACCTTGATCCCATCGCCGGAGATCATGGTATCAAACGCCTTCTCATATTGTTCCAGCGGGAACTCGTGCGTCACAATCTCATCAAGCTCAAGCCGACCGCTCAGCAGCAGCGCCTCGGCCTGGTACCAGGTCTCCCACATCTTGCGGCCGTTGATCCCCAGCACCGTGCAGCCCTTGAAGATGATGTGCTCGTTGAAATCGAAGGTCACGTTCTTTGCGGGCAGGCCCAAGAGCGCCGCTCGCCCGCCGTTTCGGAGGGCGCGGAAGCCCTGGTCCATGGCGCTGGGCGCGCCGCTCATCTCGCACAGCACGTCCACGCCGCCGCCCTTGCACGAGCGTTGGATCTCCTTGATCCACCCGTCGCCCTGGCTCGCGTCGAAGACATCGGTTGCGCCGAGCCGCTTGGCAAGCTCGAGCCGGGGCGGGTTCACGTCGGTGCAGAAGATCTGAGCGGCGCCCGCGGCCCGGGCGACCGTGACGGCCATGAGCCCGATGATGCCCACGCCCGAGATCAGGACCGACTTGGCGCTGACCCCGGCCTCCATCACCGTGTGCACCGCGTTGCCCAGGGGATCAAAGATCGCGGCGTACTTGTCGGGGATGTCCTTGTGCACCGGCCACACGTTGTCCTCGGGCACCACGATGTACTCGGCGAAGCACCCGTCGCGGTCGATGCCGAAGATCTGCGTGTCCGTCGCGATGTGCCCCTGCCCGGTTCGGCTCAGGTAGTCGGTGCCGGCGCTCAGGTGCCCCTCGGCGCTGACGCGCTGCCCGATCTCGACCTTGGTGACCGCGTTGCCGACCGATTCGATGATGCCCACGAACTCGTGCCCGGTGACGATGCCGACGGGGATTCGGCCCGCGGCCCAGTCGTCCCACTGCCAGATGTGACGGTCGGTGCCACAGATCCCGGCCTTGGTGACGCGGATGCGGACGTCTCGGGGCCCTGTTTCGGGGATGGCTCTAGCATCGTCGTAGGCCAATCCTTCGCCGGCGTGGTGCTTGATGAGCGCTCGCATCGTGCCCGGGTTGTGCGCTTCGACGCCGGCGGGCGTGGCGCTGGTGAGGCCCGACGGGTGCGTGCTGCTGGTCATGGTTGGCCTGTCCGCCGGGGTTCCGGTCAATCTTCGTGAAGGGCCGCGGAGAGGGCAACATCGCCGACTCCGCGTCGTTCTTATTTTCTCAGCCCCATCGGGCCGATCAATCCCCACGGTGAAACTCGTCCCGAGTCGGGACGATACCCCGAGGTCGGGGCGATACTGTGTCTATACCGTCCGCCGACCCGCACGAAACCCGATCTTGTCCGCGATACGCCCATGAGCCGAGCCTCGACCCCCAACCCGTTCCTTTATATCGCCTCCAAGCCGAGCGGCAAGCGGGCGATCGGCCTGCGCCGGGCCCGCAACCGGGCGTCGCTGAGCGCCTCGCTCCGCCGCGAGCGGCTGGTGCTGCGCCGGTCGGTCTCGCTCCCGGCCTGGGTCGGCAACGACGCGGGCATGACCACCCGCGACCACGCGAACCTCAACGACCAGCTTGCGCAGCTGGTGTCGCGCGGCGTGCCGCTCGTCGAGGCCTTGGGTGTCGCGGCGGACGTGGTCTCGGAGAACGCCAGGCCGATCATCATGAAGCTGATGGACCAGGTGCAGGGGGGCAAGGCGTTCGCCGAGGCCTGCCGCGGCACCGGGCAGTTCGATGTCGTGACCGTCGCGGTGTACGCCGCGGCCGAGCGGACGGGCGACCTGTCCGGAGCGTGCAAACAATTGGCGACCAACGCGCGGCGGCAGCTCGCCGTCAAGGGCAAGGCCGCGACGCTGATGATCTACCCGGCGATCGTGTTCGCGATCAGCGTGATCGTCGCGACACTGATGCTGACGTTTATCGTGCCGCAGATCGGCGAATCACTCCAGAAGGCGGGCAACGACCTGCCCTGGATCACCGAGGCGATGATGGTCACGGGCAACTGGATCAAGAGCCACGCCCTGCTGGTCGCGGGGGGCGTCGCGGCGTTGCTGATCCTGGCCATCCTCGGGCGCGGCTCGATCATCGTGGCCTCGCAGAAGCTGATGCGGCGGCTGCCCGCGATGCGCGACGTGGTGCTGGCTCAGGAGCTGGCGCGGTTCTTCAGCGTGATGGCTGCGATGACGCGGTCGGGCGTGACACTCGCCGACGCGTTGGGCGTCGCGGTGACGGCCCTTGGGCACCCGGCGATGAAGAAGGACCTTGGACGGCTGCGGAGCCGCCTGATCGAGGGCGGCGTGCTGCGGAGCCTCATCGACCGCGTCGAGACGCTGCCGCTGGGCACTCGCAAGCTGCTGATCGCGGCGGACCAGGCGGGCGATCTGGAGCACGCGTTCGACTCGCTGGCCAACGACTACACCGACGAGGTGGAGACCAAGACCGACCGGCTGCTCGCGCTGCTCGAGCCGCTGCTGATCGTGTTCATGTTCCTGGTGATCGGGTCGCTGATCCTGGCGATCATGGTTCCGATGATTCAGGCCACGAGCCGGGGGATCTGACCCCCAGCGTTCTAGAATCGGGGCAATCCGAGCCCCCGACCCGCGTTACGCCACTCGGCGGAGCCACACCGGCCTCGCCCTTTGCAAAGAGAACCCCCATGACCACGACCCGACCCCACGCCCTGCCTGTTTCCCGACGCGCGTTCTCGCTGCTCGAGCTGACGCTGGTGCTGCTGATTATCGGTTTGCTCAGCGCGGTCGCCGCGGTGAGCTTCGCTGGCGCGGGCGAGCGGGCCCGCGTGAAGACCACCAAGGCCACCATGAACCAGTTCAAGCAGCAGCTGCGGATCTTCGCGACCGAGAAGACGAGCTACCCGGCCTCGCTCAGCGAGCTGGTGCCCGACTTCATCGAGGCTGACAACAGCGGCAACGCCCCGGTCGATGCGTGGAAGCGCCCGTACTACTACCAGCTCACCCCGGGCGCGGCCCACGAGTTTGACCTGATCTCGGCGGGCAAGGACGGCGAGTTTGAGACCGCGGACGACGTCAACCTCTGGGACCCTGCCTTCGACAACTGACCCCCCACGCCCCCCCAGCACTGCCTTCCGGCACTGAACCATGCGATCGCACCGACCACATCTTGTTCTTGGGCGCAAGCCGGCCGCGATGAGCGCGACCCGCCGCGGCATGACGTTCCTCGAGTGCGTGCTGGGCGTGCTGCTGCTGGGCATGATCACCTCGACGCTGGTGCAGGTGAGCTCCAACGCACGGCTGAACCAGCTGCGGACCAAGGCCCGGCTCGGGGCCGCCGAGCTGGCCAACCGCCTCGTGCTGCAGTACCTCGACGACAAGGACTCGCTGCCCACCGCGAACCTCCCCATCGAGTTCGACGGGCAGTACTACCGCTGGTCCAAGAAGCACTCGCAGGTCGGGGCGAAGATCGACTCGGCCGCCGCCCGCTCGGGCGCGGACGTGAACTCGAGCGAGAAGTCGCTCTCGCGGATCCAGCAGGTGACGTTCAGCGTCTGGCTCGCCGAGGACTCGGGCGGCACGTTCAAGAACTCGGACCCCACGCCGAGCGTCTCGATCTCTCGGCTGTACGACCCGCTACTGCCGACCAACCCGGACGCGATGCGGCGGCTGTTCAGCACGCCCGAGGGAATCACGCAACTCATGCAATCGATGCAGAACCTGCAAGAGGGTCTGGACGTGAACATGGACGAGGACGTCGGGGGTGACGAGTGAGGCACCGCGTCGCCATCTCGTCCCGCGGCCCCACCGCCAGCGGCCCCACCGCCCGCGGCGGGTTCACTATGCTCGAGCTGATGCTCGCGCTCACGATCGGTGCGCTGGCGATGCTCCTGGCTGGCGGCATCTTCTTCTCGATCAACAAGGTGGACTCGTCCAGCGAGCGGGCCCACCGCATGCGGGCCGAGTCGTACATCACACAGACGGTGATGCGGGACTCGTTCATGAGCCTGATGATGGTGCACGGCGCCGCGCAGGACGACGAGAACCCGCCCGACCCGTCCACGATGGGCCGCGCCCGGATCATCCTCGAGCCTGATGCCGTGACGGGCAACCGCTTCCAGCGGCTCGAGGTCGTGCTCCGCAGCACGCCTCTGCCCGGCGTGCTGCAGGGGCCCGCGGCCCGGCTTGCGTTCCTTGATGAAGACGCGGCGAGCCTCAACTTCGCCTCGGCCGACGGCGCGGGCGGCTCGGCCCGGTGCGTCTTCGAGCTGAGGCCCGACGGCGAGCGCGAGCGGGTCATGCGCGAGCTGGGCATCGAGAACCCCATGACCGACCTGCGCGGCCTGCCCGACCCGGCCCAGGCCGCGAGGCTCCCCGAAGAAGAACGCGGGTGGTCGCTCTGGTGGCGGCGGATGACCGCCGACGAGACCGAGCTGCTCGACGACGGGTACCTGCCCTGGGATGACGGGCTGCTCGATTCGGACAGCGAGGCGCGGCGGCTGGCCTCCTCGGTGCGGCTCGCCTCCGGGCTGCAGAACTGCCGATGGAAGATGTTCCACCGCGGCGACCGCAAGCTCGAGTACGTCGGCTGGACCAACAGCGACCTGCCCGCGTACGCCGAGATCGAGATGGCCGACCGCGGCGCTGAGTACGCCAGCTGGATGTTCGAGATCGGGTGGGCCTACGGCGAGCCCGAGGACATCGCGCTCGCCGACGGCGCCGCCGGGGACGCCGACAACGCCCCGGGCGGCACCACCGGCAACCGCACCGGGGGCGGCAGCCGAAACCTGGGCGGATCGGTCAACCTGCTCCGCCGAACCGAGCAGGTGGACGAATGACGCGAGCCACCCCCCATCACGACGGTCCAGCGACCAGCTCCGGGGCCCGTGGGTACATCCTGGTCGTCACGCTGCTGCTGCTCATGGTGGTCGGGCTGCTGGCCGCCTCGACCGCGCAGCGCCAGGTCTCCTCCTCGCTGACCGTCAAGCGGCAGATCGATTCCTACCGCGAGCACCACGGGGCGATGGGTCTGCAGAGCGCGGTGCAGATGTGGCTGCGGGTGCAGAAGGCGACCTCGATCACCGGGCTGCTGGGCCCCGAGGGGCACGCGTTCGACCTGGAGTTCGCCGACGGCTCGACCATCTCGGTCTACCTCAACTCCGGGCAGGGCACGGCGCTGTCCAACCTGGCCTCGGTCGATTCGGAGATCGTGGTCAGCGCCGCACGGATCATCCAGGACCTCAACACGCGGCTGCCCAACGCGGGCTTTCAGTCCGTCACCCGCAACGTCGGGCCCGTCGCGATCGACCTGGCCCACGCCGATGAGGCGGTCGTCCGGGCCGCGACGACGGCGGTGACCGACGACGTGGGCAAGGCCGACCTGCTCGCCTCGGCCCTGCTGCAGAACCGGGGCGGCGCGACGCGGAACACGCTCTCGCAGGCGGGGATGGACGCGGAGCTGAGCGCCGAGGAGCGGACCACGCTCTACAACCTGATCACCACGACCACGACGCTGTGGCGGGTGCACCTGGAGGTCCGCCGAGGGGCCGGGCGGGGCGAGGTCGTCGCTCGGTACGAGGGGATGACCGTGCTCAACACCCGGGGCGCGGGCATCGACAAGGATTTCACCGTCTCGGGCGGCTTCTTGGAGTGGGCCGCGGTCCCGATGGATCAGGGCCCGGGGCGGACGCGGTAAGATCAAGCCGGCGAGGCCACACGGCCGAAGGGGAGGATACCTGACATGACACCAACCATCTCACGACATGCAGCGCAGAAACTCCGGCTCGCGGCCCAGACGACCGCGGGGGTGGTCGTGCTCGGCTCGATCGCCCTGGCGGCGATGGTGCCCGGCGGCGCGCCCCAGCCACGCGAGATCATCGACGACGGGCCGATCCTCCCGATCGCCAACGGCGAGCAGGCCGCCCAGAGCGATTTCCGGTTCGACGAGCGGTCCGTCGCCGACCGGCTCGCCATGCTCGACAACGCCCCGCGGATCAAGGGGCCGGTCGTGGTGACGATCGAGACGCCGGTTGACCCGACGACAACGCCCCCCGTGGACCCGGAGGGTCTGGCCGACCGGATCAAATTCCTGGGCACGATGAGTGTCGGGACCAAGAAGATGGCGCTCGTCTCGGTGGACAACCGCCGTCAGCGGGTGGTCTCGGTGGGCAACGCGCTGCCGATGCCCGCCGACGAGAGCGGCGTGACACTCCGTGAGGCCGCCGACACGGAGATCATCGTGACCGACCGCGACGGCGTCTCGATCCGCATCGGTCTCGAGGCCCCCGAGGAGAAGCCGCGGGTCTCGACCTTGGCCGCGTCTCCCAGCGCCGCGCTGACCTCGCTGCAGAGCACGTCCCCGGGGATGGCCTCGCGGGGTGACCGGGGTGGTCGGGGCGGGCAGAGCCGCGCGGTCCCTGATTCGGTGGCGTACACCGCCGAGGTCGCTCCGAGCGACGCGATCGAGCGCCGCCGCAAGGCGCTGCAGGCCGCGGTGGAGAAGGGCACGCTCACGCAAGAGCGGGCCGACGAGATGATGGAGCGGGCGATGGACAACGCCCGGAAGAACGCACGGCAGAACCCGGGCCGTCGAGAGGACTGAGCCCTGATGCCGAGCCGAGTGGCCTATCTCATGCGTGACGA
>JBLHKT010000022.1:0-68906 GCA_047620485.1 Phycisphaerales bacterium | reverse complement strand
GAGCGCAAGGTCCCCTAGGGTTACCGACTATGAGCGACGCTGCGAACATCCTCCCTGGGCTCGATGACTCGGATCCCTTGCCGTATAAGCTGGCTTGTCTGTGCGACTTGCGCGACGAGCAGGGGCGTGTCCTGCTGCTGCACCGGATCAAGGCACCGAATCTCGGGCTTTGTAGCCCGATCGGTGGAAAGCTTGAGATGGCGCTGGGGGAAAGCCCGGCCCAGTGCGCCCAACGCGAGATCCAGGAAGAAGCCGGCATCGAGGTCCCCATCGAGCGGATTCATCTGGGGGGGCTGATCGCCGAGACCGCGTTCGAGGGCAACACGCACTGGCTGCTGTTCTATTACCGGGTGCTGGGCGCGGTGAGCGTCAAGGCGGGGCCGATGAACGAGGGCGAGCTCAAGTGGCACCGCCCCGAGGAGATCGACTCGCTCCCGCTGCCCAAGACCGACCGAGAGATCATCTGGCCGATGATCCGCAAGCACGAGCCGAGCACGCCGGGCGGGAAGCCGGGGTTCTTCTCGCTGCACATCGACTGCAAGGGCGACGACCTGACGTGGACCGTTGAGCAAGAACGGGCTGCGGAGGACTGAGGCGCGGGTTGAGGCGTGCGGGGGGCGTGGGGGGGCGAGTTTGAGACTTCCCTTGCCACCTAACCGCCCGCGGGTTTCTATACTCTCGCGGTGAACGGGCTGAAAACACACATCTCGGGTTGGCGTGGTGTTCGGGCGGTGCTCTGGGCGGCGCTGGTGCTGTCGGCGAGCGCTGCGGGCGGATGGGCCACCCAGCCTCAGACCGACCAGGCTCCCGCTTCAACCCCCACCGCCCCCGCGGCCCCGTTCAGCACGCCCCTGCAAGCCGATCGGGTCGTGGTGATCCCCATCAACGGCCCGATCGACGACTGGACGGCGGTGAGCGTGGAGCGGCGGATCCGCGAGGCCGAGGAGGCCGGGGCCGACGCGATCGTGTTCGAGCTCGACACGCCGGGCGGCGGGGTCAGCGCAACCCTGCAGATCTCGACGGCGATCAAGGGGACCTCGGTCCCCCACACCGTCGCGTGGGTCCACCCCAATGCCTACTCGGGCGGGGCGATCATCGCGCTGGCGTGCGGGCAGATCGTCGTGGGCGAACCCGCGGCGATCGGCGACGCCTTCCAGATCAACCCCATCTTCGACAAGCTGGGGCGGCCTGTCGGAATACGGGCCCCCACCGCCGTCGAACGGACCAAGATCCTCAGCGTCATCAACAGCGACGTGGTGGACTCGGCCCGACGCAACGGCGTTGACGAGTTCCTCGTACAGGCGATGGTCATCGACGGCGTGGAGCTCTGGCTCGTCGAACGCGGCGCGACCGGCGAGTACACCGCGATCAACGAAGAGGAGTATCGCCTGATCTTCGGCTCCGCCCCGCCACGCGGCAAGCCCGAGCTGACCGGCATCACCGGCGGGCGGTATGAGGCGACGAGCGACGGGCCCCAAGAGCAGTGGGACCAGCCCGTCAGCGAGTCCCCACCTATCCCGAAGACCACCACTCCCACCACGCCCGCTGAAGAAGAGCTGGGCGAGGGCGGCGTGCCCGACACGCGTTACATCCCTGCGAGCCGAACGCTTGAGGACGTCGCTGCGGAATTCAACAACCCCGAGCGGCTCGACCTGGCGATCAAGGTCCCCACGAGGCGGCCCAACTTCGTCACCATGACGCCCGACGAGCTTTCCGAGTTTCGGCTCGCGGCCTACCTGACCGACGGGACCTCCGCGGTCGTCCTGCACGGCGACGATGCCGTTCGGTTTGGGCTCGCCCGCGAGCTGGTCCGCGACGACGAGGAGCTCTCGCAGTTCTTCGGCGGCGCCTCACTCACCCGCAGCGAGATGAGCGGGTTCGAGCACTTCGCTCGGTTTCTCTCGAGCTGGCCGGTCCAGTATGTGCTCATCGCGATGCTGCTCATCGGGTTCGCGATCGACCTGCTCAGCCCCGGGCTGGTGCTGCCGACCATCGCGTGGGTCGGGGCGATCGTGGCGCTGCTGGCCCCGTCGATGATCGTGGGCATGGCCGGCTGGTGGGAGGTCGCGGCGATCCTGATCGGGCTCGGGGCACTGATCGCAGAGATCTTCGTGCTGCCCGGGTTCGGGCTCTTTGGCGTCGTCGGCATCCTGTCGCTGTTCGCCGGGCTCGTGGGCACCTTCATCCCCAACGGGCCAGTGCTGCCGGGCGACCCGGGGACCTCGGACGGGCTGGTGCTGGGCGCGGGCACGGTGCTGCTGGCGATCATGACGGCGATCATCGGGCTGTACTTCATCTCCAAGCGATTCGAGACCTTCCCCGTGCTCAATCGGTTGATTAACACCAGCGTCTCGGGCGGGCCGCGGGAGGAAACCGACCACGACGCGATGCTCTCGGCGATGCGTGAGACGACGCGAGACCTGATCGCCCCGGGCGACGAGGGCGTCGCGGCGACCCCGCTGCGGCCGTCGGGCAACGCGATGATCAACGACACGCTCGTCGATGTGGTGAGCGACCTGGGGTACGTCGAAAAGGGCGACGCGGTCCGCGTGGTCCGGGTCGAGGGGATGCGGGTCGTGGTGGCGAAGATCAAGGCAACCCGCGACGACGCGGGCGGGCCCGGGCTCGATGAGCCTGAGCAGGGGGCGTAGCACTTATGGAGTACTCGCTGCTGTATATCGGGCTGGGGTTGCTGGGGGCGTCGCTGCTGCTGCTGATGATCGAGGCGTTCGTCCCTTCGGGCGGGCTGATCGGCGCGGTGTCGGCGATCTGTGGCGTGACCGGGCTGGTCCTGCTGTTCAACCACAGCGTGCCGTGGGGCATCTCGGGCCTCTTGAGCATGCTGGTGCTCGGGCCGGTGGGTTTTTTCTGGGCGTTCAACACGATGACACAGACGCCCTTTGGGCAGAGCCTCGTGGGCGCGCGCTCCGAGGCCCAGCTCGAGCAGCGGGCACTCGACGAGCGGGCCCGGCTCGAGGCCCGGCAGGTGTTGGTCGGGGCCCAGGGCGAGACGGTCACGGTCTGCCGCCCGGTGGGCGAGGCCGAGATCGATGGCGAGCGGTACGAGGTGCACGCCGAGGGGGCGCTGCTGCCCGTGGGGACCCGGGTCCGGGTGGTCTCGGCGAGCCTGGAGAAGATCCGGGTGCGGTCGATCTCATAAGGCGGTGTGCGGGCCCCGTGCGGGGTGAATAGACTGAGCAACCGCGGGGCCTCAATGCCCTGCAGCAAGGAGTGACTCGTGATCGAAGTTCTCGCCCTCTCTACCCCGGTCTGGATCGCCATCGGCGTGGTCGGCACCGTTATCGTGCTGGCCCTGTTCTTCATGGTCGGTCAGTTCATCGGGCTGTGGTTCCAGGCCAAGCTGTCCGATGCGAACGTCCGCCTGATCGACATGATCGGGATGAAGTTCCGCAAGGTGAACATCAGCATGGTCGTGCTCAACCGGATCCGGGCGGTCAAGTCCGGGCTGCAGATCTCGACGAACGACCTCGAGACGCACTACATGGCGGGCGGGCGGCTCAACAACGTCGTCAACGCGTTGATCGCGGCGGCGAAGGCCAAGATCGAGCTGGACTGGGACACCGCGTGCGCGATCGACCTGGCCGGTCGTGACATCCTCGACGCGGTCAACACCAGCGTGAACCCGAAGGTCATCGACTGCCCGAACCCGGCGCTTGGCAAGTCCACCATCGACGCGGTGGCCAAGGACGGGATCCAGCTCAAGGCCCGAGCCCGCGTCACCGTCCGCACCAACCTCTCGCGGCTCGTCGGCGGGGCGGGAGAAGAGACCGTGATCGCCCGGGTCGGCGAGGGCATCGTCTCGAGCATCGGCTCGGCCGAGAGCCACAAGCGGGTGCTCGAGAACCCGGATTCCATCTCCAAGGCCGTGCTCGCGCGGGGGCTGGACGCGGGCACCGCGTTCGAGATCCTCTCGATTGATATCGCGGACGTTGACGTGGGCGAGAACATCGGCGCGAAGCTGCAGGCCGACCAGGCCGAGGCCGACAAGCGCCGGTTCCAGGCCGAGGCCGAGCAGCGGCGGGCGATGGCCGTCGCGCTCGAGCAGGAGCACCAGGCCGAGGCCCAGAAGAACCGGGCGTTGGTGGTGCTGGCCGAGGCGGACGTGCCCAAGGCGATCGCCGAGGCCTTCAGGAGCGGGAACCTGGGCATCATGGACTACTACAAGATGAAGAACGTGATGGCTGATACGGGCATGCGAGACTCGATTGCGGGGCCCGACTCGCCAGACCAGGGCGGCTCGACCTAACCCCCCCCCACAGCCCCCCCACACCCAAGCCTCTTCCAAGCCGCGTGCCCCGCACGCGGCTTTTTCGTGGGCCGCCCTAACCCGAGGCCGTACCTCACGGCTCAGCCCGGCGTTAAGGGTCCACCCGAGCCGCCCGGCGCAGCAGCTCACTCACCCGCGCCCCACGCGCAAGCTCCCCAGACCAGGGCATCAGCGGGTTGCGGATCGGCGGGCGAGCCCGGCGGACCGTGTTGTGCGCCAGCGCTGGCTGATGATCGGCGCGCAGGTCAACCCGCAGATCCACGCGGCCTGACACCGAGCCCCCTCGGTTGCCCCCCCCCCCACCGGCAGGCTCGCCAAACACGCGGCTCGGCAGCGCCCCGATGTACCACGTCGTGCCCGCCGGGATCAACGCTTGCCCGAATCCGTACTCGGAGCGTGGGAAGACCGCGGTGAGCCCGCCGTCCATTCTCGCGAACATCTGCCCCCCCACCACGGTCGGCAGCCGGAAGACGCGGTCGAACCCGGTCGGCGTGCGCAGATCAACCGGCACAAGCCGGAGCGAGTCGTTGATCGCTGAGGCGTCCGCCCAGCCCGGGTCCACCTCCTCGTAGGGCACGCCGGGCTGAGCCATCGCCCCGCGAGCCGCGAGCAGCAACACCGCCGCCGCGACGACCGTCGGGGTCAGGGTGGGTCGGGTTGGGAGAGCGGCGGTTGGCATGGGTTGAGTATCGGCGTTGCGCGGGGTTTGCCAGAACACAAAGGGTGAGTCAGTGCAGCCGGATGGTCAGCCGGATCTGCAGCGTCTTGCCGATCTCCAGCTCGTTGATCGCCTTGCCCGTCGCGGTCCAGCGGTAGAAGTTCAGCCGCAGGATGCGGTCGATGTCGGGGTTTCCGGTGCCGCGGGTGATGAAGGTGCCGTCGGGCTGCTCGTCGCGGACAAACTCCACGTGCGAGGCCGTCGCGGGGCCCTCCTTCTCGCGCCTGAACTCGAGCGTGACCACGGGGTTCTTGAGCGAGCCGGCGAGGAAGCGGACCGCCTTGTCCTGCGAGCCGAGCCAGACCGTCTTGAGCTCCACCCCCTCGCCCGCGGCGGGCTTGCCGATGTGGTCGAGCGTCAGACTCATCTCCGTGGCAGTGGGTGTGGAGTCGCGGTCATCGGGGACCGCCGACGGCGAGGGCGGGGTCGAGGCGGGAACCACCGGGCCCGTCGGCGCTGGCGTGGCGAGGTTCGCGGCGGGCTGCTCGGGCACGGAATCTTCGGCGTCGGACTCCGACTCCTCGGACTCCGACTCCTCGGGCTTGGGCTCCTTGGGCTTGGTCGTTTGGGTCTCAGCAGGCGGCCTGATCACGATCGGTGAGTCCCGGTCCGGAGCGGGCGGGGTCTCCGGGGCGGCCGCTGCGGTAGACGGCTCGGCCTGTTTTAGCTCAGTCTCATTCGGCTCGGCCACGTCAGGAGCCGTCTCGTCGGGAACCGGCGAGCGGGGCACCTCAACCGGTAACGCCGCGTCCGGCGGCGTCGGGACCGAAGCGTTGCGGGTGAGCGCCGCCTGGTCCAGCTCGAAAAGCACCGGGGCGGCGTGCTCGGTCGGGTCGGCAAAGCCCAGCCAGTTGATGCTGGCGACGGTGGATTCTTCGAGCCCCAGCCGCAGCCTTGGGCGGACGGGCTCGTCGGCCCGCACCTCCTGCGTGGGCGTTCGGATCTGGAGGGTCGGGCTCGCGCTGCGGACGAGCAGCACGCCGACGCTCAGGTGCAGCAGCAGGCTCACCGCGAGCCCCGCGCCGAGCCACGGCACCGATCGGCTCACGGGATTGGATCGCGTGTTGTCCGTTGAGACACTCACGGCGAGGGGCCCTCCTCCGAAGATCCCTCCCCGGGGAGGCTCTGCTCCGGAGTTGGCGATTCAGCCGGCGTCCCGAGAACCGCGAAGTCCGCGATGCCCGCGCCGGTCAGCGCGTCGATCACCCGGATGAGCGTGCCCGAGTCGCACCGTTCATCGACCGCGAGCAGCACCGGTCGCTTCGGGGCGTCGCCCTCGCTCCCGGTCGTGTCCCGCAGTTCGACGAGGCGATCCGTGAGGGCGGCGAGCTCGATCGGCTCGCCCTGGACCTGCAACGAGCCGTCGTGCATCAGCCCGACCGTGATCGGCTCGCTGGGCGCCGCGGGGTTGCCCGAGGCGATCTCGGGCAGGCGGATGTCGAGCACGTCGGCCCGGACCATCAGCAGCATGGCGAACAGGAAGAACGTGAGCAGCAGGAAGACCACATCGATCAGCGGGGCAAGGTCCAGCCGAACCTCGGGTGTGGTTGTTCGTCTCACGCGGCGCACGACCCATGATAGGGGCTGCGTGCCCCGAGCCTAGAGAACGGGCCCGAGGGCCTCAGCGGGCCTCGCGGATGTAGTCCTTGCCGCCCCACCGCGTCGGCACGCCTTTTCGCAGATCCCGGGCGGCCTCGGCGAGAATCCCCGCGACCAGCCACCCGCCGATCGGCCACAGCGGGATCATCCAGATCGGGGCGTGGGTGCCCCGCTGCACGCGGATCAGGGCGTACGCCCAGGACAGGGTCCCCAGCATGGGCAGCCCCAGCGCCAGCCCGGCCAACGGCTGATCCTCCCACGGCACCAGCCACGCGAGCGCGAAGCAGACCGCCGCGAGCAGCGGGAGCGTGCTCATCATCCGCAGCTGCATCGCGGCTTTGGCGAGCCGGTCCGGCTTGCGGTTGGCGCTCTCGGTGTAGATCCGTTTCCACCCGCGGCGGAACTCGGCCCAGGTCTCGTACATGCGGCAGCGGACCACGCCGTCGGCGAGCAGCAGCCCCGTGGGCCGCCTGGCGGTGCCATACTGCGTGGCGAACGCGACGTCCTCGAGCAGCGCCGCCCGGATCTCTTGAGCCCCGTGCCCGCCCAACGCCCGGTAGGCCGCAGCCCGGAAGAGCATGAACTGCCCGTTGGCGAACGGACGCTTGGGCAGTTGCCCCTTCTTCGCGTTGGCCCGGGTCAGCGGGAACCACCGCCCCAGCTCGAAGCCCGCGGCCGGCTGGGCGAGCTTCTCGAACCAACGCCGGGTGCCCAGCGAGCTGAACAGGCTCAGCAGGTCCAGCCCGCGGCTCTCGAGCAACGCCGCGGTCGCGTTCAACGCCTCGGGCGCAAAGGTGCAGTCCGCGTCGGTGAACAGGAGCAGGTCGGCGCTTTGGGCACGCCCGCTGCGGGTGTAGCCCGTGTGGGCCGCGTGGACCTTGCCCGCCCAGTCGTCGGGGCACTCGGCGATGGGCACGATCTCGAACCGCGGATCGTCGCCGATCGCCTCGCGAGCGACGGCCTCGGTCTCGTCGGTGCACCGGTCCAGCGCCAGCACGACGCTGAATTGCTCGTGGGTCTGGGCGCGGAGCGATTCGACGAGGTGTGCGATGTGGCCCGCCTCGTTGTGGGCCGGCACGATGACGCAGACGCTCAGATTCGGGGGCGCGAGCCCCACGCCGTCTTGAGCGGTGGGCAGGCTCGAAAACGCTCGGCCGATGCGGTAGGAGGCGATCGTCCAGTACGCCGCGAACGCTGCGGAGCAGACGCAAAGAGTAATCATCGGGATCGCGAGCCAGAGCGGGGTCACAGGGCATGAGCGTAGCGGTAGACTGCGCACCATGGACGAGCGACCCGGAGAATCGGCGCACGGCGGGCTCGACCCGGCCCGGAGAGCCCCCGGCCGGCCCGAGGCACGCACCTGGACGCTCGACCGCGCCAGCCTCGCCCAGGTCGATCGGCTCGCGGCTGAGGAGTTCGGGCTGCCCGGGCTGGTGCTGATGGAGAACGCCGCGGCCGGGCTCGCACGCCACGCCCTGGCGGCCCTGCACGAAGCCGATCGGCGCGATGTGGCCATCGTGTGCGGCCCGGGCAACAACGGGGGCGACGGGCTCGCGGCGGCCCGCCACCTGCACAACGCCGGGGCCTCGGTGCTCGTCGTGCTGCTGGGCGAGCCCCAGGCCTATCAAGGCGACGCGGCGACCAACCTCGCGATCGTCCGGGCGATGGGCCTGCCCGTGCACCCGCTGGCCTCGTGGAACCCGGACGAGCACGACGCCCCCGCGCTCGTCATCGACGCCGTCTTCGGCACCGGGCTCACCCGCCCGATCGACGGCCTATTCCGCGACGCGGTGCTCCGGATCAACCGGCTCGGCGGTCAGGGATCGCGGATCATCGCCGCCGACCTGCCCAGCGGGCTCGACGCGGACTCGGGGTTCGTGGTGGGAGACGAGCACGGCCTGTGTGTCCGTGCGGACCTGACCGTGACGTTCGCGGCCCTCAAGCCGGGGTTTGCCCGCCTCCACGCCCAGCCGGTGCTCGGCGAGATCGTCGTCGTCCCCATCGGATGCCCTTGCGAGCTGCTCGACCGCCTCGGCGAGCGTGTGCAGCCGCCCCGGGGGCACGACTCGCCGGACCGCCGGACCGGGCCGACCAAGCCGACCGCACCGATCCATCCGGGCCGCACCGCGGGAGATGGGACCGGCAGCCCCGAATCACCGGACAAGGGAACGGGTTAGGGCTGTAGATCCGGTCTGAATCTAGGTCATCGATCGGCCAATAGACGGGGCGATCCGGCTCGTTGATTGACTTAGCAGATGCGGGGCGCATGATCTGTTGAGGAGCACCCATGGCCGTCCGTATGCAGCTAAGCCGAATCCTGATCCGTGAGCTGGTGGACTTCCAGATCATCGAGCTGCGGGAGATGCTCGACGACGGCGAAACCGGCGAAACCGGGCAGGCCGGCGAAGCCCGGACCTTCCCCATCGTCATCGGGCTGCCCGAGGCCCAGGCGATCGAGCGTCGGCTCAGCGGCATCACCATCAAGCGGCCCCAGACCCACGACCTCCTGGGCAGCATCATCCGCGAGATGGGCGGGCACCTGGAGAAGATCGAGATCACGGACCTGAGCGAGCACACGTTCTTCGCCGAGCTCGAGGTGCTGCGTGACGACGGGAGCGTGGTGAAGATCGACAGCCGCCCGAGCGACGCGATCGCGCTGGGCATCGCGACGGGCACGCCGATCTGGGTGGCTGAGCACGTGCTCGAATCCGCGACGGCTCCCGACTACGCCGAGGACGAGGAAGACGACAGCGACGAGGACGAGGGGTACGAGCTTTGACCCCCTCCGGCCCGCCGCCCCCCCCCACCCCCCCCCCCTTCGAGACCCACGTTCTCGCCCCGAAGTACCTCACCGAGGACGTGGAGGGCGTCGGCGGCGCGATCAAGCAGCACGACTCGGACTTCCTCGTCGAGGAACTCCCGCTCTATGACCCGTGCGGCGAGGGCGAGCACCTGTACCTGATGGTCGAGAAGCGCGGCATGTCCGCGATGGACATGACCTCGGTGCTCGCCAAGCACTTCGGGGTCTCGCCTCGCGCGATCGGCACCGCGGGCCTCAAGGACAAGCGGGCGTTCACCCGCCAGGTCGTCTCGGTCCACACGCCGGGCCGAGCCCTCGAGGACTTCCCGAGCCTCGACCACCCCCGGATAAGCGTCCTCTGGGTGGACCGGCACACCAACAAGCTCAAGCGGGGGCACCTGCGCGGCAACCGGTTCTCGATCAAGGTCCGCGGCGTGTCGCCGACCTCGGTGCGGCAGGCCAAGGGCGTGCTCGATCGGCTCGCCGAGATCGGCGTGCCCAACCGGTTTGGCAAGCAGCGGTTCGGGTATCTGATGACCAACCACCTCGTGGGCCGGGCGATGCTGCTGGGCAAGTACGCCGAGGCGATCGACCTGCTGCTCTCGCCGAGCCCGCTGGCGCCCGAGACCCAGGCCGAGCCGCGGGCGTTGTACGCCGCGGGCGACTACGCCCGGTCGCTGGAGATCTGGCCCCGGGTGTATCAGGCCGAGCGTAAGGCGCTCAACGGCCTGGTCAGGGGGATGACGCCCGACCGGGCGATCCGCGAGATCGACGCGACCGCCGCGAGCTTCTACATCTCCTCGTTCCAGTCGGCGGTCTTCAACGCCGTCCTCAATCGGCGGATTTCCGAGGGCACGCTCGACCGGTTCGTGGAGGGCGATCTCGCGTTCCTCAACAGCCGACGCGTGAGCTTCCTGATCGACGCGGCGGACCTGGACGACCCCGAGACCGCCGAGCGATTGACAAAGTTCGAGATCAGTCCCAGCGGGCCGATGTGGGGCAGCGAGATGCCCCGAGCATCGGGTGCCGTCGATACCGCAGAGCTCGAGGCCCTGGCCGGGGCGAGCATGGGGCCCGAGGACCTGATGAGCATCGAGATGCGCAACCTGGAGATGGTGCGTGGCGACCGACGCCCGCTGCGGATCAAGCTCTCCGACCCAGACGTCGAGGGCGGCGTGGACGAGAACGGCCCGTACATCCGGTGCGCCTTCGAGCTGCCCCGAGGATCCTTCGCGACCACCGTCATGGACGAGATCATGAAGGGCGACCCGCTCGCCGACGAGGTCAAGCAGCGGATGGAACGGGCCCAGGGCAAAGACCCGTGGCGGGAGACCGAGGGTGACTGACGAGCAACCGGTAGGTGCCGGTCACCCACAGGGTGATGGGCACCCTGTGGGTGTGGTCTGCTTTGATTGGGGCGGCGTGATCCTGCGGATCTGTCGCAGCTTCCCCGAGGGCGTGAAGGCCGCCGGGCTCGATCAACGCGAGGGCGTGGACAACGCGGCGCTGTTCGATGTCCGCCGAGCGTTCTCAGCCAAGCACCAGGTCGGCGAGATCAGCGACGACGAGTTCTTCGCCCGCGTCTCCGAGTCTTACAACGGGCTGTACACGCCAGACGAGGTCGCGCTGGTCCACGACGCGTGGCTGCTCGGCGAGTACGACGGCGTGAGCGGGTTGGTCGGTGAACTGCACGAGACCGCGCCCTGCCCGACCGCCCTGCTTAGCAACACCAACGCACGGCACTGGGGCCGACGGGTCTCCGACTTCCCGACCGCGGGCTTGCTGCACCTGCAGCACGCGAGCCACCTGCTGGGGCTGGCCAAGCCGAACGAGCAGATCTACGAAGCCTTCGAGAACGAGACTGGCTTCTCGGGCGCCCAGATCGTCTTCTTTGACGACCTGGAGCCCAACATCCTCGCTGCGAGGAACCGCGGATGGCGGGCGGTCCAGGTTGACCACACCGGCGACCCCGCGAGCCAGATGCGGCGGTCGCTCGTCGGGCTCGGGGTGCTGAGTTAATTCAGATCGATCGCGACGTCGAGTTCGAGCGTCATCGGCGCGAGGCACTCGGTCTCGGTGCAGGCCTGGAAGGTGATGCCCAGGATCGGGCGGCCCGGCGAGGCCCCGACGCCGTCCGCCTTCTCGATCGCCACCCGGATCTCAAACCCGCCCTCTTCGCCCACAGCCTGCCCGTGATGGACGTTGATCTTGCCCACGCCCTCGACGCCGTACGGCTCGCCGTCGGGGGCCGGGTAGTCGGCGTAGACCGCGACGCCCTGGCCCGAGACGAGCCCGATCCGCAGCGGCACCAGCCCCGGCATCTCGCCTGCGATCGGGCCCGGCTCAGCCGCGATGATGTGATACCCCGGGGCGATCCGGAGCACCACGACGAACTCGCCCGGCTCGTCTTCGGTCACCACGACCCGCTCGGCCGACGCGTAGACCTCGACGGGAGAGACGGTGGGCTCCGCGGAGGGTTCGCTGGCGGCATCGTCAGCGGCAAACGTATAGCTCGGCTCATACCGCGCGCGGTCGGCGAGCATGCGGGCCAGGGCCCGCACCGAGTTTGAGGTGCTCTGCGGGTTCGCCGCGATCGCGGGCGACATCGACGCGAGCAGCCCCGAGGCCCGGGCCGCCACGGCCTCGCCCGGCGCCTCCGGGATGGATTCCGCCAGCCCCACCAGCGTCCGCAGCATCACGCTCTGCCCGCAAGGCATCGCGCCGTCGTGGCTCGAACGCGACCGGACGAAGAGGTCGGCCTGATCAGCGCGGGTGTCGAACAGGCCCCCGCCATTCTCAGCCCCGTTCTCAGCGCCGGCTTCATCGCCAAAGGCCTCGAACGCCGCGGCGACGATCTGCCCGGCCTCGGCGAGGTGCCCGTTGTGGCGCACGGCCTCGCACCGGTGCAACGCGAGCAGCCCCGCAGCGAGCGCCGCATGATCCTCGAGGAACGCCGGCGTGTGCGCACGCCCCCCCACGACACCCTCTCCAGCACCCTCCACGCCTCGGCTCGACCGCAGCAGCGTCCCCGCCTCGTCGCGGTGATGCTCGAGCAGGTACCTCGCGGCATGAGCGGCGGCCTCGGCGTAGCTCGGCTCGCCCAGCCAATCCGCAGCCTGCGCCATCGCCTCGATCATCATGCCGTTCCACGCGGTGAGCACCTTGTCATCGAGCCCCGGCTGATCGCGGGTGGCCCGGGATTCGAGCATCTGGTCGCACACACGGTCGAGCTGTGCGATGAAGTCGCCCAGGTCCATCCCAAGACGCGTGGCGGTCTGCTCGGGTCGCCCGTCGAATCGCAGCACGTTGGTCGGCGGGTCTGCCGGGTGGTGCGGGTCCTGGAAGTTGGCGCCCCGGTCGAGCCCGAAGACCGCGACCGCGAACGCTGCGTCGTCGGCGTTCAGCACCGCGCCGATCTGCTCGGGTGTCCAGAGAAAGCTCTCGCCCTCGCGGGTGTTGACCTCGGCGTCCTGGGCGCTGAAGAAGCCGGCGGACCCGGGCTCGCCGGGGCCGACCATCTCGCGGAGCACGTACGCCGCGGTTCGGCGTGCGGTGCGGGCGTACATCGGGTCGGCGTACACCACGCTAGCGCGCGCATACAACGCGAGCAGCTGCGCGTTGTCGTAGAGCATCTTCTCGAAGTGCGGCACGGTCCAGGTCTCGTCCACCGCGTAGCGATGGAACCCGCCGCCCAGGTGATCGTGGATGCCGCCGGCCATCATCGAATCGAGCGTGGTCCGCAGCGCCAGATCGATCGCGGCTCGGGTCGCGTCGTCCGCGGCGTCGCGCAGGTCGAGCAGCAGCTGGGCGAAGACGGGCTGTGGGAACTTGGGTGCGCCGCCGAACCCGCCGTTGGTGGGGTCGAAGACCTTGAGCAGGATCTGCACCGCGAGCGAGACCTGGGCCTCGCCCACGGGCACCGACACGGGCTGATCGGCGAGCTGCTCGATCACGGCCTCGCTGAGCCGGTCGGCCTGGGCGAGCACCTCGTCGCGTCGTGTGGCCCACGCGTCGCTCATGCCGTGCAGCACGTCGCGGAAGCTGGGCATGCCCTGTCGCGGCTCGACGGGGAAGTAGGTGCCGCAGTAGAACGGGCGGAGCTTGTCGGGCTCGAGGAAGACGCTCATGGGCCACCCGCCACGCCCGGTCATGGTGACGGTCGCCGCCATGTACAGGTCGTCGATGTCGGGTCGTTCCTCGCGGTCCACCTTGATGCAGACGAACCCGGCGTTGAGCACGTCCGCGGTCGGCTGATGCTCGAAGCTCTCGCGCTCCATCACGTGGCACCAGTAACACGTCGAGTACCCGATCGAGAGGAAGATCGGCACGTCGCGCTCGCGGGCCTCGGCGAACGCCTCGGGCCCCCACGGCTGCCAGTGCACGGGGTTGTGCGCATGCTGCAGCAGATACGGGCTGGTCTCGTTGATCAGCTTGTTTGGCGGCGTCTTGTGGGCTGGTGTGCCCGGCTCATCGGGCGGCGGGTTGCTCATGGGCGATGGTAGGGCCCGGGGGGGCGGGCTCAGCGCCCCAGCACACGGACCACCAGCCCGAGGCAGGTGGACCGCCCACTCATATCCAGATCCCCCACATTCAGATCCGCCGAACCCAGACCCACGCCGTTTGAGCCCGGCGCGGGCGACTTTCGCCCACGGGCGCGCCGGGCGGCGGTAACGCTCGACCGGAGCACCGCGTCGAGCGGCAGTTCCACACCCTCAATCACGACCATCTCGCACCGGACCTTGGGCTTCGTGTCGTCGTCCTCGGTTCGGAGCAGGTCTTCGCGTTCTCGCTCGAAGGCGTCGGTGTAGGCCGCGGCGGCCTGGCGGACCTCGTCGGTGCACTCCTCGATCATCACGGCCCGGATCGCGGCCCGCAGCTCCTCGAGCTCGGGCAGCAGCGCGGCGCGGAGTTCGAGCAGCCGGGGTGCCGACGCCTGCGTGAGCACCGGGATCGCGCACCGGAACCGCGAGGTGCTTAGGGAAGCCTCGGCCCGCTGCGCCATCGAGTGCCCCGAGGCGCGGACGGCGATCAGCCCGTGGCGCGCGCCGAAACGGTCCAGCCCCGCGGCGACCGGGATCGAGATCGTCGGGTCCGGCCCCGCGCGGAGGAGGTCGCGTGCGATCGCGTCGAGCTGGGCCTCGTCGGTGCCCGGGCCGCGCGTCGGCAGCATGGCGCACAGGTCGGCCAGGCCCGGGTCGGTCTGGATCTCTGAGTAGACCTCGCTCACGTCGGCCCGCGCGTCGTCGCCCTCGAAGCCCGAGGCGATCAGCCCCGCGTCCCACAGCGGGCTGGACCATCGCCAGGTCTCGATCAACTCGACGAACCGGGGCACGTGCTCGGCGGCGGCCTGGACCGCGACCGGGTCGCCCATCGCCGCGGGCGTGGGGATGAGCGTGACGAGCCGCTCGGCGAGCTGGATCGCCGCCATCGCGGCGGGCTCGCGGGTCGTCAGGTGATAGGGGCTCAGTGCCAGAAGCATCACGGATCGTTCGCGGCTGACGGGGCCCGGACCACCCCGGGGTCGGCAGGATCTGTCGGCAACGTGATGAGCGAGTCGGTGAGCCACCGCTCGATCCGGGCGGCCTGGAAGGGCAGGGCTGCGAAAATCAGCTCATGCCCGACGGGCAGGGTCCACCGCTCGGGCTGGCCCGCGAGCTCCCAGAGGCGTTGGCCCAGGTCGGCGGGGACGGCCCGGTCGGCGCTGCCGTGCAGCATGAGCGTGGGCTTGCCAGCCAGCAACGGGGCGAGGTGGGCCCCGTCGAGGGGGGCGTGGTCAAGGTAGAGGCGCGACATCTCGAGGACCTGCTCGCCGCGGGGCTTCTGCACACCCGGTGCGGTGTCGTCGAAATCAATGACCAGGGCCTCGATCCAGTCGGCGTAGTTGGACCGGAGATTGATCTCCAGAAAGTTCACGCCGCCCGCGATAAGCACGGCTGCGTCGTAGCGGTCCGGGGCCAGCGCGTGGACGGTGGGCAGCACGATCGCGCCGCCGCTCATGCCCAAGAGCGCGGTCGGCTTGCTCGCCAGCCCCGGGCGGAGGCTCTGGGCGTGGTCGAGCGCCAGCTGCGCCGCATACGCGACGCCCGCGGCGTTCTGCCCCAGCTCGGTCGCGATGTCGCGGGCGAGCTCGTCCTCCCGGCCCGCGACGATCTCGACCTCGAGCCGTTCGGTGAACCGCGAGGGATGGCTGAGCATGCGCAGCACGCTCCACCCGCGACGGCGCAGCGTGCCGATGAGCGAGTTGATCATGGGCTCGGGGGTGCCGAACATGCCGGGCATGACCAGCACCAGCCCCTTGGTCTGCTCTGCGGGCCTGCCCATCGGGTCATACAGCGCCAGCCAGCAGCGCTCGAGGCGCACGCGGTCCACGGCGTTCCAGGGCTCGGACGGCCACCCCATGACGACCTTGAACAGCTCAGCGGTGCCCGCCTCACCGGGCACCGGGGGCGGCGGGGCGTCGGGGCCCTCGAACCGCGGGTCTCGGATAAAGACGAACGAGCCGGGGCCCTCGGCTCGGAACTGGAACCCCTTGGGCTCGTCGAGCCCCGAGGCGAGCAGGGCCGCGTCCTGCCGCTCGACCTCGCCGGCGTGCAGGAAGTGGTGCTCGCCGAGGTGGACGCCCTGCCAGATCGAGAGCGGGCCCGCAAGGGGAACGATCACGCCCTTGGGCTTGCCCTGGTCGGCCTCCCAGGTCTGGGGCCAGTCGGAGGTGCCCACGAGGGCCTGGGTTCGAACCCTGGCGAACCCGCCGTCGACCGGGGCGGCGAGCTCGGTGCGGACCCAGCACCCGGCGAGCGGGGTGAGCAGCGTGAACGCGGCGAGAAGCCTCAGAATGCCGATCGGTGGTTGCACGTGTTCCTGTCCTCGGGTGCTTGTTCGTGCCGAACTACGCTTGGCTGCACCCATGGTACGGGATATGCCACAAGGAGACCCGGTTGACCTCACCCGAATCGCCATCCACGGATAACTCCCAGAACGATCCCAACCCCATTCATCACAAGGATTTGAGTGTGGTCCGCCTGGGTCTGGGCGGGGCGCTGATGGGGCTCGCCAACCTCGTCCCCGGCATCAGCGGCGGGACCATGCTCGTCGCCGTCGGCGTCTATCGAGAGGTCATCGATGCGATCGCTGCTGCGAGCCGGCTCGGGTTCACCAGACGAGTGCTGGTGACACTCGCGATCCTGATCGTCTCGGCGGGGGTCGCGATCGGAGGGCTCGCGTGGGCGATCAGCTGGGGCTTGGCTGAGGCGCGGTGGGCGATGTACGCCGTCTTCATCGGGCTGACCTGGGGCGGGGCACCGATGCTGTTTCGCATGACCAGGCCGTTTGGGGTCGGCCCGATCGTGGGGCTCGTGGTCGGCATTCTGGGCATGCTGGCGCTGGTCTGGGTGCAGAGCAAGAACGGGGCGGCCGGGCCAAGCGGCGGCGGCCCGGTGGGGCTCGTGGTCGGCGGGGCCGCGGGCGCCAGCGCCATGATCCTGCCCGGCGTGAGCGGGGCCTACCTGCTGCTGATGCTCGGGCAATATGAGCCGATCATCTCGGCGATCAAGGACGCGGTGCACGCGGCGACCTCGGGCGATGTCTCGGGTGTGATCGATCAGATGGGCGTGCTGGTGCCGGTGGGCGTGGGCGTGGTGCTGGGCATCGTGGTCGTGAGCAACGTGCTCAAGGTGCTGATCCATCGGTTCGAGAAGCCGACGTTTGGCGTGCTGCTCGGGCTGCTGCTCGCGGCCCCGGCCGGGCTCTACCCGTTCGTCGAGGGTGTGCCGCCCGCGATCGGCGAGACGATCGACGGCGTGCTGGTGACCGACGAGAACGTCGCTGAACTCGCGGCACCGGAAAACGCAAAGGACTGGGCCCAACAACGCTTCACGCCCGGCGCGGGGCACCTGGTCGGCGTGGTGCTGCTGATCGGGGCGGGGTTTGGTGCGACGCTGCTTCTGTCGAGGCTGTCGGGCGACGAGGACGAGGGCGATGAAGACGAGGGCACTCAGGCCTCGGACGAGCCGGCCACCGTGGGTTGATCGGCTTCGGGCTTACGGGCCCAGCCGGGGGATTTCTCCCCGCCGCGTTTGCGGATAAACACGATCATGCCGACGCCGATGAGGACCATGGCGGCGCTGAGCCACTGCCCGCGAGCCAGGCCCAGCGGTCGGGCTGAATCGAGCAGCCCGGTGCCGTCGAACTGGGAGTCGGCGAGGCGGACGAACTCGGTCGCGACGCGGAGCACGCCGTAGGCGATGAGGAACCACGCCGCGGTGATGCCGGGCAGCCTGGGCTTGCGGGCGACGAACCAGACCACGAGCCCGACCAGGATCCCTTCGGCGATCGCCTGGAGCAGCTGCGAGGGTGCGCGGGCTGAGATCAGCGGTTCGAGCTGGGCGGCCAGCTCGGCGTTGCCCCGCTGAACGCTCTGCAGCAGGTGGTCATAGCCCTGGGCGAAGGTGCTCTCGCCAGGCCGGAGCTGCGAGATCGCGAGCCGGTCGAGCTGCGCCCACTGCTCGGGCGTCTGCACCAGCTCGGCCCGCGAGCGCTCGGTGATCTCCTGCGGGAACCGGACCGCCCACCAGGGGGCGGGCTGGCCCGGGGCCGCGACGACCTTGCCGAGCAGCTCGCCGTTGATGAAGTTGGCGACTCGCCCAAAGAACAGGCCCGGCGGGACGATGAGGACCATGAGATCGAACACGTGCAGGGGCGGGCAGCGGCCGACGCGATCGGGGGTGCCGCTGGCCTTGTTGGCAGCGGTGTTGGGCTGATCGGAATAGGGCTTGTAGCCCCGGCTGATTCTCCACGCGGCGAGCACGATGCCGACCATCCCGCCGTGGCTCGCCATGCCGCCCTGGCTCAGCCGCAGCACGCCCCAGTAGGGCAAGCCGGGCGAGAACTCGGTCAGCAGCGAGGGCTGATAGATCAGGACGTACCCGAGCCGCCCGCCGACCACGACGCCGACGATGAGCGTCAGGATCACGTCGGCGACCCGCTCGACGGGGATCTTGGCGATGCCCTTCTTGGCAAGCCATCGGAGCAGCAGGTACCCCGCGAGAAAGCCCATGAGATAGGACAAGCCGTACCACCGCAGGCCCAGGTTGCCCGTGAAGCGGACGAGGAACGGGTCCAGGTCGTGCAGCCAGGCGGCCAGGGGGGGGGCGGCGAAAGAGGGGGCGGCGAGGGGGATCGCCGAGAGTGATTCGATCAGGGCCACGCTCACGAGCTCGCCCCCGCTGCGGCGACCCGAATACCAAAGAACCGCTCGGTGTTCGCGTCCAGGTGCGTCTCAAACTCGGCGAAGCTCAGGCCCTTGAGGGCCGCGATGAACTCGGCGGTGTGGCGGCTCCACGCGGGCACGCACGGACGCTTGCCGCGGTGCGGGGCCGGGGCGAGGAAGGGGGCGTCGGTCTCGCACATGATGCGGTCGAGCGGGGTGAGCGCGGCAGCCTCGGCGACCCCCGCAGCGTTCTTGTACGTCACCACGCCGGTGTACGAGATCATCGCGCCAAAGTCCAGGATCTTGCGAGCCTCGTCGGGCGTGCCGGTGAAGCAGTGAAACACAAAGCGGTCCGGCGAGAACGCGGTGGCACCCAGGATCGGGATCAGATCATCGAACGCCTCGCGGCAGTGGATCACGATCGGCTTGTCGAGCCCCTGCGACTTCCACGACTCTAGGTAGGCCAGCTGCTCGGCCAGCACCTCCCGCTGCGTGGTCGGGTCGGGCGTGTCGTAGTGGTTGTCGAGCCCGAGCTCGCCCCACGCGACACACTCGGGGTGCTCGCCGACCGCCCGGATCGCGCTCCAGAGGTGCGGCCCCTTGTCGGCATAGAGCGGGTGCACGCCGGCGGTGCACCACACGGTGTCGTGCTGCTGCGCGATCCGCAACGCCTCCTCGCAGTCCACGCTCGTCGTCGAGATGGAGATGCACCCGACCACGCTCGCGGCCCGGGCCTCGGCGAGAACCTCGTCGATGCGGCCCGCGAAGTCAGGGAACGTGAGATGGCAGTGGGTATCGATCACGACAGAGCATATCGCGCGCACACGCCAGATACACTGCGCCCGTGAACGAGCACCCGAACCAGCAGGATGAACAGGCCCGCGACGGATCAGATAGCGACGGGCTGCCCAGGATCCCCGCCAGGCCCACGGTCTCGCACAAGGGCTCTTTCGGGACGGTGCTCGTGGTCGGAGGCCGAGCGGGCTCGGGACCAGAAACGCTGGGCCCAGCAGACCCGGGCCCCACGATGATCGGGGCCCCGGCGCTGGCGGCGACCGCGGCTCTGCGGGCCGGGGCGGGGCTCGTGAAGATGCTCGTGCCACAGCCCATCGCGGGGCCAGCCCTTGAGATCTGCCCCAGCGCGACCGCGATCGGGCTGGCGGTGAGTCCGGGCGGATCGCTCGACGCGTCAGCCGCGGCCGAGGTGCTCGACCGGGAACTGCCAAGCGCCTCGGCGCTGGTCATCGGGCCGGGGATGGGGACGGGCGACGCGGTGGAGCAGGTGGTCTACCGCGCGCTGCAGCAGGACGAGGTGCCGGTGGTGGTGGACGCTGACGCGCTCAACGCGATGGCCCAGCTGAACCTCACGGGGCACGGGCTTGGGGCCAGGGCGGTGCTCACGCCGCACCCGGGCGAGTTTGCGAGGCTGGCCCGCGGGCTGAAGATCCCCCAGAGCCCGACCGACCCGGAGACGCGGCCCGAGGCGTGCGCCGCGATGGCGCGGGCGCTGGGGTGCGTCGTCGTGCTCAAGGGCGCGGGCACGGTCGTCAGCGACGGGCACCGGACCTGGGTGTGCGATCGCGGGCACCCGTGCCTGGCGACGGGCGGGACGGGCGATGTGCTGGCGGGGCTGATCGCGGGGTTGGTCGCGCAGTTTCTCTCGCCGCGTGGACAGCCCGCGGGCGAGGGTGGAGCGGGGCTGGACCTGTACGACTGTGCGCGCGTGGGGGTCGAGTCGCACGCTCGGGCGGGCGAGGCGTGGGCGGCGGCGCACCACGCGAGCGCGGGGCTGCTGGCGGCGGAGCTCGCCGGGCTGGTGCCGGCCGAGCTGGAGCGGATGCGGGGGGACTGAGGGCGGGCTCAGTCGTACTTGCGCGGGGTGGCGCTGGTGACGAGCCGGATGTGCGGCGCGTCGAGCTTGACCGTCAGCGTCTGGTCTTCCAGGTCGTCGGGGCGGATGACCATGTCGATGGTGCATCGACGCAGGCGCGGGCCGACCTCGTACTCCATGGTAAAGGTCATCTGGGTGAGCCCGTCGAGCAGGGGGATCTGCGGGGTCTGCTCGGAGAGGGCCCCGCCGACGTAGGTCGAGATCTGGTAGACGAGTCGCCAGGGCCCGGTGTCGGCGTCGCCGGCGACCTTGCTCAGCTCGGTGATCTGGAAGGAGTTGGAGACCTCGTCGCGGCTGGAGATGAACTGGATGGTGTTGGAGGTGATGATCGGCTCGGCGATCGGGTTGATCGGGTAGGGCCCGAAGTCCTCGCCGGTGCGGATCATGGTCGTGAGCCGCTGCATGACGATGCGGGCGATGACCTGTGTGGAGGCCGAGTCGGTGGTGAGCTTGTAGCTCTTGAAGCTGGTGTCGAGCGCGCCCAGGGTGGCGGCAAAGAGCGTCGAGGTGATGGTGAGCGCGATGAGCAGCTCGATCATGCTGAAGGCTCGGCGGACGGCACCGGGTCGGTGGGCCACGCCGGCTTGGTGTGCCGCGCCGGCACGATGGGATCGGGTTCGGGTCTTCATCACAGCGCCCCCTCCTGATAGGTTCCTCGGATCGAGGTCGCGGACATGGGCAAGAGCAGCCCGTCGGGCAGGGTCATGGTGGAGTCGTACCGGATCTGGATGCGGCCGTACCCGTTGAACGGGACGGGGAGCGACAGGGGCGGCTGGGGATCGGTGTAGGGCACGTCGGCGAGCCCGTCGCCGGTGGTATCCCACCCGACAATCGGGACCCCCGCGACGAGGGGCAGGTCGTTGGGGTCCACGGACTCCTGGTCGCCGTCGTTGATGCCGAAGTAACCCAGCGTGGTGTTGAACCCGGCGGGGTTGCCCACGGGGAGCCCGAAGGGATCGAGCAGGGGGAGCACGCCGAACTGTGGCCTGAAGGTGAGCAGCAGGGTGCCGGTGATGTCGGTGTTGCCACGGGCGTCGAGCACACCGGCGACGATGGCCCCGGTGAGGACGACCTGCTGGTCGGGAGGCGAGTTGAAGGCCCCGAGATCGACCGAGTAGTTGGGGAGCATCATCGAGCTCTTGACCAGCTCGGCGACGTCCACGGGGTCGGGGTTGAGCGCGGCGTTGGCCGGCTCGTCGGGATGGACCTGCGTGAACCGGGTCGCTCCGGTGAACTGGAGCTTGTTGCGGACCTGGGTGTAGACCTGCGGCTGATCGGAAACGATCGAACCGACGAACAGGCAGTCGTGGAACCGGATGTTGTTCGACAGCGGCTTGGTGTCGATGATCCGCTCGCCTCCCAGCATCAGGGGCTCGGGGAGCTCGGCGAAGGTGAGCCCGATGAGGGCCCCCTCCTCGGAGACCTTCACGTCGCCCTTGTCGAGCGGGGTCGTGTTGAGCGTGGTCATCAGCACGTTCTCGGAGGGCGGCTTGTTGGCCGCGGGCAGGGCGCTGGGGGCGTCCCACGTGGGCTCGAGCAGGGGGTCGTCACCGTAGATGTAGCGGGGGTATCGCGGCGTGGGGAAGCCGTCGGTGCCCGGGTTCATCGCGCCGTACTCGTTCCAGTGCGGGTGGGTGTTGTCGATCGCGCTGCGGACGTAGGTCGCGCCGACGAAGGTGCAGTTGTCGAACAGGCCGTTGACGCCGACGGGGATCTCGACGTTCTTGAAGACCATGTTGCGGAAGACGGGGCGGTAGTACATGTCGGTGTAGGCCGGGGCGTTGAAGGGGGCGGCCTCCCAGTAGGCGGTGAGGTAGTTGTCGGGTCGGCCGTCGAGGGTGGTGTCGCTGTAGACGGCGTTGAACCAGGGCGAGCCCGGGGCGCCCGGGTTCATCGCGGTGGTCCAGGTGGGCAGCACGGCGACGGCGACACCGAGCTGGTCGGCGACCTGCTGCCAGAATTCCGTGCCGTCCGCGGCGGCCATGATCGCGTTCTCGCTCGCGTCAAAGCTGGCATCGTCGAGCGGGGGCATCTGCCCATCGGTCGCCTCGAAGACCATCGGGGGCTGCTCGTCGAGCGGGTTGATCGGCCCGTTGATCTTCTGGCGGTAGTCGCCCTGCTGGGCGGTCCAGTCGCTGGCGTTGGCCGCGAACACGAGCGTGCCCGAGACCTTGGCGTACCGATCAAAGGCATCGATGAAGCCGTCGCGGTAGCCCAGGTCGGCGTCGGGGAAGGTGCCCGTGTTGGGGTCAAAGTCGAGGAGGGTCTCGGTGTCGGCGTCGTAGATGTTGTCCGAGTCGAGATCGACGAACCCGAAGATCCCGTTGCCGTTGCGGTCGGCGAACGCGGAATCGATCATCAGGGCCAGGTCGGCATCGAAGGGGACGCCCGAGCCGTCGAGGAACTCGGAGGGCATCCCGTCGGCGGGGGTGCCGTCGGTGAGCGGGGCGAAGAGGGTGATGCGTCCGTCGCCGTTGGTGTCGAAATGTGCGATAAAGAGGTCGAACTCGTCGAGGAAGCCGTCGCCGGTGATGTCGGCGAAGGCCCCGTCGGGGGATCCGTCTCCGTCGTAGTCGGCGTCGAGCGGGATCGAGGCGCCCTCGACGGGGTGCCCGATGCGGAGGCGGTTGTCGCCGTCGAGGTCCGAGACGAGCAGCGAGGCGTAGAAGTCGTCGAGCTTGAGATCGAGCGCGGGATCGAGCCCGTAGAAGTCGGATTGCATGACGATCGGGTTGCCGTTGTCGAAGGTCACGTCGTCGAAGCGTGTCGCGACACTCCCCTCGATCTGCACGTTCTTTCCGAGCATCACGCGGGAGTTGGAGACCACGGCGTGGTCCACGGACTTGACGAGCCGGATATCGCGCATGACGGTGCGGGTGATGAGCCGCCCGCCGCGTGAGTAGTCGAACACGATCCCGTCCACGATGACGCGGATGCCCGAGTAGTCGGCGAGCGGGGCGTAGCGGATCTGGTAGGCCGGGGGCGGGATGGTCTGCCCGACGCCCTGAGCCTGCAGCGCCACGGCGGGCGTGTAGACCCAGCCGGTGGGGGCGTAGACCGCGCCCGACAAGCCTGCGGGGGCGGCCCCGGTGATCGCGGTCATGAGGAAGCCGGTCTCGGTGATGATGTTCACGTCGGCGTTGTGGCGGTTGACGAGCGCGCCGGCGAGCCCGGCGGGCAGCGCGCCCTCGGCGTACTTCTCGACCGGAGGCAGGACGGTGTGGGCGCCGATGGTCGCCGAGTCACCCTCCCAGAGGGCGCGGACCATCGCGGTGTCGATGTCGCTCCTGGAGAGCACGAAGCGCGAGGCCGCGTCGTCGATCCGCTTGAGCGCGATGTCCATGCCGGTGTCCGCGGCGCTCATGGCCCGCATGACGTGTAGGTGCGTCGCGGCGGTCCGCACGTTGCCCTGGCTCGCGATCGCCATCGCGGCGACCAGCGACCCGAAGATGATCAGGAACATCATCGCGAGCACGGAGGCCACACCACGGCGAGACCGCCCCCCCCACCCGCCACGCCCCCCACAGACCTTGGGCGCAGGTGCGGTGCGGGCGTTGGACTTCGGCTCGTGACGGGTTCGGCGGCTCATGAATGCTCCAGCCGGGCGGCGCAAGCCCCCGGACAGGGTCGGGGTCTTACGGGACGATCCAGGTCACCGCGATCACCTCCGCGGCGGCGGCGTCGTTGAGGCTCTGGTAGAAGACGCGAACGGTGACACGGAGCGGGAAGGAATCCACGGGCCGCCCGGGATCGAGGCCCAGCGGGGCCTCGAAGTAGGTGGGGTCGTAGATGACGGAGGTGTCCAGGGGGCTGACCTTGTCAACGGTGACCTCCTGGGTCCAGCCGACCATGGCCTCGCCGGTGAAGACCATCTGGCCCGAGCCGTCGTCGGCGGTGGTGCCCAGCTCGGTGCCGTCGATGGTGATCTCGGGGATGACGGTGCCGAAGGCGTTGATGGGGCCGGGCAGGTCGAAGTCGCCGGCCCAGCCGGGGGTGCCAAAGCCGGAGAACGAGAGCCCGTCAAAGTCATCGAGGTCGTCGAAGTCATCGACGGTGAACTCGCCGTCGTCGGGCCCCCAGCCGTAGAGTGTGCCGCCCTGGATGGAGAGCCCGCTGACGGGGTCGTGTCGGGGGAGCTTGCGGGTGTACTCGCGGATCTCGTTGGCGAGGAAGGTGGCGCTGGCGGCGTGGTTGGACCAGAGGTTGGCGCGGATGAAGGCGGTCTGGGCGTCGATCATGGCGAGCACGCCGACGCCGATGATGACGGTGGCCATCGCGGCCTCGATGAGGGTGAACCCGCCTGGCGCGGTGCGTGATCGCGTTGGCCTGGTGGTCCTGTGGGGGGTCATCACTCGCTCCTCTCGGGGCGGAAGGGCCCGCCACGTGTCAATCCAGAGCATCCGTTACGAAACGATCTGGCTCATCTTGAAGATGGGAAGGATGATCGCCATCGCGATAAATCCGACGACTGAGCCCATTAGGATGATCATGATGGGCTCGATCATTCCGGTAACCACCTTGATCTGGTCCTTGAGCAGCTGGCCGTAGTAGGTGGAGATCTCGTCGAGCACCTCGCCCAGCTTTCCGGACTCCTCGCCCGCGGAGATCATCTGGGTCACCGACCGGGGCAGCAGTTCGCTCTCGTTGAGCGGGGTCGCGATCTTCTTGCCCTGCTTCACGCTCGAGTGCACCCGGAGCCACATCGCCGAGTAGAGCTGGTTGCCGGCGATGTCGCTGGTGATCTTGAGCGTGTCGAGCATGGGCACGCCCGCGTTGATCAGCTGCCCCAGCGTCTGCAACGACCGGGTGATATACAGCGAGCGGAACATCTGCTTGAGCACGGGGATCGTCAGCTTCAGCTTGTCGAGCCAGAACAGCCCGACGTCGGTCCGCAGGGCGGCCCAGATCGCACCGAAGGCGAGCACGACCCCGCCGACCAGGAAGGGCCACTGGGCGAGCAGCATCTTGCTGAGCCCCATGAGGAAGACGGTGGCGAACGGGAGCACCTCTTCCTTGCCCTCGAAGAGCACGTAGAACTTGGGCAGCACGAAGGTGAGCAGGAAGACCGTCACGACGACCGCGAGGATCCCGATGATCGCGGGGTAGATCGAGGCGCCGATGACCATCTTGCGGGTCTCGAGCTGCTGCCCGATGTACCCGGCGATCCGCTGGAGCATCTCGGAGAACGAGCCGGACATCTCCGAGGCCTTGACCATGTTGACGTAGAGCGGGTTGAACAGCTTGGGGTGCTGCATCAGCGCCTCAGAGAACTGCTTGCCAGACTCGACCTCGGTCTTGAGCGAGACGATGACCTCTTTGAACTTCGGGTTGACCGTCTGGTCGGCGATGCCCTCGAGGGCGGACCGGAGGCTGATGCCGGCACGGATCATGACCGCCAGCTGGGTGGTGAAATCCAGGACGTTCTTCATCCCGGGCTTCTTGGCGTTGAGCTGCTTGAACAGGCTCGCGCCACGCTCACGCCCCTCGCGGTGGGCCGCGACGGAGACGACGTGCGCGCCCTGGTTGCGCAGAATGGCGCTTGCGGTGGCGGCGTTGTCCGCGGCGATCACCCCGGTCTGCATCTGTCCGCCGGCGGTCCGGATCTGGTAGTTGTAGTTCGCCATCGGCGTCGGTCTCCTGGGTCCAGAATCGGTGAGCGATCCGTCTCTCGATTACGCCGCGAGCTGCTGCTCGAGCTTGTCGGGGTGCACGGCCTGGGCGATCGCCGCCTCCTTGGTGATGGTCCCGTTGAAGTACAGCTCCGCGATCGATGCGTCCAGCGTGCTCATCCCGATCGAACGGCTCGTCTCGATCACGTTGGGGATCTCGTAGATCTTGTTCTCGCGGATCAGGTTGCGGACCGCGGGCGTGCAAAGCAGCGTCTCCACCGCGGGCACCATGCCCGGGCGGTCGCTGCGGGTGAACAGCGACTGGGAGATCACGGCCTGCAGCGTGGTCGAGAGCATCGACCGGATCTGGTTCTGCTGCCCCGAGGGGTACATATCGATGATCCGTGAGACGGTCTGGGCCGCGTTGACGGTGTGGAGCGTCGAGAGCACGAGGTGGCCGGTCTCGGCGGCCGAAATCGCCAGCGAGGTCGTCTCGTGGTCCCGCATCTCGCCGACGAGGATGATGTCCGGGTCCTGGCGCAGGGCGTGCTTGAGGCCCGAGCCGAAGCTGATCATGTCGCGGCCGAGCTCGCGCTGCTCGATGAGCGACTTCTCGCTCTGGAACAGGTACTCGACGGGGTCCTCGAGGGTCATGATGTGCTTGCGGTAGCGCAGGTTCATCGCCTGGATCATCGCCGCCAGCGTGGTGGACTTGCCCGAGCCGGTGTCGCCGGTGACGAGCACGAGCCCTCGGGGCAGGTAGGTCAGCCGGGCGATCACCTCGGGCAGGTGCAGGTCGGCTAGCGCGGGAACCTCGGACTTGATCTGCCGCATCGAGAGGCCCACGGCCCCTCGCTGCATGTGGGCGTTGACCCGGTACCGGGCCAGGCCCTCGACCTCGTAGGAGAAGTCCAGGTCCTTCTGCTCGGCGAACCGCTTGAACTGCTCGGGCGAGACCATGTCCTGGAAGGCGTCCATGACCTCCTCGGGCATCAACCGCTCCTCGGACATGGGCGTCATCACCTGGTGCACACGCGCGGTCGGCGGCTCGTTGCTCACGAGGTGAATGTCAGACGAATCGGCCTCGAAGGCTGCCCGGAGAATCGCGTCAAGGTCCATCGGTCGGTCTCCCCGCTGGGTGTCGTTCGGTGTCGCGGGTCCGAATTCGGATCGAACCCGGTCGTTCCATCGGACTATCCACCCCCCCGGTTCAGTCGGACCGGCTCGGGAAGAGAGGGATCTTGTGCCGATCGGCCGGGAGGGACCGATCACAGCCGCCCCGGGGTGGAGCGTGGTCCGGCTGCTCTGCTGTTCTCGGACCTCAACCCCAGCCGACCCCAATCCAGACCGACCACGCCCCCCCACGCCCCGGCCTGATTCAGCGCCGCAGGGCCTCGCGGGCCTCGACGGCGAGCTTGTCCACCCGCTCGTTCTCGGGGTGGCCCGCGTGCCCGCGGACCCAGTGGAAGTTGATCTCGTGGTCCTGGCTGAGCTCGTCGAGCCGCCTCCAGAGCTCCTCGTTCTTAACGGGCTTCTTGGCGGCTGTCCGCCACCCCCGGGCCTTCCACTGCTTCATCCACTCGCCGAGCCCCTTGAGGACGTACTGCGAGTCGGAGTAGAGCTCGACCTGGCTGGGGCGGGTCAGCGACTCGAGCCCCTTGATCACGCCCATGAGCTCCATGCGGTTGTTGGTGGTGGCCCGCTCAGACCCGTTCCGCTCGACCTCGGAGCTAGACGCGGGGTGGCGCAGGATGAAGGCCCACCCGCCGGGGCCCGGGTTTCCCGAGCACGCGCCGTCGGTGAACAGCTCGACCGTGGGCCGCCGCGTCGGTGGCGGGGGCACGGTGTCGGAAAGCGGGATGGCGTCGGATGTTGCAGTCATCGTTTCGAGCGTAGGCCCCAGGAATCAAAGCGGTCGAGTTACTACCATCGGCGGATGAGCACACCCGCCACCAGCACCCCCACCACGACCCCCACCACCCCGCTGGCCCGGGTGCACCGCGTGGAGATCCGCCCCACGGTGGTCGCGGGGGATCCTCGGGGCCAGACGCTGAGGCACGAGCTGGCCCAGCGGGGGTTTGCCCCGGGCCCGATCCGAACCGCCAAGGTCTACCTTATAGAGGCGGCGCTCGACAAACCGCAGCTGGACTCGGTGCTGTGCGGGCTGCTCGCTGGCCCGGTTGTTGAAACCGCTTTCATCGGCGCGACGCCCTGCCCGCCCGGGGCCTCGCTCGTCGAGGTCCACCCGCTGCCCGGCGTGATGGACCCCGCGGCCCAGTCGGTCGCGGCGGCCATCGAGTCGCTCACCGGCACGCCCGCCACGGTCTCCACGGGGACGCGATACGAAATCGAGGGGCTCAGCGAAGAAGAAACGCTCAACGTCGCGCAGCGGGTGCTTGCAAACCCCGTCGTCAACGGCATCCACACCGAGCCCTTCTCGCCCCAGACCCTCCCCCACGGGCACCACTACGACCTGTCGCTCCGGCACGTGTCGATCCTCGGGCTCGACGACGCGGCGCTGCAAACCCTCAGCCGCGACGCGCACCTGTTCCTGAGCCTTGAGGAGATGCGGGCCATCCAGACCGAGTTCCGCACGCTCGACCGCGAGCCGACCGATATCGAGCTCGAGACCCTCGCGCAGACCTGGTCCGAGCACTGCGTCCACAAAACCCTCAAGAGCAACATCAGCTACACGCCCACGGGAACCGGCAGCGACCCGATCGACTGGACCAACCGCCCCGGGCATGTTGTGAATTCCGACGGCTCGGTGACGATTACCAACCTGCTCAAGTCCACCGTCGCCGCGGCCACCTTCGAGCTCATCGAAGACGGCGTGGACTGGACCCTCTCGGTCTTCGTCGATAACGCGGGCATCATCGCCTTCGACGACGACCTCGCGGTTTGTGTCAAGGTCGAGACCCACAACCACCCGTCGGCCATCGAGCCCTACGGCGGGGCCGCCACCGGGATCGGCGGATGCATCCGCGACATCATCGGCACCGGGATGGCCGCCAAGCCCATCGCGAGCACCGACGTCTTCTGCGTCGGCACGCCGGATATTGAAGAAGTCCCCGCGGGCTGCCTGCACCCCAAGCGGGTGCTCACCGAGGTCGTCGGAGGTGTCCGCGACTATGGCAACCGCATGGGCATCCCCACCGTCAACGGGGCCGTCTGGTTCGATGACCGCTACGTCGGCAACCCGCTCGTCTACGTCGGCTGCGTCGGCGTGATGCCAATCCACCTGATCAGCGGCGATGCACAGCCCGGCGACCGGATCATCGCCCTCGGCGGCCGCACCGGACGCGACGGCATCCACGGGGCGACGTTTAGTTCCGCTGAGCTCACCGACACCCACGCGGACGAATTCAGCCACGCGGTCCAGATCGGCAACGCGATCGAAGAAAAACGCACGCTCGACGCGATCCTGCGTGCCCGAGACTTCGTCGCGGGCGAGGGATCAGGGACCAGGGATCAGGCCTCAGGGGGAGACGAAGACAAGAAATCCGAGAGCAAGCCACAACCTCTCTTCACCTCGATCACCGATTGCGGGGCGGGGGGCTTTAGCTCCGCGGTCGGCGAGATGGGCGAGAAGATCGGGGCTGATGTGCACCTCGACCGAGCCCCGCTCAAGTACGACGGGCTGAGCTACACCGAGATCTGGATCAGTGAGGCCCAGGAGCGGATGGTGCTCGCGGTGCCGGCTGCCAACGTGGCTGCGCTGCAACAAATCTGCGACGAGGAGCACGTGGAGCTGGCGGACCTCGGCTCGTTTGGCACCGACAACACCGAGCTGGTCCTCAACTTCCGCGGCACCGAGGTCGGCCGACTGCCGATGGCCTTCATGCACGACGGCATCCCGACGCCCACCCGCGAAGCAACGTGGGATTCAAAGGCAACAGGGATCAGGCATCAGGCATCAGAAAAAACAGAACTAGCCCCGAGCGCGAGCGACGGGTCTCTCTCTTCCCCGACCACCCCCACCTCCCCCACCACTTCCGAGGCCCTCCTCACACTCCTCGCCCATCCCAACATCGCGTCCAAGCACTTCATCATTCGGCAATACGACCACGAGGTGCAGGGCAACACCGTCGCCAAGCCGCTGGTTGGCCCCAAGGCCCGAGGCCCGGGCGACGCTGCGATCGTGGAGCCTGCGCCGGGTTCAAACAGAGGCCTCGCCATCGCCTGCGGCCTGGCGACGGGGCTCGAGGCCGACCCGTACCTGATGACGCTGGCCGCGATCGACGAGTGCGTGCGCAATCTGGTGTGCGTGGGCGCGGACCCGGACCGCATCGCGATCCTCGATAACTTCTGCTGGCCCAGCTGCAACAAGCCGGAGAACCTGGGCTCGCTGGTGCGGGCGGCCGAGGGGTGTTACGACGGGGCGATGGCGTACCGCACGCCGTTCGTGAGCGGCAAGGACTCGCTGAACAACCAGTTCACCGTGCCGGCCAAGGACGGCGAGCCCGCCCGGACCATCGAGATCCCGCCGACGCTGCTGATCAGCGGCATCGGGATTGTGCCCGAGCTGGACAAGGCGATCAGCATGGACGCCAAGAAGGCGGGGAACGTGCTCATCGAAGTCGGCCCATCGCCCACGTCGCTCGCCGGCTCGCACTACGCCGCGGCGTATGGCACTTCGGACACCATCCTGCCCGCTCTCGACCTCGAGCTGGGCCCGCGGCTCGCAAGAATGATCCACGGCTTGATCAACCAAGGCCTGGTCCGGTCCGCCCACGACGTTTCGGACGGCGGGCTCTTGTGCGCCATCGCCGAGATGTGCATCGCGGGCTCGACCGAGGCTCAGCCGATCGGGGCCGAGGTCACGAGTTCGGATCCTGTCGCCCTCTTCGGCGAATCGCCCAGTCGGTATGTGCTCGAGATCGCCGCGGGAGACCTTGGGGCTTTTACAGCCGCACTCGGCGAGCTCCCCCACCGCTCTGTTGCGACCCTGAACGATTCGGGGGCCGTCACGGGCGATGGGTTCTCAGCGACAACCGAGGCGCTCGCCGAGGCCTGGACAGGCACGCTGGACTGGTGAGTCAGCCGTCTTTGGGGGTTGAGGGTGCCGTCTCGACTCCGCCATCGGCCTCTCCATAGGTCAACACCCGCGTCATGACAGTTTGCAGGACTGGGGTGCCATCGAGCTCCTTGGCTGAAGAATGACGCATCTCGGTCCAATTTCCGGTCTCGTCAAAGTCGTATTCCCTGAGATGAAGCTTGCCTGCGGGAATGCTGTTGGGAAGCAGGTATTCCTGCCTGACCATGTTCCCGTGATCGCCGAGCGTGACCTTGTACAACTCGGTGCCATCCTTTGAAATGACATACTCCCGGTTGCCAGCCCATACGTAGGTGAAGGTGCCGAACATGCTCTTGCTCCTCTTGAGCAAGCCTGTGCCGGCATCGAATACGTCAACCACTTCCCCCATCGGCGTGTTGAGATATTTCGCGATGACGTCCCCCTCCGTTTCGCGATCCAGCCTCACGCCTGAGAAACCGAAGTCTGCGCTCACCAATCCGCCATCATCTTCCCGATTGAGTTCGCCCTCAAACTCCCTGCTCTGATCGCCCGAACTCAACGTAGTATCGACGTCAATCCTCACACACGATCCATCGGCATATGAGTTGCTGTACTCATAGAGCCCAAGCGACTCCCGCCTTCCGTTCTGGATGAGGGTGAGGCTGGACTGCGTGAGGTTTCCGCAATCGTCGTACTGAGATTCGGAGATCATGGTCAAGTCAACCAGAATCCGCTGGCTCTGGCCATGAACCACCATCTCGCCCGAGACTTTTCGCACGTCCCCTTTTAGAAGTGCCGCTTCACGATCGGTCGCGACATCTATTTCCCCCAGAGAATGAGGGGACCGAAGCACCGCGGCCATGAACACGCCTCCCATGGGAGTCGGGAATTCTCGCTCAGGGGGTGATGTCCCTATCTGTGCGAATGAACCAACGGTAAACGAGGCCATCACGAAAACGATTATTGCAGCTCTCATCGATCCTCCAGTCGTGCGGCGTTTCACCGCAGCCCGTATTCCTTCAACTTCCGATACAGCGTCCGCTCGCCGATGCCCAGCAGCTTGGCCGTCTGCTCGCGGTTGCCGCCCGTCAGCTTGAGGGTCTCACGGATGGCGCGTTTCTCGAGGTGTTCGAGGCTGGCCCCGGCGAGCGAGCCGTGCGCGGCGCTGCTGGTTCCCATGCCGTGCTCGCCGTCCTCGATGTCCTCGGTGCGGACATCCTCGGGGATGTGGCGAACATCGAGCGTGACGGGCTGGCCTTCCTCAGCCTCGCCGATCGCGTTGACCACCATGTTCTGGACGACGTTGAGGAGCTGCCGCACGTTGCCGGGCCAGGCGAAGCTGGTCAGCCGCATGGTCGCGGCGTCGGTGATGCCGGGCATGGTGCCCCCGCCCCCCCCGGCCCCGCCGCCGGCGTACTCGGCAAACTTCACCGCGAACTGGTTGATCGCGTGCCGCACGATCCGTGGGATGTCGTCGCGTCGCTCGCGTAGCGGGGGCAGGTGCACGTGCGAGCCGTTGATGCGGAAGAACAGGTCTTCGCGGAACTTGCCGTCGGCGACCATCTGCTTGAGGTCCTTGTTCGTCGCGCTGACGAACCGCACATCGGTGGACCGGTTCGCGTTGGCCCCGACGCGCACGACCTCGCCGCTCTCGAGCACCCGCAGCAGCTTGGCCTGCATGGGCAGGGGCATGTCGCCGATCTCGTCGAGGAAGAGCGTCCCGCCGTCGGCGTACTCGAACACGCCCTCGCGGTCCTTGTCGGCCCCGGTGAACGCGCCCTTGACGTGCCCAAACAGCTGATCCTCCAGCAGGCTCTCGGTCTGCCCGGCGCAGTTGAACGCGACGAACCTCTTGGCCGCCCGCGGCGAGTTCTTGTGCACCGCCTCGGCGATCAGCTCCTTGCCCGTGCCGCTCTCGCCGGTGATGAGCACCGCGATGGGGCTGCCCGCGACGGTCTTGACGGTCTTGAGGATCTTGCGCATCGGCTCAGAGCCGGCGATGATCCCCGCGAACCCGTCGTGCTGCACGAGGTCGCTGAGCCCGCCGCTCTCGTGCCGCAGCTGCACGTTCTGGGCGGCCCGGTTGACCAGCTCGCGAAAAACATCCAGGTCCAACGGCTTCTCGATGAAGTCGTACGCGCCGATCTTGAAGGCCTGGCGGGCGGTGGGCACGTCGCCGTGCGCCGTGACCATGATCGTCTCGGCCTCGGGCTGCAGCTCGCACGCGGCGCTGAGCACGACCATGCCCGCGTTGCCGCCGTCGGCGTCCACGGTGCCCGCCCCTCCCGCTTGCACCCCGCCGCACGCGGGCATGCGGAGGTCTGTGACGATGACGTCGAACGACCCGCCCCGGAGTTCTTCGAGCGCCGCGGCGACCCCGCCGACGATGGTGCACACGTGCCCCGGACGGCGCAGCGCCTCGGACATGACGTCCGCGTGCTCGGGTTCGTCCTCGACAATGAGGACCTGGGCGGCGATTCGTTGGTTGGGATCAGCCATCGGGGCAAGTCTAACCCCGCGGGGGCCCTCAGACCCGCAGCAGCCCCCGCTGGGCCCCGATCACCGCGATCGCCAGGGCGTCGGCGACATCGTGCGGCTTGGGCGGCTCGGGCATGTCAAAGAACCGCTGAACCGCGGCCTGCATCTGCTCCTTGCTCGCCTGCCCGTGCCCCGCAAAGCCCTTCTTGACCTCCGCGGGCTTGAGCTCGATCAGCGGGACCCCCGCCTTCTTGATGCACAGCAGCACCACGCCACGCCCCTGGGCCATCTTCACCGCGGTCGCGGGGAACTTGGGGTTCACAAAGATCGATTCGACCGCGACGGCCTCGGGCTTCACCCGCTCGAGCAGGTCGTTGAGGTCTCGCTCCAGCTCGACCAAGCGGGCGGAGATGGACTCCGCCGAGTCCGCGTCGCCGGTGGGCATGAGGCGGAAGACGCCGGCCTCGACGATCGAGGGGCGAACGGGATCGCCCTCGATGCAGCCGTAGCCGGTGATTCGCAGGCCGGGATCGATGCCGAGGATTCGCATGGGTGCAGGTTACTCGCTGGCCTCATCCTGAGTCAGCCGCACCTGCTCCATCGTGTGCACGATCGTCTTGACCATGATGTCGGCCTCGAGGTTCACCTTGTCGCCCGCAGCCTTCTCCCCCAGCGTGGTCCGCTCCAACGTTTCTGGGATCAGCGTCACCTCGATCCAACTCTCAGCGGGGCTGATCGCTGCGAGGGTGAGCGAGATGCCGTCGATCGTGACGCAGCCCTTGGGGATCATGAACTTCATGAGGCTGGGGGGCACCCCGAGCCGCACGCGGTATTCCGAATCGGTTGAGACGCTCAGGACACCCCCCGTGACGTCCACGTGGCCCTGCACCGTGTGACCGCCCATGAGGGTGCTCGCGGTGACCGCGTGCTCGAGGTTGACGCGGCTGCCCGGCTCAAGGGTGCCCAGCATGGTCTTGGCGAGCGATTCAGGGATCACGTCGAACGTCAACCCGCCATGAGACCCCCCATTTTCACCCGAACTGTTCCCATCCGAGTTCACCACCGTGAGGCAGCACCCGGAGACGGCGATCGAGTCGCCCGGGCTTGGGAAGTGGCTCCAGCCGGCGGGGTCGATGACGAGCCGCGCCCCCGCGGGGGAGGGCTGGGCGGATTTCACGGTGCCGATGGCTTGGATGAGTCCGGTGAACATGCGCAATTCAGGCCCGTTTCTGGGGTCGAGTCAAGCCGAACCCCGGTTTGTTGCGTATCAACTCCCAAGCCATGGTCGCGAGGCGGTCCGGAGCCCGTATCATCCCTCTCTGGGCCCGGCCCGGATCGGTCGCCCGACGCGGCCCGATGCCCCCAGCCGACCCCCGACGACCCACGCCGGTACGCTCTTCGAGCCAGTTCCCTGACACGACCTACGAGGATTTCCCCCATGGGCGCACGCCAGATCAGTTCCCTTCTCGCCGGACTCGCCCTGACGGGCCTTCTCGCCTCGTGCGGCTCATCGGGCACGACAGCCCGAGCCCCCTCGGCGACCCAACCCGCGAGAACCACGCAGCCCGCAGCCGCGGGCCAGCTCGAGGTCACGCGGATCGGCGAAGCGACCATCGACCACGAGGCCTGGAAGCGGCTGGGCTATCGCTGGGCCTGGGCGGGGTATCCCAAGACCGCCCCGGGCGCCGCGATCACGGAGATCGACGCGTACGAGGACCGGGTGATCACGCGTGACACCGCGACGGTGGTCAGCGTGCTCAACGCCTCGACGGGCCGCATGATCTGGGGCACCGAGATGGACCGCCCCGAGACCAAGGTGCTCGGCGTGGTCCGCGACGGCGACACCGTCCTCGTCTCCACGGAGACCGAGCTGCACGAGGTCGCGATCGAGAGCGGCAACCTGCTCTCTCGCTCGTCGTTCGGCAAGCTGATCAACACCGAGCCCGTCCTCAACGGGAACCTGGCGATCTACGGCACCCTCGATGGCGAGCTGTTCGCGCTCAACCGCGATACCGGGCTGCCGCTGTGGCGCTACGGCGTGGGTGAGAGCTTCGAGAGCAAGCCGATCCTTCTCAACCCGTACACCCTGTTCTGCGTCACCCAGGACGGCAAGGTCGCGACGATCAACCTCTCGGGCCCCTCGGCCATCAGCGTGCTTGAGATCAGCGGCGGGCTGGCCAACAACCCCGTGTCCGACCTCTACTACACCGTCATCGCAAGCCAGGACCGCTCGGTCTACTGCTTCGCCGAAGGCCAACGGATCTGGCGGTACCGCACCAGCGAGCGGCTGACCGTGCAGCCGGTGATCTACCAGGACCGGGTCTACTTCGCCTCGCCCAAGCTCGGCGTGGTCTGTCTCAACGCCGCGACGGGCGAGCAGGTCTGGTCGCAGCCGTCCCTGCCCAACGGGTGGATCGTCGGGAGCCACGGCGGCGAACTGATCGCCTGGACCGGCGTCGTGCTGGCAACCCTGGACCCGGAGAACGGCGACGTGATCGCGGCGGCTGAACTCCCGGGCCTCAGCGGGATTCAGACCGATCGGTTTGAGGACGGCAGCCTGTACGGCGTGGCCGGGCGAGGCACCGTGCTCCGCTTCGACCCCCGGTGATCGCCTGCGGGCAATCTTAATCTTGCCGTTCTGTTCTGGGCCCGCTCGCCGGGCAACGATCAGTCCATGACCACCGATCCCCACCGCTCTTCTCGCGTGCCCGTTCGTCGTGCGCTTCTGTCGGTCTCGGATAAATCGGGGCTTGTCGAGTTCGCCCGGGCGCTGGCCCACGCTGGCGCCGAATTGGTCTCGACCGGGGGCACCGCCAGGGCGCTGGCCGACGCGGGGCTTGCGGTCACCGCGGTCGATGCCATCACCGGCTTCCCCGAGATGATGGACGGGCGCGTCAAGACGCTGCACCCCAAGGTCCACGGCGGGCTGCTCGCCGTCCGCGACAACCCGGGCCACGTCGCCGCCATGACCGAGCACGGCATCGGGGCGATTGACCTGCTCTGCGTCAGCCTGTACCCGTTCGAGACCACCATCGCCCGCGAGGGCGTGACCGACGCCGAGGCGATCGAGCAGATCGACATCGGCGGGCCCGCGATGATCCGCTCTGGCGCAAAGAACCACGCGAGCGTCGCGGTCGTGACGGACCCAGCCCAGTACGACGCGGTGCTCGAAGAGATCGCGGCGGGCGGGACGAGCCTGGCGCTGCGGCGCGGGCTCGCGCAGGCGGCCTACGAACGAACCGCGGCCTACGACGCGGCGATCTCGGGCTACTTCGCCAAGCAGGCGGACGAGGAGTTCCCCGATCGGCTCGCGGTCGCGGTGAAGAAGACCGCCGAGCTTCGCTACGGCGAGAACCCGCACCAGCCCGCCTCGGTCTATGTGGACCCGGCGTACACCGGGCCGTCCGTGCTGCACGCGAAGCAGCTGGCGGGCAAGCCGCTGAGCTACAACAACCTGAACGATGCCTCAGCGGCGCTGGAGCTGGCGCTCGCGATCGTGCGCACAAACCCGTCTCTCGTGGGGGGGGAGGTCGGCGCGTCGGTCGTGAAGCACACCAACCCGTGCGGGGCAGCCCGGGCGACGAACGCGGTCGAGGCCTGCCGACTGGCGCTGGCGGGCGACCCGATGGCGGCGTTCGGCGGGATCCTGGCCTGCTCGGCCCCGATCGACGCAGCGTCGGCTGACCTCATCGCCAGCGAGGGAAGCTTCTTCGAGGTCGTCGTCGCCCCCGCGTTTGATGACGAGGCTGTCCGCACGCTCGCGGCCCGGTGGAAGAACTGCCGCCTGCTCGCGATCGGCGATTCCTCCACCTCGACGAGGGCCCAAGCGAGCGTTCGGGAGCTCAAGCCCCTGCCCGGCGGCATGCTGGTGCAGCGGCGGGACACCGAGGTGCCCAACCCGAGCGGCTGGACCCACGCCGCGGGCCCGGCCCCCACCGCCGAGCAGCTCGCGGCTGCGGGTGTGCTCGAGTGCATCGGGCGGGCTCTCTCGTCCAACGCCGTCTGCCTGGGCGGGCCCGATGGCTCCGGGGCTCGGCTGTTCGGCGCTGGCGCGGGGCAGATGGACCGCGTGGCCTCGTGCCGCCTAGCGATCGAGAAAGCCGGGGGGTTGGCCAAGGGCTCGATCGCGTACTCCGACGCCTTCTTCCCGTTCCCGGATGGGCCGGCGCTGCTCGCCGACGCGGGGGTCGGCGTGATCGTGCATCCGGGCGGGTCCAAGCGCGATCAGGAGACGTTCGATCTGTGCGACGATCGGGGCATCACCGTGCTGACCACGGGCGTGCGGCATTTCCGGCACTGACGCTGAGTCGCTGGTGATTTGCGACGCAAATCGGACCCGGCAGACGCTCCCAGCGGGCACGAACAGGCGAATCGCGAGAACTCTGGGGCTGTAACGCACGTATCTGGTTGAAAGATCCGTCTTTTATTGGTACACCAGAGGAGCAATGGCACGGCGACGCGCAAGGAGACCACGGCCTGGACCGTCCGGTCCGACCGATTTTGCGGCCCCCCCGGGGGCGGGTGCTGTCGCCGCCGCGGCGTTTATCGCGGCTTCCCCGGCTGAGAGTGGCGGGCTTGGCGCCAAGGTGCTCGTGCTCAACAAGCTGTACGTCGCGGTCCGGATCATCTCGGCCCGGCACGCGTTCTGCCTGCTCAGCCGCGAGGCCGCGGAGGTCATCCACGTCGATGAGGGCGTGTACTCGACGTACGACCTGCAATCATGGACCGAGATCTCCGAGCTGCGCCACGAGTTCGAGCCCGAGGCGCACGACTGGGTGCGGACGGTGCGGCTGCCCATCGCGGTGCCCCGGATCATCCGGCTGACCGTGTACGACAAGCTGCCCAAGCAGGGCGTGAAGCTGAACCGGCGGAACCTGTTCGCCCGAGACCGCAACCGGTGCCAGTACTGCGGGCACCACTACCCGACGAGCGAGCTCTCGATCGACCACGTGAAGCCCAAGGTGCTCCACGGGCCCGACACGTGGGAGAACCTGGTTTGCTCGTGCGTGCGCTGCAACGCGCGCAAGGGCGGGCGGACGCCCGAGCAGGCGAGCATGCGGCTGATCCGCAAGCCGTTCAAGCCCAAGCGGAACCCGCTGATCGCGATCAAGCTGGGGCACGAGAAGTACCAGTCGTGGAAGGCGTTCCTCGACGAGGCGTACTGGACCGTGGAACTCAAGTAACGAGACCCGGGGCACGAGCCGCCCCGTCTCAGACTGGCGGTCTCAGATTGCCAGTTCGTCCGCAGCCGTCGCCAGCGCGAAGTCTTTTTCGGTGATCCCGTTCGCGTCGTGCGTCGAGACCGTCAGCGTGACCCTGTTGTATCGCACGAGGATGTCCGGGTGGTGCTGCTCGCGCTCGGCGTAGTCGGCGAGCTGGTTCACAAACTCGATCGACCGCGCAAAGGTCTCGAACTGGAAGGTGCGGGTGAGCTGCCCGTTGATCTCGGCCCAGTCCGGGATGGACTCGAGCCCGGTGGCGACCTGCGTATCGCTGAACTTGGTTGTCACGGCGGTCTCCTGAGGTGTTGGGCCCACGAGGCCGCGGTCCCAGTGTACGCTCTAAACCGTGAGCGATGAAACCCCCAATCCCATGGTTCCTGCTGGGCAAGAAAATACGCCCCTGGCAGAGGTCACACGGCTGGCCCCCTCGCCAACCGGGGCGCTGCACCTGGGCAACGCTCGCACGTTTATCTTCAACTGGGCCATGGCTCGGCAGCGCGGCTGGCGGGTCGGGCTCCGGATCGAGGACCTCGACGCCACGCGCGTGAAGCCCGGCGCGATCGAGCAGACGATCGAGATCCTCGAGTGGCTCGGGCTGGACTGGGACGAGGGCCCGGTGGTGCAATCGCACGATCCCGGGCGGTACGTTGACGCGATGCAGCGGCTGGCCCGCGCGGGGGCGGTCTACCCGTGCGAGCTGACCCGCACCGAGATCGAGCAAGCCGCGAGCGCGCCCCAGGAGGGCGTGCACGAGACGGTCTTTCCCGCGCACCTGCGGCCGGCGGGCCTCGGACCGACCGAGTTCACCGACACCGGAAGCAACTGGCGGTTCGCGGTGCCCGACGAGCCGATCGAGTTTGACGACGCGATGTTCGGGCGGGTGCGGGTCTCGCTGCCCGAGACGATCGGCGACTTTGTGGTCTGGAGCAAGCGAGGGCAGCCGAGCTACCAGCTCGCGGTCGTGGTCGATGACGCGCAGCTGGGCGTGACCCAGGTCGTGCGGGGCAACGACCTGCTCGACTCGACAGCCCGTCAGCTGGTGCTCTACCGGGCGCTGGGGCTGGGCGCCGAGCCGAGCCACACGCACCTGCCGCTGGTTCGTGGGCCCGACGGGCGACGGCTGGCCAAGCGGCACGGGGACAGCCGCCTGACGACCTGGATGGCCCGGGGCATGGCCCCCGAGCGGGTCATCGGGCTCATCGCGTGGTGGGCGAGCATGACCGCGACGCCCGAGCCGATGAGCACCGAGACCTTCCTCGAGCACTTCAACCCGTGTACCATCCCGATGACCGACACCGTCTATGACCGGAGCGCTGAAGCATGGCTGACCTCGTAAACCCGAAGCGGACCATCGCCCGAGTCCTCGCTGGACTGGTTATCGCGGTGAGCGCTCTGACGCTCGGGCTGACCCTGAAGGCGTGCGTGGGCCCGGGGCCGGCCGTCGCCCCGACGACGATGGCAGTGACGATCAGCGGCAGCGTCTTCAACCTCGACCTGGCGATCGACGAGGCAACGAGGAACAAGGGCCTGGGCGACCGGACCTCGATCGCTCCGACCGGCGGGATGCTCTTCAGCTTCAAGACCTCCGACAAGCGTGAGTTCGTGATGCGGGACTGCGTCATCCCGATCGACATCATCTTTCTCGACGGCACCGGGCGGGTGACCAACAAGCACAAGATGACGGTCGAGCCGCCGCGGGGCGAGGGCGAGGGCATCAGCGGGGATTATCAGAACCGGGCGTACTCGCTTCGGCTCAAGCGGTACTCGAGCCGGTACAGCGCGAAGTACGCGATCGAGCTTGCCGGGAACACGCTGGACACGCTCAAGATCGAGATCGGCGACCAGATCGAGCTGGACACCAAGACGCTCGACCGGTTCACCAGATAAAACAAGACCATGGCGTGCGGGTTGGCCCGCAAGTCGGGGCGTGCCCGGGCCGATAGTCCCGGCGGTGGGCCCGCGGTTTGCGCGTGGTCCGAGAACGACCTGCTCGCGTTGCGATGGTGTCGTGAAGACGCCTTGAGGATGTCGGAGGCTGCATGGTTCTGGGCCGGGGTGAGTTTGTGCTGCGGCTGGCGGTCTCGCCGATGGTGCGCGAGCGGTTCGACGCCGATGAGATCCTGCGGCCCGTGCTCGACGCGTGGCCCGTGGGGTTGCTGCGGCCGAAGATCGAGCACATCGACTGGGAGACGCTCAAGACCTCGTCCTCGCCGATCGACGGCGTGCTGGTCGTGCTGATGTGCACCAACGAGCGAGAATCGACCCACCGGATGCTCGAGGGCTTCGTCGAGGAATCGATGTCCGCGGCCCTCGTGCTGTGCGAGCCGAGCGAGCGGCCGACCGCGGTGCTCGGGGCCCCGACGCTCAGCTGGGAGACCGACCCGGGGATCATCGCGACCGCGACGTCAACGCTCGCGGCGCGGCAGGAGGTCATCGACCGCATCGCCGGGGAGTTTCGGCTCAGCCAGATGATGCTCGACGGGGTGCAGCGGCAGCTGATCGAATGGAACCGCGAGATGCGGCAGGCCTCGGGCGTGCAACGCGAGTTTCTGCCCAACGCGCAGCTGAGCCTAGACGGGCTGGACATCGGCGTCGTGTATCGACCCGCCGGCGACGTCTCGGGCGATGTGTATGACCTGCGCCAGCTCGATGACCACACCGTCGCCTTCTTCATCGCTGACGCGGTGGGGCACGGCGTGCCCGCGGCGATGATGACGCAGATCATCGCCCGCTCGCTGCGGATGACCGAGGGCACCGGCGAGGACCTGCGAATCCTGAGCCCGGGCGAGGCGCTCGGGCGGCTCAACCACGAGCTGGTGCACTACGGCGGGTCGTCGAGCCGGTTCGCGACCGCGGTGTACGGGCTGATCGACACCTCGACGGGTGAGATCCGGATGGCCGGCGCGGGGCACCCGCCGCCGATTATTTGTTCGCCGGGCGGCTCGCGAAGGGTGCCGACGGACGGCCCGCTGCTGGGCGTGTTCGACGAGGCTGAGTTCACCGAGTGTGTCTTCACGCTGAATGCGGGCGAGGTCTTGGTGCTGTTCAGCGACGGGTTCGAGATGGCCTTCCCTGATTCTGGCGCGTCGGGCGACGCGCTTCGCCGCCCCACGCAGACGCACCTGGACCGCCTGGCCCAGGTGTCATCAAAGAGCGGGCTTCGGCACGCGGCTGTTGAGCTCAACGCGGAGCTGGACAAGCAGGCCGGCTCGTTGCACCAGCCCGACGACGTGACCGCGTTGCTCATCGCCCCGGCCAGCCGCGACGCTCGGATCGCGGCCTGACCACAAGCCCGCTGACCCGAGGGCCGAATGCCCCAGGAGCCTGATTGACCACGCCCCATTCCAACCCGGGCCCTCAGACGATCACGGTGTGCTGCGGTCTGACGCTGCGCGAACCGATCGAGCGTTGGCTGGGCCCGCTGCGCGACGGGTGGCCGGGCACGCCGCCAAGGCTTCGGCTGCTGACGATCCCGATGCTCGCGCAAGAGTCCACGGCGATCGCGGAGGAACAAGCCGCCGGCTCGGCGTTGCTCGCGATCATCCCCGAGCACGAGCCATTCTCGCAAACACAGACCATCGTGGAGCACGCGCGCCGAGTCGCGCGGCCCGCGCTGCTGCTCTGCGAGCGGGTGGACGAGCGGCACCGGGCCATCATCGACGAGGGGATCCTGGTCGAGCCCTGGGACACGGACCCGGCGGACGTGCTCGCGATCCTGGCGACGCTCGACCGCCGCCAGCCGACCGTGACGCGGCTGTCGCGCGAGCTGGACGTGGTGGAGCGGCTGCTGACCTCGGTGCAGGTTCCCGGCGCGGTGGGCGAGGAGCTTCAGCTGGCCGGGCTGCTGCCCGACGTGCTGATCCCCGAGGCCCCGCCGAAAATCCGGGGGCTCGAGGTTGGGCTGGCGCACCGGGCCGCGAGCGCGATCTCTCGAGACCTGGTCGATATCGCGCTGATCGACGAAAACACGGTGCGGGTGTTCGCCGCCGACGGGCTCAGCCGCGGCACCGCCGGGGCGTTGCTGGCGATGCGGCTGCTGCGAGCCGTGCGCTCGCTGGGCGAGAACGACGACCTGCACAAGATCTTCCACCCCGGCGTCGCGTTGGCGGAGCTGAACCAGGAGGTCTGCGAGATCGGTTCGCACGGGCGGCCCCACCGCGCCTCGGCGCTGTACGCCGTGCTCGAGATCCGCACCGGTGAGCTGACGGTCGCGTCGGCGGGGTTCCCGCCGCCCATGATCGTGGCCCGGGGCTCGCTGAGGCGCGTCGGGCGTGCCTCGACGGCGCTGGGACAACGCGACGGTGTCGAGTTTGCCGAGACGACCGACCGGCTCAGCCCCGACGACCTGCTGGTGATCGCGAGCGACGGCGTGGAGGAAGCGTTCCGCGACTCACCCGGGTTTGACCTGGCCGCCGAGGCCCGCCGAATCCGGAGCAGCGAGCAGCCCCTGCTCGATGAGAGCCACCGCATGGAGCAGGTGTTCGATTCGCTGCCCGGCTCGCTGCACCGGGCCAACGACTGCACGCTCATGAGCGTGCGGATCCACGAGAGCCCGCGGCGCGGGGCCGAGGCGGCCTGAGCCGGCCTGAGCCGGCCTGAGCGGGGCTGAGCGGGGCTGATTCATGAAGCACGAAGGCGATGTTCAGGTGTTGTGCTTGCGAAGCTGGCGGTCGGTCTCGATCTCGCCGTCCTTGAGGCGGATGATCCGCTCGCACCGCTCGGCGACGCTGTCGTCGTGGGTGACCATGAGGATGGTCATGCCCTTGGCGTGCAGCTGCCCGAACATGTCGAGGATGGCGTTGCCGGTCGCCGAGTCCAGGTTGCCCGTCGGCTCGTCGGCCATCAGCACCACCGGCTCGGTCACCAGCGACCGGGCGATCGCGACGCGCTGCTGCTGCCCGCCGGACAGCTCGCGGGGGCGGTGGTCCGTGCGGTCGGAGAGATCCACCATCGCCAGCTTCTCGAGAGAGCGGCGGCTGCGCTCGGCCGCGTCCACGCCCTGATAAAACAACGGGACCTCGACGTTCTGCGCGACCGTCAGCTGCGGGATCAGGTTGAACGCCTGGAAGACGAACCCGATCTTGCGGCCACGGAACCGGCTCAGCTCTTCATCGCCCAGGCTCTCGGCGGGCACGCCGTCGAGCAGGTACTGCCCCGCGGTGGGGCGGTCGAGGCACCCCAGGATGTTCATGAGGGTGGACTTGCCCGAGCCCGAGGCGCCCATGATCGCGACGTACTCGCCCGAGTTGATCACGACGTCGATCGCCTTGAGGGCCTCGACCATGATCGAGCCGTCCGGCTTGTAGTACGTCTTCTCGACACCACGCAGCTCGGCGACCGGCTGGGGCGCGGGCGACTGGCCCGAGGCCTGGGGGTTCGTCTCGGTGTTGGGCTGTGTCGGGGTGTTCACGGTGGTCATGGGGGAGTGTACCGACACGGGGCTCCGAGGATTCAGTCCGAGGTTTCAGGTGGAGCGGCCCCGAAGCGTCGCTCGTCGCCCCTCGTCACGGCGGGCCGACGCGTGCGGGAACGCCGCCTGGCGTGAGCATGATCCCAAGTCCCGTGAAGGCTATGGCCTCGGTGAGGCTCAGGCCTCGGGGTTCTCGTTGCCCGCGATCTGCAGCGAGGCGAGCGCCGTGAGCGTGTCGGGCGAGAAGTGGAAGACCTTGTCGAGCCCGGTGACGAGCAGCACGGACCAGACCTCGTCGGCCACACCACACAACCGCAGCTCGCGGTTGGCCGCATCGAGGATCTTGCGAAGGCGAAGCAGCTGGGCGATGTTGGACGAGTTGATGTAGCTCACGTCGCGAAAATCGAGCACGGCGTGCGGCTTGGCCGGCGCCTCCTCGATCTGGTCGCCGATCAGCGTCAGCTCATCAGACAACGCGGGCTCGTCAATCAAGTTTGCAAGCAGGATGTTGTCCGACCACTCGATCGCCATGACCTGTCCCCTTGCCCCCGTCTGAGGGCTCGACTCTAGCTTACTCGCTCGCCGGCTCGCCGGCTTCAGGCTCGCCGGCCCCGGTCGGGCCCACGGCCCCGGTCTCGCCCGGGGTTCCCTCAGCGGCCTCGTCCTCGCTCTCGCTCTCGCTCACGCGGCTGGCCGACACGACCGAATCGCTGCTGTTCAACGCCACGACGCGGACACCCTGGGTGCCTCGCCCGATGCTCGAGATCGAGCCGGCCGCCATCCGGACCAGCAACCCGCCACGCGAGATCACGACCACGTCCTCATCGTTGTACACACCGATCGCGGCGACCGAGGGCCCGTTGCGGTCGGTTGTTTTGATGTCCGTCCGCCCCTTGCCGCCCCGGCTCTGGCTCCGCATGGGGCCGACCTCGGGCGCCACGCGGTACTCATCGACCGGGGTCCTTTTGCCGTACCCGTGCTCGGTGATGGTGAGCAGGGAGAGCTCTCGCTTCAGGGCTTCGGGGTCGGTGTGGGTGACGTTCTCGTCGCCCTCGTCCACGATCATGGGCACGCGGACCACGCCGACGACGGCCTGGTCATTGCCCAGCTCGATGCCCTTGACGCCCGCGGCGGTCCGGCCCATCAGCCGCACGTCCTGCTCGTTGAACCGGATCGACATGCCGTTGGACGTGATGAGCATCAGGTCGTCGGCGCCCTCGGTCAGGCGGATATCCAGCAGCGCGTCGTCGTCGCGGATGCCGACCGCGATGAGCCCCGAACGGTTGACGTTGCGGTACTCCTTGAGCGGCGTCCGCTTCACGATGCCCTGGCGGCTCACAAACGTCAGGAAGTGGCTCCCAGACTCGAAGTCCTTAATCGCCAGGTAGGCACAGGTCCGCTCGCCCGGCTTGAGCTCGATGTAGTTGACAATCGGGCGCCCCTTGCTCGTGCGGCTCATCTCGGGCAGCTCGTAGACCTTGATCTTGAACACCCGCCCGGTGTCGGTGAAGCACATGAGGTGGTCGTGCGTGCTGGCGACGAACAGGTGCTCGATGAAGTCGTCGTCCTTGGAGTCGCTCGCCTTGATGCCCTTGCCGCCTCGGGCCTGGGCGCGGTAGGTCTCGAGCGGCACCCGCTTGGCGTACCCCTGGTTGGAGATGGTGACCGCCATCTCCTGCTCCTGGATCAGCGACTCGATATCGATATCGCCCGCCGCGTCCTCGATCTGCGTCAGGCGGGCGGCGTTCTTGCCCTTGCCATACCGGTCACGCATCTCCTCGCAGTCCGCGATGATGATGTCGCGCACCAGCCCCATGTCCGCCAGGATCGCCTCGTACTCCTGGATCATCACGACCAGCTCTTGATACTCGGCGACCAGCCGCTCGATCTCGAGACCGACGAGCTGGATCAGCCGCATCGACCCGATCGTCTCGGCCTGCACGCGGCTGAGCAGCGAACCGCCCTCCGAATCCATCAACCGCACCCGGTCCATGAACCACGCGGGGATCTCGGCGGCATTGGGATGCTCGCCCGCGATCGAGAACCGGCGGTCCATCAGCTTCTGGATCGCCTCCTCGCGCGTCTGGCTGCTCCGGATCAGCGCGATGACCTCGTCGATATCGCAGACCGCGTAGATCATGCCCTCGAGCACGTGGGCCCGCTTCTTGGCCTCACGCAGCAGGTGCGCGGTCCGCCGACGGATCACCTCGACGCGGTGCTCGATAAAGCACTCCATCATCGCCTTGAGCCCCAGCGTCCGCGGCTGACGGTTCACCAGCGCGATGTTGATGATGCTGAACGTCTGCTGCAGCGGCGTGTTCTGGTACAGCTGGTTCTCAACGATCCGGGCGTCCGCGTTCTTCTTGAGCTCGAGCACGATCCGCGTCTGGGCGGTTCGGCCCGACTCGTTGCGGATGTCGGAGATGTCCTTGATCCGCTCGTCCTTGACCGCGTCCACGATCTTCTCGACCAGGTTGTTCTGCACCAAGCCGTACGGGATCTTGTCGATCACGAGGTGCTCGCGGCCGTTCTTCTGTTCTTCAACATGGCAGATGCCGCGGACGCTGACCTTGCCCCGCCCGCTCTCGTAGGCCTGGTGGATGCCGGCCCGGCCGTGGATGATGCCGCCGGTGGGGAAGTCGGGGCCCTTGACGCCCACAAACTCGATCTCGCCGTCCTCGCCGATGACGTCGGTCATGAGTTCTGCGAGGCTCAGCTCGGGGTTGCGAACCAGCCGCATGATCGAGTCGAGGATCTCTCGCGGGTTGTGCGGCGGCAAACTCGTCGCCATGCCGACGGCGATCCCCATGCCGCCGTTGATGAGCAGGTTGGGGAACTTGGCCGGCAGCACGGTCGGCTCGGTGAGCCGGTCGTCGTAGTTGGGCTGAAAATTGACCGTGTCCAGCTTGAGGTCGGCCATGAGGTCAACCGCGCCGTAGTGCATGCGGGCCTCGGTGTATCGCATGGCTGCGGGCGGGTCGCCGTCGATGGAGCCGAAGTTACCCTGGGGATCAACCAGCGGCACGCGCATCTTCCAGGTCTGGGCCATGCCGACGAGGGTTGGGTAGATCACGCTCTCGCCGTGCGGGTGATAGTTGCCCGAGGTGTCGCCACAGATCTTGGCGCACTTGAGGTGCTTCTTGCCGGGGCGGAGGTTGAGGTCGTTCATCGCGACGAGGATGCGTCGCTGGCTGGGCTTGAGCCCGTCGCGGACGTCGGGCAGGGCCCGGTCCATGATGGTGCTCATGGCGTAGGTGAGGTAGCTGTCCTTGAGCTCTTTCTCGATGTCCTGGTCCACCACGCTGACGCGGGTGGGAAGGTTGGAATCGGGATCGGGCAGGCCGTTGGTCTCGTTGGTGGTCATGGATATTGGCCGGGTTCAGCGGCCGAGTGGGCCGTGGATTGTGGGAGGAGAAGCGGCCTGGCGGCTCGCTAAAAGACCCGGCTCGGGCCGGCTTGTCAGCGGTGCGTTCAGGGCCGATTATTGTAGGCAAAAACCCGTTTCCAAGCCGCCTAAAAAGGCCCGCAAACCACGATTGTTTTGACCCGTTCGGGCCCCCGTCAGCGTCCCGAGTTCACACGCCGAATCTCGCTCGAATCAGCTCTGAAAATGGACCCTCAGGGCGATCCGGTCGGCGGCGGAGCCTCGATCACGTCGAGCGTCTCGCAGACCGCGAGCAGCGTCAGCACCGAGGCCTGCGTCGGCATCGAATGATCCCACAGCGAGGCCCGCACCCCCCACCGCGCCAGCCCGGGGCGACGGTACAGGTGCCCCTCTTCCACGCCCGCGGAGAGCTGCATAAAGAACCGGAGCGACTCGAGCACCCGCACCAGCTCCAGCGGCCACTCGCCCTGGATCTCACCGGTGGGCATCACCCCACCGGTGGTCAGTTCGGGCAAGCCAACCATCGTCGCCAGGAACGCCACGGGCCGCACCGACTGCCACGTTGGAAGCGGGGTCGTGCCGCTGGTGAACACGATCCCGCCGGCCAGGTCGCGGTCGTCGTAGGACAGGTCGTCGGTGCGGAGCCGATGGTCCCAGATCAGGTCTCGCATGGCCCGCAGCCGAGTCGCCGCGGCAATCGGCCCGTCCGAGGCCTCGGCCAGCCCGACACTCGCCCACCCGAGCCACGGCATCTGCGCCACAAGCATGCCCGGGGGCGTGTCGCGGTAGACCGTGTTGACCGCGCCCATGGCCTTGTCGATCTCGCCCCCGAAGAACTGCGCATCACGCACCAGCGCCATCGCGACCAACGCCGTTTCCGAGCCGCGTGTGCCGGCGAACCCGGTTCCCGAGTCGAATGCGTCCCGGACCGTCTGCAGGCAGCTCTCGCGCAGCGCGGCCAGCCCCGGGTCCATCTCCAGCCGCTCGGGCGAGAGCTCGGCCAACCCGAGGATGCACGCCGCGGCGGACGAAGCCGTGCCCCAGGGCTCGGATTCCCCCTCGGCGACCTCACCCAGCTCTCGCAGCAACCGCTCGCCCGCCGCTCGGCTGCGCTCCGCGGTCGCGGGGTCCAACCCGGTGACGTGGGCGGCGCGCAGCAACGCCATCGCCGCGGCGCCCTGCACGATCGGATCAGCAAACCCCGAGGCCCGCTGCCCGGTGATCGGCTCGAGGGCGCCGCTGAGCCCGAAGGGCTCGGCACCGGGCCATTGCAGCGCCGCGAGGTGCGAGATGAGCCCCTGGGCCTGCGCGAGCAGCCCGGGCCGATCCAGGGCGCTGGCGTTGACCACCCGCCCGCCGCGGTGCAAGAAGACCGGGCTGAGCCCCGGCAGCGGCGTGACCAGCTGCGTCGTGCGGAAGCGGTAGATCGTGTACCCGTCGGCCACCAGGTCTGACGCGGGCTTGAGCTTGTCCACGGTCGGCCCGCCCAGCAGCGTCACCAGCGGCCCGAGCACCGTGCTGGGCAGCGAGTTGCGTTCGAGCATCTGGCTCGGGAACCAGGCCGCGGTCTGCGAGCCGCGACGCATCGCCAGCCCGTCGAGCCCCGGCGACATCCGCATCGCCAGCTCCTCGCCCTGGGCCAGCGCCATCGGGATCAGCCGATCCGCCAGCTCGAGCGAGACCGTGATCGGCGCGTCATCGCCCGCCTCCTCCAGCTCGGCGCGGGCCACGCGGATCGCGTCCTGCGCCGCGGCGAGCACGAACCCGGTCGCCGCGTCCGGGCTCACCCGCACGCCACGCCCGACAACGCGTCCGTCGAGACGGATGATGACCGAGGCGCCGAACGTGGGGGTGGTGAACGCCGCGGTGTTGAACGGTGCTCCCTGGGGGAGCGTCTCGGGGGCCTCGGCGGCGCGGACCCAACCCTCCACGGTCTCGAAGAGGACGATCGCATCAGCCGGGGAGACCCGGGCGGGCTCGGACGGTGCCCTGGGCACGGTCTTGGGCGGGGGGTCGTTGGTTGTGGTCTTGACGAGCTGGGCGCTAGCCGCCTGGACCGCGACGACCGAGAACACCGCGGCCATCGCGCAGGCGGGGCGTGCTCCGAAGATGCGCGCTCGCCACGCGTTCACGCCACGCCACACGCGAGAGGGGGTGTTGCGTCCGAGAACGGGAAAGTGTTCGGGTTGTGCGGGCGCTTGGGGACCCGGAACCGGGTGGCACACGGATTGAATGGTGTTCAGGGCGGGGCCCGTGGAGCGGGCCGCCGGATCCCTAGCCGGACAGGAACAATCAAAGATGCGTTTGTTTGCCATGACTGAATTCCAGCGCCGCGTTGTGTGGCTCTCTCTTGTGTGCTTCGCAGCCCTGTGCTGAGCGGTTCTGTTCTCACAGGATCTTAGAGCCACGAGGCGAATGAAAAAGGCCCCCCGCCTTTCGGCAAGGGGCCTTGTTTCGTGCTTTGTAACCCGTGTGGGCGGCCCTCGCCGCCCCGGGCAATGACTCAGCTGTCGCTGTCGCTGCCGAGCTGAATCTTGTCGGTACCCATGGAGCCGTGCTCGTCCATGCCGCCTCGGGCGGGCAAGTCGGGGCCGCCGGCACCGAACTCGTAGCCGGCCTCGCCGCCGCCACCCTCGCCGCCGCCGGCGGAGGTGTCGCCCCACTGGGCCCGCTTGAGGCTCAGCCCGATCTTCCGCTCGACGGTATCGACACGGAGGATCTTGACGTCGATCTCCTCGCCGCTGGTGACCACGTCCTGCGGGTTCTCGACCTTGTGGTCGGCCAGCTCGGAGATGTGCAGCAGGCCCTCGAGCTCCTCTTCGAGCTCAACAAACACGCCGAAGTTGGTGATCTTGGTGACGTGCCCGCGGATGACCATGCCGGGCTGATAGGCCCCGGGGATGGCCTCGAGCCACGGGTCCTCGGTGAGCTGCTTGACACCCAGCGAGACGCGCTGCTTCTCCTGATCGACATCGAGCACGACGCACTCGACCTCGTCGCTCTTGTTGTACAGCTCGTTGGGGTGCGTGACCTTCTTGGTCCACGACATGTCGGAGATGTGCAGCAGGCCGTCGATCCCGGGCTCGATCTCGATGAACGCGCCGTAGTTGGCCAGGTTGCGGACCTCGCCCTTGATGATGGTGCCGCCGGGGTACTTCTCGCTGACGAGCTCCCAGGGGTTGACCTCGGTCTGCTTCATCCCGAGGCTGATCTCCTGCTTGTTCTTGTCGATCTCGAGGACCACAACGTCGATCTCGTCGCCCTGGTTGACGATCTCGGAGGGGTGGTTGACGCGGCGGGTCCAGCTCATCTCGGAGATGTGCACCAGGCCCTCGATGCCGTCCTCGAGGCGAATAAACGCCCCGTACGACATGATGTTGACCACCTCGCCCTTGACGCGTGAGCCGACCGGGAACTTGCCCTCGATCTCTTCCCACGGGCTCGACTCGGTCTGCTTGAGACCAAGGGCGATCTTCTCGCGGTCGCGGTCGATGTTCAGGATCTTGACCTCGACCTTCTGGTCGATCGCGAGCAGCTCGCTCGGGTGGTTGATGCGGCCCCAGCTCATGTCGGTGATATGCAGCAAGCCGTCGATGCCGCCCAGGTCAACGAACGCACCGAAGTCAGCGATGTTCTTGACCGTGCCGGTGACGATGTCGCCCTCGTTGATGTTGCCCAGCAGGCGGCTCTTGGCCTCCTCGCGCTCCTTCTCGATGAGCTTGCGACGCGAGATGACGATGTTGCGGCGGTCCTCGTCGATCTTGAGGATCTCGGCTCTGACCTTGCGGCCGATGAAATCACCGATCTCGTGGGGGCGGCGGATGTCCACCTGGCTCGCGGGCAGGAAGACGGGCACGCCGATATCGACGAGCAGCCCGCCCTTGATCTTCCGCATGCAGGTGCCCTCGACGATGTCACCCTCGTGGGTCGTCTCGGTGATGCGCTGCCAGGCGATCTGGCGGTCGGCCTTGCGTTTGGAGAGGCCGATGAGCCCGCCGTCGCCCTCCATCGCCTCGAGCAGGACGTCGATCTCATCGCCGACCTTGAGGTCCTCGATGCGGTTGAACTCTTCCTTGGGGATGAGCCCCTCGCTCTTGAGCCCGACCTCGACGACGACGTCGTCGCCGGCAAACCCGATGACCCGGCCCTTGATCAGGTTGCCGGGGGTCATGTCCTCGATCTGCCCCTCCATGAGGCGATCCATGGTGTCCGTCGAGGAGCCCGACGAGAAGGCCTCGTCAAGCATGGCCTGGGTATCGGCGTCGGCAAAGCCGAGTGAGGCGATGAGGTTTTCGTCGATCATGGGGTAAGGGTCCTCTCGTCGGTGCCCCGGGGTCCGGCCTGGTGAGCCGAATCGGGGGTTCCGACCGCGGCGTCGGGGTCACTCCTTGATGCCGGCCGGTGGGGCATCGCGGACCCGTTCGCCACCCGGAACTCGAACGCTCCGGGGTGCCCCGAATCTCGGGGCGGCTGGGTGTCTGGTTCGCCGCGCCCCGGGCACCCGGGGCCGCGGACCGGCCTGGTCCCCCGCTCTGGACCAGCGGGGCCCCGACGATAGGGGAAGTCGGGGCCCGAGTGAAGCGTAATCCGTCCGTACGAAACGAGTTTCGGTCAAATCTAGGGCGCAATCTTGTTTGCTGAGAATAAACCCGGGTTGCCGATAGGCATACGCTCAAGGTTCTACGCCGAGCGCGAGGCCGGGCGGGTGCTGGGATCCCCGTTTGACCCCATGCACCCTTGCTCGCTCGGCGGCCCGTCCCGGTAGTGTTCACCGGGACTGACTCGCACCGACGACTCCCAATCGGAACGATGAGATGACCACCGCAACAACGTCCTCAGCCCCGATCACCGATGACGCGCCCCGGGACCCCGTCTTCGACGAGCTCGACTTCCCCAAGGACCCGGACAACCTCTACCTGCAGACCTGTGGCACCATGCTCGACGCCGCGGAAACCATCGGGCTCCAGCACCGCGTCCGGATCATCCTGGCCCAGCCCAAGAACGAGATCATGGTGCACTTCCCGGTCCTCATGGACGACGGGCACCACAAGCTCTTCAAGGGCTACCGAATTCAGCACAACAACGCCCTGGGCCCCTACAAGGGCGGGTTCCGGTACCACGAGAACGTCCACCTCGACGACGTCAAGAGCCTCGCCATGCTCATGACCATGAAGTGCGCCCTGGTCCGCATCCCCTTCGGGGGCGGCAAGGGCGGCGTCAAGCTCACCCCCCGAGACCTCTCGCTGGGCGAGTTGCAGCGCGTCACCCGCCGCTACTGCTCGGCCATCGCCGACCAGATCGGGCCCGAGGTTGACATCCCAGCACCTGACGTGGGCACCAACTCCGAGATCATGGCCTGGTTCGCCGACACCTACATGATGTCCACCGCGGGTAGCCATCACGACGGCATCCGCGTCGTGACCGGCAAGCCCGTCGAGTTCGGCGGCTCGGCCGGCCGCGAGAAGGCGACCGGGCAGGGCGTCGCCGACGTGCTCGCCGAGATGCTCCCGGGCATCGGGATCCCCGTCGCCGGCATGACCGTGAGCCTGCTGGGCTTTGGCAACGTGAACGGGTGGGGCGGCCGCATCCTGCAGGACATGGGCGCCAAGATCGTCGCGGTCGGCGACCACACCGGCTTCCTCCGCAACGACAAGGGCATCGACTGCCACAAGCTCTTCGAGCACAACGTCAAGACCGGCGGCATCGCCGGATACGCCGACGCCGACGCGGTCAACGAGGAAGATTTCTACCGCACCAAGGTCGATGTCTTCATCCCCGGTGCGCTCGAGCAGATGATCAAGGCCAAGCAGGCCGAGTGGCTCGACTGCAAGGTCATGGCCGAGGCCGCCAACGCCCCGTGCGACCCGTCGGGCGACCGCGCCCTCACCGCCAAGGGCATCGAGGTCATCCCCGCGATCCTCGCCAACGCGGGCGGCGTCACCGTCTCCTACTTCGAGTGGCTCCAGAACAAGTCCAGCGTCGTCTGGGACGCGGCCCAGGTGGACCGCGAGCTCAACCGCCACATGTGCGTCGCGGCCCGGCGGACCCTCCAGACCCGCAACAAGTACGGGTGCGATCTTCGCACCGCCGCCTTCGCCGCCGCCCTCGATCACATCGGTGCGGTCTACAAGGTCCGCGGCATCTTCCCGTAAACCGCGGGCCCACCCCGGATCGATAAACCAGTCTCCTCAACCAAGGGCCGGCCCCGGTGGGTGCCGGCTTTTATCATGCGCACACCATTTCATGCGCACCAGAGTCGCATCTCGCCGATGAGAATCTCCGATGCCAGCGCCCACCCATGACACGTTCTACTTCGGGCACCACAAGTGCGGCACCAACTGGATGCGCTCGATCCTCAAGGACACCGCCCGAGCCCTGGGCCTGGGCTACGAGGTCCGCGGCGGCCGGGCTGATGACTTCACGGGCGAGCCCGGCGCGGGCACGGTTCGGCTGTACGTGAACCCGCTCGCCGAGTGCACACCAGAGTCGATCGCCGAGCCGGGCCGCGGCTTCCACCTGATCCGCGACCCCCGCGACGTGCTGGTGAGCCAGTACTGGTCTTGGAAGAACAGCCACGAGAACAACACGCCACAGATCGAGTCGCTGCGCGCCCGCTTGCAGGATCTCTCGATCGCGGACGGGCTCGCGGCGTTGCTCCCCCACCACCGCATGCTCAGCCAACTGGCGGGCAAGCCGATCGGGCCCAACCCGCTGGTGCGCGTCGTGAGGTACGAGGAACTCTGGGAGGGGGGCGCGGGCTCGTTCGCCGAGCTGTTCGCGTTCCTCGGGCTCGATTTGCCCGAGGGCGAAATCGGCTCGATCGTGGATCGGCACAGCTTCGAGTCGCGCTCGGGCCGCAAGCCGGGCGACGAGGACAACACGAATCATCTCCGCCGCGGCTCGCCCGGCGGGTGGCGCGAGGTCTTCACACCCGAGCTTGAAGCCGCGTTCGAGAACGCCTGGCCCGGCGAGGTGGGGCGGCTGGGCTACAAGGCCGGCTGATGGACCTTTGAGTATTGCCAAAGCCCACGGTCCAGCACTCGCATGCTCAGACCCGTTTGCCCCGCGAGTTCGCGACAGACTCGGACATACTCAATCCACAACGGGATCGAGTACGGCGGTTCCTTCTCATAGCGAAGTGACCACAGGGCTCGATAGTCAATGACCGGGAAGGGATCTGGATGACACAGGTGGAGCAGGACCGAAGCCATCGGCAAGCCCACACCCCGGAGTGCTTGCAGCGTCAGAACTCTCGCCGAATCGGCTTCCAGCTGGAAGGCCGCCCGTGTGATCAGCGTGACATCCTCGGGAACGTTCTTCTGGATATGCCTCGTGATACGCGCCGACTTCCAATGAGCGATGGCCGCAAGCTCGTCGAACGTGAGCCAGCCCCGTTCGCGAACCACTGCTCCGATCTCCATCACCCCTGAATCGTCCTCGTACACGTACTCCGAGGCGTATTTCTGTATCTGATCGATCGGGAATCGAATCGACAGCCGCACGCTCATGGGTAGTCCTGCCTCGTGCCTCGGATCACGATGTCGTTGAGGTGCACGTGCTTGGGCTGGCTGGTGATGAACACAACCGTGCGAGCGATGTCTTCGGGATCGAGCACCGGGCCGAACTTCTCCATGATCTCGCCGAAGGCCTTGGGGTCGTATCCGGCGACCCCTTGAAACTCGCTCTTGACGATCCCCGGCTCAAGCAAACTCACGCGGATGCCCTTGGGGCCAAGCTCACGCCGCTGAGCCTCAGCCAATGAGTTCACGCCGAACTTGGAGGCGCCGTACATCGAGCTGTATGGCGAGATGTGCCGCCCCACGTTGGACCCGAGCACCACGATGTCTCGCGGCTTGGCAGTCTCGGGCCAGCTCTCCTCGCCCGACTCGGCCTCGGCGAGCATCCGCTCGCCGGCGTACCGCATCAGCCGGGCCGCCCCGATCAGGTTCACCCGGACCATCTCTTCCCACTGGGCCTCGTCGGAGGTCATGATGCTGCCGGCCAACCCTCGCCCGGCATTCACCACGGCGAGATCGACCGGGGCCCCGAACGAGTCGGCTGCGGCATCGAGCATCTGCGTCACGACACCGGGGTCCGCGGCGTCACCGGGCGAGGGGACCGCTGCGGTCCGACCGGTCGCGTTGTTGATTGATTCTGCGAGTTGCTGGAGCTTGTCGGCTCTTCTCGCGTTGAGCACCACGCACGCCCCCGCTTGGGCGAGGTGTTCGGCGATGGCCTTGCCGATCCCCGCGCTGGCCCCCGTGACAACCGCGATCCGTCCGTTGAGTGCTGTGTCCATGCCTCACTCTAGCACGGCCCCACCGGGGCAGGACCCCACTGGGGGCGCGGCCTCACCGGGGCACAACGCGCAGGCACCGCTGGCGAACCGGCGATGCCCAACGCGTCTGGATGTGGAAATCCGCTTAGCTGTCGTCCTCGGGGGTCTCGACCGTGATCGTCTCCGACTCGCCAGACTCGAGCCCGGAGACATCGACCGACATGGTGCGCTGCTCGCCCTCGTCAACAACGTCGACGCCGTAGGTCGTGCCGTCATCGGTGACGAGCGTGCCCGCCGAGCCCTCGGGGGTTGGGCTGAGCATGACCTCGTACTGCGTGCCGTCCGGGCCGGTGAGGAGTGCCCGCTGCGCCATCACGCGGTGGGTCACCACGCCGGCGATTGCACCCCCGCCGAGCACGCCGGCCACGCCCACCGCGACCAACATCCCGACCGAAAACCTCTTCATGCTTGCCTGCTTCATCTGCTGTACCTCCCGGATCAGTTTCTCGATCCGCAAATCGTGCCCCGGCCCGGACCAACGCTGGCCCTGGATCTCCGTAAGCACCTGATCAACTCGGTCTGCCTTGTTCATGACGAGACCTCCTCTTGTTCACATTGCCCTTGGTTCAGTTCTTCACGCAGCCGATCCCGTGCTCGGCTCAGCCTGCTCTTGACCGTCCCCACCCGCAGCCCCATCACCCGCCCCACCTGCTCGACCGACATCCCCTCCACGTGGTGCAGCACCAGCACCGTCTGGTCTCGCTCGGCCAGCGACAGCAACGCGGTGTTCACGCCTGACTGCTCCGCCTCGTCCGCGGCTTGAACGCTCAAACGCCCGATCGCCTGGTCAAACCGTGCCAGTTGCCGCAGCTCCTTCTTTCGGGCCTTGGACCACCGGTTTGCCTTGTTGGTCGCGATCCGCATGAGCCACGCCCGGAACGGCGCGCCCCGGTCTCGGTATCTTGGCAAGGCCTTCCACGCCGAGAGGAACGTCTCTGAGGCCAGGTCCTCCGCGGCGTGCTCGTCGCCGGTCCTGCGGAACAGATACCCCGCGATCGCGGTGTAGTGGCTGCGGTAGAGCTGCCCGTACGCGCCCGCGTCGGCCTTGGCCCGTTCGATCAGTGCACGCTCGGCTTGGCGTTCTTCCCGGTCCAATTCACTTCCCTCTGTGGAACAGTCTCGGATCAGGATGGCGGCGGCCTGGGTCATCACTTAAAGAACCCCGCAAGCCAAGACGGGTTCCACCCTGAGATCTTTTTTCTATGCCCGTGGCTTTAGCCTAGGAGCCTTCTCTGCCCCCACACCCCCCCCCATCCCCCCCACGAAACTCAGGCTCGGCGTCAAGGATCTCGTCTCGACAAGCCCTCGGCGCAAGCCGAGGGTGCCCGCAACCTCAGCGACTCCGGGACCCTCGGCTCGCGCCGAGGGCTTGTTGATGCCCGACGCGAGCCCCGGACGCGAGAGTGAATACGCCAGATTGATCTCGTTGAATCGAAGGGTCCCTAGGCTCTGCCCATGCCAACCCCCGCCACACTCACGCCCCTCTTCGGCTCACACCTCTCCATCGCGGGGGGCATGACCAACGCCCTCGACGCCGCTGAAGAGCTGGGCTTTGACACCGTGCAGGTCTTCACCAAGAACCAGCAGCAGTGGAAGACCAAGCCGCTCGCGGAGGACGCGGTGCAGGCCTGGAACACGCAACTCGACCGACTTGGGTGGCAAAGCCGAACGGTGTCGCACGCGTCGTACCTGATCAACTTGGCGAGCCCCAACGACGAGCTGTGGGCCAAGTCGATCGACCTGATGACGATCGAGATCGAGCGGTGCGAGACGCTCGGCATCGCGTTCCTCGTCCACCATCCCGGGGCGTTCACCACCAGCGACCTGGACTCGGGGCTCACGCGGATCGCGGACGCCTACATCGAGATCTTTGAGCGCACAACGGGGTACACCAACGTCTCGTGCCTGGAGAACACCGTCGGCTCGGGCTCCAACATCGGGCGCACGTTCGAGGAGCTTGCCGACCTGCGGGGGCGGATCCTGGACCGGGTCAGCGAGCCCGATCGTGTGGGGTTCTGCTTTGACACCTGCCACGCGCACGCGGGCGGGTACGACATGGCATCTCGAGCGTCTGCCGACGCGGTGCTCGACGAGTTTGACGCGCTGTGCGGGCTCGGGCACATGCGGTGCCTGCACCTGAACGACTCGTTGAAGGAACTCGCCAGCCGCAAGGATCGGCACGCCCACATCGGCGAGGGGACGATCACGAACCCGCCTGCGAACCCGAAGCAGGCCCTCAAGGACTCGGGGTTTGCCGCGGTGGTGAACCGCCCGGAACTGGCGGGGCGGCCCATGATCCTGGAAACCCCCAAGGGCGAGGACGACGAGGGCACGCCCCTTGACACCAAGAATCTGCGACGGCTCAGAGGTTTGTTGGACCGATAGCCCCCGTAGAGATTCGAGTTGGCCACAGACCGGGCCCGCGGGCCCTCCGATCGGCCCCGGAGCCGAACCGGAGCGTGCTGGGGCGAGTAGAGTCAGTAGGCCGATCCTCCCTGCCCCCCCACTCCCCTGCCCCCCCAAGCCGCCCGACCAACGCGAGAGACCCGACCCTCCATGAACGCGAACACCCATCTTCTCCGCACGCTGACCACGGGCCTGGCCACGGCTTTGGTGCTCGCGTCGCTGGGCGCGTGTGGCAGCCCGAAGAAGACCGCCGCCGACCCGCAGCGAGCCGACTCGGTCCGCGTGGTCACCGCCCGCCCGACCAAGGCGACAGCGCCCGAGCGGGCGGCCGCGTCGGAGACCCGGGGCGACCTGGCGATCTCTCAGGGCGACCTGAGCCGGGCGCTGGTGGAGTTTGAGCGCGCGATCGCGACCAACCCCGAGCTGGCCAGCGCGTACATCAAGGCCGGCCGCATCTATCAGGCGATGGGCGACCTGGAGACCGCCGCGGCCCGGTACGCCCGGGCCGCCGAGCTCGACCCGCTCAGCTTTGATGCGCACTACATGCACGGGCTGACCCTGCAGGTGCTCGAGCGGCACGAGGACGCGGTGCGGGCCTACCTGCGGGCCCTCGCGGTTCGGCCCGACGACGCGGACGCGAACACGAACCTGGCCACGGCGTTCTTGCAGATCGGCCGCCCGCTCGACGCTCAGCCCTACGCGCTGCGTGCGGTGCGGCTGAGCCCCAACTCGGGCGAGGCGCGGATCAACCTCGCCGCGTGCTACGTCGCGATGGAGCGGTTCGACGACGCGGTGGTCGAATATCAGCAGGCCGCGGAACTGGTGACCGAGCCCGACGAGCAGCTGCTGCTGAGTCTGGCCGACGCGTTGGGGCGGACCAAGCGGTACGCCGAGATGGCGGCCACACTCGACCAGCTCGTGCGCACAAGCCCGTCGGCCATCGCCTATGAACGGCTCGGCTCAGCGCTGTTTCGGCTCAAGCAGTACGAGCCCTCGCTGAGCGCCTTCCTCGCGGCGACCGAGCAGGACCCGGAGCACTACCCCGCGTTCAACGGCGTCTCGGTCTGCCTGCTCAACCAGTACCTGTGGTCCAAGAAGGCCGACCGCAACGCCCTGTTCGGCGCGGTGGACGCGCTGCGGACGAGCCTTCGGCTCAACCCCGACCAGCCCAAGATCCTCGAGCTGCTCCGTCGCTACGGCCCGCAGGCCACGCTCGCCGGGTAAGCGGGCAGACTCTTAATTCCAGCTCATGCCCTTGGGCCACTGCTCGGGGTGCTGCCCTTGGGCCAGCCGCACGAGCCGGTTCAGCTGGGTCATGGAGTCTCGCAGGATGCGGGCCCGCCGCGCCGGGTCGCCCTCGGCTAGCAGCCGATACCGCTGATCCAGATCCGTCACCACCGTGAACCCGACCAGCTCCAACAACGCCGGCATCGGGATCTCGTCGTTGCGCACAAACTCGAGCACGTGCTCAGCGACCGTCAGCTCCTTGAGCGGGCCCTCGGCCAGCTCGCGGGCGATCCACTTTCGCAGCGGCTCAAAGTCGTTGGTGTCCGCCTGCTCCGGGTCGGTGCCAACGGGCTCGAGGATCGCGCTGCGGTACTCAAGATCCTCCATCGGCTCGAGCTCTTGCACGATGCGGGCTCGGCAGATGCCCTGCAGCAGGATGTTGTACCGGTCCTGGGGCAGCGTCTCGTGCTGCACGATCTGCCCGAGGCAGACGTACGGCCGCAGCGGCGGGGTGCCGTGGTAGTCCTTCTTCCAGGCGTCGCCATCGAACAGCGCCATCGCGATCTGGCCCGAGGCATCCAGCGCCCGCCCGACCATCTGCGTGTACCGCGGCTCGAAGACGTGCAGTGGGAGAATCTGCTGGGGGAGCAGCACCACGCCGTTGAGCGGGAAGAGGGGCACGGGGCGGCCGAAGTTGACGGAGATGGATTCGCGTTCGCTCACGGGAGGATTGTAGGGGAAGAAGAGGGCCTGTACGCAGAGGCGCAACGGAGAGCAGAGACGCGGAGAAGAAAAGACAGAGGCAGAAAAGATCTACCACAGAGGCACAGAGAAAGAAAGGGCAGAGAGAGACAGGGGCCCAGACCCGGGATCAATAGTAAATCAATCCAAACCCTCGCGAGCGCTCTTGATTGACAAGCCCTCGGCGCGAGCCGAGGGTGCGTGAGACTTCGTCGATCCCCGGGACCCTCGGCTCGCGCCGAGGGCTTGTCTCAACCATTGGGAGTCTCTGCGTGCAGGCCTTGGTTTTCCGACGGGCTCAGGTCGCCAGCGGGTCCGGCTTGTAGAGCCTCGGGTTGCCCTCAAAGGCCCACTGCTTCTCGGTGAAGTTGCCGCCAAGCTCGAGGCCCTCAGCCATATCGGGCCGGGCCGCCTTGAGGCAGATCTCCATCTTCGCGTCGATGTCGTCGAGCATCGAGACCAACACCGCCTCGGGCGAGCTGGGCACCTTGGCGGCGCCATACTCGGGGCGGCCGTGGTGGCTCAGGATGATGTGCTGCAGGGCGGTGAGCGCCCCGGCGGGCAGCCGCACGCCCTTCTCGCTCATGAGCTGCTGCGACTTGTCGTGCAGCATGATCGCGCCCTCGACGATGTGCCCGACGAGGTGGCCGCGGTCGGTGTAGCCGAAGCCCTTGTCGTAGAACAGCTCGCGGGTCTTGCCCAGGTCGTGCAGGAAGAGGCCCATGATCACCAGGTCACGGCTGATCTTGGGGTACCACGGGCAGACCGAGTTGGCGATGTTCATCAGGCTCAGCGTGTGCTCGATGAGCCCGCCGAGATAGGCGTGGTGCATCCGCTGGGCCGCGGGTGCGGTGCGGAACGCGTCCATCAGGTGCTCGTCAGCGAGGTACACCTCAGCAAGCGCGACCATCGCGGGGTGCTCGAGCGTGCCCAGAAGCTTCTGCACCTCCGCGAACATCTCCTTGGGATCACGGCTCGACGCGGGCAGCAGCTCGCGCAGCTGCTCGGGCGTCGGGTCGAGCGCCCGGATGTTGTGAATCACGATCTGCAGCTCGCCCTGATAGGCCTGGGTCTCGCCCTCGATCTCGACGAACCCGTCGGACGGGAGCGAGCGATAGAGCGCTTCCTCGATGGACCACATGCGGCCGGCAACCTGCCCGGTCTTGTCACCGATCAGGGCTCGGAGATAGGGCTTGCCGGTGCGGGTGGTGCCCTGCTGCGTGTTGGCGATGGAGAAGGCACCCTCGACGCGCTCGGCGTCCCGCATCTGATTGATATAGCGTCGGTCAGTCATGGGCGAGCATAGGCCGTGCACGGGCGAGTCTTGGGGGAGTATCCTGAGCCGATGCCGATCGATCACCCCCCCCCAGATCTTCGCTGATGTCCTTGAGCGGGCGTTTTCTCAGAAACCCGGGTGGGAGCACCCCGCCCTGCTCTCGCTGATCGAAGACCTCACCCCCGTGCAGGCTCTTTTTAGGCCCAGAACTGAGGGGCGATGCGCCTGGGAGCTCGTGCTGCACATGCACGGCTGGCAGGCCCACACCGCGGCCCGGCTCGCCGGCGAACCCTCGACCTACGACAACCCGTGGCCCGGGCTGCCCGAGAGCGCGACGGTGCAGGGAACAGAACTAGAAGAACTCGATCGGCTCTGGCAAAGAACGCTCGAAGACGTGAAGCAGACGCACGCGCTGCTCGTCTCTCGGGTCGCGGCGTTGGACCCGGCTGAGCGGTACCCGTCAACCGAGGTGACCGACCAGCCGCACTGGATGGTGGCGGTGTTTACGCAGCTGCACGATTCGTATCACTCGGGACAGATCGCGCTGCTGCGCGGGCTGCAGGGGTTGGCCTCGGCTGAGTGAGCCAAGCCCCCAACTCACAGTCGCTCCATCAACAAACCCACCGCGCGAGCGGTGGGGCTCGATGTTTCTTCAGGTGTAGGTTTCTTCATGTACAGACCGAGCCCCACGGCTTGCGCCGTGGGCTGGGTGTTGAACATCCTCTCGCGAAAGTGAGTTGCCCGTCGCAAACCCGCCACGCAAGCGGTGGGGCTCCATCAACAAGCCCACCGCGCAAGCGGTGGGGCTCGACGCTTCTTCAGGTGTAGGTTTCTTCAAGTACAGACCGAGCCCCACGGCTTGCGCCGTGGGCTGGTTGTTGAACATCTTCTCGCGAAGGTGAGTTGCCCATCGCAAGCATCAAGCCACGGTAACGTTCTCAGGCCTTGCCCTTGTACTCACTGGGCACGTCCCCGTGGCTGGCCCGGATGATGCTCCGGATCCCCCCGCGCCCCTGCCAATTCGTGATGATCTGCATCCAGACCGGGTCCATCGCGATCGCGAGGTCGTCTCGGATCTGATTCGTCACGGCCTCGTAAAAAATCCCCTCGGACCGGAAGCTCTGGAGGTAGAGCTTAAGGCTTTTGAGCTCGACGCAGGTGCCGCCGTCGGCTTTGGGCTTGGGGCAGTAGCGGACGGTGACGGTGCCGAAGTCCGGGTGGCCGGTCATGGGGCACAGGCTGGTGAATTCTTCAGCGACGTGCTCGATCACGAAGGGCGTGTCGGTCGGGCTGGGGAACATCTCGAGCAGGGTGGTGTCTGGCATGGGGCAAGCCTAGGGGGTGTTGGCGAGCTGCGCGAAGCTCGGGTCCGAGCCCGAAACGGGTGGTTTGGCATGAAATTGAAGAAATCACAGCCCACGCTGGGGCGCGGCGGTCCTCCAACTCGCCTGAGTCCTCGGGCGGGCACTCTCTCCCCCCAGACCCCACGACCCGACACCCACACTGGAGCACGATCATGAACACTCGAACGAACCACCGTCTGACGAGAACCACCACCCTCCTCGCTGCCTTTGTCGCCACCGGCGGGGCACTCGCCGACGTCACCATCCCGGGCGATATCACCGTCGCGGCGGGCGCCACGCTGCTCATCAGCGACAACACGACCTACTCAGGCAGCCTCACGATCGAGGCCGGCACTCAAATAGTCATGGGCTCCAACTGGCAGATCCGCATCGCCAACGGGGCCACACTCACCGTCAACGGCACCGAGGCGGCGCCCGTCGAGTTCTTCCGGTCCAACGGCGACTGGAGCGGCATCCACATGCAGTCAGGCTCGACCGGCACGATGAACCACGCGGAACTGCGCGATGTGTACGAGAACGCGGTCCGGATCGACGACGCCGCCCTGACCATGAACAACTGCTGGGTGCACGACGAATCCTCCACCTCGATGAGTCTCTCGGGCACACGCATCGCGGTGCGGCTGTACGCCGGGGCTGAAATGACAATGGACTCGTGCAAGATCGGACCGTTCTACGGCATGTCAGGCGTCAACAGCGGCTCCACCGCCGGCACCGGCAGCAACGCACAACGGTCCTACGGCGTCTACGCAAACACCGCAGACGCACTCTCAATCACCAACTCATACTTCAATTTCATCCGCGGCGGGCAGGGCGGCAAGGGCGGGCAAGGCTCCACGGGCTCAAAGGGCGGCAACGCACCCGATGCGATCCTGTTCAACGGCGTACAAGGTGACAAGGGCGGCACCGGCGGTACCGGCGGCAACGGCGGGCTCGGTGGAAACTCATACGGCGCCGTCTCCATCAACACGACCAACACGCTCATTGCTCAGAACGTCTTCCACGTCCCCACCGGCGGACGCGGCGGCGAGGGCGGCAAGGGCGGCAAGGGCGGCAAGGGCGGCAAGGGCGGCGCCGGCATCGGTGGTTCCACAGGCTCCAGTGGTTCTACCGGCAGCACCGGGTCTATCGGAACCTACGGCACAGCGGGCGCAAACGGCGAGGGCAAAATGATCTACGGGTACGGCCAAGCCCCGTCCGGCTTCATCGCACACGCCAACAACAACCTGGCAACCTTCAACGGGCCCGGGTTCACCCGTGCGTTCGAGTCGGTCCACAACGGCGTGCTCGACGCGGACATGAACCTCATCTTCAACGCCGACAACAACTCCATCGGCCCGGTCATCGGCATGCTCATCGTCGAAGATCCGATGTACACCGACGCGCTCGCTGGCGACTACCGCCCGGGCGCAGGCTCGCCAGCGATCGATGCGGGGCTCAACTCTGCGGTGCCAGCGAGTCTTACAACCGACTACGACGGCAACCCCCGCTTCATGGACGACCTGACCGTGGTTGACACCGGGATCGGCACGGGCGAGATCGTGGACCTCGGGGCCTACGAGGCGCTCGGCGAGTTCACGCCCGATTGCATGGCTGATACCAACGGCGACAGCTTCCTCGACAACGGCGACATCGGGGCCTTCGTCGCGGCCTTCCTGGCCGGGTGCTGAGAACCGGCACGACAATTCGAGTCAGTCAAACGACCCGGAGGGAACCACCCTCCGGGTTGCTTTTCGTTCCCCGATGATCCCGCTCCCGGCGCCTCTCACCCGCGGCCGCGATCTCCCGCGGGGGATCGTCCCATCGCACGCTCAGAAGCCACCCACCACGCATCCGTGGGCTTTCGGTCTCTGAATCGGCCCCAATGCGACGAATCGGCTTGCGGGCGTGCCCCCGCGTGGTACCCTGCCCCCACTTGCCGCTGGCCCAGAAGTGCAACCGTGAGGATCCGGCCCTGCCCCGTCACGGGTTTGGCTGATCGGAATCCCTTCCCTTTCAACGCTGAGGCCGCCATGCTCAACATCCACGCCCGATCAACGTTCGTTGCGATCACTTCCCTCGTCGCAATCGCCGAGCAGGCCCCGGCCCAGTCCTTCACGATCGACCCCGACGGGCTCGGCGAAACCAACGTTTCGGTGGACAGCACCCCGCTCACCAACCTCAATCAACTCATCCCGGGCGTGAGATTGATCGTGGGAGTAGAACCGGCAGGCTCGCTGCGGATCAACGGGCCCTGGACCGCCGACTCCTTCAATATGCGCATCGGCTTCGCCAGCTCCCTCCGCCTCGAGGGCGGGGTTCATCTTGAGGGCATTGGCATAACCTCGCTCGGCAACGGCGGGGGCACGAGCACCGTGCCCGGGCGCATCGAGCTGGACAACAGCTCCCTTTCCGCGATCTGGAACCTTCCATTCCCGGGCGACATCAACAGCCTTGAGTATCAGCTCGAGAACAACTCCCATCTCTCGATCGACTTCTCCGTCAACCAGACCGCGACCGGCGGCTGGGGAATGGCCCCCTTCGAACTCGGCCTGACGGATGAAACCATCGTCACTGCGCGCTCGCGCGATCTCCGTGTTACCCGTGTCCCCACCGGTTCAACGGTTACGGTCATCGGCACGACCCACATCACACGCGCCAGCGGCGCCCAGGTCGCCGCCAACGGGCACAACATCATCATCGACGGTGGCGTGTGGGAAGCCAACCGTATCAGCGGTGAAACCCTGGGCGATGCGGCGCTCGCCGAAGGTGGCATCGATTTCTGCTCAGGAACAATCCGAATCCGAGACCGATACACCTTCCGATTCGCCGGTATTAGTGGTGAGGACTGGGATGTGTGGGACACGGGCCGGGCGTTCAACCAGGACGCGATGAATGCGATGCTTGCGGGCGTGACGCCCGCCGCGCCCACGGCTCCAACGCTCATCGCCGGGCAGACTCTCCATTTCGCTTCTTGGTACAACCCGTTCTGGATTGGCAACATTAGCGTTGGAAATATAGAATATGAAAACTTACCGAACGAGACTTACATCGCGTCCACACTGGAGGTCCGGGGTGGGCGGCTCCTGCTCGGGCCCGAAGGCGGGTGGGAAGCGAGCCCAAGCACCCCTTGGAGCGGGTATCCTAATGTTCCAGATTTTTTAATGGTGCAATCCGGCATTATCTGGGATCTGGATGAAGACTACACAGGCCCCGACCCGACGGGCCCCTTTGTTCTCGATGACGGCCAGTTCGATTTTACGAATGTCCTGTTCAGCGATGCCGGTACCAATCCCGTTCCAAACTACTACCTCCCGCAGTTCCGCGCCGGAACCGTGCGGGGACGATCTTTGGAGTTTGATTTTCAACTGCAAGCAGACCCGATCGTGTTTGGTGCGGCGGGCAAAGAGTTGGCCGTGGAGCTGAGTGGTGCCGGTGCGATGGTTAGTTCCCCGGTCGAGATGGATTTGAACTACACACCGATGCATATCGCCGACGGCGCGACCGTCACAATCTCAGCGGAGGTTGTGTCGGTGGGTGGGGAGTTCTTCGTTGGCGACGGGGCCACGGTGACCCTGAGCGGCACACTTGCAGCCAGAGCCTTTGGATTCGACCTCACGCTGCAGGTCGGGCTCAACAGCACGCTTCGGATCGGCACCCTTGAAATTGGAGACAACGAACCAGTCACATGCGACATCGGCGCGGGGAGCGATGTTGAGCTGGGAGCATACGGAGAGGCGTTGAACGGCCTGACAGCGCTCTCCACCGGTCCCGGCACGCTCCGTCTGATGTCCGGCGCCCTCGATTCGCTGGCGTTCGCTCGCCGTGCTTTCACCGTGGGCGGCAACCTCGAACTCGACTCAACGGGCACTTTGGCCTTCAACCTGGTGGCACCAACCAACGCGACGAGCTACACCGTCTCGGGTGATCTTGATCTTGGTGGCAGCGGGCTCAGCGTCACGCTTGCCGACGAGTTGTTCATGCCCGGTGAGCAGACCCTCATCGCAATCGGCGGCACCGCCACCGGCACGTTCGCCGGAATCCCCGAAGGCACGCTCATCGAGTCGCGTCTGGGCGTGGATCTCTACCTCAGCTACGCCGGCGGCGACGGCAACGACATCGTCCTCACCTCCGCCGGCCCCTGCCCCGCAGACACCAACGGCGACGGCATCCTCGACAACGGCGATATCGGCGTCTTCATCAATCTCTTCCTCGCCGGCGATCTCGCCGCGGACATGAACGGCGACGGCATCCTCGACAACGGCGACATCGGGACCTTCATCAACGCCTTCCTCGCAGGCTGCTGAGCAACCTGGCCGTCGCGAGACACCCTCCGAGCCGACTCTTCTGAGACCCCCGCGTCGCGGCGATGCTCTTAGAGAAGGGCCAGCAAGTTCCGGGGTCGCGCCGGCGGTGCCCTCGGGAGCGGCCCGAGCCTGCTAAAGTGCGAACATGACAGATGGTGTTCGTGAACTCAAGCCGGAGATGAGCCCGGGCATGCTCGACGCGGTCGAGCGGGTCTGGGGGTTCACGAGCCTGCGTCCGCTGCAGACCGAAGCGATCCGGCTGGGCATCGAGGGGCGCGACAGCCTCACCGTCCTCCCCACCGGCGGCGGCAAGTCGCTGTGCTACCAGGTCCCGCCGCTGGTAACGGGCAAGGCCACGATCGTCGTCTCGCCGCTGATCGCGCTGATGCGTGACCAGGTGCGTGGGCTTGAGCTCAACGGGTACCCCGCCGCGGCGTTGCACTCGGGCGTTGATTACGACGAGGCGAAGGAAATCGAGCGGCAACTCCTCAGCGGCGAGCTGATGCTTGTCTTCGCCTCGCCCGAGCGTGTGACCACCCCCGGGTTTGGGGCGCTGATCGCCAAGCTCACCGACGCGAACAGGCTGGGCGCTATCGCGATCGACGAGGCGCACTGCATCAGCCAGTGGGGACACGATTTTCGTCCCGAGTTCCGCCAGCTCGGCGACCTCCGCCAGATCGCCCCAGGCGTGGGCGTTCAGGCGTTCACAGCGACCGCCACGCCGAGGGTGCGAGAGGACATCGTCCGCCAGCTCGGGCTGATCGAGCCCGAGGTGCTGGTGGGCGTGTTCGACCGACCGAACCTGACCTACCGGGTCAAGGCTCGCCAGGACCCCGCCAGCCAGATCGCCGACGCGCTCAAGGCCCATCAAGAGCATGGGGACGCGGGCGGGGCGATCGTGTATTGCCTGAGCCGCAAGGACACCGAGACCCTCGCGGCGAAGCTGTCCGAACGCGGGATCGACGCCGCGGCCTACCACGCGGGGCTCGCTCCCCGCGTGCGCGAACGCCTCGAAGAGCGGTTCAGCCACGAACGGCTGGACGTCGTGGTCGCCACCGTCGCGTTCGGGATGGGGATCGACCGGTCCAACGTCCGCCTGGTGGTCCACGCGACCATGCCCAAATCGGTCGAGGCGTATCAGCAAGAGACCGGGCGTGCGGGGCGCGACGGGTTGCCCGCTGAGTGCGTGCTGTTGTATAGCCCGTCGGACGCGGTCCGCTGGAGCCGACTGATCACGCGCAGCGCCGCCGAATCCGGTGTCGATCCTGAGGCGCAGCTCCGGCTGCTCTCGGAGATGCGGCGGCTCGCCAGCGCGTTTGTGTGCCGGCACCGGGCGCTGACCGAGCACTTCGGGCAGACCTACGAGCAAAGCTCCTGCGAGGCGTGCGACGTGTGCCTCGGCGAGACCCAGATCGAACCCGACGGGCAACGGCTCGCGCAGGTCCTGCTCTCGGCGGTCGCGCGGACCGGGGCCCGGTTCGGTGCCGCCCACGTCATCGATGTCGTCCGCGGCTCGAACGCGGAGAACGTCGTCTCCCGCGGGCACGACTCGCTGAGTGTGTTCGGGCTGCTCAAGGACCGCACCAAGACCGAGCTGCACTCGATGGTTGATCAGCTTGTCACCGCCGGGGCGCTCGTGGTCGGGGAGT
>JBLHKT010000021.1:0-70264 GCA_047620485.1 Phycisphaerales bacterium | reverse complement strand
AGACGCCCTACGAGATCATCACCATGGAGCCGGGTGACGAGATCGAGATCAAGAACAACGTCGCGCTGCGGTGCTACCACACCGAGCACACCTGCCCCTCGATGGGGTACGCGATCGTCGAGAAGCGGACCAAGCTCAAGCCCGAGCTGAGCGGGCTGCCCCAGGAGAAGCTCCGCGAGCTCAAGGAACGGGGCGAGGAGATCGTCAACCACCTCGAGGTTCCGCTGCTGGCCTACCTGGGCGACACCCTGCCCGGGGCCCACCTGCTGGCCGACGACGTCCGCAAGGCCAAGGTCATCATCACCGAGTGCACCTTCTTCGAGCCCGAGCACAAGGACCGGGCCAAGATCGGCATGCACCTGCACGTGGACGACCTGGTCGAGTGGCGGAAGGTCGCCGAGTGCGAGGACATGGTCGTGACCCACGTCTCACGCCGAACCCACGTGCAGTACGCCCGCACCCGGCTCGACGAATGCCTTGGGGAAAACCTGTCGGCTTCGACCCATCTTCTCATGGATCACCGCAACAACCGGACCCGGTACGAGGCCCAGGAGGCCGAGGCCGAACGCCGCGAACGGGAGCTGCAGGCCCGATGAGCCCGGAATCTGTCCGGTTCGGGGTCGCGTGGCACAACCCCGGGCCGCGGCAAGGGTTTCCTTTCCCGCGTTGTGGAGAAGTGGTTGACACGGGCCCCCTTGTCGTTTACGTTTGCGGGGCTCGCCTCGGCGAGTTCTCCGTGACCGGGTCAGGCTGACCAGGTCGAACCGAAACACGAGTTGTCCCGGTCCGTGGAACATCACGGACCGCCTGCCTTAGAGGTCACCAGCCGATGTTGACTCCCGATCGTGAGGTCTGGGATTCTGTCCGGGCGCACCTGCGCGAGCAGCACCACGACGTGTGGCGCCACTGGTTCACCGAGCTCGAACCGCTCGGCGTGGCCGGTGGATCGTTCGCGCTGCGGGCCCACTCCGAATTCCACCGCGACTATCTCCGAACCGACTGCCTCGACGCCTTCCTCGACGCGGTCCGCACCGCGACGGGCCAGCTCATCGGCGTCCGCTTCCTCGGACCCGACGACGCCTGGGAGACCCCGAAGGCAACCCGCAAGGGCACCAGCCCCAAAGGGGCCGCCCGCGCCGCCAAGCCCGGGCCCGCGTTGGACGGCGTTCCCCTCGGTGGTGCGACGCGACCGTCCCGCGCCACCGCACCGGTCGTGGTTCCACGCAAGAACCCCGCCAGCGAGCGCGTCGCTGGCGGCCGCCCCGACTCGCTCTCGATCGACCCGGACAACGACTTCGAGAACTTCGTGGTCGGGCCCAACAACCGGCTGAGCTGGGCCGCCTCGGTCGCGGTCAGCCAGAACCCGGGCGTCGCCTACAACCCGCTGTTCATTCACGGCGACGTCGGGCTGGGCAAGACCCACCTGCTCCACTCGATCTGCCTGGATATCCGCAAAATCAACCCCGACACCTCGATCCACTACGTCAGCTGCGACGCCTTTGTCACCCACTTCATGGACGCGGTGCAGTTGGGTGAGATGTCCGGCTTCCGCCACGAGTTCCGCGACGTGGACGTGCTGGTCATCGACGACATCCACTTCCTGACCGGCCGTGAGCGCACGCAGGAAGAGTTCTTCCACACCTTCAACTCGCTCTTCCAGGCCAACAAGCAGATCATCCTCAGCTCCGACGCGGCCCCCGAGGAGATCCCCGATCTCGAGGACCGCCTGGTCAGCCGCTTCAAGTGGGGCCTGGTCGCCAGGATCGAGCCGCCCAGCTACGAGACCCGCGTGCTGATCCTCAAGAAGAAAGCCGCGCTGCGGGGGATCGACCTGTCCAACGACTGCGCCGAGCACGTCGCCCGCTGCGTCACCACCAACATCCGCGAGCTCGAGGGCGCGATCCTCAAGCTCAGCGCCCACGCGGCTGCCGACAAACGCGAGATCGATATCACGCTCACTCGCGAGATCATCGGCGAGCCCAAGAACGAGCTCTCCAGCGGGCCCACCATCGACGGCATCATCCAGACCGTCACCGATTTCTACCACGTCAAACGCACCGAGGTGCTCGGCAAGCGACGCCACAAGTCCGTCAGCCTGCCACGCCAGGTCTGCATGTACTTCGCTCGCACACGCACCCGTCACTCGCTCGAGGAGATCGGCGCGCACTTTGGCGGCCGCGACCACACCACGGTCATGCACGCGGTCCGCACCATCGATAGCCGACGCAACGAGGACGAAGAATTCGCCCGGGTGCTTGTGAGCCTCGAGGACCGCCTCCACTGAGCCCCTCGGTGTTGGAAACCCGACCGAAACATTTTCCAGCACCGAACACCGAACAAGATCGTGAGGACCTCTCGATCCTCAAACCACCACTAAAGGTGGTTTTATGGGGCTAAAGGGCTGTCGGAAGACGCTCTTTCTTGTGTGGAAGAGGTGTGCACGGGCGCTCGGTCTCTGTCGCTGGTTCGCGGCTCTCAAACCGGGCCTTGTGCCCTCAAATCGAGCACCGCTCCGACAGCCCAGCGCCAACGACGCGTGCCGACAGACATCCGACAACTCGCAAACCAGCCGTTTTTCGCGATAATTGGCTCCCGTTGTGGGACTTATGACTGAACTTGCCGGAGTTCTCCCGATTCCGAGCGCCCTATTGCCACCACTATTAGATCTATATCTCTCTTTGATGATGAAGAAGAAGACCCAGTCAGGACTCCGGAAGATTGACAATTCCTGTGTGTGGAAAAGCCATATTTATGCACCCTGACACCCGGGGCACCAGACAGTCGTCCGTTGAGCGACCTGATCAGACACAAGAACCCGATCACAAGACGTACAAGCAAGCCGGGCCCGCCCGTACACCCGGTGCCCTTGCTGATACCCGCCCGGCGAGCCGCTCGCGTTGGCGTAATCGCGCAGTGTGGAGCCGCCCTTGGCGACCGAGGCTGCGAGGATGCGCCGGATCGCGCGGGCCAGGCGGGTGATGGCCTTCGGGTCGAGTTGAGCTGCAATCGCGTGGGGGGCGACACGGGCCTCGAAGCAGGCCTCGTCGGCGTAGATGTTCCCTACCCCGGCGAGCACCCGCTGATCGAGCAGAGCCGCCTTCACGGGCCGCTGGGCAGACGCCAGTCCCTTTGCGAGCGCCGCTGCGGTGATTGTCAGCGCATCCGGGCCCAGCGTGGCCTTCCAGTGGGTGTGCAGTTCTTCCACACTCGTCCATGCCCACAGCCCGCCGAAGCGCCGGTGATCAATGAACGCGAGCCGTGAGCCGTCGTCGAGCCGCCAGAGGGCGTGGGTGTGGGGCGGCAGCGGCCCACGCGCGGGCAGGATCTGCACCCGGCCCGACATGCCCAGCCCGATCTCGACCGCCCGATCGACCGCCCGGTCGGGCGAGCGGTCGGCCGACCGGCCTGAGAGACTCCCGACGATTGCGAATCGTTTGCCGTGCCGGAGCGTGCGGGTGAGGGTCATGCCGCTCAGCAGCATCGGGGTGGTGTATCGCTTGGGCTTTGGGGCGTGCTGGCCCTGGCGGCCCCAACCGCCGACCGGGTCGCCCGGCACGACGAGCATGTCGCGTCGGTGCAGCCGCACGCTGAGCACGGTTCGGCCCAGGATCGGTTCAAGGCTCCGGCGCGTGTTCTCAACCTCGGGCAGTTCAGGCACGGCTTAGCCCCCCTGGTTCTTGCCCCGCAGCTGTCGGAAGAACCCACGGAGCAGCTCGCCCGATTCCTCAGCCAGCACCCCCGAGATGACCTCGCACCGGTGGTTGAGGCGTTCGTCGGTGAGCAGTTCGTAAAGCGAGTTCACCGCCCCGGCCTTGGGGTCTGCGGCTCCGTAGATCACCCGGCCCAGCCGCGCGTTGACCAGCAGCCCGGCGCACATCGGGCACGGCTCGAGCGTCACCGCGAGTGTGCAGTGGTTGAGACGCCAGTCGCCGATCGCGGTGCACGCAGCCTGCACTGCTAAGAACTCCGCGTGCCCCCAGGGCTCTTTGGCGTGCTCGCGGGTGTTGGCGCCCTCGCCGAGCACGCGGCCCGACTCGGTTTCATACACCACCGCACCCACGGGCACCTCGCCCGTCTCGCCGGCTGCGGCGGCGAGTTGCAGCGCCCGGGCCATCATCGAGCGGTCCAGATCGGACGGCTCGGGCTGGGGGGGCTCGGGTTGGTTGGACGCTTTGTGCACAGGCTTCGGAGTCTCTGGGTTTAGGGGCCGTTGTCTTTTTAGGGGCCATCGTCGTGGGTCATGACTTCTCGGTGCCCAGCGACCTTGGACGCGGGGAAGAACTTGAGCAGGATCAGCCCGAGCTCGAAGAGCAGGTACAGCGGCGTGCCCAGCAGCAGCATCGAGGCCGGGTCGGCTGGGGTGAGGATCGCTGCGGCGACGAAGCACCCAGCGAAGATGTGTTTGCGGTACTTCTTGAACCCGTCGAGGCCGACGATCCCGATCCACCCGCACATCAGCACGACCACGGGCATCTGAAACCCGATGCCGAACGCCATGCCCATGTTCAGCACGGTCTTGACGTACTCGGAGATCTTGTACTGCTGCACGATGCTCGAGCCCGTGGTCAGCCCAACGCCCATGATCTTGGGCGGCTGCTCGGGCAGGTTCTCCACACAGACCCGCCACTGGCTCAGCGTCGAGTTCAACCACGCCTGCCCCGCGGTCGGCTCGACCGGGTCGGCCTCGAGCACCGTGACCTCCTGCAGCACGATGCCCGGCGGCACGATCATCGTCTCGGGGTCGGGCTGACTCACGTTGTTGCCCCAGCCCACAAAGAACGCAAGCACCAGCGGCAGGATGATGTGAAACAGGAACAGGATCCCAGAGACCGCAAGCACCATGCTCAATGGGGCTAGGAAGTGCACAAAGCGGCGCTCGTGGGAGTAGAGCCCGGGGGCGATGAACCGCCAGAGCTGGTAGAGCAGCCAGGGGGCGCCCAGCAGCACGGTTACGACCACGGAGATGTGCACGACGGTGCCGAAGGTCTCGAACGGCGCGGTCTGCAGCATCGTGGCTGACTGTCCGCCCTTGAGCAGCTCGGTCCGGGCCGGCTCGATCAGCATCGACAGCAGCTCACGCCCAAACCCGAACGCGATCAGGAAGATCGGCAGCACCCCGATGATGCCCAGGAAGATCCGCTTGCGGAGGTCCTCGAGGTGATCGCCGAACGACATGAGGCCGAAGTTTGGCTCGCGGGGTCTGGGGGTCGTTGGGGTGTCGGTGGTCATGGGTGGTGGTTTTAGGGTCTGCTGGGGGGGTCGGCTGGTGGGGGTCCGAGAACGTGTGAAAATCGGGGGTCGGGGCCCCAAGAATAGTTTGTTGACCCGCTGACGGGCCGAGACTGGACGCGCATCCTAGGAGAGGACGAAAGGGGTCTCGTGAGCGAAGGGTCAGCAGGCACAGATCTTCGGACACTGTCCGACGCGATGAGCGGCGACCGGGAGGCGTTGCAGGCGGTCTGGCGCGCGCATCGGCGTTGGGTCGCGGTGATCCTGATGGCCCACAAGCCTCGGGAGACGGATGTTGAGGACCTGCTGCAGGTCGTCGCGGTGCAGCTGTGCCGCAAGATTCAGGAGATCCGCGAGCCCGAGGCCTTCCGCCCCTGGCTGCGGACCGTCGCGATCAACGCGGCCCGGGCCACGGGCCGCAAGGCCACCCGGCGTCGGCGGCACACGCTCCACCTGGTGACCCAGGCCCCGCAGCCCGAGCGGCACGAGGCGGACCCCGAGACCCGCGATGAGGGGACTCGGCTGCTCCGCCTGGCCCGCGAGATGCCCGAGAGCTATCGCGAGCCGCTGCTGCTGCGGTGCTTGCAGGGGATGAGCTACCGGCAGATCAGCGAGGTGCTCGATCTGCCCGAGACGACGATCGAGACCCGGATCGCCCGAGGGCGACGGATGCTCCGCGAGGCCGCGACCCGGCAGGGGCTTGGCGACACCGACGCCGACACCCCCCCAGCCGACCGGGCTGAGAAGTCCGAGCGACGATTCACATCGCGGTGAGTACCGCGAACCTGTATTTGCCCGAAGGAGGGCCGCCATGACCAGCGACAACAGCCACAACAACGCCGCAGAACTCACCCCCGACGATCACGATCGGCTGATCAGCCGCATCGTGGACGGCGAGGCCTCGGGCGAGGACTGGGACACGTTTCGCGCGGTCGCTGCGACCGACCAGGACGTCTGGGCTGAGCTCTCAGAGACGCAGCGGACCAACGCGGTGCTGAGCGATGCGCTGCGCGGTCGGGCCGCGATCGCCGACACCGTCGAGCTGCCCAGCGACTTCGCGGATCCTTCGCACCTGCAGCACCGGTTCGATCTGGTGAGCCGATGGGGCGGGTGGGCCGCGGCGGCTGCGATTGTGCTCGTCTGGTTCACCGGCGGGCTGCCCATGGGCAACAACTCCGGCAACCAGGCCAGCATCGGGCCCGGGATCTCGCTGGCCAACGCGACGCCCGAGCAGGCTCGGGACCGGTACATGGACGCGGGGCGAGCGGCGGACAGCGTGATCGCTGAGCTGCCCGATCCGGTTGTCGTTCAGACCCGCGTGCTCGAGGACGGCCTGGTCGAGGTGATCTTCCTGCGGCAGATCCTCGAGCGAAAGATCGTCTCGCAGGTGCTTACGCAGACCCGCGACGACCTGGGCCGCCCGATCGCGGTCCCGGCGCAGGTGCAGCCAACAATCGACGGCAGCTACTGAGCCGCAAGGGCCGGGTTTTTCGTGTGCCGCCCCGGCTGCCCCGCCCCAGCCCTCCCGGGTGGCAAGTTCACGACGAAAATCAGTGACGGGACCCGCGGCGGGGCGCATCTGAGCGTGAGCGGTCCCGCGACTCTCGCGGGACTCCGCCTGAGAACACGAACGAATCACACAACCTCAAGTCTGAATCTGAAGGGGTATCCAAATGATCACCATGACAAGCCTGAGCCTGCTGACCGCCTTGGCGGGGACCAGCCTCGCCCCGATGACCGCGGTGACCTCCGCGGAGGTGCGGGTGGTGGACCTCGAGCCGCCGCAGCCCGAAACTCCTCATCGGGTGACTATTAGCACCGGCGCCGCGAGTGACAACGAGATCGTGACCGCGGTCGAACTGGGGCAGCCCGTGCCGGTCGTGTCGGCCGGGGCGGTGTATCAGTTCGAGCAGGACGACGGCGACGAGTCCTTCGTCATCAAGATCGAGGGCGGCAAGGTCATCGATCTGAAGCTCAACGGCGACGACATCAGCAAGGATCACTTCACCTTTAACGACGGCGAGATCGTCATCCTCGACGACGACGGCAACGCCGTCACCAGGCACAACATCCACCGCTTTGGCTCCGACGTGTCCACCCCCCCCACCCCCCCGGGCGCACCGCGCGTGCTGCGGTTTGGGCAGGGCGGCAACTTCGTCTTCAGCAAGGAGAACAACGCTCGGTTCTTCACCGACAACGCTGGCAACCAGGTCACCTGGGACTTTGAGCCCAAGGTCATGGTTGGGATCAACCAGGGCGTGCCCAGCGCCGCCCTGCGGTATCACCTGGGCCTGAGCGACGATCAGCCCTGCATCCTGATCGAGAGGGTCATCGACGGGCTCTCCGCATCAGCCGCCGGGATGCACCAGTTCGACGTGGTCGTGAAGGCCGACGGCAAGAACGCCGACGACGGCGTGCTGCGTGAGCTGCTCAGCGAGAAGGAGCCGGGGCAGAGCGTGACCTTCGAGATCATCCGCAAGGGCGAGCCGATGCAGCTCATGATTGAACTGCAGGCCTACGACGGGTCCAAGCTCGTTGGCTCTAACATGCAGTTCTTTGGGGGCGGGGACGAGGACGAGAATGTCTTCGTCACCAGCCCCGGGAACGTTGAGTGGATCGTTGCCCCGGGTGTGCCAAGCGCCCCCAGGGTTCGCGTGGCGCCGGGTGCGGTGCGTGTGCAAGGAGTCCCGAGTGTTCAGAACGTCGGCGAGTTCCGCTTCCGGGGTGAGGATTTCCGCGACCCGGACAAGGCCCCCGAGGTGATCCGTCACCTGCGCGAGCAGATCCAGCAGCACGCCGACCGGGTGCAGCTCGACGGCGATCGGCTCATGATCTTCCAGGACGCCGAGCTGATGGTTGCTGAGCAACTCGAGCGGGCCCAGCAGGCCCAGCAGGCCATGCAGGCCCAACAGGCCGTGAAGGTTCAGCGGGTCGAGGCGACCGCCCCCCGCCACGAGGCGAGGCCCGAGGCCGCTGATCGGCTCGATCAGATCGAGCAACGGCTCGAGATGCTTGAGAGCTCGCTGAGCGATCGGCTCGAGAGCCTGTTCGATCGGCTCGACTCGATCTCGGCTCAGCTGAAAGACCGGGCCGCCGAATCCGATGAAGGCGAGATCTGAAGGAGAGATTTCTGCCCGGTGAAACGCGCGGTGCAACCGCGTCGTAAGACCCGCGGTAGATCGATCTGACAAACCACGACCCTGCCGGGCGATTCGTCGCCTGGCGGACCCACGCCGCCGCACGATGAGACCCCGTGCGGCGGCTTTTTTTTTGCGCCCCGTACATTCCGGCAACCCCTCGGGGCTCGCGTCACTACCGATGGGAGCGCATCGGGTACGATCGTGGGGGATCGCACGGGTCGGATGGAACCGGCCGGAAGGAAGCACGGGATGAGTGAAGCAGAGATCGCACGCGGCGAGGAAGCCGTCGCCTTTGTCCGCGAGACGCACGACAAGCTCCGCACCGAGATCGGGCGCGTGATCGTCGGGCAAGACGAGGTTGTCGAGGAGGTGCTCACGACGGTCTTCTGCCGCGGGCACGCGTTGCTCGTCGGTGTGCCCGGGCTGGCGAAGACGCTGCTGATCTCGACGATTGCCCGGGCGATGCACCTGGACTTCTCGCGGATCCAGTTCACGCCGGACCTGATGCCCAGCGACATCACCGGCACCGAGGTCATCGAGGAAGACCGGACCACGGGGCACCGCCAGCTCCGGTTCGTGCCCGGCCCGATCTTCGCCAACGTGATTCTCGCCGACGAGATCAACCGGACCCCGCCCAAGACCCAGGCCGCCCTGCTCGAATCGATGCAGGAGCGGCAGGTGACCGCCGGCGGGCAACGCCACGAACTGCCCAACCCGTTCTTTGTGCTCGCGACACAGAACCCGCTCGAGCAGGAGGGCACCTACCCGCTGCCCGAGGCCCAGCTCGACCGGTTCATGCTGCAGATCAAGATCAAGTACCCCAGCGCCGACGAGGAGCTCGAGGTCATGCGGCGGAGCGCCGTCAAGGACGAGGTCACGATCAACCCCGTCATCGACGGGCCGCAGATCATCCGGATCCAGTCGATCATCCGCCACATCCCCGTGGCGGATCATGTCGCCAAGTACGCTCTGCGGCTGGTCCGGGCCACGCGAGTTGGCGAGCCCGCCGAGTGCCCCCGCCCGTCGATGATCGAGGACTATCTGGCCTGGGGGGCCGGCCCGCGGGCCAGCGAGGCCCTGATCCTGTCGGCCAAGGCCCGGGCGGTGCTGTCCGGCTCGCTGCACGTCACGCCCGAGCACGTCAAGGGGGCGGCGATGTCGGTGCTGCGTCACCGGATCCTGACCAATTTCAATGCCGAGGCCGACCAGATCACCACCGACGACGTCATCCGGACCCTGATCGAAGAGATCCCGGTGGAGGGAACCTCCGACTCAGCCCAGCTCGACGAAGTCTTCGGGACCAACGCTTAGGGGTCCTATCGTCTCGGAACGTTTCTGCCACCCACTGGAGCCGGACCATGCTCTCACAGACCTCTGAGTACGCCCTGCGAGCGATGTCCACGCTCGCCTACGCCCCCGATCAGCTCACCCCGACACCGGTGCTCGCCGAGATGACCAAGGTCCCCTTCAACTACCTGGCCAAGGTGCTCCAGTCGCTCGCCCAGGCCGACCTGATCATCGGCCGACGCGGCGTGGGCGGTGGCTATCGCCTGGCTCAGCCCGCCGCCGATATCTCGTTGCTGACCATCATCAACGCGATCGACCCGATCGAACGCATCGAGTGCTGCCCGCTCGGGCTGTCGAACCACGGGTCCAACCTGTGCCCGCTGCACCAGGCGCTGGACCAGGCGGCTAAGGGGCTGATCGAGCAGTTCGAGGGCACCACGCTCAAGGACCTGATCTCGGACCCCAACTCGTCCAAGCCGCTGTGCGACACCGAGACCACCGCTCGCCTCACCGTTTCGGCCGACAAGAGCTGAGCCGACACGGGGTCACGGTCCTTTTCACCCCGCGATCGTCTACCATCGCGGCGTGACTGATCAACCCCAACCACCGACCAACCCGCCCTCAGACGCGCCCGCGGAGACCGAGCCGCACCATCTCGAGAAGCAACGCCGCGACAACCGCGACAAGCTGATTGAGCTGGGGCTCGATCCGTACGGCTCGGCGGCCCAGGGCCCCGAGTTCCGAGACTCGCTGATCTCGCTCGCTTCGGCGCACGCGGCGTACAGCGAGGCTGCCGACGAGGCCAACAAGGCCGCGGCCGCCGCTCGCAAGCAGGCCAAGAAGGACTCGCCGGACCTCGCTGAGGATCAGCTTCCGCTGGTGGTTGATGATCGCCCGGCGGTGAACATCTCGGGCCGCGTCATGCTCAGCCGCGACAACGGCAAGCTCGTCTGGCTCAACATCCGCGACCACTCGGGCGACCTGCAGATCGCGGTCTCCAAGCGGGACTGCTCGGAGAACGGGTTCGCGCTGGCTAAGGGGCTCGACCTGGGGGATCTGGTCACGGCGCACGGCCCGCTCACCAAGACCAAGGCCGGCGAGATCACGGTGTGGGCCGACGACGTGCGGCCCGCGAGCAAGTGCCTGGTGCCGCCGCCTGAGAAGTGGTCCGGGCTGCAGGATGTCGAGCAGCGATACCGCCAGCGGTACATCGATCTGTGGGCCAACCCGGATTCGATGAAGAAGGCGATTCAGCGGGCCAAGATGGTCACGCGGACCCGCCGCTTCCTCGACGCGCGCGGGTTTCTTGAGGTCGAGACGCCGAGTTTCGAGCTGATCCCCGGCGGGGCTGCGGCCCGCCCCTTCGTCACCCACATCAACGCGTTCGATCTCGATCTGTACATGCGGATCGCGACGGAGCTGAACCTCAAGCGGCTGCTCGTGGGCGGGCTGCCGAGGGTCTATGAGCTGGGCCGCATCTTCCGCAACGAGGGTGTGGACCGCACCCACAACCCCGAGTTCACCACCTTCGAGCTCTACGAGGCGCACGGCAACTACGAGACCATGCGCGAGCTCACCGAGTCGCTTTTCCGCGACCTGACCCGCCTGATGCTCCACGGGCTCGAGGGCGGCGAGGCGATCGACTCGCCGCACGACCCCGCCTCGCCGCTCGTGATTGAGTTCGACGGCACCGAGATCGACTACGCCAAGCCGTTTGAGATTGTGAAGTACGAGGACGTGTTCAGCAGCGCGATCGGGGTCTCGATGCGTGACGAGGAGTCGGTCAAGGCCGCCGCGACGCACAAGGGGATCAAGCTCGTGAACCCCAAGGGCGTGGCGTTGGACCACTGGCTGATCGTGAATCAGCTCTTCGAGCAGCTCGCAGAGAACACGCTCGACCCCTCACGCCCGACGTTTGTTATCGACTATCCCGCGGCGCTGTGCCCGCTGACGCGGCCCAAGCGTGATGACCCGGTGATTGCTGAGCGGTTCGAGCTGTATATCGCGGGCATGGAGCTGGCCAACGCGTACACCGAGCTCAACGACCCGGACATTCAGGAAGCGAAGTTCCGCGAGCAGGTCGCGGGGCTCGACGACGAGGAGTCCAACTTCAGGAACCTGGACGAGGACTTCATCCACGCGCTCAAGGTCGGCATGCCGCCGGCCGGCGGGCTCGGCGTCGGGATCGATCGTCTGGCGATGCTGCTCACGGGCAGCCGCACGATCCGCGACGTGATCCTCTTCCCGCTGATGCGGCCGACCTCGCCGGGCTCCTGACCCGAGCCCGAGAGAGCACGCATCGCATGAAATCAGCGCACAAAAAACCCGGGCACGAGGCCCGGGCTTGGTTGGTTTAACGGGGCGAATCAGCCGTCGCTGTCGGGGGCTTCACTGTCGTTGTCGTCGCTGGGGGTGTCGCTGGTGGGGGTGTCGCCCGCAGCGATCTCGGCCCGGCGGGCGTCCATGTACTTCTGATACTCCGCCTTGTAGTCATCGGAGATCGTCTCCATCATGTCGCCGGTCGCCTCCGGGTCCTTCACACGCCAGGCCTTGTGCAGGTACTTGATGTAGTAGGGGATCTGGTCGGCACTCAAGGCCGTGATCGACTTCCCGGTCGCGCCCGGGTCTATCGCGGCGTAGCCGACCTTGACGCCCGCGGGCATCGTGAGCTCGTCGCCCTCGATGACCTGCGTCGTCTGCCCGTCGCGGGTCAGCTCGACGGCGAGCATTGGCTGATGGTCCGGGTTCTCGCGCAGCTCGCGCACGGCCATCAGCAGGCTGGTGTGCTCGTCGAGGGTCAGGCCCATGATGTATGGCGTCGCCCGGCGGACCAGCGCCCGCTTGGGGGCCTCGTCGCCGACCTGCCCGGCCAGCTCGGAGAGCGGGGCCAGCTCGGCCTTGCCGCTCAGGCCCGCCTTCTCGATCACCGCGTCATAGTTCGTCAGGATCTCGGAGACCATCAGGTCGTGGGCAAACCGCGGCTCGCGCATCGCGTCCTCGACCATAAATTTTACGAATCCCGCGATCGGGTTGGCCTTGTTGCTGCTCAGGCCCTTGGTTTCCTCGCGCTTGTACACGCGGACCATCTCTTCGTTGAACTTGGCCTGCATCGCGCTGAGCGCCTTTGCGTGGTACAGGTCGATGCTCAGCGTGCCCGGCTCGACGATCGGCTTAATAATCGCGGTGATCTGTGAGAGCTTGCCGATCCCGCCGTCCGTGCCCAGCTCGTCCTTGGTCGCCTCGATCTCGAGGAACAGGTCCAGGTTCTCGATCATCCGCTGCTCGACCCGGTTGTGCCGGTCGAAGATGACCGAGCGGATCTCCTCACCCTTCAGCTCGCTGATCAGCGGGCTGATCTTGAGCGCGTGCAGGTCCAATGAGCCCCACCAGTCGTAGAGCTGGCCCTGCCCGTCGCCGCGGACCAGCGAGTTCCGCGGGTTCTTGAGAAGATCCGACGGGATCGTCACATTGGGGATGCCCTTAAACTTGGGCGCCTCGGGGTCGGCGGCCGGGACCTGATTCGCCTGTGCATTGGCCCGCTGGGCCTCGAGCTGACGGGTTTGCTCGGCCTGGGCTTCCAGATCCGTTCGGCCCTGGGCGGTGAACGAGGCCGGTGGAGCCGGCGGGACATAGGTCTCCGCGGTCTCCCCCTGGGCCGGGGGCGGTGTGCCGACCTGCGCGTACGCAGAGGCGGGCAGGCCCGCGAGGGCGACCAGGCAAAGTCCATACATAGAGCCGCGGTTCATTCGTGTCAGCATCTCGGTTCCTCGTGTCATTGATCGGCCAACGCCTCACGCTGGCAGACATTGCAGCGCGGTCGGAAATAACCCTACGCGTCTCGACCCACAGAGATCTCACGATCTCACACTTCTCAATCGACCATTCCAGCCCCCGGCTTGCCCCAGGTTCACAACCGTCCCCCCACATCCGTCCCCCCACATCCGGCCCCCGAATCCGGGCCCACAACCCCCAACCGCCCGGCCAGCCCGCTTTGGGCCCGATACCCTCTTCCCCGATGACCACCCCCCCCACCCCCACCCCCCCCCCCACGGTTGACCGAGAGGCCCTGGCGGCCCGGATCGCTGAGGCCAGCCTCCTCCGCGGCACCTTCACCCTCCGCTCAGGCCGCACCAGCAGCTACTACCTCGACAAGTACCGCTTCAGCACCCGACCCGAGATCCTCCGCGAGGTCGGCCTGCTGCTCGCTGAGCGTGTGGCGCAGATTGAGGCCGACACCGAGGCCCCGGTCGCCCGCCTCGCTGGGGCCGAGCTGGGCGGCATCCCGCTGGTCACGGTCGCCGGGCTCAACACCGGCAAGCCGACGATCTTCATCCGCAACCAGAAGAAGGACTACGGCACCGCCAAGCAGCTCGAGGGTGAGATCAACGAGGGCGACTCGGTCATCTTCATCGAGGACGTCGCAACCACCGCGGGCCAATCACTCGAGGCGGTCAAGAGCCTCGCCGAGGCTGGGGCCCGGGTCGTCGCGATCATCACCGTGATCGATCGGCAAGAGGGCGCCCGCGAGAACGTCGAGGGCGCGGGGTACCGGTTCGAGGTGTTGTTCACCAAGGCCGATCTGGGCGTGAAGGACTGAGCCCGCCCCGGCCCGATTCGCCCCGGCCCAATACACCCCGGCTCAGATCGCGATCAGCAGCAGCCCGATGATCACGAGCACCGCCGCGACGACCACCCACGCGGGGGGCCCGCTGCTCTCGCGCTCGATCATGTGCCCGCAGACATGGCAGAGCTCGGCTTGGTCGTAGATCTCGCTGTTGCAGCTCGGGCAGACGGACATCTCGTCGCCGAAGCGGTGCAGGTCTTCGGCGGACGGCCCATCGGGGTCGAGCCCCTCGTTCAGGTCGTGGTCGTCTCCGGTGTCGTCTTGCCAGTTCATGGGCAAGCGTAGCCGCGGGCGGCGGCTCGCCATGTTTCGAACGGGCTCCCGCTCACGGGGTTGGGCCGGGCAGGACCTTGATGTGGAGCACCCGTCCACCATCCGGGTCGTTGTCCTCGCCGCCGACGCCGAGGTGCCGTGGCTGGCCCTTGAAGTCGAAGTCCTTTGTTTGGAGCAGATCCAGAGCCTCTTGGAACTGTTCATCGGAGAGGCGGCGGAGGTTGTGGGCGGTCTCAAACCCGCTGGAGTCGTTGTACATCTTGATGATCGCATCGAGCTTGGCGCTCATGTCGCGGGGGTCGCCGTTTGGCATCAGGGGTTCCTTGGCTCGGTGGCTGGGCGTCAGTTTGCGAGTGCTTCGAGCTTCGCGATAGCCGCGTCGCGGAAGGGGCGTGTTGCGTCAACAGAGCCATCCACGGTGACGGTTTGTCTGAGCAAGCCGACGAGCTGCGCCGGGGTGGGGCCCAGGGGGTCGCTGGCGGGTCGGTCGAGCCAGGCAAGCGTGTCGAAGCGGAACGCGAGCGTTGTCGCGGTTTCGCCTTCATCCACCGCCTTCTGAATCGAGTCGTAGTCTGTCGCGTCGCGGAAGCCCGAGAGCCGAAGAAGGCCAGCGTTGTTGAGCTTGCCGAACCGAGATAATGCAGAGCGGTCGTTGGAGAGCTGGTTCACCTCAAGCTGCTTGATACAGCCCACGGCAACCGCGTCGAGCACCCCACGCCCCTCGGGGGTGTCCTCGCCGAACAGCTCGACGACCTCGCGCAGCGATTGACGGGCGTTGTCCACGCCGACGCTGGCGACGAGTTCCTCGGCGGTCCGCCCCCGTTCGTCCAGCGCGTCGAACCGTTTTTTCACGTCCTGCCGGATCTCGGTCTGGGTCTCTTTCAGTTGCGAGCCCGAGTCTCGCTGAATGCTCGTGATCGCGCCCTCGAAGGTCCCGGCGTTGTAGAACCGCGCGATGTCGCTCAGCGCCGCGGTGAGCGGGTAATCCCCAACCGACAGCCTCGAACCCCGGACCAGATCGAGGGAGACCTGCTGACGCTCGGCGTGCATCTTCGCGATGACCACGGGCAGCGACTGCTCGTAGAAATAGTTCTTGTTGATCGCGATCTTGGACGCGGTCAGCCCGCCCGAGACCGCCGCCAGGATCGACTGCGTACCTGAGTTGGTGATCAGCGTCGCGGCCGCGTCGAGCGCGATCGACCCGAGGTCGGCCCCGGTGTCAAAGCCCTTGCGCTGGTCGCTGAAATCCGCCACGAACTCCTGGAACTGCAGGTTGATGAGCGTTGTCGCCAGATCAACGATCTGCCCACGCAGCCTCTCGAGCTCCGCGTCCGTGTGGTTGACGAGGTGATACTGCTCCATCAGCAGTTGCAGCTTGGGCCCGCGCGAGTAAATATCGAGCCCATCAGCACTCGGCTTGTTAATCGTGATCTCGGCGGAGTTGCCGCGGATCACCAGGTAGTGGTCGCGGTTCAGGCTGTTGTAGAGCGAGGCTCGGTTGATGTACTCGCCGGGCCGCCCGCGGCCCGCGGCACACCCCTGGAGGATCACCGAGAGAGCAACCACGGCTGATGACACAACACCGATCACAAGAGAGTGAGATCGTGACATACAGCCAGCGTAAACGGGCGGGCTCGACACTACAAGACGGAGATTAGAATAGGTTTAACCCACGCTCAATTCTGTGTTTTTAAGCCCGTTTTAGAGGGGCTAGTTCACAGGATTGTGCGAAGCGGTCGCGGCCCGGTCAGCTGTTCTTCCCGAGGATCAGCCCCACGCCGACGGTCCCGCTGGTGGCTTCATCGATGATGATGAAGCACCCGGTGGAGCGGCACTGGCGGTAGGTATCACACAGCAGCGGCTTGGTCGTCCGCAGCGTCACACGCCCGATCTCGTTGAGGCCGAGCTGTGTGGCGTCCTCTTCGCGGCTGAGCGTCTCGATGTTGATCTGGTACTTGATGTCCTTGACCACGCCACGCACCGAGTTGGTGGTGTGCTTGATCGCGTATTTCTTGCCCATCGTCAGCGGCGCGTCGGCCATCCAGACCACCATCGCCTCGATGTCCTGGCTCACCTGCGGCTTGTTGTTGGCGCGGCAGAGCATGTCGCCACGCGAGACATCGATGTCGTCTTCGAGCTGGATCGAGACGCTCATCGGGGGGACGGCCATGTCCATGGGCTCGCCGCCGAGGTCTATCGATTTGATCTTGCTGGTAAGCCCGCTTGGCAGGCTCAGGACTTCATCGCCGACCTTGAACACACCGCTGGCGATCTGCCCGCCGTAGCCGCGGTAGTCGTGGTGCTCGTCGGACTGCGGGCGGATCACGTTCTGCACCGGGAACCGCGGGTCGATCAGGTCGCGGTCGCCCGCGATGTGCACGTGCTCCAGATGGTGCAGCAGGCTCGAGCCCTGGTACCAGTCCATGTTTTTGCTGCGGTTGACGACGTTGTCGCCCTGCAGGGCACTCATCGGGATAAACGTGACGTCGGTGATCTCGAAGCGGGCGGCGAAGTCCTCGAAGTCATCGCGGACCTTTTCGTAGGCCTCTTGCGACCAGTCCACCAGGTCCATCTTGTTCACGCAGACCACCAGGTGCGGGATGCGCAGCAGGCTGGTGATGAACGAGTGACGGCGGGTTTGTTCGATGACGCCGTGGCGGGCGTCCACCAGGATCAACGCGAGGTTCGCGGTGCTCGCGCCGGTCACCATGTTGCGGGTGTACTGCACGTGCCCGGGGCAGTCGGCGATGATGAACTTGCGCTTCGGGGTCGCGAAGTAGCGGTAGGCGACATCGATCGTGATGCCCTGCTCGCGCTCGGCGCGGAGCCCGTCGGTGAGCAGCGCGAGGTCCATGCGGACGTCGCCCCGGTTGAGGCTCGCCTTCTCGGCGGCCTCGAGCTGGTCCTCAAAGATGCTCTTGGAGTCGTACAGCAGGCGACCGATGAGGGTGCTCTTGCCGTCGTCCACGCTGCCACAGGTGAGCAGGCGGAGCAGCTCCATGTTGAGGTAGCCGTCGGATTCAAACTCTTGTGTTTCTGTCGCGGCCTGAGACATGCTAGAAGTACCCTTCCTTCTTGCGGTCTTCCATCGCCGCCTCGTTGGTCTTGTCGTCCATGCGGGCGCCGCGCTCCGAGGCGCGGGCCGCGGCGACCTCGCCGATGATGTCATCGATGTTGTCCGCGGGGCTCTCGGTCGCTGCGGTGCAGCTCAGATCGCCGACGGTGCGGAAGCGAACGGTTTTGCCCTTCTCGAGCTTCTCGCCGTCGCGCGGGCCGAACGGATCATCGCCCACCGGCATGAGCTGCCCCATGCGGGTGACGACGTCGCGCTGATGGCTGAAGTAGAGATCGGGCACCGCGATGTTCTCGAGCTTGATGTACTGCCACACGTCCATCTCGGTCCAGTTGGAGAGCGGGAAGACGCGGATGTGCTCGCCCATGGCGATCTTGGCGTTGTAGAGGTTCCACAGCTCGGGTCGCTGGTTCTTGGGGTCCCACTGCCCGAACTCGTCGCGGAAGCTGAAGATTCGTTCCTTGGCTCGTGCTTTCTCTTCGTCGCGGCGGGCCCCGCCGAAGAGTGCATCAAACCGGTTGTCCTCGACGGCTTTGAGCAGCGTCGGGATCTGTGCCCGGTTTCGGCTTGGGTACATGCCGGAGTCTTCGACCGCGAGCCCGGAGTCGATCAGATCCTGCACGTAGGCGACGATGAGGCGTTCATCGAGCCGCTTGACGAGGTCGTCGCGGAACTCGAGGGCCTCGGTGAAGTTGTGCCCCGTGTCGATGTGCAGCAGCGGGAACGGGAACTTGGCGGGGCGAAAAGCCTTCTCAGCCAGGCGGACCATGACGATCGAGTCCTTGCCGCCCGAGAACATGAGCGCGGGGCGCTCAAACTCCGCAGCCACCTCGCGCATGATGTGGATGGCTTCGGCCTCAAGCATCTGGAGATGCGTCAGGCGGTAATGCGGCAGATCACTCATCGCGGCCCTTTTCTACGAGTCAAAGCCAGTTTCCAGTGACAGGGAAGGGCCCTTGAACAGCCCGGTCTCCCCTGTTTCGGCTCATCAGGGCCGAATCCTAAGCCCTACATCCGAGCCCGCACAATCACAACGTCCTCGCGCGGCATCGGGAGGGGACGATCCTAGCCGCCGCCTCGCCCGGCGTGCCGCGATTCTCACAGATCCCTCCACGCACCCGGCTTACACTCGGATGCCCCGCCCCGAACAGCCCGCGTTCGGCTCAAATCCCACTGCCCGCCTCTGGAACAACCCATGCCCGACCCCGAAGACCAGACCGAATCCCGACCCGACCCCCGTTCGGGTGATTCGTCCGAGAACTCGCCCAGCCTGGGCTCGCCCGAATCAGGCTCACCGTACGAGACCAAGGCCGACGCCGCCGACGCCAAGGCTGACAACATCGTCTGGCACCACAGCGCCCTCACCCCCGCCGACCGGGCCAAGGCCCTGGGCTCCCGCGGGGCGACGCTCTGGTTCACCGGGCTCAGCGGCTCGGGCAAGTCCACCGTCGCCGACGCCCTCGAGGCCCGCCTCGTGAGATCGGGCGTGCATGCCTACCGCCTGGACGGCGACAATGTTCGCCACGGTCTCAACTCGAACCTCGGGTTCTCGGCGGAGGATCGGCAAGAGAACATCCGCCGCGTCGGCGAGGTCGCCAAGCTCTTCGCCGACGCGAGCGTGCTGACCCTGGCCAGCTTCATCTCGCCCTACCGGGCGGATCGCGAGCGGGTCCGCCAGATTCACGCGGACTCTGGCTTGGTGTTTCTCGAGGTCTTCATCGACACGCCGATCGAGGTGTGCGAGAGCCGCGATCCCAAGGGCCTCTACAAGAAAGCCCGGACCGGCGAAATCAAGGGCTTCACCGGCATCGACGATCCGTATGAGGCCCCCGAGAACGCAGAGATCCATGTCCGAACCGCTGAGCAGAGCATCGAACAGTCGGTGGGGCAGATCATCGACGCCCTGACCACCCACGGCCTTCTTTCCCACAACCATCTCCCCCACAGCTGAGACCCACATGACCGACTACGCCAAATCCGCGACCGCGGCCCGTCTCGCGGTCACCCGAGCCAACGCGGTCTGCCGCCAGGTGCAGGCCGCCCTCGACGATGTCCGCTCGATCACCAAGGACGACAAGTCCCCCGTCACCGTCGCGGACTTCGCCTCCCAGGCGATTGTCTCCATCACGCTGCGCGACGAGCTGCACAGCGGCGACGGCTCCAAGCTCCTGATGGTCGCGGAGGAAACCTCCGGCTTCCTGCGAGACCCCGACCACGCGCCGCACCTCGCTGCCACGCTCGCAGCGGCCCGCGAGATCTTCCCCGACCTGACCGAAGAGCAGATGCTCGACGCGATCGACCTGGGCAATTACAACCCGCTGGACGTGGGGGGGCACAGCGCGGACACGCCCTTCTGGGCGCTCGATCCGATCGACGGCACCAAGGGTTTTCTGCGCGGCCAGCAGTACGCCGTCGCGCTCGGGCTCGTCGAAGACGCCCGCCCGGTCATCGGCGTGATGGGCTGCCCGAACCTGCCCGTGGATATGTCAGCCGACCTGAGCGAGCCCGACCCCGAAGGCTGCCTCTACTGGGCGATCCGCGGCGACGGCGTCTACGAGACCTCCGCGACCGACCCCTTCGCGGAGTCCATCCGCATCACGCGGCTCGACCACGCGGACGGCGAGCCGATCTGCGTGACCGGCTCGGTGGAAAAAGCCCACTCAAACCAGGGCGATATGGGTCGCATCCTTGAGTGGATCACCAGCGAGAAGGGCGCCGAGGTCGGCGAGCCCGTGCGGCTGGACAGCCAGTGCAAGTACGCGGTCGTTGCGCGGGGTCAGGCCGACGCGTACCTGCGGCTGCCGGCCAAGAAGGGCTATGTCGAGAAGATCTGGGACCACGCCGCGGGCGCGATGATCGCGGCGGAGTCCGGGGCCGCGGTGACCGACATCTTCGGGCGCGAGCTGGACTTTGGGCACGGGGCACAGCTCGAAAAGAACAAGGGCATCGTGTGCGCCCCGCCGCGGCTGCACGGCCTGATGATCGCTGCGATCCAGGCGCTGGGGATCAAAGAGCCGGAGTAGAAGAAGGCATCAGGCATCAGGGATCAGGCACCAGGAAACCCAAGCCGCGTGCGCGAGCACGCGAGTTCTTGTGGAGCCCGGAGCGGGAGTGCGTGGCCGCGCCTTTGTGGGACAGGCGTTTTTCTCTCGGTGTGTGGCATGCTCACGCGCAGCGCGAGCATGGGGGATCCCGGGGAGCGCTCATGGCCGCACTTCGCGTGGCCATGCCACACTGAAAAGGAGAACCAGACCGAAGCGCTGGTGGTAGACCCTCTTTTTCGAGGGGCCGGGATCAGTCCGCCGTCTGCCCGCTCGCCCGGAACTCGCAGCTGTCCGTCTTGCACCGCCACCGCACCGGGAGGATGTCCCACGAGATCAGCACGAACGCAACCGTGCTGATCGCGATGGCGAGGTAGTTCAGCGGCGTATGCCGAACACGAACCGCGTCGCGTTGACCACAGGTTGGGCAGGCGGGCCTGAGCATGCTGAAATCATACCTATAGAATGTGCCGATTACCCGGTACCATGCCCGCCGTGACCGACCACTCCCCATCCTTCCTCTGCCCCGCCTGCGGCTACGACCTCGCCCCGCCCGAGGGGATCGACGACCTCACCTGCCCCGAGTGCGGTGTGGCGCAGAGCGAGGGATCAGCCGGGCGGGGCGTTGCGGACGCCGAATCTGAGGTCGCTGAAGGTTTGGGTTGAGGATGCCGGGGGTTCTGATCCAAGCCGCGTGCGCAAGCACGCGAGGGGTTTGAGCGCCCGGCGATGCCTGATTAGTCGTAAGAGAGCCGGAGACCCGTCGCTGGCGCTCCGGGCTGGTTGTGATCAAGATGGGATGGGGCGCACGCGATTCGGGCTCGAGAAGACAGGCGGGACGCCTGTCCTACGAAGCAAAGACATCGCGTGCTTGCGCACGCGGCTTGGATTAGGGCAGGGCGTTGACCACCGCGAGGGCGGCGGCGTGGTGCAGGGCGTGGCCTGATTTGTGCGCGGTGACTTTCGCGTGCAGTGGGGTGCCGACGAGGGCGAGGTCGCCGATGAGGTCGAGGAGCTTGTGCCACGCGGGCTCGTCGTTCATGCGGTAGGCGTTGTCGATGGGGCCCGCGGGGTGATCGCCCTTGGCGGGCCCAATGACGAGCATATCACGCGGCGTGAGGTTCTTGAAGAGCCCGAGCGAGTGCATCTGCTCGGCCTCGGCTTCGAGGCAGAACGTGCGCGCGGGGGCGACGAGTTTGGCGTACTGATCCGCGGAGCCGTCCCAGGTCACGCTCGCTTTGGCAATGGGGGAGTCGGGGCCGTAGTCGAGGTGGTAGGTGTAGGAGGGCGGCTCTTCGGCGCCGATGGGCTCGATCGTGACGCTTCCGCCACGCCCGTCTTCGACCGTGACTTGACGACGCGGCGTGATCCGTTCGGGGGGCGTGTCGGTGCGCACGAGGCCGACGGCTTGGATCGCGGTCACGAAGTCGAGCGCGGAGCCGTCGAGGATCGGGGTCTCGGGTCCGTCGCATGAGATCGCTGCGTCGTGCACGCCGAGGCCGACGAGGGCGGAGAGCACGTGCTCGACGGTGAAGAGGGGGCGGGCTGAGCCGTCTGGCTGACGGAGATCGATGGTGGTGCAGCGTGGGGGGAGCTTGGCGAACGCGGGGTGGGCCGGGGCGGTGGAGAGGTTGTTGATGTGGGCCGCTGTGCGCGCGCTGTCGATCTCGAACGCGATGCCGGTGCCGGGCGTTGCGGGCGAGATGGTGATCGCGCTGGGCTGATCGGTGAAGAGCCCGGTGCCGTGGATGGTGACCGGGGCGGCGAGGGTGTGGCGGTGTTGCGGCATGATGGCGCGGGTCGGTTGGGGGGGGTGGGGTTCAGGAGGGCTGATCAAATTTGATCATTGCGGGCGATCTTCTTGATCGACTTGATCAGGTCGGGGAGCTGGGAGACGGCGATCCACTGTCTCTTGGTGGCGCTGGCGGGGTGGGCGGGGTAGCCGAGCCAGGACTCGCCGTCGGGGATGTCTCTCATGACGCCCGAGGCGCCGCCGACGGAGACCCCCGAGCCGACGTTGATGTTGTCGGCGACGACGGAGTTCCCGCCGATTTTGACCTGGTCGCCGATGGTCGCCGAGCCACCGATGATGGTGCCGGCGGCGAAGAGGCAGTGCTTGCCGATGACGACGTTGTGTGCGATCTGGCAGAGGTTGTCGATCTTGGTGCCTTGGCCGATGATGGTGGGGCCGAACTTGCCCCGGTCGATGGTGGTGCCGGGCCCGATCTCGACGTCGTCGTGGATCTCTACGGAGCCGGCGTGGGGGATTTTGATGACGCCGTTGCCGTCCTCGCGTGGGGCGTAGCCGAAGCCGTCGGAGCCGACGGAGACGTTGGGGAAGAGGCGGCATCGTGCGCCGATCTCGCACCGGTCCTCGAACACGACGCCGGGGCGGAGCTCGGTGTGCTCGCCGACGGCGCAGTCAGCGCCGAGCACGACGCCCGCGGCGATCACCGCCCCGGCGGCGACCGTTGTTTGCGGGCCGATGACGGCGTGGGGTCCGACGCTGGCGGCGGGGTCGATCGTGGCGCTGGGGTCCACGGTGGCGGTGGGGTGGACGCCGGGCCCGGTGTGGTGGTGGGGCGGTGTGATGCGGTCGAGCAGGGTGATCATGGCGCGGTCGGCGGAGTCCACGATGATGAGGGCGCGGGTCTTGGGGTCGTGACCCTGGATGTCGGCCAGGTCTTTAGAGACGAGCGCCGCGGTACAGCCGCTGGCGGGCCAGCGGGCGGCGTAGGCCTGGGAGCGGATGAAGGTGATCGCGCCCGGGCCGCCCTGGTCAATGCCCGCCAGGGTGTGCAGGGGGAGGTCGGCGGGCCCGACGAGCGTGGCCCCGAGCAGCTGCGCCACCTCGCCGGTGGTGTAGCGGGTCTGGGTCACGGGGCCTGGTACTCGTTGTTCATGAGGGTGACGACCGAGTCGGTGATCATGACCGACTCGTGGCGGTAGACGATGAGGCGTGAGACGATGGCCCGCTCCATGTCGCGGTCCGAGACGTCGCCCTGGGGCAGGGGGAAGGCCGAGTCGTCCATGAGGACGATGTCCCACCCGTCTCGCTCGGAGATGCGGGCGACGGAGGCGGTGATCTTGATGTAGAGACCGCGGAGCATCTCGGCCCGCTCGGCGCTGATGATCTGCTCGAGGATCTGCTGGCGGGTCTGGGCGAGGTTTCGCAGCTCGACGAGCTGGCGGACCTTCTCGCGGTAGGCGTCGGTGCCTGGGGCCAGGGTCTTCAGGTCGGCCTGGACGACCTCGAGCTGCTTGACGAGCTCGTCGAGCTGCTGCTGGCGCGAGTTGAGCGAGACCTGCAGCTTGGCCTCGAGGACCTGCTTCTCTTCGAGCCCGCTGAGGATGGTGACCAGGTCAACCGTGGCGACCGCGGTCGGTGTTGCGGGCGGGCGGCTCGAGGCGTTGACGGTCCAGGCGAGGGTGACGGCGACGCCCAGGGCGAGCACGGCGAGCCCGCGGCCGAGGATCGTGACGGAGCGGGTGCTTGGGGTGGTGTTCATGGTGGGTTCCTTTCGTGCCCCCCCCGGGGCGTTCGTGTGAGTTCCGGTTTAGAAGGGTACGTCGAGTGTGAAGCTGAAGACGCGGGTCTCGTCGGCGTCTTCTTTGAGCAGGGGCCAGCCGAAGTCGAAGGCGAGCGGTGCGGGGCTCAGTGCGGGGACGGTGAGGCGGATGCCGAAGCCGAAGGTGACGCGGTAGTCCTCGAAGCCGGGGTCGTTGACGACGGTGCCCGAGTCGATGAAGAGGACGCCGGACATGATGTCCTCGAAGAGGGGGTGGTTGATCTCGGCGCCGGCGAAGAAGAGGTAGGTGCCGCCGACGGAGTCTTCGCTGGCCAGGCCGTTGTCGTTACGGACGCCCCGGGGGCTGACGGCGCGGAAGTCGAGGCCTCGGAAGGACTGGCCGCCCCGGTAGTACCGCTCGTAGGTGGGGACCTCTTCGGGGCCCTGGGGGGCCCAGGCGACCTCGGTGTTGAGCTTGAGGGTGGTGGCGCGGCCGTAGATGTCCTCGCGCAGGGCGATGTAGAGGGTGTGCTCGGCGGCGAGCTTGGTGTACTCGAAGTCGCCGCCCATGAGCCCGGCCTGCGAGACCGAGAGCGAGGTGCGTGAGCCCTGGGTGGGGTTGATGAAGCGGTCGAAGCTGGTGCGTGTCAGCGAGAGGTCGATCGTGGTGAGCAGGTTCTGCTCGGCGACCGCGAAGACGTCGGTTGGTTTCTCGGGGGCGAGGTCGGAGAGCTCGATGGACTCGAAGCGGGCGTTGACCGAGCCGTTCCAGCGGGTGCCGAAGCGGCGGCCGAGGCTCAGGCGGGTGCCGACGCGTTTCTCGTCGAACTCGTTGAAGTCGCGGTTGCGCAGGAAGATGTTGCCCGAGCCCGAGTAGTCGGTGTCGAGCAGGGCGGGGTCGCTCAGCCCGATGGTGAAGGTCTGGATGCGGTCGCCGGGGAGGGCCTCCATGGTGAAGGTCTGGCCCCCGCCTCGGAAGGACTTGCCGCTGAGGAAGTCGGCGAGCGAGTCGGGGGTGTCGGCGATATCGAAGTTGCGTTGCTCGAAGGCGAGGCGTCCGATGAGGCCCGAGTCTGAGGAGACGGCGCCGCCGATGCTGATCTCGCCGGTGTTGGTCTCCTTGATCTCGATGAGCACGTCGCGGATGGTGGGGTCCATCGGGCCGGGCGGCTGGATGGTGATTCGGGTCTCGCGGCCGTCGAACAGGCGGCGCTGCTTGAGGCGGTCCTCGGTGCGTTGGACGGCGGTGAAGTCCAGCGGCATGCCGGGGAAGAACTCGATGTCGGTCCGGATGACCGGGTCCTTGGTGAGCTCGTTGCCCTGGATGATGACCCGCCCGGTGGTGAACCGAGGCCCCTCGTCGATGATGAGCAGCAGGTCTACGACCGGGGCGTCGGTGTCGCGGAGCTCGCGGCGGGAGACGCGGACGTCGGCGTAGCCCTGCTTGTAGTACGCGTCGGTGACGGTCTTGATGGCCGCGTCGATCGACTTCACGCCGTAGGCGTCGCCCGGCTTGAGCTCGATGAGCCCGGCGAGCTGCGCGGGGGTGAAGACGGCGGTCTGGCCTTCGGGCTCGGTGGTGATGCTGGTCCTCACGTCGCGGAACTCGTAGCGGGCGCCCTCCTCGATGAGGTAGGTGACGATCGCCTCTTTGCCGTTGGGCGCTGGCTGCACGTCGCGGCCGGCGCGGACGTCGAGGAAGCCCCCGTCCTTGTAGTAGTTGATGATGTTGGCGATGTCGGTGTCCAGGTCGTCGTCGTCGAGCTCGCCCTTGCGGAAGAAGCCGGCGACCTTCGTCTCCAGCTCGCGGCGGACCAGCTTCTCACGCACCGAGTTGATGCCCTCAAACCGGATCGCGGTGACACGCAGACGCTCGCCCTCCCGGACGCGGAAGAGCACCACACCCGTCTCGGTGAGGGCCTCCTCATCGACGGTCACGCGGGCGAGGTAGTAGCCCCGGTCGCGGTAGAGGCTCTCGATGCGTCGGGCGACGCGGTCCACCTGGAATCGGTCCACCGGGGTGCCCACGAGCAGGTCCACCCGGTCGGCCAATTCGCGGTCGGTGACCTTGATGTTGCCGGTGACCTGGACGTCGGTGACGACGAGCCGCTCGGTGAGCTCGAAGACGACGCGGACCTGGCCTTTTTCGAGCAACTGGGCGCTGCACTCGACCTTGCTGAACAGCCCGACGCGGTTGAGGCGGCGGATGTCGCGCTGGATCGAGTCGGCGTCGTAGGGGCCGCCCGCGTAGCTGCGGATGTTGTTGCGGGCGGTCTGGCGGGTGGCGTCTCGCAGGGGCCCGCCGACCTCGGGCGCGACGAGCAGCAGCTCGGCGATGGTGCGGCCCTCGTACTCCTCGGGCGGGACCATGGGGGCGGCTGCGGGGGGCTGAACGGGGGCTGCGTTCTGGGCTGTGGTTTGGGCGTGGAGGGGCCCGGTGGCGAGCGCGAGCCCAGCGGCGCAGGCCAGGGCGGCGGTGTGTGGTCGTTGGAGAGGATGTTGGAGGCGGTCCGCCATGGCGTGGACGATACCCCGCCGGGTTGGCGGGCACAAACCCGGGGGCGGAATCGGGGATGATTCGTGGTGTGTAAGGATCTTTGGTGGTCTTTGGATTCGGGTGTTCCTACGCTGCGAGTCCGGGTCGCGTTAAGGATGGCGCGCCGGGCTTGAGGAAGCGAATTGCCGCGTAGCGGCCGGGTGGGCGAGGGATGCCGAGGACTGTGTTCAGACTACGACGGGCCGGGTTGATCTGCATCGGGGCGTTGTGCCTCGTGGCGGGGTTGGGCCTGGTTTATGCGCTGGTTCGCCCCGGGGTGCTCGGGCGGACCTCCACGCTGCAATTGGCGTTGGTGGCGGGGCTGCTGGTGTGGCCGGGCCTGACGTACGTGCTGCTGCGGGTGGACAATGTGTCGATCCGCCGTGGTCGATCGGTTCGGCTGAGCAAAGCCAAGACGTACAAGATCGACGAGCCCGAGGATCGGTCCCGGTCCGCGGCGTGAGCCGCGTCGTGTGCCGTACTGGGCCCCGCTCGCGTTACTGAAGATTGACCGGCATGACGACGTAGACGAAGTCGCTCCCCGAGCGGAAGAGGCCGGGCTTGTTGGAGGCCTTGAGCTCGATGACGACCTCGGCGTCGGGGATGACCTTGAGCGCGTCGGTGAGGAACTGGGGGTTGAAGCCAATCTCGATGTCCGAGCCGTCGTAGGACATGAGGCTCACATCGACCTTGGCCTCGCCCATCTCGGGGCTTCGGCTTGAGAGGCGGAGGGTTTTCTCGCTGCCGTTGAAGGCGAGGCGGACGCCGCGTGATTCCTCGTTGGTGAGCAGGGCGGCGCGGCGGACGGCGGAGGCGAGCACGTCGCGGTCGAAGCCGACTCGGATGTCTTGGTCCTTGGGGATGACGTCCTCGTAGGGGGGGAAGGCGCCCTCGACGAGGTTGGTCGCGAGCACAGCCCTTGAGTCGGCGGGGTCGTCGCCCATGGCGAAGACGGCCTGGTTCTCGGTGACCGCGACGTGGACGGGCTCCTCGGCGTCGCCCATGAGCTTGAGGACCATCGAGAGGGCCTTGGCGGGGATGATGCAGTGGGCGTCGTCGCCGGCGGGCTTGCCGGTGAGGGTGGTGGTGGCGAGCGCGAGGCGGCGGCCGTCTGTTGCGACCATCTCGAGCTTCTTGCCTTCGCGGTTCATGAGCACGCCGTTGATCGCGTAGCGGGAGTTCTCGCGGGCGGCGGCGAAGAGGGTGCGGCTGACGAGGGATTCGAAGGCGGCGGTGTCGGTCTGGAAGACGCACTTGGCGGCGGGGGCGGCGGCGGAGCCCGCGGAGATCTCTGTGAAGCTCGGGATCTTCGGGAAGTCGCTGACCGAGAAGGTGTTGAGCTTGAACTCCGCGTCGGCGCCGCGGATGGTGCACGTCTCGTCATCGGTCTCGATGGTGAGGGTGGGCTCGTTGTCCTCCGCGGAGACGATCTGGCGGAGCTTGTCGGCGGGGACCAGGGCCTCGCCTTCTTGAGAGACCTCGACGCGGCCCAGACGGAGGGTGAGGGTGATCTCGGCGTCGGTGGCGGACAAGATGAGCTCGCCTGCGCCGTCGGCCTTTGTCGCGACCATTTTGACGCAGGTGAGCTGCGGCCTGGGGGTTCGCGAGGCGACGACCCCGGAGATCTGGTTGACAGCCTCGAGCAGGGCCCCACGTTCACAAATAACCTTCATCGACGCATCTCCACGGGGCGTTGCCCATCAGCGAACCCAAGAATCGGTAGTCCGAAGCGCGAGGGACAACCCCTAGCGGTTCGGGGGTGATTGTATGGCAGGGATTGGGGGTGGTGGGGGATCTGTGGGGGAGTGTGGCCAGGGCGTGCAAAACTGGTGCCGAAGGGGCCAGAATGGGGGTTTCCGGACTGTTCGGGGTGGTCAATTGTTGTTGGGGGGCTATTGTTGTGGTTCAGAAACCTTGCACACCGGCTGTCGCCGCGATCCGGGCCCTCTCTGTCTAATGACAGGCCGGTGAGGGGACGGGCTGCGGCGGCTTGCAATTTTGGAGGCGGTCCGCCCATGTCATTCGAAGCTGCTGTTCATGCTCAGGCCATCGAACTCAACCGCTTGTCGCTCGAGATGTGCGCCAAGTCTGGTTCGGGGCATCCGACCACCGCGATGAGCCTGGGGCACATCGTCACCGTGCTGATGTTCGACGCGATGCGGTACAGCCCTGACTATCCCGATTTCCCGACCTCGGATCGGCTTGTGCTCAGCGAGGGGCACGCGGTCCCGATCATTTATGCCGCGGCGGCGACGCTGGGCATGGCGGTCGATGAGGACGGGCACCGTCGCAAGCTGACGCTGGCGGACCTGGACACGCTGCGGATGGGCGACTCGGTGCTCGAGGGGCACCCGAGCCCGGCGGAGGGTTTCCCGTTCTTTGATGTCGCGACCGGGTCTCTGGGCATGGGGCTCAGCGCGGCCGCGGGCATCGCCAAGGCGGCCAAGCTCGACGGGCTCGACCGGCGGGTGTACTGCATCATCGGCGACGGCGAGAGCCGCGAGGGGCAGGTCGCTGAGGCGCTCGACTTCATCATGGACCACAAGCTGAACAACGTTCTCCCGATCTTCAACTGCAACGGGTTTGGGCAGGCCGACCGGGTGTCCGAGCAGCAGAGCGCCGAGCGGATCGCGGCCAAGCTGGTCGCGGCGGGGTTCGAGGTGGACACGATCGACGGGCACGCGCCCGACCAGATCAAGGCCGCGATTGAGGCGTTCGCCGCGGCGAGCGGCGACGAGAAGGCGGCCCCGCGTGCGGTGGTCGCTAAGACGGTCAAGGGGTGGGGCTGCGACGGGCTTCAGGGCTCGGGGTGGCACGGCAAGCCGGCGAAGGGCGAGGCCCTGGAGCGGGCGCTCGAGGACCTGGATCAGCGGCGGGTCGAGCTGACCAGCGCCCTGGCCGGCACCGACGCGTTCACGATCGAGCCGCCGGTGGACGGGACGGAGAAGGCGGTGCCCTCGTTCGAGATCCCGACGCTCGAAGAGGCGATGAAGCAGCTCGACCAGGAGTCGCTGTTCCACGCGGGCAAGCTGGCGACACGCAAGGCGTACGGCGTGGCGCTGCGGATGCTCGGGCACGCCGCGGACGACATCGTGGTGCTCGACGCGGACGTGAGCAACTCGACGTTCGCGGAGACCTTTGCGAAGGATGAGGCGCTGGCGAGCCGGTTCGTGGAGTGCAAGATCGGCGAGCAGAACATGATCTCCGTCGCGGCGGGGATGAGCGCGGCGGGCAAGATCCCGTTCTGCTCGAGCTTCGCCAAGTTCCTCACGCGGGCCTACGACCAGATCGAGATGGCGGTCAACGGCGGGGCGAACATCAAGATCGTCGGCTCGCACGCGGGCGTGACGCTCGCGGCGGACGGGCCCAGCCAGATGTCGCTGCCCGACGTGGCGTGGTTCCGGGCGCTGTCCACGATGACGACCCAGGCGGGCAACCCCGGGTGCTACTTGCTCGAGCCGGCCGACGCGTTCGCGGCGTACGCCCTGACGGCGGCGATGGCGGAGTACGAGGGCGTGGTCTACATGCGGACGCACCGTCCCGAGGCCGAGTTCCTGTACTCCGACGACCAGGTGTTCAACCTGGGCGGGTTCGAGGTGCTCAACAAGGGGCGCGACATCGTGCTCGCGGCTCGCGGGTCGATGGTGCACGAGGCGAACAAGGCGGTCGAGCTGCTCGACGAGGCCGGGGTCGCCGCGACGCTGCTGGATATGTACTCGATCCCGTTCGACACGGACAAGCTGATGGACCTGGTGTCTGAGAACGGCGGGTACGTGATCTCGCTGGAGGACAACTACGGCGGCGGGCTTGGCTCGGCGATCGCCGACGCGCTGGCCGAGTCTGGCGACGGGTTCACGCTCGAGCAGATGCACGTGAAGCGGATCCCCAAGAGTTGCCGAACCGCGGACGAGGCGCTGGCGATGTGCGGGCTGACGGCCAAGGACATCGTGGCGAAGGTGTTGTCGATCCTCGAAGTGGCGTGAGGCGCGCCGCCTGACACGTAGTGACCCAACGAACAGCCCCGGGGATCGGTCCCCGGGGTTTTCTTGTGAACGGGGTGTTCGGCGGGGCCGGGGCTCAGCCGCCGGAGAGGAAGAGCGGGGTAATTGTGACAGCGACGTGTGGATGGATGGCGGTCGGTATCACTGCGAGAGTGACGGCGGAACTCCGGACGGCCTGAGGGTCCGGACCGTTGTGTGATGAGTGCGCTCTGAATGAACAAGGAGCCCGGGGCGTTGGCCCCGGGCTCCTTCTCGAGAGTGGCTTGGCTCAATCAGCTCTCGCACCCGGAGTGGAAGAGCTCGATGAAGATTCCGATGTCGCCGTTGTCGAGCAGGCCGTCGTTATTGATGTCGGCGGGGCAGGCGGTGGAGTACAGCTCCCAGGTGCCGATGGCCTCGTGGATGGCTTCCTTGTACATGTTGCCGATGGCGAGGCCGACGGCGGTCTCGGAGTTCCAGAGGCTGGAGCCCTGGTTGACGAAGGCGCTGGCGTTGTAGGCCACGAGCCCGGTGTTGTCACCGTTGAAAAAGTCTTCCTCGAACTTGTGGGGCAGGTAGAAGGAGCTCCAGCGGGTGGTGTTGGTGCCGCGGGAGGGGTCTGAGTACCCGGAGTAGGTGCCGTCGACGGAGAAGAGCTTGATGTGCTGCTGGAACTTGTTCTTGTCCCAGGTGGACAGGGACGAGCTGTCGAGGGCGATGTCGAGGATGCTCTGGAAGCTGAGGGTGCCGGCGAGAGGTGTGGACAGGTCGGTGTCGAGGATGTTGAGCATGCTCTGGGCAAGCTGGGAGTTCCCGGTGGCGCTCATGAAGAACCGCATGATCTTGGCGGCGTCGTCGAGGGTGGTGGGGTTCCAAGCCGCCTCATCAAAGCAGCCGATCTCGTTGATCAGGTAGGTGTCGTTGGCGCCGTGGTCGGCGAGCGCACCCATGATGCCGTTGTAGCCGGCCTGCTCGTAGACAGCGTGGGTGGCTTGGACGTCCTGGGCGTACATCATGTTGCTCAGCACGGTCCGGTAGGGCTGGAAGAAGAGCGAGCCGGAGTCGGAGGGGCAGTCCGAGCCGTCGCCGCCCCGGACGGCGATGGGGGCGTCGAGGCCTTCGGGCTGGAACTTGAGCTCTTCGTAGGCGGCGAAGAAGTAGTAGAAGTTGAAGGCCTGGGCGGGGTTGAACCACTCGTCGGCCTGGATCGCACCGTCGTTATCCCAGCCGGAGTACTTGAGGCAGCTCTCGCCGTCGGTGAGGTTCCGCATGAGCATGTTGGTCTCATGGATCACCTCGTTGACGTTGGGGCGGAGCAGGGCGTCGTAGGTGGGGTTGTTCTCGTCGCCGTAGGCCTCGAGGTCCACAACGCGGGCACCGTACTGGTTGATGAAGGCGTCGAGCTCGGCCTTGGTGGCGTCGTGGACCCACCAGTCCGTGACGTTGTCGTCGAGTTCCATGGTGGCGGCGAAGTAGTTGTCGTGGGGGCGGGTGTCGATGTCCACAAGGCGGAGGTTCTCGTTGACGATCTTGTCGAGGATCTGGGCGCGGGTCATCATGGGGTAGTAGCGGCGTTCCTTGGCCTGCTCCTCGGGGGTCGCGTCGCGACATGTCATGGACTGACGGGCGGTGCCGTTGAGGTCGTAGGGCTCGATGTCGAGGACGATTTTGTCGGGGTTGTTGCTGATGAAGCTGGCGACCTGGTTGGTGGTCTGCGCGAGCTCCCAGCCGGCGTCTCCCGGGGCGGTCTGGTCTTGTTCCAAGACGAAGGCGTAACGGAACTCGCCCTCGTAATAGTGAGGGTCGATATCAATCAGCGAGCCTCCTACGGAATCGAGCAGGTCCCGGATGGTTTCCTCGGTTGAGATCATATGCATGTAGTGGACGCCCTGGTAGGCGCCGTCCTTTTCCACCATGGCGCCGGACCAGGTGGTCGGTGAGCCCTGCCACACATCGACATCGACCGGGCGAGAGCCAGAATCGATGAGCATGTTTGGGAAGCTCGTGGCGTCGGTGGGCGAGCTGTATTGTGCGACGACAGGGTCGATCAGGTTGTGTGTGTTGCTGCCGCCGCCGAAGGCCGAGGCGGGTGAGGTGAGGCCCGCCGCGAGGGCGAGCCCCGTAAGAAGGCCGGTGTGATGGTGTTGTTGCTGAGGTGGTTCATGGCTCGGATTCCGTTTATGTGATCGATGCGTTGGGGTGACCGAGCCACGCTCAGCCGGTACGTTTTGAGCGGGGTCTGCCTCGCGTGCTCACGCAAAGGAGCCAAGTTTCTTTGGTTCTTGCATTCGGGTCTGAGAATGCGGGCCCCGCGAGGCCCCTCGGCCGGGACGCCCGGACTTCTAGGGATGATCACGGGTGCGGCTGCGGGATTGCTGCCACTCTTGCACTACTGCGGCGGTGGATCGGCGGGGTGTGTGAGGGGGTGCGGGGAGGAGCGGGCACAAAGAACCCCCGGCTTCGAGGGCCCGGGGTTGGGTGTTGCTCACGAGTGATTCGGACGTCTCAGCACCCTGCCAGGAACGCCGCCACGAACGCCCCGATGTCCCCGTTGTCGAGGATCCCGTCCCCGTTGAAGTCCGCGGCGAGGTCGCCGGCGAGGAACACTGCAACGAAGGCGCTGATGTCGCCGTTGTCGAGGATGCCGTCGCCGTTGAGGTCGGCGCTGACACCGGCGTTCGCGGTGCCCGGCGTGGGAGGCGCGAAGAAGGCGAGGCAGGCCGAGCCGTCGGGCGAGCGGCCCTGGGAGATGTCGGTGGTCTGTGCGCTATAGGTGAGTGTGTCGATCGGGGCGAAGGCGTTGGTGACGCGATCGAAGAGCCCGATCTGCTCGCCGCCGCCCGAGAGCTTGAAGGCGGCGTGGCGCGGGCCCTGCTCGGGCTGGCTGTCGCACCAGAAGACAAGGCGACCGTTGGCGGGGATGGTGAGGCCCGCGGGGATCTCCCACTTGGTGGCGTTGATGAGTGAGTCGGTGAGGTACATGCCACCCAGATCGATCGGCGCGGCCTCGGTGTTGTAGAGCTCGATGAAGTCGTCGGCCTCGCCAAACTCGTCGAGTGCAACGCCGTCGTTGCTGGCGAGCCACTCGTTGATCACGATGCCGGGCACGGGGCCGGGGTCGGTATAGCAGGTGTCGTCGTTGTCGTTGGGGGCGCCCGGTGTGACGGCGCAGAACTCTTGCGTGGTCTCGGCGCCGTCGGTGTAGCGACCAAAGGAGCGGTCCGGGCCGAGGGGGCCGAAGGTGAGGGAGGTGATGAGGACGTTGCCCATCGCGTCGTTGTGGAAGAGCGCGACGGTGTCGCCGGATGAGCCGAGCTTGAAGTTGGCGTGCAGCGGGCCGTCGAGCTCGTTGTTGTCGGCCCAGACGAGCAGGAACTCGCCGGGCGCGAGGGTGGTGCCGTTGGGGATGAGCCACTGCTTTGGCTGGCCCGGGTCGTCGGTGAGGTACATGCCCGACAGATCGACGGGCGCGGCGCCGGTGTTGTAGAGCTCGAGGAAGTCCTCGAACTGGCCGAGCTCGTCGGCGGCGATGGTCTCGTTGACGGCGCAGACCTCGTTGACGACGATCGTTGGCAGCGCGGGCGGGGCCGCGACGTTGGCGCGGAGGTAGGCGGTGCGGGCCTCGATGTAGGGCTTGAGGCCCCAGCTCCACGGCCCGGAGTTGGTGTATGACGCGGGCAGGGTGAACGAGTTCACAAAGTCCAGGTTGTCGTATCCATAGTCGGAATTGCCGTTGGCGTATGAGCCGAGGAAGGCGTAGGGGGCGAGCTGGGCGCGGAGCGAGTCGATGCTTGCCTCGCGGGGACCCAGGACGAACAGCCCGTCGGTGAAGGTGCCCGGGCTGGGGATGAACGGCGACAGCGTGTGGTTGCGGTAGGGCCCCGCGGATGAGGCGGTGTCGTAGTCCGGCGTGGCCGGGCTTGCGTTGGAGAGGTGGTCGATGCCGGGCTCGAAGCCGGCGCCGCGATCGTTGGTGGTGACGACATCGAAGCTGAAGCTGCTTGTGTCGGCGAGGCCCATCGCGGCGATGGGGATGGTGTAGCGAACGGTGCCGGTGGTTTTGTCGGCAAGGTCCTGCGCCACGCCGCCGGGGTTGTCAAACGAGGCGTGGATGGTGTCCCAGCCCGAGCCGTTCCATTCGTAGAGGAGGAAGCCGCCGCCGCCGTCGGTCCAGGTGCCCAGGAAGAAGTCGGCCTGAACGCCCGTGTTGATCTGGCGTCCCCAGGGGTTGGAGCTGGAGCCGCCGGGCTTGGTGTCGAAGAAGAACACGATGCGGCATTGGTCCGTCGAGCCGCCGACGTCCACGGGGCCCACGAGGTTCACCGTCGCGAGTAGCGCGGTCTCGTTGTTGGCCATGCCGACAGACTCGAGATCGAAGTGGGGGTCGGTGGCGGCGAGAAAGGCGTCGCCGATCGTGTCGGTGAGGGTCGTGACCACGGGCTGGGCGGGGCTGCCGGTCGCGCCGATCAGTTCACGGATGTAGCGGAGGTACTGGTCGGCGTAGGCGTCGATCGCGAGGACGCGGCGGATGAGCGGGGGCTCGGCCCCGCCGCCGAAGGATGAGCCGAAGTCCCACCCGAAGCCGCCGTTGCCGAAGCTGAGCGGTGGGCGGGTGGCCCAGTCGGTGGAGAAGAAATCGATGCCGTAGGTGTTGTCCAGGTCGTAGGGGATGTACTCGATGCGCGCGGTGTCGTGGTGCACATAGAGGAAGAAGTTGTTGGCGCCGTACCAGAGGTTGTCCCAGTGCCCGTTGACGGCGTCCACCGCGAGCGAGCGGAGCAGGTTGTCCACGCTGAAGCGATCCACGATCTCAGCGGCGAAGGTCGCGTCGTCGGCGTTCTCGATGAAGGCGATGAAGTCGGCCAGGTCCTGATGCTGGTTGAAGCCGCTGTCTTCTTCGAGTTCATAGGTCGGCGTGCCGAGCGTGGCGTAGGCGTTGGCGTCGCCGGGCGAGACGTAGCGGAGGTCGGCCCGCTGCCCCTTGTAGGAGCACTGGTAGAGGTTGCCGGTGTCGGCGCCGAACCAGGCGGTGAGGAACTCATCATCGATCTGCTCGACATTGACGTAGACGTCGTCCACGAGCGAGCCGTCGTTGATGATGAGGCGGACCATCGAGGCTCGGGGGGAGGGGACGCCGAACCGGTTGTAGACGTCCCACGCGAGCTTGCCGCGGACGACGGAGGGGTCGTTCTGGTGCCCGTTGAGGTTGAATTTCTCGAGCCCGTGGATCTCGCGGCCGGGCACGAACTCGTTGAACTTGATCTTCCACGACTTCTTGGTGGCGCCGCGCGCGGTGTTGCCGCGAGGCTTGATCGCAACGTCGAGCACGACGTCGTCGATCCGAGAGTTGGTGATCCGGACCGTGCACGGGCGGTAGGTGTTGTTGTATGGGTCGGCGAGCATCGCGTCCAGGTCCGCCGGGTCGAGCGTGACGACGATCTGGGTCAGCTCGTCGTTGACGAAGATGGTCGCGCCTGCGTCGGCATAGCCCACGTCGCCGGTGGGGGGCGGGGTCTCAGCAAACGCGGGGCGACAGAGAATCAGCGCAACGACGAGGGGGACATATCGCATTTTGGACTCGCTCTCATCTGGCCCGGCCGGGCGCAGGCTTGCGCACGGCGTCGACCCTTCATCATAGTGCGGGCCGCGGCAATGGACCGGTCCGGGGCTCGTTTTGCGGGGTGAAATGGAGCGGCCGAGGTTCCGATATCTCGGCGGCACTCCGCATGTCGCGGGCCTCAGCACCCGGCGAGGAATGCCGTGATGAAGGTGCTGATGTCGCCGTTGTCGAGGATGCCGTCGTCGTTGAATTCGGCCGCGAGGTTGCCGGCGAGGAAGGCCGCGACGAAGGCTCCGATGTCGCCGTTGTCCACCACGCCGTCGCCGTTGAGGTCCGGTGGACAAGTAGCGAGCGTGAGGGTGAAGTGGTCCACGCTCTGCCTGTTGACGTGTGTGAGCAAGAGCAATTGCACGCTGTCGCCAGCGACCGAGAAGATCTGGGGCACGATCGATCCGTCGGCAAGCACAGCGCCGAACGCCGCGGGGGCTGAGCCGAGGCCCGAGGCTGCGAGCGTGAGCAGCGTGTTGGGCCCCTCGGGGTGATCGAGCCGGACCACGCCCGGCTCGTCGCGCGAGATCGCGAGGGTGTGGGCGCCGCCCGAGAGGGGCAGGCTGTTGACGCGGGTGACGCGTCCGGCGCGGAAGCCGTTGGTGTCGGTGTAGACGAAGCCCTCGCCGGCGAGGGTGTGGTCGCCGCGGACGAGTTCGCTGGCGTTGCGGTTGGCAACGAGCGTGGTGCCGTCTTCGAACTCGGTGGTCGAGACGCCCTCGGCGTCGTACCCGAAGCCTGTCATCGCGACGCCGAAGAGCGGGGCGACGATGCGTTTCTGCACCGCGTCGAGGTAGAAGACCCAGGCCGAGTCGATCGGCGGCACGATCGAGTAGGAGAGCGAGTAGCCCGAGGCGAGTTGCTCGGCCAGGGCCCCGGGGTCGTTGGTCATCGAGTAGGGCGCGAGGTTGTGCGCGGTGAAGACGAGCTGGTCGCGGGCCCAGAGCGGGGCGAGCGGGAAGGACCGCCACGACGAGTCGGCCCACGGGTGCCACCCGACTCGGACGGAGTTGCAGAACGCGATCTCGTGGGGCGCGAGCGCGTCAAACCCGCCCTCGGTCCAGGCGGGGATGGTCTGCGAGGTCCGCTGAGCGATGTTGATCAGGCCTTGCGTGTACGAGCTGCGCGAGGGTGCGGCGGGGTTGGCATCGACGCGCCCCGAGCGGGCGCCGACCTGGTCCTCGAACAGGAAGTCGCACGGCACCGTTGTTGTGAATTCGGTGCGGGTCTGGTCTTGCCGTGCGATGACGTCGGGGTGGTACGGGCTGACGACCACGCCGCTGTGGTTCCCTCCGCCGTAGGACTCCCAGATGATCGAGCCGTCGGGGTTCTTGGCGGTGATGCCCGGGCCGAGCGACTGGTAGGTCGGGGCTTGGTTGTCCCACCAGGTGGGGTTGGTATAGGGCATGACGAGGTGGCCGAAGTCGCGGCGCATGGTTTGGACGAGGTCGTTGAACTGGGCGGTGGAGCCGAGTTTGGGGTCGGTGGGGAGGTAGTCGGGGTAGTTCTCGTCGAAGCCGCGGGGCCAGAACGCGACCGGGTGGATCAGGTTGTCCGTGGGGAGCTGCGGCAGGTAGGCCTCAAACTGTGCGAACGTCTGCGTGGATTGCAGGAAGTCCCGCTTGAACAGCACAGCGCCGGCGAGCCTTCCCGCGACCGCGGGGTCCAGCTTGTCGGCGAGCTTCGGTCCCCGGTCGTGCCCGTTCTCTTGCCAGTAGGCGTCCATCGCGGTCTCGTGGTCCACGTTGGCTAGCACGCGGAAGACGGGCGAGGCCCAGGTCTCGCCGGGCGCGACGATGGTGGTGAAGTCGTGGAAGACCTTGGCGAGGCTGTTGCCCGGGCCGTCGTATCGGATGGCCCAGCGAGAGGCCTTGAGGTCTACGCCAGGGTCGTGGGCGAAGAAGAGGGCGGCCGGCTGGCTGTCGATCGAGAAGAAGGCAAAGTCGGCGAACATCGCGCCCGGGTAGCCGGTGTTGTAGTTTTCGAGGGCGTCGAAGAAGCCCTTGCGGAGCTCGACGCCCTCGATGTAGGGCATCAGGGCGTAGTCCACGCTGGCGCGAGGGATGGCCAGGTGCGAGGGGAACGAGAGCACGTCCAGATCGAACGCGGAATTGTTGGTGATGGTGAGCGTGATGGCGAAGCCCTCGGCGGGATCGGGGCTCACCGTGTAACGGACGTCCACGGCGTGGGCGTCGGTGCTGACGAGGTGGTAGTCGAGCACGCCGGCGGCCTGGTCCCACGCCCAGGAGGACGTGCGGGCGGGGTTGCTGGCGCCGAAGGTGTTGGCGTCCATCCAGTGCCCATCGGTGAAGCGGAGCACCCACGGGCCGTAGAGGTTGTAGAACGCGAGGGTGGCGGGCGCGTCGTCGTCGGTGATGCCGATGATCCCGCCGTGGCTGGCGTTGAGCACGACCGACTGCCCGGTGTCGGAGACGAGGCTGAGCCCCTGGGGGTGGTTGGGATCGAGGGTCGGATCAGCGATCGCGGGCATTGAAAAAGCCACCGCGGCGATGGCCGCGATGGCTTGGATGAGTCGGGAGGGTCGTGGGGCGACAACGGGGTTGTCGGTGCACGGTGCTGTGGAGCGGGTGTGCATCACAATCCCCGGTGGCCTTAGCACCCTGCGAGGAAGGCGGCGATGAACCCGCCGATGTCGCCGTTATCCACGATGCCGTCGCCGTTGAAGTCGGCGGCGAGGTCCTGGGCGAGGAAGAAGCCGATGAAGACGCCGATGTCGCCGTTGTCCACCACGCCGTCGCCGTTCAGGTCGGCGAGGCACGGGTTGTTGACGTTGAACCCGAAGGTGTAGTCGCCGCCGGCGGTGCCGTCACCGGAGGGCAGGGCGGAGCCCTCGCCGTCGAGCGCGATTCCCGCGGCCTGACTCGTCACGGTGTCGAGCGCGGTGACGAGGTAGTCGCCGTTGGGGAGGGCGGAGCCAAAGTCGAGCGTGGCGGTGTTGGTGGGGGCGTTGTAGGACAGGCTGAAGGCGACGGGGGTGAAGAGACCATCATCAGTGGTGACGGCGAAGTCGGCGCCCGAGGCGTTGACCGGCTCAACAAACGCGATGTCGGCCTGGGTGCTCGACGAGCCGGCCTGGATGACAACCGGGGGGCCGTCGGTGTACGCGCCGCTGACGGGCGTGGTGTCCTTGAGGATCCAGGAGTTGGGATCCAGGGCAACCGAGCCCGCGGCGGACGAGATGGGGATCACGAAGCGCTGGTTGGCGGTAACGTTCTGGACGGTGTGATTGGAGCCGTCAACGTTGATTCCCATGTTGGTGTGGAAGGCGGCTTCGGGCTGTGTCTGCTGGATATGCAGGCGGAGGTAGTCCTGGCCGTTGACGCTGTCGGTGCGCCAGGCGTAGGTGTAATCGGGCGCGCCCGGGTTGTAGACCCACTGGTCGAAGAACTGGACGAGCGACTCGCCGGTTGATGCTTCGACGGAGGCTCTCAGGTCTTCGGTGGTCGCGGCGGACTCGCCGTACCAGGCCAGGAAGTCTCGCATGGCGGAGAAGAAGGCGGCGTCGCCGAGGTGGCCCCGGAGCGTGTGGAAGACCCACGAGCCCTTGAGGTAGGTCATGTCGGTGTTGAAGATGCGGTTGGCGTTGGTGACGTCGTAGACGTAGACGGTGTCGTCAACGGTGGAGGGCATGTTGTCGCCGGTCTGGTAGGCGGCGAGGGCACTAAAGCCGAACTTGGACTCTTCCCAGAGGGCCTCGCCGTAGGAGGCCATGCCCTCGTTGATGAAGATGTCGTGCCAGGTTCGGCAGGTGACAAAGTCGCCGAACCACTGGTGCATGAGCTCGTGTGCGGTGAGCCACTCGAGCCCGGTGTAGCCCGCCGCGGCGAGCTGCCCGGTGTTGGTCTGGTGCTCCATGCCGCCGCCGAAGCCGAACTCATACATGCCGTACTTCTCGTTGACGAAGGGGTAGAGCCCCACGAGATCCGAGAAGGCGGTGAGCATGGGGATGACGCCGAACCAGTCGGCCCGGGCCTGCGCCGAGTCGTTGCTCTGGGTGAACATGATCTCGACGGGCATGGTGTACCCGCCGTAGTTCCAGTCCTGCGAGTAGGTGTTGTAGAGGCTCGTGGCGAAGGCGACCAGGTACGTCGGGATCTCGTAGTTGTGCGAGTAGTTGTAGCGGGACTTGCCGCCCGCGACGGCGTCGATGCTGACGAGCGAGCCGAGCCCGGCGGTGGAGTACTGGCTTGGCGCGGTGATGTGGGTGTCGAGCGTGAACTTGTCGGAGTAGTCGCCCGGCTCGCCCGCGTCGCCGTCCTTCGCGGGCCACCAGGTGTAGGCGTAGTACGGCTGGCTCAGGGTGTAGACCATGGGGTCGTTGACCCACCAGGGGTTGAGCCCCGCGTCGGTCCACTCGATGGAGCCGAAGAAGCCCGAGACGGTGGGCCCGTCGTAGGAGACGAGCAGCTGGAACGACTCGCCGGTGTTCTTGGTGACCGGGAGCGTGACCGTTTTGGTCGTCGTGGAGTCGGTGGTCCAGGCCGCGGGCACGCCGTCGATCGTGACCGCCGAGACGTTGAACTGGGAGCGCAGCCGGAAGGTGTACTCGGTGAGCCCGTCGATGGTGGAGGTGATGTCGGTGGTGCAGGTGCCCGCGAGCTCGGAGATGGTGAAGTCCACCTCGATCGCGAGGTCCACGTGGGTGACGTCGGTGTCACTCAGCACGGACTGAGCCGCGATGGCGAACGGGAACGCGCTCCCGCCGGTGGGGCTGAGCCCCGCGTCGGCGAGCTGCCTAAAGACCTGGGCCTTGCCGCACCCGTCGTCGTGGGTGATGATCGGGATGGACCGGTCGATCGGGGCGATCGGCTCGTCGGCCAGGGCGGTCAGCGGAAGGCCACAGGCGGCAACGACAGTGGCGAAGGTGCGGGCGTTCATAAAAAATCTCCCTCGTGATGGGGTATATAAAAACAGCAAGGCGGCGGGTTATCGGGCCCAAGCGGCTCGTGCCTCACCCCGCTCCTAATAACTTACCCCAAGACGGGGTCGCTGAACAAGGAAATTCCGGACTCCGGGGTCTCGCGGAACAGATTCCTGGTCTGAGCCCGAGCCCCACCGTCCGTGCGGGTGGGCAGGCTGTGCGTGAATGCAAACCCCCCGCCGGGTGGCGGGGGGGGGTGGGATCAGACGCGTCGAACCGTCAGCAACCCGCCAAGAACGCGGCGACGAAGGTGCCGATGTCGCCGTTGTCGAGGATGCCGTTGCCGTTCATGTCGGCGGGGCAGGGCAGCGCGAGGGCGAGAAGGGCGCTCCCCATCTCAACCGGGGCGCTCATCCCCGTGGCGACGTACTGGTCCCAGAGGGTCTGCCCGTTGGAGTCGGTGAAGTTCTCATCGCGGAGGAAGGTGATGTACTCGAGCGAGCTGGTCTGGTAGAAGAGCCGGACCTCAGCGGACGCGGCGCCCACGGGCACCGCGAAGCTGTTGTCGTCCCAGTGCTGCCCGTCGGCGTACACCGCGCCGATCGGGGCGGCCTGAACCGCCTCGAACCCGGCGTTGGTGAAGCCGAGCGGCGGGATCCGGTTGTCCTTCACCCACTCGTTGCTGAGCGCGAAGTGGAACCCCTCGCCGGCGGGCACGCCGAGCGCGGCGGCCGCGGCGGTGCCGACGCCGAGCCTGCCGTCCCAGACCTGCGTGTTGCCGGTGGTGAGCACCGCGGTGGCGTTGTCGTAGGCCCCGTGCTCGGCGACCGGCAGGCCCCCGGCGTCGAGGAACCTGATGTTGAGCCACATCCGACGCCCCTCGGGGTACCCCGTCGGGAGCTTGTGCCCGCTCCAGTTGGTCACACGGACGACCAGGTCGGTCCCGTCCTGCCAGGCCTCGAGGTCCGCGGCGGACTGGAGACGGGTGACGGCGCGGGCGATGCTGTCACTGGCGCTTTGCGAGGTGAGATCGGTGAGGCTGTCCGGGTAGAGGTTGCGGACGGCGTTGAGCACCCAGGTGTTTCCGCCGTTGAAGAAGTGGGAGGGGAGGTCATCGCGGAGGGCCCGGTTCTTGGCTCCGGCGCCGGTGCCGTCGGGCATGTGGCAGTCCTGACAGGAGCTGACGGCGGTGATGTTGCCGCCGAATCGCCCGAAGGTTTCGACCGGGCCCAGGGCGTACTGGCTCATGGACCACTCGGAGTAGGTGCGTTCGGAGGGGAACTGGTCGAGCTTGTTCTGGCTGGGCGGGATGACCGAGACGTCGTTGACGGCGTAGGTGCCGTCGGGCTGGCGCGAGTAGACCGGGTTGGAGACATCGTGGCAGGCGGCGCACGCCTCGGAGCTGGAGTGGTACGGGCTCACGAGCCAGTCGTGGCGGGCGAACGTCCCCAGGTCGAACGGTCCGCGGCGGACGTCGTTGGGATCAATCACGTAGTGCCCGGAGTGCTGGCTCACGGGGATCCCGTTGTCGCCGACCTCGAGCGCGGTAAGGATGCCCAGGTCCGCCGCGGGGTCGAGGCTCACGGTGTGGTCCGGGTCCACCATGCGGTGACAGAAGTTGCAGTTGATGCCCTCGAGGTCAATATCGACCAAGGCCGAGCCGTCGGTGGGGTTGGTGCGCCCCGCGAGCCACCCCGTGGGGGTGTGGCACCGGAGGCAGAGATCGCCGGCGAAGGCGGCGTCCTGGTTGGCGACGCTCAGGCTGGCAAGGTAGAGCGGGTCTCGCTGCGCCTGGGCCATCATGCTCGCGGCCCAAGGCTCGAACTGCTCGTGCAGCGGGTCGTACCCGCCGTGGCACGACTTGCAGTCGTTGACACTCTGGATGGGATCGATGAGCGTGCCCGGCTGGGTGCCGTGCCCGAAGAAGTCCGCGAGCGTGGTGCCCGCGGGGAGCGGCGCGGTAGTGCCCTGTGCCATGGCGGCCATGCCGGTCGAGCCGGCCACGAGCAGGGCGACCCATGCTCTTTTGGTACGGCTTCGGCCCAGGCCTGATGAGTGCGGCTGCGAATGCTCGGTGATCAGATTCATCGGGTGTCCCTCCGATTCATGGACCAGCCGATCCAATTAGCAGGGGCTGGCCTGCCGTGATCCGGGGCCCGGATTCGATCCGGAATCACCCCGCGGGCCCATTGGCATGGGCCGAACTCTCGGCGACGGGGATCGGACAAGCGGGGGACCGCTGGGGCGAGGCTTGTTGAGCCGAGGGAAACACTGCATTCTATGCTGCATTTACGGATAAGCCTATCCATAAATGCGCCCTCTTCATCCTTATGGGACTCTCCTGGCTTGTGCCAGATGCGGGCCCGGGGCGGTGGTCGCCGGGCGCTTGATGAACGGGGATAGAAAAAGGGCGGGCTGTTGTTGAACAGCCCGCCCGTTGAGTCAGCTTTGTCGAGAGGTGTCGCCGCGTTCGGTGGTCAGCACCCGGCGAGGAAGGCGGTGACGAAGGCGCCGATGTCGCCGTTGTCGATGACGCCGTCGCCGGTCATGTCCGCAGCGGGGTCGCCGGCCAAGAAGAGGGTGACGAAGGCACCGATGTCGCCGTTGTCGATGACGCCGTCGCCGGTGATGTCGGCGCCGCAGACCTCTTCGATTACGTTGGCGGTGTAGGGGACGCTGAGGATGGGGGTCTGGGTATCGTTGGAGACGATCTGGAGGGTGCCGTTGACGACGCCGGGCGAGCCCGAGTTGGTGAAGGTGATCGAGTGCAGGTTAAGCCCGCCGCCCGCGGCGTCCTGGAAGGATCCGACGGGCTCGGTGAGGAAGAGGTCGTCGCCGAACTGGTAGTCCGAGTCGCCGATGAGGGCGCCCCACAGGGCGGTGTTGCCGCCCGAGCCGACGCTGATGTTCATGGCGGGGGTGTCGCCGACGTTGATGTCGCCGAAGTCGATCAGCGCGGTGTCGGCGGTGATGACCGCGGGGACGGCGGTGTCGAAGAAGGAGGGGCAGTGCCCGCCGGAGCCGGCGAGGACCTTGATCGACTGGGCGATGCTGGCGCCGACGTTGGTGTTGCCGGTGGTGGTCATCGTGACGTTGAACGAGGTGCCGTCGTTGCCCCAGACGCGGTAGGAGTGGTTGGGGTCGTTCCAGGTGGTGAGGTTCCACGCGGTATCAAAGTTGCCCACGTACTCGGAACCCACGCCGTCGCCGAAGCTCTGGCTGATGAGGATCATGTCGTGCCGGTCGTCCATGCCGCCGGCGCCGGAGGGGTCCTGGGTGTGCAGCATGCGGTAGGTCGAGGAGTTGTTCCAGGTGCCCGGGGTGCGGATCGGGTCCGTGAACAGCCCGGTGTTGTAGGGGCTGCCGACCAGGTGGGCGAAGGCGGACTGGTTCGAGGACTGGATGTTGAAGTCGCCGCCGATGGCGAAGTTCCGGCCGGCGGGGAGGGTCGCGGCGTTGGTGGTGACGGCCTGGGCCTCGATGAGCCGGCGGGACTGGTCGGTCGAGCCGCTGCCGGCCTTCATGTGCGTGGGGTAGAACGAGAAGGTCGCGTCCTCGGAGGTGTACCCGTCGAGCCGCACGTCGTAGCGGACGACGTTGCGGGGGTTCTCACCCGAGGTGCCCGCCTTGACCAGCGTCGCCCCCAGGAAATCCACCTTGCCGGTCCGGTAGACGAACGCGGTGTTGATCCCGCCCGAGGTCGAGGCGGAGTAGAAGGGGCCCGCGGCCCAGTCGCTCGGCGAGCCGGGCGCGTTGTTCAGGTGCGAGACGAGGAGGTTCAGCGCCGTGATGTTGACGATCTCGGCGAGCAGGATGACATCGGGAGACAACGAGCGACCCTCGAAGACGCCGTACGTCCCGTTCTGGATATCGACCGAGTTCGAGCCGTTGTAATACGTGACGTTCCACTCGGCGACCCGCAGCCCGTCGCCCGCTGAGGCGAGGGACGTGGCGAGACCGAGGACACCGGCAGCAATCCATGAACGCATTGAGACTCTCCCTCGTGTGGCCCCCCAGGGCCGAGTGAAATGGTTACGAATTACTCATCATCGCACGGCCCGCAAATAAAGCTAGCACAAACCCGGTCACCAAGAAACATCCGCGACCAGAATCCGACCTCAGACCGGGCCGAACCCGTTTTCGGACTCGCCAGAGCGGTTCTCGCCTCATCCGCGCTGCACCCTCGGGGGCGGGCGGATCAGAGTCGTCGCTCAGCACCCGGCGAGGAACGCGGCGACGAAGGCGCTGATATCGCCGTTGTCGAGGATGCTGTCGCCGTTGAGGTCCGCGCTCAGGTCGCCGGCCAGGAAGAGCGCCACGAAGGCGCCGATGTCACCGTTGTCGAGGATGCCGTCGTTGTTGAGGTCCGCGGGGCAGCAGACCGAGTTGAGCGGGGTTGAGGTCGCGTCGCGCTCGTCGGAGCACCCATCGAGCTCGTCGCGGTCGAGGAACCCGTCCAGATCGGTGTCCACGCCGAGGCGTTGGGCGGTGCGGGTATCAACCGTGGTCCAGGTCAGCTCAGCCCCGACCGCGGCGGCGGCGAGGAGCTGCGCGTGTGTTGCGGTCTCGCTTGCTCGATCGCTCTGATAGATTCCGCCGCCGAGATAGACAAACCCGCGGAGCTCGCCTGCGAACTCACCCTTGACGATGATGCCGACCCTTCCCAGGTCGGCCTGGTTGCGCACGGTCGCCATCCCGGCCGGCTCTGGTCCGCCGGTCATGGTGAGCTGCTGCCCGACCGCGGCGTGGGCGTCCTGGCTCTCCGGGCCGCGCGGCTCGAAGACGTTGCCGTTGCCCGGGGGGGTTGGCAGGTCGCTGCCCGAGAACGAGAGCATGAACGCGGTGAGGTCCGCGAGCTGCTGCAGATTGGCGATCGAGAAGACGGGCTCGGCGATGAACCGCTCGATCGAGTCCACGCTCCCGTCATGGATGTACCCGAAGCCGGCGGTGCTGGTCATCTGGGTGGTGTTAAATCCGGCCTTCTCTTGCATGTTGCGGGTCTGGGGGACCTTGAGCGAGACGTTCGTTGAGCCGTCCACGCTCACCACGGTGTGGTGCAGCTCGCCCAGCGGCCCGATGGGAACCTCGACGAGCGTGAACCCCTGCACCCGGAAATTGGACCCCTGCCCGGTCGGCAGCGTGTGGCAGGTCACGCACTGCACGCCGTCGAGCCCGGCGGTGCGGTACGGGTTCACCGCGGCGGCCGCGTTGCCCGCGGGCATCGGCTGACCCTGTGCCGCGAAGCGGCCCACGGTGAAATGGCCGGTGAGGTCCAGGCCGGTCGGGAGCTCGTTCATCAGCCCGCGGTTGGGGTTGGGGCCGTAGTAGATCGAGGCGAGAAAGTCCTCGAACTGCTGCATCTCGAGGGCGTTGAGCGGCGCGTCGTCGCCGAGCAGGTCGGTGAAGGCGGCGTTGAACTGCTCGAGGCCCGACTTGTCGCCGCGCCAGTGGTGGGGCTCCTTGCCGATGATGTCCTGGAGCGTTTGTGTGGTCATCGGGCCCTTCATCGGGTGCCAGTCCTCACACCCGCCGTCGGCGCAGTTCTGGTCGAAGGTCTTCATGTCGCCCGCGGGGTTGCCAAGGTCCCACGCGAGCCGGTCGAACCGGGAGTCCACGTGGCAGCTGCCGCAGCTGAGCTGCCCGAGCCCGCTGGTGCGGTGAGTGTCGTAGAGGAACGGTCGGCCGAGCTTGATCGCGATGGGCGTGGGATCAAAGAAGGGCGTGACACTTGTCTGCGTGCCCGAGACGAGATCGACGGTCGAGATCGAGCCGTCGAACTTGTTGAGCACGTACAGCCGGTTTCTCGCGTCATCGACCACGATTCCCGTCGGGCCTTGGCCGACCTCGATCTGTTCGACCGGGCCGACGCGGTTGAGCGCACCGTCGAAGACGCCGACGGTGTTGGAGCCCATGCCGGTGACGTAGGCCCGGGTGCCGCCGGAGTTAAACGCGATGCCGCGGGGATCACCGAGCGAGCGGTCCCGCTGGGCCTGAGCGACCGGGGCAAACGCGGGGCCCGCGGGGTAGCTCAGGTGCGGGTTGAGGTCCGTGACGCTCGCGTTTGCGCCGCCGGCGTTAAACACCGCCCCGTGCACGCGCACAAACCGCCCGTTGAGGTTCGGCTCGTACCGCACCTCGTTGGTGGCCTCGGTGCCGACGACCGCGATCTGCCCGGTGACGGGGTTGACGCCCATCGCCATGTTAAAGTTCATGAGGCGGTCCTGGTAGGACAGGCTCAGCGAGCTGGCGTCGATCACCGCGACGTCGTGGTCGAGCAGTTGCCAGCCGACGGGCCGGCCCGAGGCCGCCGCGTCGCTGCCGGTGACGATCGGGGTCCAGTCGCCGCTGTTGTCGTCGAGCCAGTTGCCCTGTGCGTCCTGTCGCACGATGAGCCCCACGGGCAGCGGCGGCGGGTTGGCCCCGTTGATCGATGGGCTGAACGAGCCGCCCGAGTTGGGCGGCGGGTTGACGCCGTTGTACGGGCCCAGCGGGGAGTTCACCGCGTTGGGCGGGAACGCGATGACGTTGTTTGCAGCGCCGCCGGCGAGGATGGTGGTGCCGTTGCCGCTCTCGAAGATCGCGGCGTAGACCGTCTGCCCGTCCGGGCTCACCGCGAGCGATCTCGGGTCCTCGGCCTCGATCGCGATCTCGTTGGTCGGCGCGGTCGGGTTCGCCGCGTCGAAGACCTGGATGACGTTGGCCTGGGCGCACGACACGAACGCGCGGCCTTGCGCAAAGACCACGTCCGCCGGCTCGTCGGCGGTGTGGATCGTGGCAACAACGGTCATCCGGGTCAGATCAACAATGCTGATCGAGTCTGAGATGTGGTTGACGACCCAGGCCTCGTTGCTCGTGCGCTGGCGGACACTCACCGGGTCCACCCCGACGGCGACCGAGCCGGTCTGGCGGGGCACGCCGGAGGCAACGCTGAAGACCTCGAGCGAGCCCGCGGCGGTGTTGACCGCGAACAGGCGCGAGCCGTCGGCCGAGAGTTCGAGCGGGTGAACGTGCGGCGTCTCGAAGTTGACGAACGCGGCGTCATCGACAGCGAGGGAGCGCACGCCGTCGCCCATCACGAGAGCGTTTGGCGTGGAGCCGCCCCCGCCGAATGCAGAGGCGGCGAGCACGACCCCGGCCGAGGCGGCAAGGCTGGCGATCAACGAGTAAGTCATCTTCAAGGTCGGTCTCCCGGTTGTTCCCGCTGATTGGGATCTGTGGACTCTGTTTTCAGCACCCGGCGAGGAAGACGGTGATGAAGGCCTGGATGTCGCCGTTGTCGAGGATGCCGTCGCCGTTGAAGTCCGCGGCGAGGCTCTGGGCCAGGAAGAGGGTGACGAAGGTCTGGATGTCGCCGTTGTCGGCGATCCCGTCGCCGTTGAGGTCGGCGGGGCAGGTGGGGGCGCACTCGGTGGTGCCCGGCCCGGCCCACTCGCCGGCGACCGCGTCGCAGGTGGCCTTGTCGAACAGGAGGCACGAGCCGGTGGAGGGGACATAGCACGCGCCGATGCAGGCGGTCTCGGCGCAGTCGGTGCCCACGCCGTTCCATGACCCGCTGACCGCGGCGCACTCGGCCTCGGTGAGCTGGTCGCACAGCCCGTTGGGCAGGCAGCACGCGCCGGTGGCGCTGGCGCCGCACTCGACGATCGCGCGGATCGCCCAGTCCCCGTTCACGCCGAGCGACTCATTGGATCGCCACCCGCCGGGAATGGCGTAGACGGCGTTGCGGCCCGCGGTGGCGCCGTCGCGATCGGAGACGACGCTGGGGGCGAAGAAGTCGCCGTTGTTGGCGTTGAAGAAGGCGAGCGAGACGACGAAGGTCTCGCCGGCGATTACGGGCACGCTGATCGGGACCGTCAGGTTCTCGTCCTTGTAGCGGAACTCGTTGAAGCCCTGGCCAAAGTCTGTCAGCAGCGGCGCGAGGAACTCTTCCTTGAGCGCTCCCGGGAACGGGTAGTTGCCCGCCGAGTAGACCAGCAGCGCGTCCTCGAGCATCTGCGGGGCCCCGCCCAGCTCGGACCGCCAGAGGATCTGGATCGCGACGATGTTGCCGTCGCACGGGCTGGTGAGCCAGACCGCGACCTCCTCGCCCTCGGCGAAGCAGATGCAGATCGCGCCAGAGTCACCGTCCACGAGCGAGTCGTTCTGCAGCAGGACCTCTTGCTGGGCGGCGGCGGGCGAGGCCGCTAGGGCTCCCACAGCGAGCGCTCCGGCGAGCAGTGCGGGCTTCAGACGGCGGACGATTCGGTAGGTCATTCGGCTGGTGATGCAGTTGGTCATGTGTGGTTCCCCCCCCGGGCAACGTTTTTCCGGACCTTGTTTCGTTCGCCGCGGACAAACAGAGCGGCCTTGGGCCCAGTGTAGCGGAAGGGGGGCGAAACCCGAAAGGAAAAAGATGGGGCTTTCCAGGTTTTTGCGCACGGCTGCGGGCGGTCTGCCGGCGTTGGCGCACAGGCGGGGGGTTTGGCGCGCGGGTTGGTGTTGTGGCGGGGGGCGTGGCCGTGGTGGGGCCTTGAGGCGGGGAGAGCACCGAAATCGCGGGGCCGATCTCGGTGGCACGGGTGGGGCGTTCAGCAGCCGGCGAGGAAGGCGGCGATGAATCCCTGGATGTCGCCCAGGTCCACGATGCCGTCGGCGTTGAAGTCCACGGCCAGATCCTGCACGAGGAAGAGCGCGATGAAGGACTGGATGTCGCCCTGATCGACGATGCCGTCGCCGTTGAGATCGGGCGTGCAGGAAGATGACAGGTCACGCCCGAAGACGACGTAGCTCTCGCCGGCGCCTGTGCGACCTGCCCCGATGATGAGGTCGTTGATGCCGTCGTCGTTGATGTCGCCCGCCGGGGAGAGGCCCTTGCCACTGCTGTCCTCCATGGCGATCCCGTTGAGGGCGAATCCGTTGGTGCCGTCGAGGGCGGCCAGCTCGAACGTGCCGCCTGTGCCCACTCCCGTGGTTCCTAGATCGGCCGCACCGTAGACGAGGTAGCTTGCGCCGGATCCGGCGCCGTTGGGAGCTGCGTCGGTGGCCCCGATGATGAAGTCGCCGAAGCCGTCGTTGTTGATGTCGCCCGCCGAGGAGACGGTTTGGCCGCTGTGTTCTTGCGGCTCGGTCCCGCTGAGGACGAAGCCGTTGGGGCCGTTGAGCGCTGCCAGGTCGAACGTGCCCGCGGTGCCCACTCCGCCGACGCCCCCCACCCCGAGATCGGTCGCGCCGAAGATGATGTAGCTCTCGCCGGCGGCGCCGATTCCGCCCGTGTTTTCGTTGGCCCCATCGGCGCCGATGATGAGGTCGTCGATGCCGTCGCCGTTGACGTCGCCGGCCGAGGAGACGGAGTAGCCGCTGCTGTCATCCACGTCGATCCCGTACATGACGAAGCCGTTGGGGCCGTTGAGCGCCGAGAGGTTGAATGAGCCGCCGGAGCCCACGCCCGTGGTGCCCAGGTCGGCCGCCCCGAAGACGACGTAGCTCTCGCCCGAACTGCTCTTGGGGTTCCCCGCGGGGCCATCGGCGTAGGGCGCCCCGATGATGAGGTCGGCCAGGCCGTCGCCGTTGACGTCGCCGGCCGAGCTGACGGAGAGGCCGCAGTAGTCGTACGAGTCGATGCCGTTGAGCACGAAACCGTTGGGGCCGGTGAGGGCCGTCAGGTCGGAAGAGCCCCCGGTGCCCAGGCCCCCGTCGCCCAGGTCGGTCGCTCCGAAGATGACGTAGCACGCGCCGGCGTAGCTGATCCCGTTGGGGCTCGCGGCGTACCCCCCGATGACGAGGTCATCGATGCCGTCGCCGTTGACGTCGCCGGCCGAGGCGACCGAGCCGCCGCTGTAGTCATAGATGCCGGTGCCTCTGAGGACGAAGCCGTTGGGGCCGTTGAGCGCCGCCAGGTCGAATGAGCCGCCGGCGCCCACGCCGGTGGTGCCCAGGTCCGCGGCCCCGAAGACGATGTAGCTCTCGCCGGCTTTGTTGACGCCGTTCGGGTCGGCCAGCCGCGCCCCGATGACGAGGTCGTCGAACCCGTCACCGTTGACATCACCCGCCGAGGAGACGGAGGTGCCGCTGAAGTCGCCCGCGTCGATCCCGTTGAGGACGAAGCCGTTAGCGCCGTTGAGCGAGGCGAGGTCGAACGAGCCGGCAGAGCCGACGCCTGGGCCGCCGAAGACGACGTAGCTCTCGCCGGCGGCATTCATCGCGTTTGGGTCGGCGCCCAACGCGCCGATGATGAGGTCGTCGACGCCGTCGCCGTTGACATCGCCGGCCGAGGCCACGGAGATGCCGCTGCGGTCGCCGTCGGTGATGCCGTTGAGGACGAAGCCGTCGGAGCCGTCGCCGCCGTTGGCGGGCAGGAGGCTCGAGAGCTCGAAGCTCGCGGGGAAGGGGTCGGTGGATTGGGCCTGTGCGTTATGGGACATCGCGGTGCCGGCGAGCAGGGCGAGAAGGGCGCATTGGCGGATGGGCATCGAGTCTCTCCTTGAATCAGCCCGTCAACAACAGCGCGGGCTCGCGAAAGCCTACCCGAACCCGATGGAAATGACTAGACAAAATCAGTACGCCCCAGCTCTTAGGGGCCCACACCACGAGAAGGCCCACTCGCGAGGTCCTATATCGCCATCCTGGTCATGGAACCTCTCTCGGTTCCAACCGCAGCGGCCCGAAATCGACCGGTTCAGCCACTCCCGATTAATTCAACCACCTCCCGGGCGCTGCGGCCCGCTGATTCAGCGGCTCGCCCTGGGCCAACACTGACGACGACGTCATTGTGATCGGCGCACGGCCACGGGCGGTCAGCCAGCGTTGGCGCACGAACAGGCGGGTTGGGGGCCCCAGCCCCGTCTCAACTTCCGTCTCGCTGCTCGTTTCAGCAGCCGTCGAGGAAGGCGGTGATGAAGGCCTGGATGTCGCCCTGGTCGATGATGCCGTCGCCGTTGAAGTCAACGGCCAGATCCTGCACGAGGAAGAGGGCGATGAAGCTCTGGATGTCGCCGAGATCAACGATGCCGTCGCCGTTGAGGTCGGCCGGGCAGGAGGGGGTGGAGCGGTCAACGGCCACGAAGGTGTCGAGGGCCTCGAAGATGCTCATGTGGAACGGCTCGGTGATTTCCGCGGAGAGGTGCGGGCCGTCGCCGAAGTCGTCGGAGCCGGTGAGGGGGTACCAGATCTTGTCCCAGTCGGTGAACGCGGTGAGGGCGTCGTCGAGCGAATCGTTCATGCTTCCCAGTCGCGAGATGTCCACGGCGACCGGGTTGGTCTCGATGGGCGGCCCCGAGAGGTTCCAGTCGATCTCGGCCGCGTCGGCGTTGGCGATCTGGATGACGGGGGTGTTTGTGTCTGCGGCGGCGTTGAAGAGGATGAGTCGCCCCTCGGGGCCGTTGAGGCCCTTGTCCTCCTCGAGCTCGTTCTCGTCGAGGACCTTGGGCGCGGTGCGCGCGAAGTCGAGCTCCCAGGCGATCTCGCGGGCTGTCCCCTCGACGGTCACGCCGCGGAGGGGGTAGACGTAGGTGTAGTTCATGACGGAGAGGTAGTTGGGCTTGAAGTTCTTGTTCTCCTGCCCGCCGTGGCGGAGGTTGAGGGTGTGCCCGAACTCGTGCATGAAGACGCCGGCGAGCCCCTTGGTCCGCAGGTGGGTGTAGGGGGCGACGTAGCGGTTGTATGTGGCGTTGGCCCCGATGATGAAGTCGTCGCCCGGGAGCTCGGCGATGCCGCCGAGTTGGTCGCCCGCTTTCACGAGTGAGTCGGCCCAGATGCAGTACCGGAAGATGAGCTCGTAAAAGGGCTTGATGGAGGAGTCCCAGTCCGGGTGGGCCCGGAGGGAGGCGGGGCCGAAGAACTGGGCCTTCTCGGTGTCGAACTCGGCGGGCCAGTCGGTGAAGACGTAGGGCTGGTTGGTGAGGGTGGAGTCGTCCACGAGGACCAAGAGGAGGATGCCGTCGGAGCCGTCGGGGTTGTCCACCATCGACCCGGGCGCCTCGGCGAAGGCCTGCTCGACCATGGCGATCGCGGCGGCATCGACGGGGACGCCGGCCTGGGAGTCGAGCTCGAGGAAGAGGTTCTTCTTGAAGGGGTCGGCGCCCATGGCGGGCAGATCGATCTCGGGGATGCCGTCGGAGTTGATGTCGATGCCGTTGGTCTCCCAGGCGTCGAGGAGCCCGTCGCCGTCGGTGTCGCCGAGGTTGAGCTCGCAGACGAGGGTGCCGGTGGCGAAGTGGTCGCCGGGGAGGCCCGCGGTGGCGACGGCGGCGACCCTCCACTTGAGGACGAGCTCGGTGTTGGCCTTGAGGTCGATGACCTCGGCGTGTTCGTCTGGGCCGATGCTGATGCCGCTGCCCCGGAAGGTGTAGAAGCGGAAGGTGGTGCCGTCGGGGCGGGTTCCGGTGAACTCGACGCGCGCGGTTTGGGAGCCGCCGATGCCGAAGAACTCGGTGCCGGAGGCGTCGGCCTCGATGCGTGAGGTGAACGAGGCGGTGGTGTCGACGGGCACGGTGAAGTGGGCCTCGAACTCGGCGTCGTTGGACGCGCCGATGATGTAGAAGTCCGTGCTCGGGCCGGTGGCGTCCGACCGGCACTGGGCCTCGCCCTTGATCTGGAACGAGGAGATGGAGGATTTGTGCGAGGCGGAGCCGTCGGCGCTGGCGCCCTGGACGTGAGCGATGTCGGACTGGAAGTTTCTCGCGAAGGTTCCGTTCGAGGTGTTCTCGGCGGTGTTTTGCGTGAAGTCCGACTGGCCGTCGAAGTCCCAGTCTGAGCGGGTGGAGACGTTTCGGACGACCGAGGAGGTGTTGATGACCGGGGGGATGTCTTGCATCGCCACGGCGGTGGGCGTGGCCCAGAGCGAGGCGGCGGTGATGAGGGCGGCGGCTTTGAGTGAGAGGCGGTTCATGCTCAGCATCCTTCGAGGAAGAGGGTGACGAAGGCTTGGATGTCGCCGAGGTCGATGATGGTGTCGTTGTTGAAGTCTGCGGCGGGGCTTTGGGTGAGGAAGAGTGCGATGAAGGCGGAGATGTCGCCGAGATCGACGATGCCGTCGCCGTTGAGATCGGCCGGGCAGGAGGGGGTGGAGCGGTCGTGCATGGTGAAGGATTCGAGGTCGTCGAAGATGGTGAATGCGGTGGGGTCTGGGAGGACCGCGGAGAGGTGGGGGCCGTCGGCGAAGTCTTCGGAGCCGGAGAGGTGGTACCAGATGCGGTCCCAGTCTGTGAAGGGGACCAGGGCGTTTTCGAGGGAGTCGGGATTGCTGCTGAGGCGTGAGATATTGACGGCGACGGGGTCGGTCTCAAAGGGCTGGCCCGAGAGGTTCCAGTCGATCTGTGGGGCGTCGGCGTCGGCGATCTGGCTCACGGGTCTGAGGGGGTCTGCGGCGACGTTGAAGATGATGAAGCGGCCTTCGGGGCCGTTGAGGCCCTGGGTCTCGCGGAGGATGTTCTCGTTGAGGGTTCTGGGTGCGGTGCGGGCGAAGTCGAGCTCCCAGACGACGGACCGTGGGGTGCCCTCGACGGTCACGCCCCGGAGGGGGAAGAGGTAGAGGTAGTTCATGATGGAGAGGTAGTTGGGCTTGAGGTTCTTGTTCTCTTGCCCGCCGTGGCGGAGGTTGAGGGTGTGCCCGAGCTCGTGCATGAAGACGCCGGCGAGGCCGCTGGTGCGGAGGTGGGCGTACTCGTCGGAGTACCGGTCGTGGATCCTGGTTGCGGAGATGATGAAGTCGTCGCCGGGGAGCTCGGCGATGCCGGCGATCAGGCTTCCGTCGCTCTGGAGATCCGAGCCCCAGACGCAGTAGCGGAAGATCTGCTCGTAGATGGGCTTGATGGTGGACTCCCACTGGGGGCTGAAGCGGAGGAGGGCGGGGCCGAAACGGGCGGCTTTCTGCTGGTCGAACTCGGCGGGCCAGGTGGAGAAGACGTAGGGCTCGGCGGTGAGGTCGTTGTCATCGATGAGGACGTGGAGGATGATGCCGTCGGAGCCGTCCGGGTTGTCGACCATGTCGGCCGGGGCGGTGGCGAAGACGGCCTCGACCATGGCGATGGCGGTGGCGTCGACGGGGACACCGGCGTGTGCGTCGAGCTCGACGAAGAGGTTCTTCTTGAAGGGGTCGGCGCCCATGGCGGGCAGGTCGATCTCGGGGATGCCGTCGCCGTTGGTGTCGATGCCGTTGATTTCCCAGACATCGAGGAGGCCGTCGCCGTCGGCGTCGCCGAGGTTGAGTTCGCAGGTGATGGAGCCCTGGGCGAACTCGTCGCCGGGGAATCCTTCGGTGGCGACTGCGGTGAGCTTCCATGACAGGGAGAGTTCGGAGTTGGCCTTGAGCTCGACAACCTCGGAATACTCATCGGGGCCGAAGCTTACGCCGCTGCCTCGGAAGGTGAAGAAACGGAACGCGGTGCCGTCGGCCCTGGTGCCCTTGAACTCGATCCGTACCGAGGATGAGCCGCCGACGAGGCCGGGGAAGCCCGAGTCGGCGCTCTCGAAGCTCGAGGAGAACGACGCGGTGGCGTCTACGGGAACGGTGAAGGTGGCCTCGAACTCAGTCACGTTGGCGGCGCCGATGATGTAGAAATCGGTATCTGGGCCGGTGGCGTCCGAGCGGCAGGTCGCCTCGCTGAGGATTCGGAACGCTGTGATGGAGGAGTTGTGCGAGGCGTGCCCGCTGGCTTCGGCCCCCTGCACGTGTGCGATGTCTGATTGCATCTGTCTGATGAAGGGACCGTTGGAGGTCGAGTCGTGGGTGTCCTGGGTGAAATCGGACTCGCCGTCGAAGGACCAGTCGGCGAGGGTGGAGATGCTGCGGAGGACCGAGGAGGTCTCGATGGTGGGGGGGGTGTCCTGGATCGCGGCTGCGTGGGGCGTGGCCCAGAGCGAGGCGGCGGTGAGGAGGGCGGCGGCCTTGAGTGCGAGGCGGTTCATGCTCAGCATCCTTCGAGGAACTCGGCGATGAAGGCCTGGATGTCGCCCTGATCGACGATGCCGTCGGCGTTGAGATCGGGCAGGCAGGGCGAGAGATCGCGTCCGAAGACGACGTAGCTTTCGCCGGAGCGGATTCCGTTTGGGGAAGCGTACCACGCCCCGATGATCACGTCATCGAAGCCGTCACCATTGAAATCACCCGCAGATGAAACAGACCAGCCAGTATTGTTGTCGAACCCAATCCCTTTAAGCACAAAGCCGTCGGAGCCGTCGCCGCCGTTCTCTGGCAGCAGGCTCGAGAGCTCGAACGCTGCGGGGAAGGGCTCGGTGGATTGGGCCTGGACGCTGTTGGACAGGGCTGTGCCTGCGAGCACGGCGAGCATCGCTGTGAACGGCAGACGGGTCCCCCGCGAACGGGATCCAGAACAGTCGTTGGCATGGTTCAGGCGTTTCATCGGCTCGCTCTCCAAACACATCTCGTCAGCCGCGGTCGGCCCGGTCAATCCAAGCCTACTCGACGCCGAACCGCGATACCAGACAAATGAAGAACCCTGTGCGCGACTGAAGCCGCCCTTGGGCGAAGTCTCATCGGGGCCGTCCTATACTGCTGTTCGCGTCACCTAAACCCGGTTTTCGGGCATAAAAAGACCGTTATTGACACCCAATCGGGTCAGCCGCTTCCCGCACGGCCCGCATTCTGAGGAGCCTCCCCATGGCAAACACCCACTACGACGTCATCGTGATCGGCGGCGGACCCGGCGGGTACGTCGGCGCGATCCGCGCGGCCCAGCTCGGGTACAAGGTCGGCATCGTCGAGCGGGCCAAGCTCGGCGGCGTCTGCCTCAACTGGGGGTGCATCCCCTCCAAGGCCCTCATCTCAAACGCCGAGCTCATGGAGAAGCTCGCCCACAAGCAGGACTGGGGCCTGACGGGCGAGATGAAGTTTGATTGGGGCAAGGTCATCGGCCGCAGCCGCGACGTGGCGAGCAAGCTCAACAAGGGCGTTGAGTACCTGATGAAGAAGAACAAGATCGAGCACATCGTCGGGCACGCCAAGATCGTGAAGGCCGGGCCCAAGGTGTCTGTTGAGATCTTCGACTGCGAGGTGCAAGAGGAGATCTCCAGCTGCCCCGCGACGCCCGCCAAGAAGGCCCGCGACACCATCACCGCTGACCGCGTGATGGTCGCGACCGGCGCGAGTGCCCGCGACCTGCCGTTCGCTCGGTTTGACGGCGACAAGATCTGGGGCGCCCGCGAGGCGATGAACAACAAAGAGAAGCCCGAGCACCTGATCATTGTCGGGGCTGGCGCGATCGGCATGGAGTTCGGGTACGTCTACAAGCAGTTCGGCTCTAAGGTCACGATCATCGAGATGCTCGACCGGGTGGTGCCCGTGGAGGACGAGGAGATCGGCAAGGCGATGGGCCGCATCTACAAGAAGAACGGGTACAACCTCAAGCTCTCGCACGGCGTGCTCGACATCAAGAAGACCAAGGCCGGCGTGGACGTCGTCGTCGCCCCCATGAAGGACGGCAAGCCCGACGAGTCCAAGAAAGAAACCATCTCGGGCGACAAGGCCCTGCTCGCGATCGGCGTCGCCGGTCGGTTCGACGGGCTGTTCGACGACTCGCTCGGGCTTGAGACCGTCAAGGGGCACATCAAGACGGACTACGTGCCCGTCGGGCCCGACTCCCCGCTCGAGCCGGCGCACATTGATTACAAGACGAACCTGCCGGGCGTGTACGCGATCGGCGACGTGATCGGCCCGCCGTGGCTGGCGCATGTCGCGGGCGAGGAGGCTGTGATCTGTGCGGAGCGTTGGGCGTGGAAGGACGGCAAGGAGAGCCACGAGCCGATCCCGGTCGATTACACCGTGATCCCGGGTTGCACGTATTGCCAGCCGCAGGTCGGGTCGGTCGGGTTCACCGAGCAGGCGCTCAAGGCCAAGGGGATGAAGAAGGGGACCGATTACGAGACCGGGTCCTTCCCGTTCAGCGCGTTGGGCAAGGCGATCGCGAGCAACCACACCGACGGCATGGCCAAGATCATCCGCGGGTTGCCGCGTGGCGAGATTCTGGGCGCGCACATCCTGGGCGATCAGGCGACAGAGTTGATCGCGGAGATGAGCCTGGCACGAAGGCTCGAGGCGACGACCGAAGAGATCATCGTCACGATGCACGCACACCCGACGATGCACGAGGCGATCCACGAGGCCGCGATGGCGAGCGAGGGACGAGCGATTCATTCGTGAGCGGGCCCCCAACGCGGGGGACAGAATTAACAAGATTGCACATGAATCGCTGTTTTTGAGCTTCTATTGCTCCGCATTTTAGTGGCATAACGAACAGGATCCTGATAGCATACTAGAATGAATATCACCAACAGGCTCTGGGTGTGGGCTGTCGTAATCGCCGCCTCGTCCCCCTCGTTCGCCTCGGTCGCGATCTCCACCGACTACCTGGTCCGCGATCTGAATGCCGACGGGCTCAATGACGTGGTCCGGTTGACGGCCACGAATCGGTATGGGTCCGATTGGGTCAGCACGATCGAAGTCTTTCTGAATACCGGCGGCGAGTTCGCTTTGGCCGATTCGATGACTCTTGTGCCGGGCGCGTCCAACGACCTGTACTTTCCTGAGGTTCTGGGGATCACACAGAGCACGTCGGGCGGGCGGGCCCTGTGGACACGACGCGGGGACGACTCCGGGGGCTTGCTGTATAACTTCTCTCGGATCTCGATCTCGAACACCGGGCAGTTGGGGGCGTCGTCGCCGCTGATTTCCCTGCAGTCCGGTCCCGCGTTCTTCGGAGACTTCGATCAGGACGGGAACGATGACCTCGTACTCCTCGATCCCGCGACCAACAACGTCCTCATCCATCACGCCGACAACTCCGGAAACCTGGCCGTCGAAAGTGAGTTGGCGGTGGTTTCCCCCGCGGAGGGGGACATCCGCTCGATGCACCTGATGGACCTGAACCACGACGGCGTGCTCGAGATCGGGCTTGTGCGCGACGCTGGCCCGGGGAACGTGCCGCTGTGGACGGAATTTACGCTCGCCGAGCCAAAGGCTGTTCCGCCCTCGGACCCGAACGACCCGACCTATGAGTACACCTCGATCGCCCCGCCGGCCCCGCTGCGGTTCACGGACTACGGACCGATCATCCCCTTCGACACGAACAACGACGGGTTCGATGACGTGGTGCTCCCCGTCGAGAAGAACAGCTCGGAGCCCGCCCCGTTCAACACGATGCTCCGTTTCGATCTGACCGCCGGGGGGGCGATCGATTCCGTGGGGTATCTGGACGCCGTGTGCGAGCACGGCGGCCTCCGGGCGATCCTGGACGTGGACAACGACGGCTCGCCCGACCTGCTCTGGTCTGGGACCACGTACCGGGGTTACCCCGACACGATCCAGTGCCGGCTCTCCGACGGATCGCGGTGGGATACCCCCGTGATCGGGTCGTTCACCTCGGGGACCATCGAGGCGTTCGGGGAGTTCACCGGCGACGGCACGACCGACGTTCTGGTCGACGTCGGTGGCGAGCCCGCGGTGATTCCCGGGAACGGGGACGGGACCTTCGGGACCAACCCCATCCAGGGCGTCCCCTTCCTGCAGGTCGGCGATGGCGCGACCCCGGTGTTCCGCAACGTGCGATTCGCCGGCGACCTCCGCGAGCCGGAGGACTACACCGGCGACGGACGGGACGACCTGCTGATTTCCGGCGTGCGGGCACCCCGGCAACCGTCCGTCGCCTCGCTGTACGAGGCGATGCCGGACGGCTCGTTCAACCTGATCCGAGAGATGGACGGCTCGCTCTTCGAGCCGGAGTATTCGCAGGCCTCGAGCACCGTCACGCTGTTCCTCGCGTACGAGGACATGGACAACGACGGCAACCGCGACGCGGTCCGCGTGAGCAAACCTGACACGGGTGAGGATACGCTGTACTACGTCCCGATCGATTCGAACGGGATTTCCGGGACGCCCTCAGGCCCGATCGCCGGCGGGACCAACGTCAATGTCGTGTTCCGGGTGACCGACGCGAACTCGGACGGGCTCCCGGACGTGCTGGTGACAATCAGCAACGGCGCGACCAAGGTTCTGGCCAACGACGGGAGCGGCGGGCTGGCCCAGATCCGCTCCTACCGCCCGGACCCGCCCCTTTCGGGAGTGGCGCCGCCGCTCCTGGTGGATATCGATCAGGACGGATGCAAGGACATCGTGTTCATTGACGGCTCGGGGAACTGGGCGGTGTTCCTCAGTCTGTGCGACGGGCGATACATGCAGGTGGCTAACGGCCCGATCATCCCCGAGAATCTGAGCGGCAGCGGGTGCCCCAGGGTTTTCGCGGTCAACGCCAACGGGGACGCCTTCCCCGACCTGGTGATCGAAACAGACTGCGGTCAATCGAAAAACCACAACACGTGTGTGGTGATGAACAACGGCGACGGCACGTTCGCCGCGGCGGTCCCGCTGGGCGCGGAGGTGGCCCCACGGTTTGTTTACGACATCGACGGGGACGGGTACGACGAGTTTGTCAGCACCGGTCTCTATGTGCTGGACGGGATCGAAACCGGAGCACTCACGGGCGGGCTTCTCGAGTTCGATCCATTGCCCTACCCGGGCATCATCGGCGATGGCGTCTACTTCCCCCAGACATACCTCGGAGGCCCGAACGCCTCGTACCCCCGTCTGGTTCTGCTCTCGCACTTCGAGGGACGGCTCTATTTCCCGAAGACGGGGTTCGAGCCCGGCTGCCCCGCCGACCTCAACGGCGACGGCATCTACGACAGCGGTGACATCCAGGTCTTCATCGCGTTCTTCTTCGGCGGGAACCTCGCCGTGGACCTCAACGGCGACGGGATCCTGGACAACGGTGATATCGGGGCTTTCATCACCGCGTTCCTCGCCGGCTGCTGAGACGCCATCAGACAAGGGTTTCGGGGCCAGCACCCCGGACCCGCGGGGCCTCACTCCCGGAACAGCACCGTCAGCGAGTACGGCTGCATCTCGTGGAACCCCTGGGCTGTCCCGATCGACATCGGCGACGCCCGGTCGTTGTCCGCGGCGATGTTCCATGCTCCGTCGTCGGGCAGGATCAGCCGCGAGACGAACGTCTCGGGGTTGTAGGCCACCAGGATCGTGCGCCACGAGTCACCCACCGCCGAGCCGTCGATCGTGAAGACGAGCGGTGAGGTCTCGGTCCCCGGGAGGAACGTCAGGTTCTCGCGGATGTCGGCCGCGGACCGCATGCGGAACGCCGGGTGCTGGTTGCGGATCGCGATGAGCCCGCGGACGAAGTTGTGCAGGCCCTTGAAGTCCCACTTGCGACGCCAGTCGAAGGCGTTGATCTCGTCGCCCGCCTCGTAGGAGTTGTGGTCGCCCTGCTTGGTGCGGGCGAAGTCGCTCCCGCCGTGCAAGAAGGCCGCGCCCTGGCTGGTGAGCACGATCCCGACCGACAGCCGGTGCATCGCCAGTCGCTCGGGCTCGCCCGCGGCGGGGTTGGTCTTCTTGATCTTGTCCCAGAGCGTCAGGTTGTCGTGGGCCGAGACGTAGGAGACGGTCTCACCCGGCTCGTTTGCGAAGTCATCGATCGCGCCCATGACGCCGCGTTTGATCGCCTCGCGGTCGCCGCCGGGCCCGGTGGCGAAGCCCTGGGCGTCGCCGTCGAGGTCGCCGCGGATGGCGTTGCGGAGGTGATCGTTGAACACCGCCATGGGCGTGCCGCGCTGGGCACCCTTGGGGTAGTGGGTGGTGCCGCCGCCGGTCCAGGGCTCGCCGTAGAGCGTGAGGTCGGGGCGGATTGCTTTGAGCCGCTGGGTCCAGTAGGCGACCGAGTCGGGCCGGTGCATGCCCAGCAGGTCGAACCGGAAGCCGTCGACGTGGTACTGGGTGGTCCAGAACTCGAGCGAGTCGGCGATGTACTCGCGGACCATCGGCCGCTCGTCGGCGATCGCGTTGCCCGTGCCCGAGTCGTTCATCAGCCGCCCGTCGGGCGTGGTCCGGTGGTAGTAGTACGGCACGGTGTTGTGAAACGGGGAGTAGTCCAGCGAGGTCGAGGTGTGGTTGTACACCACGTCGAGGATCACGCGGATCTCGGCGCTGTGCAGCGACTGGATCGCGGTGCGGAGCTCGAGCGTCGCCAGCCCCGGCTCCTCGCTCGTGGCGTAGTTGGACTCGGGCACGTTGAAGAGGGCCGTCCAGTACCCCCAGTTGTACTGCCCCCGCGGCGCGGTGTAGTCGTGCACCGGCATCAGGTGCACCGCCGACACGCCAAGGTCTGTCAGATGCTTGATCCCCGTCGGGATGACGGACTTGGTGCCCTCGTTGGTCAGCCCCAGATACGTCCCACGCAGCGACTCGTCGCAGGTCGGGTCGGTCGCCGAGTAGTCACGGACGTGGATCTCGTAGAGCACCTCGTCGGTCTGGTGCGCCACGGTCGGCCCCGCGTCCTCGTCCCAGCCCTCCGGCGCGAGGCGGTCCAGGTCAACGACGACCGAGTACGCCGAGTCTCCCGTCGCCGCGAACGTGTGGATGTCGGGCGCGACGCGTGGCTCGCCGTAGGACGTGAACGAGTAGAGGTAGGGCGTGCCGTCGAGGTCGCCCGAGACGGTTGCTTCCCAGAGCCCGTGGGTGGTCGGCTCGAGCGTGATGACGCGCGGGGCGGCGGCGACGCCGTTCTCGTACAGGCTCAGCTCGACCGCCGAGCTGACCGGCGACCAGGTGCGGAAGACCGTCGCGTCTTGTTCGTAGATCGGCCCGAGCGGGACGGACGGGTCCGCGGTGAACCGGTGGGCGCTGAGCACCTCGCGGGCGTAGACCGTCATCGGCTCGCCTTGGGTGTTGGTGCCCGGCACGCTGAGCGAGAGCGTGGTGAGGGTGGAGTCGTCGATCGGTGCGCCAAGGCGTGCGGTGTAGATCAGCGCGGTGCTGGTCGCGGCGTCGCTTGCCACGCGGTCGAGCGAGACGATCTCGATGGGGCCGGCGGGCGAGTGCAGGACGGTGCCGGCGATCTGCTCCTCGGTCAGCTTGGTCGCCGATCCGAGCGTGACCGCGTCGAGCGCGTCGAGGAAGGCCCCGGTGATGCGCGGGGTGAGGTCGATCTGCGCGCGCGATCCAAAGACCTCGGGGTTGCCCGAGACCAGGAAGACCTCGTTCTGGATCATGGGGACCACGAAGCGGTCAGAGTCGATGTCCTTGGCGATCCATTCGCCCTGGCGAACGATGAACCCGAGCCGGGCCTCGGGGTCGTGGATCGAGGCGACGCCGGTCGCGCCGTGCTCGCCGACCTCGGTGAGATCGACCTGCTGCCCCGCGTGACCGAGCTCCCAGACCCAGATGTTCCATCCCTCGTAGTTCTCGTCGGGGCGGAGGTAGTGGAATCGGACGACGTCTGGGGCCTGGGCGTCAGGCTGTGCCTGGGCTGCGGGCTGGTTCTGGGCGGTCGGGTGGGCGGTGCACGCGGCGGTGCCGATGGCGAAGAGGGCGGTGAGCCCCGCAACCTGTAAGGTTCTCAGACGTAGAGCATTGGCGAGTCGCATTGCGTTCTCCGGGCCGGGAAGGGTCCGGCAAAACGTAGGGGCTCAAACCCGGGCACAAGGCCTGCTTTTCCCTTGTGTTTTTAGCGCCCCATGCCGTATGCTTATGGGTCTGGGGGCACAGCGACGAGGCGGGATCGCCGGCGGGGTTGCTGTGGTGAGGCGAAGTAAAGAAGAAACACGAGGAGTTTACGATGACACGGACGATCACAGCGGCGGTTCTCGCCGTCTTTGCCGGCGCAGGGCTCGCCTCGGGCCCGGCTATGAACCCGACCCCCAGCTCGCTGCAGGTCCCGGGCGACAGCACCGGGCAGTACCCGGCCTACCGCACCATCCCCGGCACCGACTTCCGCGGCTGCGGCAAGGGCCATTTCGCCGACGCGATGGCCTCGGCGGGCTTCGGGCCCGGCGGCGAGAGCGAGTTCCCCCAGGCGATCCGGGCCGCGAGCACCCTCTCGGAGACCGACCTGACCCACGTGGACCTGGACATCGAGGTCTTGTTCGGCGCCGCCTCGCTCGCCGGCACCAGCACCATGACCCTCGACTCGCTCGTGGACGGGCTCGCCACCTTCAACTTCCAGCTGGCGACCAACCTGACCGTCTCGTCGGTCACGGTGGACGGCGTGGCCGCGTCCTTCACCACCCAGCCCGACGGCACCCGCGTCGTCACCCTCCCGAGCCCCAAGAACACCGGCGACACCTTCGTCGTCGCGGTGGAGTACAACGGCGCGACCGTCTCGGGCTTCTTCGGCTCCATCGACTGGATCAATGTCCAGGACGACAACCCGCCGACCGACCGGGTCTCGAGCCAGATGGTCTACACCCTGAGCCAGCCGTACTACTCGTACACGTGGTGGCCGTGCAAGGACGCCCCGCTGGGCGGCGCGGGCGACTACTCCGACAAATTCACGCTCGACTTCTCGATCACCGCGCCCAATACGTTCAAGTCCACCGCCAACGGCGTGCTGCAGAGCGTGGACGCGCTCTCGGGCAACCGCGACCGGTACAACTACTCGCACTCCTACGAGATCCCGACCTACCTCGTCGCGTTCGCCACGAGCAACTTCAACACCGAGCAGCGAATCTGGAACTACTCGGACGGCGTGAACGACTACGCCATGCCGCTCGACGTCTGGTTCACCCAGTCCAACGACCAGACGGACCCGGGGTTTGTGCAGCCCCGAGAAGAGTGGTTCAAGATGGGCGACATGCTCACCGTCTTTTCCGACCTGTTTGGCGTCTACCCGTTCCACACCGAGCGGTACGGCATGTATGAGTTCGGCTTCCCCGGCGGCATGGAGCACCAGACCAACACCGGGCAGATCGGGTGGTTCTTCGCCGACTGGCTCACCGCCCACGAGGCCGCCCACCAGTGGTTCGGCGACTGGGTCACCTGCAAGACCTGGCACGACATCTGGTTCCAGGAGGGCATGGCCGACTACGCCGAGGTGCTCTACGAGGAGTTCCAGGCCGGCGAGCCCGACCCCGATGCCCGCCGCATCAACCTCATGAACGGCCCGTACTACCCGTTTGACCTCTCCGGCTCGGCCTACGTCTACGACACCGCCGACCCCGATCGGATGTTCAACTACAGCTTCACCTACCTCCGCGGCGGGTGGGTCTGGCACATGATCCGAGGCCTGGCCGGCGACGAGGCCTTCTTCCAGGCCACGCGGGACTTCATGTCCTGGTACGGGCAATCGGGCGCCACCACCCAGGACATCCTCGCCGCGATGAACCTCTCGACCGGGCTGGACTTCACCGACCTCTTCGACGACTACGTCTACGGCGGCGGAGCCCCGCAGTACCAGTACGCCTGGGAATCGGTCAACGTCGGCGGGCAGGACTACCTCCGCATCAAGCTCAGCCAGGCCCAGAGCGTCAACGACGGTGCCGGCGGCGTCTTCGAGATCCCGCTGCCCATCCGCATCAACGGGAGCGACACGCTCACCCTCTTGCCCACCATCCGCGACCACTTCTTCACCATCCCCACCCCGGTGGACACGACCTTCTTCGAGGTCGATCCCGAGGCCTGGGTGCTCAAGCGGTTCAGCGTGCAGGCCCTGCTCACCGATGCCCCGCCGGTCGTGGTTGGGGCGGCGGCCGACGACCTGGGCGCGAGCTTCACCTTCATCGACGGGGTGAGCCTCTCGGCGGCGGACTTCGCCGTCGTCACCAACGATGTGCTCGAGACGCCCCAGGCCTTCACCCTCGCCTACAGCGCGGGCACCATGACCGCGTCGCTCGACTTTGGCGCGGGCCTCCCCGCGGGCGACTACGTCGCGATCATCGCCGACACCGTGGTCTCCTCGGTTGAGGGCGTCGCGCTCGACGGCGACTCGGTGAACGGGGCCCTTCCCAGCGGCGACGGCGCCGCCGGCGGGGCCTACCGGTTCGAGTTCAACGTAGCCAACTCTTGCCCGGCGGACACCAACGGCGACGGGATCCTCGACCAGGGCGATATCCAGACCTTCATCGCCCTCTTCCTTGTGCAGGACCTGGGCGCCGATTTCAACGGCGACAGCATCGTCGATCTGGGCGACATCCAGGCCTTCATCGGGTTCTTCCTGGCCGGGTGCTGATCGAGAGCCCGGTTCAAAAAACCTTGTTTTCAAGCCCGAGACGGGTGTCTCGGGTTTTTTCTTTGGAATCACTATCAATTGTCGTTAGTCTGGAAACGCGATCTCGCTGACACCCAGCGGCCCGCGTGTGCGGAGCCCCTTTCCTCACAACGCTTGGAGCTCGTCATGATGAACACCATCAAAGCCTCGATGAATCGGATGGGCCGGGCGGCAACGCTCGCGGCTCTCACCCTCGGTACTTCCGTCGCCCACGCCCAGCCCCAGACCGACGTGGTCGATCCCACGGGCTGGTACTGGCAGTTCAACGTGGACCTGGCCACCGTCGTGAACCTGGTGAATAACGAGAACCAGCGCGTCGTGGACATCGAGATCGAGTCCGTCGCCCCGTTCAAGGTCAGCGCCGCCACCGTCACCAACGCCGGCGCTTACGCCAAGGGCTGGTGGTGGTACGTGGATCAGACCGAGGCCGACGTCTGGACCCAGCTCAACGCCAACAACGCCCGTCTCATCGACATCGAGCCGTACATGACCGCCAGCGGTCTGCGGTTCGCGACCGTGATGGTCCAGAACACCGGCGCCGACCAGGCCGCTCAGCACGGGTGGTTCTACGGGATGACCGCCACCGAGGTGGGCGACTGGATCAACAACAACCCCGCTTTCCGGGTGCTCGATATCCAGCCCTACGACGACAACGGCAGCCTCCGCTACGCCATCGTCGTGGTCGAGAACTCGGGCAATCTCGCCTCGAGCTGGTGGTACGGAGCCAACGTCCCGTTCGCCACGCTCCAGACGATCATGAGCGACAAGAGCGCCCGCCTGATCGACATCGAAGAGCAAGACAACGGGAACTACTCCGCGATCATGGTCCCCAACGACGGGAACGCCTGGTGGTACACCCTGGGCACCTCCGAGACCGGGCTCAAGGATTTCTATAACCAGAACGCCGCTCGCATCATCGATATCCAGCACAACACCGGCAGCGGACGGTTCTGGGCACTCATGCGGCGCAACGACAACGATCTCGCGATCGACACCAACCTGGACATGCGGGACATCACCGACGGCACCAGCGGGTTCCTGCTCACCGAGATGGACGGGCCCGAGCACGCCGGCGTGCAGGAGGGCAAGATCTTCGAGCCCGCCAGCCTGCTCAAGACCTGGTACCACGCCGGTGCGATGCGGAGCATCGCGCTGGGCAACGACAGTCTGGCAAGCGGCATCGTCGTCAACGAGGGCCTCACCGGCAGCTGCCCCAACGGCACCGGCGCTCTCAGCCAGACCGTGCAGCAGTCCATCATCGACATGATGAACGCCTCGAGCAACGCCGACACCGAGGCGCTCCGCCAGCGGTACGGCCAGCCCTGGATGGACGCCGTGGGTGTCTCGCTCGGCATGCCGAATACCACGCAGAACCACATCATCGGGTGCTTCTGTAACTCGGTCCGCAACGAGCTGACCCTTGACGACCTGGCCAGCCTCTATCAGACCATCAACAACGGGTACCTGGGTGCCCAGACCAACAACTTCTACAACTTCATGATCAACAACACCAACTTCAACATGGGCGGCGGGCTCACCTTCCAGCAGGTGCTCGACGTCGAGCTCGCCGGCTCAAGCCTCGACGCCGCCGAGCAGGCCGACTTCCAGGCCCAGTTCTTCATGACCGTCAAGGACGGCAGCTACGGCTGCTCGGGCGGATCGGCCAACGACGGGCAGTTCCGGTCACGCGGCGGCATGTTCCGCCTCCCCTTCCTCGACGGCTGCCGCACCCGAATCCGCGAGTACGCCTACGGCGCGTGGGTCAACGACGCCAGCAACGGCGCCAACGCGGTCCTCGCCGTCGGCACCGGGGCCACCGCCCTATTCCGCGACCGGGTCGCCGCCGCCATCACCACCTGGGAAAACTCTGGCTGCGGCTGCCCCGCTGACATCAACGGCGACGGCGTCCTTGACAACGGCGACATCGGCGCCTTCGTCCAGCTCTTCCTCGGTGGCGACCTCGCCGCGGACATCAACGGCGACGGGATCCTCGACAACGGCGACATCAACGCCTTCGTCCAGCAGTTCCTCGCCGGCTGCTAAGACCAAGGGTTCGATAAAAACAGCAAGGCCCGGGCGGATATTTCCGCCCGGGTTTCTTCATGCGCTCGCGCCGCCGAAATCGCGGTCATCGTGCAAGACTTTCTAGAGACCTGTAGCAAAGCACCTTGGGCCAGTTCGGACTCGTTCTGACAAGCAAGCCGTAGCGCAAAACATTGGCCGGATAATCTCTGGTTTTAAGTAGTCTTTGCGCACAAGTGGGTATGCTTTTTGATGCGACGGATCGCGGCCCACGGCCACCCAGCAGGGCGGCTGACCGGGGCGGGCGAGACGCGTGAGGACCGGGCCCGCGGGCTGAGTGCGCGCTCAACGGCGAGAATTCGAACCGAGAACGATCGCGTTCCGCGGTCGTGCGCTTTTTCTGTGCAAATCCCAATCGAGAGGAGCTCCCATGAACCCGTCCGGTACCCCCACCCGATTCAGTGTCGCCGCGTTGCTCTGTTTCGCGGGGCTTGCCGCCAGCGCCGAGCCCGCCACCTCACCACCGCTCGAGCTCGTGCCCGACGAGCTGATCCGCGAGTTCGAGATGCGCGGGCTCGTCGGCCCCGTCGTGACCAACACCGCCCTGCCCATGCCGAGCAACCGCGCCCGACTCTCGCGCGTCACCCTCTACCAGAACAACCGAATTGGCTCCGGCGGGATCGAGGCGCTGCGCCTGATCGACGGCGACCCGGATTCCGCGGTCGAGCTGACCGGCAACGCCGCGGTCGAGCTCGCCTTCATCGGCGCCCCCCGGTGGATCTCCGGCGTCTCCGTGGACACCGACGCCTCGTCCGTCGCGGTCGAGTACCTGGACGTCAACCGCAAGTGGCGGCCCTTCGGCCGGGGCGCGGGCGGGCAGGCTCTTGAGAGCGATCTGGTCCGGGCGATGGGCCTCCGAGTTGTGCCGGCCGCGGCCGACCGCGACACCCAGGCCGTGCATATCCGTGAGATTTACGCCTGGATGAAGCAGACCGACGCCGACGACGGCGTGGTCTACGGGCTTGGTGCCGCCGTCACCGGCGAGTTCTTCTATGAGTGGTGCGAGACCTACGCCGGTTCGCCGCTGTTCGTCTGCTCGGAAGAGTGCGAGGGGCTACGCGACGAACTCCCGAGCACCTGGTCCAGGTGGGGCTTCGGCAACAACAATTCGTGGGAGTCGGACTTCAGGCGCTCGGCCCTCGGAGGCAACGAGAACTCCTACGTGGACGCCAACGACCTGTGCTACTTCGCCGGGCACGGCAGCGCCTCGTACGACTCGTTTTGGAACCGCACCGCGCGCAACCTGCTCTTCAGCCGCACCGACCGCGACGACTCGGCCCACGTCCCCGGCGACAGCTACGACAGCTGGGGCGACCTGGACATGGAGTGGATGTGCTTCGCCGCCTGCCAGCTCATGAAGGACGACGGGTACTGGGCCGCCAGCATGGATGGGCAGCACCTCATCCTCGGGTGGCACACCAACATGCGTGATGTCACCATGGGCATCGATTTCGGGAAGCACGCCAACGGCACCAGCATCTTTGACCCCGCCCACACCGTGCTCGGCTCCTGGCTCCACGCCGCCGAGAAGAACCACGGCAGCGGGTACACCGCCAAGATCGTCGGCGAGACCACCGCCATGGGCAACGACTACCTCTGGGGCGAGGGATTCGTCAACCCCGATCCCGTCGATGACTCCACCTACACCTACTGGACCTACAACACCGGGCCCGGCGGGCTCATCGACCCCGGGGTCGGCGACCGCCTCGCCAACATCCGCCGCATGGAGCAGACCGACGACGGGCCCGCCCTACCTGAAGCTGTGGTCGTGTTCGAGGACAAGAGCCCGGGCGCGGTCCCTGTTACCGTCCCCGAGCGGCTGCTGAACCGTGAGCGCGGCGCCGTCGCGATGAAGATCTACCAGTTGCAGCTGCCCGCCGTCCAAGGCGGGTACGTCGAGGAGCTCGCGGCCCAGATCTGCCAGCAGATCGGGCTGTTCTGCAAGTCCGACATCGGCCCA
>JBLHKT010000020.1:0-72672 GCA_047620485.1 Phycisphaerales bacterium | reverse complement strand
TCGAGTCCGTCAGGATCGAGATGAAGATCTCATTCACGAGGTCGAAGTGCCCGAAGAGCATGGCGTAGTCCTTGCCCGCCTCGAGCGCGATCGTGCCGGTACCCACGGGCGGCGAGCCCGCCCAAGCGGCGATGAGGGTCCCGAAGGAGGTGAACACGTTCCCGTTGAATCCGAGCCCGTCGTCCTCCCACAGGTAGAAGGACCCCCACCCGTTTGTCGCGGTGAAGTCGAATTCCACAACCAGGTCCGCGTCCTGACTCACCTGGAAGAACGAAGACACCAGCGTCAGGGCGTGGCTGTAGCCATAGGAGCCGTCCCCTTGCCACTCCGCTGCGGCGAAGGCGTAGTTCGAGCCCTGAACGGCGACCGCGGCGGTGGTGCCGAAGTACGCGTCGTACCCGCTGCTGTACGAGTACCCGCCAGGACCCGAGTACGCCCCAACCCCACCCGGGACATACGCCGTGCTGTACGACGGGATGCCGGAGGCACCACTGGCATCGTTCGCGGAATAGATAAAGGTCTGCGCGTTGGCCGTCAGGCCCGCAGCCATCAGGGCTCCGCCGAACAGGCTCTTGGTAACAGTCTGATTCATGGGTCTCTCTTTCTCTTTGGTACACACTCTGATCGCCGCATCTCTCAAGACGGCGCGTCAACTCGAACAGCCCGTGGTCAACCACAGGTCGTCCGTCCGGACAGAACACTCGGATAGAACACTCGGACCAAACACTCGGACCGAACTCAGGATGGGTGTGGATCCCTCTTTCTCACGGAAGAACCACAGGCGACGCAATATACCGGTTCCGGGGAGACGCAAGTCCCAAAAAACTCTCGGATGTGAACTTTTTTTGGCCCCGAGCTCCCTTGCTCTGCTGACAACCACCCCCGACCGCCGCGACGACGACCCCCGCCAGGCCAACGACCGCGACCGCAGCCCGAAGTCGGCGGTTCTGGGTTTCGAGTCAGGCGAGCCGGGTTTCAACGGTAGAGGTGGTGGTGTCCATGCCGCCCAGCGTACCACGCCGCCCCGACCGATTGAACCCGAAAGGTGACGGCCTCAGTCGTCGGCCTCGTCATCGTCCCGATCTCGGCACGGCACGACCCCGACCAGCACGGTGAACCCGCCCGTCTCGGGGTCGGTCTTGTCGATCGTCAGGCCAAGGGGAGCCCGCCCGATGCCCCCGGTCCATCAGGTCACGGCAAGCCCGCAGGTCGCCGTCCAGGGCCGCCTGCAGCACGACGCGAACCACCCGCCGCATCTCATCGGGTCCGACCTCATCGAGCAGCACGGCCCGCAGCTTGGCCGACCGCCCCGCGAGGGGTGAACCCGGCCCGCCAGCGTTGCCCACGGCGAAACGCCCCCGCTCATCGCGTCCATCGTCTTTCATGCTCGACCCCCCGAGACCCCCACGGCCCCGACAATTCTAGGGGGAAATACCGCGAGGGGTTCAACCAGACCGGGTTGTCCTGTATCGTGGTGCGATGAACAACCTCCCCCGTCCTGGCCGAATCGTTCTCCTCGCCGCTGTCGTCGGATCCTGCTCCCTCAATGCCCCGGCCCTCGGGCAATGGTTCGGTGAAGCCAAGCTCCTCCCCAGCGACGGTACGGGGGGCGACCGATTCGGCGATTCCATCGCCATCGACAACGGGGTCGTTGCGGTTGGGGCGTTCGGCGACGGCAATAGCTCCGGCTCGGCGTACCTGTTCGACGCCGCCACGGGCAACCAGATCGCCTAGTGACGGCGCGGCGGAAGACTGGTTCGGCTATTCCATCGCTATCAGCAACAGGGTCGTCGCGGTTGGGGCGTTCGGCAACGATGACAGCGGCTCTAGCTCCGGCTCGGCGTACCTGTTCGGGAACTCCTGCCCCGCCGACACGAACTCTGACGGCGTCCTCGACAACGGCGACATCATCACGTTCATCAGCTACATCTTCGCCGGGGACCCCCGAGCCGACATGAACGGCGACGGCATCAACGACAACGGGGACATCATCACCTTCGTCTCGCTGTTCCTGGCGGGTCACGGGATCAGCACGCCGAGCGTGGTGACCAAGGCCACGGTTCGTCCGAAGCGTGTCCACCGATGCTGTTCGGGTGACCGTTTTCTGTCATACTGGCGGGCATGACACAACACCCCATAACGGAACCGACAGACGCAAAACCTCATGCCGGAACCGACAGACGCAAAACCTCACACCGGAACCGACAGACGCAAAACCTCATACCGGAACCGACAGACGCAAAGACACCTCGCCGGATGCTCGGACAGGCCCTATCCACCTGTCGGAGGAACCCAGAGTGGATCTGGCGGCTGGCCGTGGTCGGCCTTCTGGCCTACGGCGTTTGGAACATCAGGGACATGGCTCATAACGGCATCCACGGCAGTGTCGATGCCTTGGTCCAGAACGAAGTGAATGTCGATAGCGTCCGTAGCGTCGGGGGCTCGGTGACGGTCGATCAGGGGTATGGGTGGTGAGCCCGGCCCGTCAGTCCTGAATCAGAACCCCGACCCCGTCCTCAGCAGCCGCAACCCGCAGCCGGTCGGCCTCGACCTGGGCCGCGTGCAGGTGCTCGATCAGCACGCCCAGGACCGCCGCGACGACCCTAGTACTAACGGGCATTGGTGAGGATGATGATGGCACCGACGATCCAGAACACGATCGTTACCCACGCGCAAATGATGACCGGTTTGAACACCCTCCGCAGACATTCTTCCATCTCGGCAAGCGTGTAACGATCCAGCGTGACGGCTTGGCCTTCGGGGCGTGGGAGCGGGCTCTCCAATTCACGCATGTACGCGGCCATGCTGTAGCCCATGGCCATCGCCTTTTTCCAGGCCTCGGGTCTGGTGTCGGCCTCGATCGTCGTCGATATTTGGCCTTCCTGCCCCTCGATATGACCGGTGACCTCGAACCTCATCGCGTCCCCTCCCCGTCCTGAACCAGCACCCCCGCCGAGACCATCACCGAGTTGCTCCCCGAGACCGGCCCTGGCCTCACGATCGAAGAACTGCTGGAGTCGTGGCCCAGCTCGACCAGACCTGGCAAGCGTCGGCTGTCTCACGCGCTGGCCGACGGGTCGGACGCGGGCCGGTGGGCCGAGTCCGGGAAGGGGGTGAAGGGCGACCCCCGACGGTTCTACGGGCCAAGGGCGGGCTCGGATTCGATCCCATTCACCCCACCCCCTAGGGGGGGACCTGAATCGAATGGAATTGTGGAGACCGAGCCCCCTCTCTACGGGCGGGGAACGGACTACCGATGACAATTGCGCGTGGACAAGTATTCTGGTATACTCCGGGCATGGCAAAGCTCACCGAGGCGATCAAGGCCCAGATCGAGTCCTGCGGGCAGACCCGCTACAGGATCGCCATGGAAACGGGCATCACGCAGGGGCACCTGTCCCGGCTGGTGCGAGGCGAGTCCGGTCTTTCGATCGAGCACGCCGAGACCCTGGCGGACTACCTCGGGCTCGAAATCATCCTCCGGCCGAAGGGCCGGACACGCAAGGCGGTGAAGTGATGGCATCACTCTCAAGGGACAAGAACGGCAGCAAGCGGATCCTGTTCAGCGACGGCAACGGCACCCGCCAGACCATCCGACTTGGCAAAGTCCCAGTGAAGGCGGCCGAGTCGTTCCTTGCCCGTGTGGAGCGGCTTATCGCCTTCCTGCGGACCGGCACGGCGATCGATGGGCAGACGGCCCATTGGCTTGCCGACCTCCCAGATGACATACACGCGAGGCTGGTATGGGTTGGGCTGGTGGATGACAGAGAGGCTGAACACACGCACTCGTTGGGCGTGCTGCTCCGGGAGTATTTCAAGACAATCAGCGTCAAGGACTCGACTAGGACTCGATACGAGCAGACACGGCGGCTCCTGATCGAGCACTTCGGCGGCGAAACGGATCTGCGAAACATCGGCCCGCGCGAGGCGGACCGCTGGCGTTCGTGGCTCGCCGACTCTGGGTTTGCCGACGCCACCGTCTCAAAGAACGTGACCATCGCCAGGATGCTGTTCAAGCAAGGTCTCCGCTGGGGCTGGATCCCCTCGAACCCGCTCGAGGGCGTGCGGGCGGGCTCGCAGACGAACCGTGCCCGGCTCTATTACCTCACGCCCGACGACGCTCAAAGACTCCTCGAAGCAGCTCCTAACGCGGACTGGCGGTGCATCATTGTGTTGGCCCGGTACGGGGGGCTGAGGTGCCCCTCCGAGGTTCTGGGTATCCGCTGGGCCGATGTGGACTGGGCGACCAACCGGCTCCGTGTCCGGTCGCCGAAAACAGAAGGTCACGGCAAGGCCGAACGGGTCGTTCCTCTGTTTCCGGAACTCCGCGTTGCCCTGATGGACAGCTTCGACTTGGCGACTGATGGTGCTGAGTTCGTGATCTCCATGTACCGTGACACCACCTCGAACCTGAGGACTCAACTCATGCGGATCATCGACCGCGCGGGTCTTGAGCCCTGGCCGCGGTTGTTCAACGCGATGAGGGCAAGCCGGGCGACCGAGTTGGCCGCGGGATATCCCGCGGCGGTGTGTACGGCCTGGATGGGCCACACGCAGGCGGTGGCCGAGGCTCACTACCACATGGTCCGCGACTCGGACTTCGAGCGTGCGTCGAGCACCCCGACGCCGGGTGGCGCAGAATGCGGCGCACTTGCAGCGCAGAATGCGGCGCAGCACCTGACCGCCTCGGTTCGCACCAAGCCGCAAGAAGGATCAGAAGTGCATGCTGAAACTACACATACGCGATCCCACGCGAATGTACGCGAGACCATGCGAAACGAAGTAATGGGCGCAACAGGACTCGAACCTGTGACCTCTGCCATGTGACGGCAGCGCTCTAGCCAACTGAGCTATGCGCCCGAGGCAACACCTCGGGGTGGCGAGACAGTATCCCGCCACCACCCCGGTTGTCCACTGCTCAGTCGCCTTCGGCGAACGCGATCCGGTGGTCCTGCCCCGACTCGTGCCGAAGGGTCACCGTTCGGCTCTGGTGGTCCACGCGGTCGAGCCGCCAGCCGTGCCCCAGATCCTCGCCGACCCAGTAGATCTGCTCGTCGAGCACGGCGGCCCCACGCGCTGACCCACCAAGCACCGCGCTGAGAACGTACCGTGGCAGGATCACGCCGCCCCCGGGCACATCGGGCATCAGGATTGACCCCGCGTCCCCCTCGATCGGCGGCGCAAACCCGACCCGGGCCCACACCGCCTCGGACTTCGCCCAGGCATCCCGCAGCTGATCTGTGGGAAGCACCAAGCCCCGCAGGTCCTCGTGGGGCACCGCCTCGTCCGCCACGGGTAGATTCGCCGAGGCGACGCCGGCCCCCGCCCCGATCATCCGGACCATGATGACCGCCAGCGGCCCGGAGGCCGCCACCGCGGTACTCAAGATCCAGCCCGTGTTCCGGTTCACTTCCCGCCTCCCGTGGTCTGCACCGGTGCCAGCGACAGGGACTCGAGCGTCACGCTGGCCGACACCGAACGAGCCCGGCCCGGCGTGCCCGTGTACTGCGCCCGCACCTCACGGATCGCGATGTTGCCCAGCGTCTCACCGAGCCCATCAAGAAACGCCGACAGGTCCTCGGCCGGCCCCTCGACCTTGATCCGGTAGCTCCGACTCTCAACCCAGATCGTGTACTCCTCGAGCGGGCCCTCATACTTCGACCGCTCAGAGTCTTTGCTGGGCTCGATGCGTGAGACGGTGAGCCCTGTGGCGGCGCCCGCCTGCTCGACGCCGCGGTACACCTCCGAAACGCTCGGGCCCCGGCCCATGACTCCCTCGATCTCCTCCCGGGTCGTTCGGATCCGATCGGCCTGCACGAGGTCTGCTTCGGAGGTCGGCCGCCCCTGGGCCTCGGTGTATCGGCTCAGCGCGAGGCGCATCTCGGAGATCGCCATCTCGTCAGTCGCGACGCTGGAACGAAGCCCCCCGACAACCCAGAACCAAAGCAGCGCGGGCACCGCGACCGCGAGCACGGCGGTGAAGCACACGAACTGTTCGTTGCGGTTGGTCACGGCTGCCCGCCCGTCTCGATCAGCCCCGCGAGCTCGGGCCGATGGAACCAGACCGGGAACCGCTGAAGCTCGAACTCGAGCGTGAACATCAGCTCCTCGTTCCCCCCGGTGCCTTGCCGAGCCAGCGAGGTCGGCTCGACACTCAGAACCAGCCCCGACTCCCGCCAGGTGTTCATGCGATCGCGAAGGACCGTGTCCCCGTTCAAAGCGGGCACTCGCCCGCCGACCACCGCGATGGCTCGGTCGTTGCGGGCGGTGACTCGTGCCGTTTCGATACTGAGCCCCTCGTCTTCGGTGAGCTCTCGCAGCACCGCGGGCCAGTGCGGGGCGTGCCCGAACGCCCGGTCGAGCGTGACGAGCTGATCGATCGCCCGGTTCCGGTTGTCCTGCAGCCGACGGCTCTGGGTCTCCGAGGCCTCGTAGACCCCGAGTGACTGTCGGAGCTCGGCGGCCTGGCCCCGGACCCGATCGGCCTGGTAGCTCAGCAGCTGGTGCTCTCCGAACACCATCAACGCCGCGATCGCCCCGCTCTGGGCCGCCACCGAGGCCAGCCGCCGCACCCGTCGCGAGCGGGTCACAACCCGCGGGACAAACATCTCGTTGGCCAGCAGCGACCGGATGGCCGGGGCATCTAGACCGCGGGCCACGCTGGGTCGCAGGCCCGCCTCGGTACCGCTCTCTCGGTCGGCCTCTAGCGTGAGCTCGAGGTGATCGGCGATCGCCTCACCGAGCCCGGGCACGAGCCGCCCGATCCCGAGGCAGAGGAGGCTCGTGATCATGGTCTCTTCGCCGACCTGGTACCGGATGGTCTGCTTGAGTTCGATATTGAGCCGCTGCAACACCGGGGCGAGCATCGGCAGCGCGTCGTGCACGATCTCATTGGCGGCCTGGCGAGCGTTCCAGCTCACGCCGTGCTCGAGCATCAGCCGCCACGCCCCCGCGGGGTCACTCTCCATCTCGCGGTGCAGGGCCGCTCGCTCGTACACGCTGGCCAGCACCTGCACGCCGAAATCGATCGCCCGGACCACGGTCCCCTTGTCCAGCGTCTGAGCCACGATCACCGTGAACTCGGGCCCGATACGGCAGCAGACCGTGCCCGTTATGCAAGCCTCAGCGGCACGGATCGCCCGCTGGGTCTCCCACATCTGCAACGGCACGAACCCCTCAAACCGCAGCCCCGCTCGGCTCACCCATCGCTCGACCATGCTCAGAACCGAATCGGGCACCGAGCCGCTGATCATGACGCGCCGATCATCGCCCCCGCCCGCAGCCTTCCACGACCACGTCCGCGTGCTCAGCTTGTCCGAATCAAACCCCGTGCAGGCGTGCGCCGCGGCTAGCTCGTTGGCTCGCGCAAGCGTGCGGTCGGTCCACTCGCCCTCCCGGTGCACCGTGCTCCCGGCGCTGGGCCGCCCCACGACGACCACGCGGTCCCCCGCCCGGCCCCCGAGCTTGACCAGCAGCACCTCCAGCGGACCGTCCAGCGTCGCCAGGCCGCTCTCCCAAACCGCTCGCATCGCGTCGGGGTCAACCCGCTGCGTCTGCTCTGAGACCACGCGGTCCCCGCGCGTGAGCACGCCTTCAAGGGAGTCGGTCCCGATCACCAGGATGAGCGTGCGAGGGGGGATCAAGGTCTCTTCCTCTGTCCAAAGGGTCTCTGTCCAAGCGGTCTCTGTCCAAGGGGGCGTCCGCCCTGAATCGGCTGAATCGCGGGGTCTCTTTGGGCTCACCGCCCGGCCGAAGCCCGATCAGGGCGAGACGAGCAGCTCCACACGCCTCACCGCCCGCCCAGACCGACCTTCCACCACGTACCGCCCCGCCCCGGGGTCAACCGTGATCGCGACACCGGTCGCGGTGGGCAGGTCGGCCAGCACGTCCCCCTCGGTTATGGAGGTGCCCTGCGTGATCGACTCGACCGTGACCCGGGCCGCGGACTCCGCCGCGTAGTACGACCGCACCGACTCCACGCGGAGGACCGCGAGCGTCAGGTCGTCTCGCCCCGCCAGGCCGATCGTCACGACCGCCAGCGAGATCAGCGAGACCACCAGCACCAAGACCAGCACCGCGAGCCCGCGACGTGAGCTGCCTCTGCCAATCGCCCTCACCCGACACCCCCCGCCGCTCGCACGAAGACCACGGCGTCGGCCCGGACACCCGCCGACTCGATCTGTAGCTGAACGGTGACGCCGGCGACCAGGGCCTCATCCGTCAGCAGCGGGTCGTCGGTCCCCCGGCCGATCACCCGCACCTGGAACGAGTCCACCGACTCACACAGCACGCCCTCGTCCCCCACCGCGTCGATGAGCCGGAGCGTGCCCGAATCAAGCCGGAACCCCCCGGCCCCGGTCATCGCCAGCCCGATCAGCTCGCTGCCGCTGCGGTAGGCGATGATCCCCGACAGGTCCCCACTCTCTGAGGGCCACTCGCGGACCGTCCGCGTGAGCTGGTCTATCGCGGTGTGCACCGTCGCGGCGGCGGACCGGCGCGCCTGCGAGTCGTCGATCCGGCTCAGCAGCACCGAGACCACCGGCATCACCACCACCGCGGCGAGCGACATGATCAGCATCACCGCGATGATCTCGACGAGCGTGAATCCGCGGCGCGTCATAGGCCACCCCGCACCAGGAACTCGCACGGCATCCGCCGCGTGCCCAGCCGCATCGTCTGCGTCTGCACCGTGACGGTGACGAGCCGCAGGCCCGCGGGCGCGGGGCTCACGCCGACGTCGCCGACGGTGAGATCGAAGCTCATCCCCTGGGTCGCGGGGCTCGCGAGCAGCCACGCGACGCGCGCGCGCAGCCCGGTGCCCGGGTCGTCGAGGTAGGTCGCAAGGTCGTCGAGGGCGGCTGGCCCGAAGCGGTCCGACGCGTGCACGTCGGCCAGCACCTGCTCCGCGATTGAGCCCGCGAGCGTCGTCGCGGTGTAGATCGCCTCGGACTCCCCCTGGGCTCGCTCAGCGGCGCTCACCATCCGCATGCCCGACGGGATCGTTAGCGCGAGCACGAGCACCACGAGCACTGCCTCGATCAGCGTGAACCCTCTGGATCGGACCCGGCGACTCATCGCGACACCCCCGTCACCCGGTCGATCACAATCGGGGCAAACCCCACGAACGTGAGCGTCGGCTCCGTGGTCGCAAGCTGGGCGTTGGAGCCGTCGGCGTCGCGGGTCTCGGGTCGGCCCAGGTAGTTGAACCAGAGAACAGCCTCACTCACGGCGTTGCCGTCGCCCGGGTCCACGTCGGTCAGTTCAAGGCCCGCAAAGTCCTCGAGCAGGGGGCGGATCGGCGTGTCCTCTCCGAGCCCGTCGAGCGCCGGGGCGACCGTGCCGTCAGCCTGCAGTTGCATCATCCGAGCCTTCTCGTTCGCAGCGTCAACCCAGACCCCGTGCGGGCGGCCGGACGCTCTGGCGAGTTGCTGGGCGGTGCGGAGCATGCGGCGAACGTCATCCGTCCCGGCGGCCTGCTGCGTGCCACGAACCGCGGTGAGCCCCGGCGAGACGACCGCCGCGAGCAGCGACACCATCACCACCACGATCATGAGTTCCACCAGCGTGAACGCTCGGTTCTTCATGCCCGCCCCTTCACAGCCCGCTGGCCCTGGTCGCGACCCCGGTCTCGGGATCCGTCCGATCGGTCTGGGTGTCCGAGTTCGCGTAGAAGATCGCAACCGGCAACGGTCCGCTCGTCGCGTGGTAGACCCACCCGACACCGGATGCGGCGAGGGTCCGTGACTGGGCCGCGCCCAGGTCACCCGCGCCCGCGGCCCCCGAGTCGCCCGTGAACGGGCAGGGCGGCAGGATCCCTGCGGGGAACATGGCGCCGTCATTGATCTGGGCCAGCACCGGGAACGGGTCGGTGCCCTCGATCGTCGCGCCCACCCGGTGCAGAGCGATCGAGGAGCGGACCTCCGAGAGGATCTGCACGGTCGTTGTGGTCCGCTGCTCAAGCGAGCCCCGGGCCGCGGCGACCGCGACCGTCGCCGACAAGATCGAGATCACCACGATCACGACGAGCAGCTCGACGAGTGTGAACCCGAGATGTTCCGTTCGCCGCACCACGGTTCACTGCCCCACCTTGATCATGCTCCACATCGGGATGAAGACCGAGAGGGCGACCACCAGCACGATGACGGCCATCCCCACCGTCATCAACGGCTCGACCACCGTCGAGATGTTCTTGGTCATGCCGTCCGTCTCGCGGTCGAAGTGCTTGGCGAGCAGCGTGGACGACCGCCCGACCTCGCGGGCGTCCTGCCCGGCGCACAACAGTCGCGTCGCAAAGGACGGGAGCGAGGTTTCCTCTCGCAACGCCGAACGGAGGTCCGAGCCGGACCGCATCCGCCGGCTGACGCTGAGTAACTCGTTCTGGAGCTGCATCTCGCCGCAGGCGACCGCCGCAATCTGGATTGAGCCGATCACGTCGAGCCCCGCCCCGATGGCGACCGAAAGCACGCGACAGAACCGTGCGATGGCGGCGATCCGGGTGAGCTTGCCGAAGTATGGCAGCCGCCGGAGCACGCCGCGGAGCGTCCCCTTGCCAAAGTCCGTGCGGAGCAGGAGGACCACGAACACCCCGCCGACGATCGTGCTGATGCCGTACGCCAGCCAGTTGGCCGTCACCGAGACCCCGACGGCCCGGAGGACCCTGGTCAGCACCGGCAGCGCCACGCCATTGGACTCGAAGATCTCAGCGAACCGTGGGATAACAAAGAACGTGATCACCGACAACGCCACCAGGATGAACGTCAGCACCACGGTCGGATACGCCATGGCCCGGCGGACGCCCTTGCGGATCTCACTTCGCCGCTCGAGCAGGTCCGCCAGGTCCGAGGTGACCTTGGACAGGTCGCCGGTCTGTTCGGCGGCCACCATCATCTCTACGAACAGCTCGCCGAACTCGGCCGACCGAGACCGGAGCGCCTGCCCAAGCGGCACGCCCGAGCACACGGCGTGGGACACACCCTGGATCGCCACCCGCAACGCCTCGTTCTCCTCGGTCTCCGCGATCGTCCCCAGGCTCTCGGCCAGCGGAACGCCCGCTTCCAGAGAGATCGAGAGCTCACGGGCGAACGCGGTCAGGTCGCTGTCGTTGATCCGCCCGGCCTTTCTCACCGAGACCCGGTGTTTGGCCCTGATCTGGATCGGCTCAAGCCCGCGGCTGATCAGCAAGGCGTACGCGGCGGCCTCGGAATCCGACGTAATCAAACCACGCTCGATCGCCCCGCCCGCGCCCCGGGCTTTGTAGGTGTACGCGGTGTTCATTGCTGGGCCCCGTGGGCCAAGGCCTCAACCATCTCCATCGTCACGAGCTTGGCGAGCTCCTCGATGGAGGTCTCCCCGGCCAACGCCCGCGCGGTGCCGTGGTCCAGGAGCGTGCCCATGCCGCCCCGGCGGGCGGCCTCGCGGATCACGCGGACCGACTCGCCCGCCTCGATCATCTCCTGCAGCGGGGACGTCAGCAGCATGTACTCGTACACACCGAGCCGACCGGCGTACCCGGTGCCGCGGCACTTGCCGCACCCGCGGCCTCGAACGAAGCCACCCGGCGTCGCGGGGTCCAGACCCAGGCGGTTCAGCAGGCGGTCCTCGGGCTTGTCCTTCTCGACGCACGTCGGGCAGACCCGGCGGATGAGCCGCTGGGCAAGCGTGCCAAGCAACGCGCTGTTGATCGCGAACGGCTCGATCCCAAAGTCGCTGAGCCGGGCCAGCGACCCGACCGCGTCGTTGGTGTGCAACGTCGCAAAGACCAGGTGCCCCGTGAGCGAGGCCTGCACCGCGATGCGGGCCGTCTCCTCGTCTCGGATCTCCCCCACCAGCACCACGTCGGGGTCCTGCCGTAGGATCGACCGCAGCGCCGAGGCGAACGTCAGCCCGACCTCCGGGTTGGCCTGGATCTGCCGAACCCACGGGAGCCGGATCTCGACGGGGTCCTCGATCGTCATCACGTTGCGTTCGGGCGTGTTGAGCTGAGCCAGCGCGGTGTACAGCGTCGTCGTCTTGCCCGAGCCGGTCGGCCCGGTGACCAGCACCATGCCGTGCGGCTGGGCGATGGACCGCTCAAACTCCTCGAGCACACGCGTCGGCATGCCCAGCTCCGCGATCTTCCCGATCTTCGTGCCCGATCGGAGCAGGCGGAGCACCACGTTCTCGCCGTGGATCGTCGGCAGCAGGCTCAGCCGCACGTCGATCGGGCCCGACGAATGGGTGAACCGGAGCTTGCCGTCCTGGGGTCGGCGGGTCTGCGTGATGTCCAGCTCGGCCATGACCTTGAGCCGCTGCACGATCGAGGCGTGCGTGGTCAGGTCGGGGCCCTGCTGGGTCTCGAGCACGCCGTCGATCCGGAACCGCAGGTGCAGCGTGTCCTCGTCGGGGCACATGTGAATATCCGAAGCGCCGGCGGTGACCGCCGCATCGAGGATCTGGTTCACCGCCGCGACGATCGGCTCGTTGTCCAGCTTGTCCTCGACTGCCTCGCCGTTGGCCGACGAGGTGTCCTCGCCCCGCACGCTCACCAGCGAGTACGCCCGACGGATCAGCGACCACAGCCGCTCGGCGTCCGCGATCACCGGGTCGATCTCGACGCGCAGCGCCTGCGAGAGCCCGTCGATCGCGGTCAGGTTCAGCGGGTCGATCATCGCCACCGTCGCCACGTTCTCGAGCACGAACAGGGGGAAGACCCCGTGCGTCTCGGCGAACTCTCGGCTCAACCGCTCGCAGTTGTCGATCTCCGTCTCGTACGCGTCCAGGTCCACGAACGGGTACTCACAAATCATCGCCTTGGCCAGCGCGAGGTCTCGGGGGCTCACCAGCCCGAGCCGGGCCAGCGTGTCCTCGATCGACGAGCCGTCCGCCTTGGCGGTCTCGACGGCACGAGCGGCGTCCTCCCCGGAGACCCGGCCCTCCTCAATCAGCGACCGCAGCACATACTCACTGGTTTCGAACATGCACCCCCCCGGGTGTGGGAGACTCGGCTTCGCCGCTGATCTGCGCCAGCAGGCCCTTGAGCTGAGCCGCCTGCGCGTCCGTGGGCTCGACAAAGAGCAGCCCGACTAGGTACGCGGGCCGACGGTCCGTCATCACCACCCGACGCACCCGGGCCCGCATCTCCAGCAGCGGCGTGGCCGAATCACCCGCAAAGGGCAGCAGCTGGACGTCGGCAAGGCATCCCCGGGGCAGGTAGACCGGCGAGACCACGCCCATGCCGCCGCTGGCCAGGTCCACCAGGTCCGCGGTGACCCACCCCTCCCGCTGCCCGGACCGGGACGACAGGCGAACCTGGGCTCGGTCGGGCTCGTGGACGCGCAGCCGCACCGGAAGCATGATCTCATGCCGATCCGACCGCCTGATCACAAAGTTTTCGGGATCACTCATCGATCCGGTCTCCGGTTTGACGCCGTGGCGCGGAATCCCCGCCACGCCCCGATCATCGGGTTCTGCGGGGTTCGGATTCAGCCCCCCCTGCCTCGGGGTCACCCCCACGACCGAGGGGGGGGGCCAATCAACCGCCCGAATCGTCTCAGGACACGCGTCCGAGGGTCGATTCCGGCCTGAAAGGGCCCTAGAGTCACTCCCTCGATCCGGGTCGGGATCGGGGATTCGGCGTCCTTGCCGAGACCGTTGACGAACACCAATCGGCGTTTTGACGCCATCACGAAGCGCCCTTTGAGCGGGTCTGACGACCACGTTCCCGCCGGTGTCGCTGATAGAACCGAGGATCACATGTCCAACAACACGCTCGTCCAAGACCTCATCGAAGCCGGCATTCACTTCGGCCAACGCTCCAGCAACTGGAACCCGAAGATGGGGCCGTACATCTACGGCAAGCGAAGCGGCATCCACATCATCGACATCAAGGAGACCGTCAAGGGCCTCCTGCTGGCCAAGCGATTGGTCACCAAGCTCGTCGGCGACGGCAAGGACATCTGCTTCGTCGGCACCAAGCGCCAGGCCAAGGGCGTGATCGAGCAGCGGGTCGGCGACGTGAAGATGCACTACGTCACCGAGCGGTGGCTCGGCGGCACCCTCACCAACTTCCGCACCATCCGCGCCCGGCTCAAGCGGCTCGAGGAGCTCGAGGCCATCGAGGCCGACGACAACTTCCAGAGCTACTCCAAGAAGATGGAGAGCCAGCTCCGCCGCGAGATGCGCAAGATCAAGCGAAACCTCGACGGTATCCGTCGCATGGAGAAGCTCCCGGGCGCCCTCGTCATTGTTGACGTCCGCCGCGAGCTCACCGCGATCCGCGAGGCCAAGAAGCTCGGCATCCCGACGATCTGCCTGATCGACACCGACGGCAACCCGGACGAGGCCGACATCGCCATCCCCGGCAACGACGACTCGATGCGGTCGATCGACGTGATCATCCGCGAGCTGTGCCTGGCGATCGCCGACGGCAAGCAGACCCGCGGCGGGGATCAGCCCGACGCCGAGGCCCCCGCGGGTGCCGCACAGCCCAAGCGGAGCAGCCGATCGCAGTGGAAGGCGGACGACGACGCCCCCGCTGAGGCCGCCCCCGCCGACGCGAGCGGTGCTGAGCCCAAGGATCCGACTCCCGCGCCGGCCCCCGCTCCCGCCAACGCCGAATCCTGAACCGCCTCCCCGGCGGCGAATCCCAAGCAATCGATCATCTCGGACTGTTCGCAGACCGAGCCGACACCTGACCCCGTACCTCAAACGCTCGGAGAGCAGCCCATGGCTGACATCAGCGCTAAAGACGTAATGGCCCTTCGCAACAAGACCGGCCTTGCCATGATGGAGTGCAAGAAGGCCCTGACCGAGGTCGGCGGCGACCCCGAGGCCGCCGAGGAATTGCTGCGTAAGAAGCTCAAGGGCAAGATGGAGACCCGCACCGACCGCGCCGCGGGCGAGGGCCGCATCAGCGTGGCCGTCTCCGAGGACGGGGCCTCAGCCGCGATCATTGAGCTCAAGGCCGAGACCGACTTCACCGCCAAGAACGACGGGTTCATCGCCGCCGCCGACCAGATCGCCGCCATGGCGCTCACCGCCGACGCCGGCGACGTCGCCCCCACCGCCGAGATGGCAGCGCTGATCGACGATCTGCGGGCCACCACCGGCGAGAACATCTCCATCGGCCGCATCGAGAAGTTCACCGGCACCCCCGGGCAGTCCGTCTTCGGGCAGTACGTCCATCACGACGGCAAGACCGGCGTGCTGATCGACGCCCAGGGCGAGGTCGCTGTGGACGTGCTCCGCCAGATCGCGATGCACGTCACCGCGGCGGTCCCCCGCCCGCTCGGCGTCACGCCCGAAGAGATCCCCACCGAGATGGTCGAGAAGGAGCGCAAGTTCCGGCTCGATCAGGCGGTGGAGTCCGGCAAGCCGCAGGAGATCGCTGAGAAGATGGTCGAGGGCGGGATGCGTAAGTTCTTCGCCGACGTCGCGCTGCTCGAGCAGGCCTTTGTTGTCGACCCGACCAAGCGGATCAAGGACGTGCTTGGCGCATCGGGCTCGATCAAGGGCTTCCGCCGCTGGGAAGTCGGCGAGACCGCCTGACCCCACCAACGACTCATCCCCCAGAGCCCGGTCCGCTGGACCGGGCTTTTTCGTGCGCGCGATCAATCCGAATCTGCTAGCCTGCCCGCACCCACCCGGAGACCCCTATGAGCACCGCCCGCCCGACCGAGCAGTACACCATCCGCCGCAAGATCCTCAAGCTGTTCGGCTCCGCGTTCTTCGTGTACGACGAGTCGGGGCAGATCGCGGGGTATTGCAAGCAGAAGGCCTTCAAGCTCCGCGAGGACATCCGCATCTTCACGAGCACCGAGTGCACCACCGAGCTGGTCGTGCTCAAGGCCCGCAGCATCATTGATTTCGGCGCGACCTACGACGTCTCGCTGCCGTCCGGTGAGATCATCGGCTCGTTCAGGCGCAAGGGGCTCAAGTCCACGTTCCTCCGCGACGAGTGGCTCGTGTTCGACGCGAGCGGACAGCACCTGGGAACCCTGGCCGAGCGCGGCAGCGTGGGCCCGTTCATCCGGCGCTACGTCGAGATCGTCGCGGCGTTCATGCCGCAGAAGTTCGACCTGCACGATGCCAGCCAGCGGCCCGTCGCGAGCTACCGCCAGCACTTCAACTGGTTTATCTATCGCTTGGGCGTGGCGGTGCTCGCCGAGGACACCGAGCTGGACGAGCTGATGCTGCTGGCCGGGGGGTGCCTGATCGCCGCAATCGAGGGACGTCAGCGGTAAAGACGAAGTCCCGCAGAAGAAGGGCTCCCCGGGAAGGCCCTACTCGACTTTCCAGCACGCCACAGCCTGCCCGTTGACCTTGATCTCCAAGGGCGGCATCTCTTTGTGGCATCGGTCGGTCACCTCCGGGCAGCGACCCGCGAACGGGCACCCCGGCGGCGGGTTGATCGGGCTGGGAACGTCACCCTGCAGCGCCTCGAGCGGGTGCCGGTCGGCCGGATCGTCAATCGGGATCGCCCGCAGCAGCGCCCTGGTGTACGGGTGCGAGGCGGTCCCCTCCACGTCCTCGCCCGAGAGCTCCTCGACTACATGCCCCAGGTACATCACCAGGATCCGGTCGCAGAAGTGCTCGACGACCTTGAGGTCGTGGCTGATGAACATCATCGTGAGCCCGAAGTCCTTCTTCAGATCGCCCATGAGGTTGAGCACCTGGGCCTGGACCGAGACGTCCAGCGCGCTCACCGGCTCGTCGGCCACGATGAACGAGGGCTTGACCGACAACGCCCGGGCGATGCCGATCCGCTGCCGCTGACCGCCGGAGAACTCGTGCGGGAACCGGTTCTTGAGCTCGGGTCGGAGCCCAACGGTTTTGATCAGCTCGTCGATGTAGTCGTCCATGGAGGACGACTCGTCGCCGTCGAGCACGTTGTGGAACTTGATCGCCTCTTTGAGCAGGGCGTTGATCGTCAGCCGCGGGTTCAGCGACGAGTACGGGTCCTGGAAGATGATCTGCATCTTGCGGCGGTAGTACATCAGCTCGGCGTGCGACATCGAGGTGATGTCGTCGCCCTCGTACACGATCTGCCCCGCGGTCGGCTCGATGAGCCGGATCAGGGTCTTGCCCAGCGTGGACTTGCCGCACCCGGACTCGCCGACGATGCCGAGCGTCTCGCCCGAGGCGATGTCGAAGCTGACACCGCTGACCGCGTGCACGTTCCCCGTGACGCGGTTGAGCACGCCGCCCCGGATCGGGAACTTCTTGACCAGGCCCTTGACCTCGATCATCGCCATCACTCCGCCTCCCCGGCGATGCTGCCGACCGTCAGGTTGGCCGGGCGTTCCCGCTCCGTGCCCAAGGGATAGAAGCACCGCACGCTGCGGCCGTGGATCTCGCCCTCGAGCTCCGGCTCCTCGAGGCCACACCGGGACCCGTCGCTGCACACGCAGCGGTCCTCGAACCGGCAGCCGGGCGGCAGGTCCGTCAGGCTCGGCACGATCCCCGGGATGGTCGCCAGTTTTTTGCCCCGCGTCTTCTCGCCTCGCTTGGGGATCGACTCGAGCAGGGCCCGCGTGTAGGGGTGCTGGGGCCTGTGGAAGATATCGGTCACACTACCGGTCTCGATCACCCGCCCGGCGTACATCACCATCACCCGGTCGCAGACCTGCGCCACGACGCCCAGGTCGTGCGTGATAAGCATAATCGCGGTGTCGAGCTTTTCCTTGAGCCCGGCCATCAGGTCCAGGATCTGCGCCTGGATCGTCACGTCCAGCGCAGTGGTCGGCTCGTCGGCGATCAGGATGTCCGGCTCGCAGCACAACGCGATCGCGATCATCACCCGCTGGCGCATCCCGCCCGAGAGCTGGTGCGGGTACTCCTTGACCCGCTCCTCGGGGTTGGGGATCTCGACGAGCCGAAGCATCTCGACAGCGCGGTCCCGCCGCTCTTTGCGGTTGAGCTTGGTGTGATACTTGAGCGCCTCATCGAGCTGCCACCCGACCGTGAACACCGGGTTCAGGCTTGTCATCGGCTCCTGGAAGATCATCGCGATCTTGTCGCCGCGGATCTTGCGCATCGCTCGCTCTTTGGCCCGGTTGATGTTCACCCCGCCGTAGATGACCTCGGTCTTGTCGCCGTAGCTCGTAACGTGCTCGGGCAGCAGCCGCATGATCGACTTGCTGGTCACGGTCTTGCCGCACCCGGACTCACCGACGATGCCGAGGGTCTCACCGGCATTGAGGTCGAAGGTCACGTCGTCCACCGCCGTCACCACACCCGAATCGGTGCGGAAGCTGGTGGTGAGGTGCCGCACGCTGAGGACCGGGGTCTCGCCGCTCTTCGCGGCGGGGTCCTCGTTCGGCGTCTTGGTCGTCTGCATCGTCCGCCCATCACTCATGACACGTGCCTCGGATCAAAGGCGTCCTGCAACGCGTCGCTGACGATGTTGAACGCGAGCACCAGGCCGAACATCAACGCGGTCGGCGAGAGCACGGTCCAGAAGATCAGGTTCTGGACGTCCTCACGCCCCAGGCTGATCATGACCCCCCACGAGGGCTGCCCCTTGACGCCCAGCCCCAGGAAGCTCAGGATGACCTCGCTCTTGATCGCACCGATGAAGATGAGGCTGAAGTTGATGAACATGATGTGCGTCGTGTTCGGGATCACGTGCCGCAGCAGGATGTAGACCTTGCCAAACCCGATCGCGGTCGCGGCCTGCACATACTCGAGCTCTTTGATCTTCATCACCTCGCCGCGGATCACGCGGCAGGTCCCGACCCAGAAGGTCAGACAGAACGCCGCGTACACCGGCACGAGGGCCAGCGCGGGGTGCTCTCGCGGGTTGTCGAACAGATCGCTGCCACGGAACGCGTACACGAGCACCGCGAGCAGCACCAGGTAGGGGATGCTCGAGAGCGTGGAGACCACCCACATCACCGCGTGATCGACCCACCCGCCATAAAAGCCGGCAGCGGCCCCCAGCAACGTTCCCACGAAGACCGAAACGATCGCCGCGACAAAACCGACCTGGAACGCGACCTTGATCGAGAAGAACGCACGTACCGACACACTCCGCCCAGACTCATCGCTGCCAAGGAACGTGCGGAATCCGTGAATCGCCCCGCGGTACCCGCTCGGCATCGGCATCAGCTCGTTCAGCTTTGACTGCGCCCCCGCGAGCTGCACGGCGACCTCCTCACTCATCTCAGCGATCTCAAGAGTGATCTCGTCGAGACCCTCCCGCTCCCCAGCCAGCTCCTCTGGATCATGCCCCGGATCTGCTTCCAGCTCTTCAATAAACGAGACGTAGTCCGCCTGCTCGAACAGCGCGTCCTCCCGGCTCATCCAGTTCTCATCGAGCACCTCGAACATCGTGGTCAGCTCACCCCAGAGCCCCTCGAGCTCCGGGATCGGCCGATCCGCGACCGTTCGCTCGGCGAGCGCCACGCTGTCGAGCAGCATGCCGGGGCTCTCCGAGGCTCCCAATCCACCAGGGATCTCGAACGCGTTATCGAGCAGCGTCGTGACCATCCAACGCAGGTCGTCGTACTCCTTCTCCTCGTCCATGCCCTGCAAGAACCACGGCGTGTGCCTTGGCAGCACACGGTCCTGTGTCTCGGCCAGGGACAGCATTCGGATCGGAGGCAGGATCAGCAGGGCGAACAGCAGGTACACGCCGATCACCCCGGTTGCAAACAGCGCGAGCCGGTTCCGCCTGAATTTCCGCCAGCCGCGTGATTTTAGGAATCGCTTAATCAAGACAGCCTCACCCGTGGATCGACCAGCGCGTAGGCCACGTCGGTCAGAATAATCGTAAAGATAAAGATCGCCGCCAGCACCGCCACAAACGCCTGGATCACCGGAAAATCATTCGCGTTGATCGCGGTGATGAGCTCGAATCCCATCCCCGGGATCTTGAAGTACATCTCGAGCAGGATCGAACCGGTGATCAGAAACGGCAGCGTGGACATGATCCGAGTGATGATCGGGATCATCGCGTTCTTGAGCATGTGCACGAAGATGACCTTCGGCTTGCTCGCACCCTTGGCCAGCGCGGTCACGATGTAGTCTTTCGTCGATTCTTCCACCATCACCGCGCGGTAGAACCGGGTGTCATACCCGATCGCGACCACAACCCCGATGAGGACCGGCAGCATGCAGTACTTCACCCAGTTCCACGGCTGCGCACCCTCACTGATAAACGGGACCCAGGGCTCGTACCCCGTGATCGCGAAGGGCGTCCCGAACCCGCCCTCCTGATTCGGCAAAAACGCCCCAAAGAACTGCCCGAAGATGATGTACACCAGGAAGCTCACGCTCATCCCCAGCACCGCGAATATCACGAGTATTCGGTCCACCGCCCGTCCGCGAAAATACGCCGAGATCAGCGACACCACGATCGAGACGAACGCCGACGCGATCACCGTCGGGACCGTCACCGACATGCTCGGCGGGATCGCCTTCTTGATGATGTCCCCGACCGATCGCCCCTTCTGACTCCAGCTCTGCTCTTGAAAGTTCAGCGTGACCACGTTGCCGATCAGCCGCACGTACTGCTCCATGAACGACTTGTCGAGGCCCATCTTCTCGCGGACCGCCTGCTTCTCCGCGGGCGTCGGGTTCTTGCTGAGCTGGCTGTAGATCGGGTCCTGGACGCGCAGCGCCAGCATCACCAGCAGCAGGATGCTCAGGTACACCGGGATATTAAAGATCAGCTTCCTGACAATGAAGGCCCACATGGGGGACACCCTCCGAGAGAAATACGAGACGGCCTGGTCAACGCGATAGCAGGTTCATCAGGCTCAGTCGTCCCGCCCCTCGTGATCGGTGTCAACATCAAGATACTTGAAGTACGTAAAGAAGTCCTCGGTCGGCTTGAAGTTCTTCACCCAGGGGTGCAGCAAGTACACCCGGGTGCGTGCCAGGCTCCCGCACACCACGCCCGCTTCGATGATCATGTCCCGCATCGTCTCGTACATTTCCGTCCGCTCGGGCCCGGGAGACATGGTCTGGATCTTCTCGTACATCGCGTCGTACTCGTCGTCCTGGTAGTTCGAGTGGTTCGACCCGGGCGACGCGTTGGGCCCGTAGAACAACGCCAGGTTGTTCTCCGCGTCCGGGTAATCCGAGCCCCACGCGAAGCTGAAGAACTGCGCCTGACGCTTGTCCACCGTCTGCATGAGATCGCTGAAGTTCATGTACCGCGGGTTGAGCCGGATGCCGACCTCCGACAGGTTCCGCTCCATCAGCTCCACGATCCGCTGGCTCTCAGCCCCGGCGCTCGTGGTCAGCTCGACTACCGGCATGTCGGTCACCTTGCCGTTCTCGACCGTGAACCCCGCCTCGACGAGCTTCTGCCGAGCAAGCTCGTAGTTCGGGCCGCGGGTGGAATACGGCGCCCGGTGATCCTCGTTGTTGGGGTGCCCGTCGAGCCCGGGGGGGATCGGGCCGTCGTACGGGATCGCGAGCCCGAAGTAGAACGCCTCGTTCATCTCGTCCCAGTCCATCGCCAGGTTCATCGCCTGGCGGATGAGCTTGCCCTTCTCACCCGCGGGCGAACCGAGGAACTCGTCTTCCATATTGAACGCCCGGAAGATGAAGTCCAGCAGCGGGACCTTCACGTCGCGGATTCCCTGCCGCGTGAACCCACGCCGCAGCTCCTTGTTCCGTGAGCTGAACGCCTCACCAAACGCGGCCTGGGGCACCGTGGTGTAGTCCAGGTTCCCGGCCTTCCACTCCAGCCACATCGGCTGGCTCTCAACGAAGAACGAGAACTGGATCTCATCGGCGATCGGCAGCTTCGTGCCCGCCGGCTCGTGCAGCCCGAGCTCTTCGTCCTCGGGCATCCACTCCTCGGGGTAGTACGAATCACGATAATTCGGGTTCCGGTGCACCAGTAGGCTCGAGTTGCGAACCCAGTCGGACTCTTCTTTCAGAATGAACGGCCCCGTGCCGACCGGGTGCGCACTGAACCGGTCCCCGTACATCTCGACAGCCTCTCGGGGCACGATCGAGGTCTGGAACATCGCGAGCTTCCAGATAAACTGCTGCACAGCCTCGTTCAGCTCGATCTCAAAGGTGTACTTGCCCGTCGCCTTGAGCCCCGGCACCTCGAACGAGTAATCGAATTCATTGCCCTCAGACACAAGCTTGGCCTGCGAGTCCTTGTAGTCGTCGAACCCGACAACCTGCCCGCTCACAAGCCACCAGCTCTTGTAGGTGTATTTCGGGTCCGCCATGCGCTTGAGCGAGTAGATCACGTCCTCCGCGACGACCTCGCGTCCCTTCCCACCGGGGAAGCACTCGTCGTCGTGGAAGAGCGCGCCCTCTCGCAGCTTGAACTTCCAGAACTTCCCGCCGTCGATAATCTCGGGCATGCTCTCGAGAAGCAGCGGCTGAAGCTCAAGGGGACGCTTGAGATACTTGTACTCAAACAGGGTCTCGTAGAGACACGAGGCGATGCGGTTCTCGTACGTCGTTGACCCGAGCACCGGGTCGAGCGCCCCCGGGCCGTTGGTCGTCATCGGGATCCGGAGGGTCTTGGTTTCCTGGGCCGTCGCCGGCACGATCATCAGCGAGACCGCCGCGATCGCGACCAGGCTCCGAATCATCCGAGTCTTCAGCATCTCACCCTCCGGGGCCATGGCCCAACAAACCGTCGTGCATAAACCCGGGGTCGGCCCCGGGTCAGGATCCTAGCGGGACCATCGGCATCCCTCAACTTGCCCATCATACGAGACACCGGGCGACATCACCCACTCCTGACGCTAATCTTGGAAAATGGGCCCACCGGTCACCAACTCCACCTCAACCTCAGCCCACATCGATGGCCGCCCCCTCGTCACCTTCGGCGGGTGCAACTACTTAGGCCTCGCCCACCATCCCCGCCTCCTACACGCGGCGAGCCTCGCCGCAGAGCGGTACGGGCTCACAACCTCCGCAAGCCGCACCACCACCGGCGATACCGACCTCCACCACGAGCTCGAGCGGCTCTTGGCCGACTGGTTTTCTCGCGAGGCCGCCCTGCTGGCTCCCGAGGGCATGCTCGCCAACCTCGTCGCCTGCCAGGCCGCCGCCGCCCTCGGCATCCGCCACGCACTCATCGACGACCGGGCCCACAGGAGCCTGCGCGTCGCCGCGGTCGCCGCCGGGCTCGAGATCACCTCCTTCCCGCACGGCCAACGACCCGAGACCGCGGCCCTCGCCCGAACAAACACCCCCTGCATCATCCTCACCGACGGCGTCTTCACCGCGACCGGCGAGATCGCCAACCTCAAGGCCCTCGCCGAGTCCCTTCCAACGCCCGAGTCCGTGCTCCTCGTGGACGATTGCCACGGCTTCCCGGTGCTCGCCGGCGGGCACGGCACCGCGGCCCACGCCGGGCTCACCGACCCGCGAGTCTGGATCACGACCTCGCTGGCCAAGGGGCTCGGGGCCGGGGGCGGCGTCTTCCTCGCCCCGAAGCGCGTGATCGATGTCGCCTGTGCGCACGCCTCAGCCTTCATCTGCACCACGCCTCCCTCCCCCGCGCTCGCCGGGGCCGCGGTCGAGGCGATCGCCCTCCTCGAAACCGAGCCCGACCGGGTCGCCCGCCTCTCGACCAACGCCGCACGCATCGCCGCGGGCCTCGAGACGCTCGGCCTAAACCCCGGCTCGCCGCTCACCCCGATCTTCTCGTTTGATTTCGGCACCGCCGACCTGAGTTCGTTCGAGACCCACATGCAAATCGCCGGGTTCAGCGTGCCGGTTATGTCCTACCCCGGCGGGCGCACCGACCGGTACGTCCGCCTCACCGTCAACGCCGATCACACCGAGGCGCAGATCGACGGGGTGCTCGCGGCGATCGGGGCCTTCATCCCAATGGCGGTGCCCTCGTGAGCGACAACCTGAACACCCGGCTCGAGTTCGCCGAGCGGATCGCCGTCGAGGCGGGCCGCTCCACCCTGGGCCTGTTCCACGCCCCCGCGCGCCACGCGGACACCAAGCCGGACGGCTCGCCCGTGACCGCAGCCGACCGAAACGCAGAGACCCTGCTCCGCAAGCGGATCGGCGAGACCTACCCCGACGACGCGATTCTCGGCGAAGAGTTCGACGACAAGCCCGGGACGTCCGGCTGGCAATGGATCCTCGACCCCATCGATGGCACCAAGTCCTTCGTGCACGGCGTGCCGCTCTACGGCACGATGGTCGCCTGCGAGTTCGAGGGCCAGCCACGCGTCGGCGTGATCCACATGCCCGCCCTCGACGAGACGATTGCCGGGGCGGTGAGCGAACAGGGCACCCGCAAGGGCTGGTGGAAGCCCGCGGGCCTCGATGAACGCCGACCCCTCGCGGTGACCCCAACCCCGACCCTTAAACAAGCCATGGCCCTCTGGACCTGCCCCGAGGTCTACCGCGACCTTGGCGTCCTGCACGTCTTCCAGCACCTGGAGCATGTGCTCGGACACCAGCGTGGGTGGAGCGATTGCTACGGCTATGTGCTGCTCACAACGGGGCGGGCCGACGCGGTGATTGAGGCCGGGCTGCAAATCTGGGATATCGCCGCGGCCCTGCCGATCCTGCACGCCGCGGGAGCCCGAGTCTCAGACTGGACCGGGGGCGAGGACTTCGGTTCCGGGCGGGTGGTGGCCAGCAACGGACCCGTTCACGACGACTTCCTCCGTGAGATCCAGCGAGCCCTCGCCGCGGACTGAGCCCCCTTGCTCAGGCCGCTCGGATTCTGCTCTCAAGCCCTCTCCCATGCCGATACTGCCACCATGCCGACCGCTCCCTCGACTACGCCAGCCACCGACAACGACGCCGCTCGGCTCGAGCTGGTTCGCCTCGGTCAGGCCGACCGCCCATGGGAGTTTCTCGCCCGCTCGGTTGTCTGGTTGCGAGCCAACCCCGCTGACCACGGCGTCCGGTTCCTCGCCGCGTCCAACGCCGCGGGACTCGGGCTGAAAACCCTCGCCGCCGAGTGCCTGGCCCCGCTGCCCGAAGAGGCCGCAGCGGACGAGCGGGTCCGATCGCTCGCGGCGAGCATCGAATCGCTCGCCGACGACGAGATCCCCCTTGGCGTGCGCTCAGCCAACGCACGTCGAGGGCTCGAAGCATTGCACACGCGGGGGCTGGATCTCTCCGCCGAGTTTGTGAAGTGGCAGACGCCCCACGCCAACGAGCGATGGTTCCGTTCGATCGACGGCAACACCGTCCGCTGCACCGACGCATCCGACCCGCTCGGCTCGTGCCTCTGGCTCGCAGACCTCCGCGGCGGCGCCCGCGCGTTCTGCGAATCAACCGTGGAGTGCGACGACTACCAGGCCCCCGCCCCGTTCGTGGTCGAGGGGATCAACCCGCCCTGGATCCTCTCGATGCTCGCCGACGCGCTCGCCGCAACCCGGACCGGGTACCAGACCGCGATCCACGTTGTCCAGGCCGACCCCGGCGAGCTCTTCGACGGGCTGGCCTGCGAGGACCTGCACGACTTGCTGACCAATCCTCGAATCCACACGCACCTGGGCGAGCACGCCGGGCAGCACCTGGGCGACACGCTCACCGCCCGGCTCGAGCACGAGCTGCCCGGGCGGATGGTCAGCTCGCCAACAGCCGTCGCCAAGGTCGCCCCGACCGTCAGCCAGACCCTGCACGCGCTCAAGAGCAAGCAGGTCGCAGCCCTCGCCTCGTGCGCCCAGCGGGCCAAGGCGACGTATGAGCCCCGCGACGCGGCGTGGTGGGCCGACCGGTTCACGCAGATCAACAGCGGCAACGGCGAGCCGCTCCGCGTGCTGCTGATCACCTCACGATTCACCACGTTCGTGCAGCACGCCGCGGCCGACCTGGCCCAGGCCGTGCGTGCCTCGGGCGGCGAGGCCCGGGTCCTGATCGAGCCGGACGACTCGACCCGCATGTCGAAGCTGGCCCACCTGCAAGCCGTTGAAGACTTTGAGCCCGACCTGCTCGTGATGATCAACTACACCCGGGCGCACCTCGGGCCCGAGATGCCGGCCCACCTCCCGGTCGTCTGCTGGATCCAGGACACGATGGCTCACCTGTTCACGCCCGAGGCCGGCGCCGCGCAGGGGCCGTTCGACGTGCTGCTGGGCAACCACCACAGCGAGCTCTTCCAACACCACGGCTTCGACATGGCCCGGTACCTGCACTCCCCCGTCGCCGTCAGCGACCAGAAGTTCCACGCCGGCCCCTGCACCGACAACCAAAGCGACCGCTTCGCGTGCGAGATCGCCTACGTCAGCCATCACTCGGAGACCCCTGAGCGGATGCTCGCTCGGCTCAAGGACGAGGCCGGGCCCTCGCCCGCAGCCGGTCTTCTCGATTCGGTCGCCCCGCTCGTGCACAAGCAGCTCGACCGCCTGGCCGACGAGCCAATCCGGCTGGCACTGCGCACACAGCTCACGCAACTCGCCGAACAACACCTCGGCTCCGCCCCACCGCCCCGCCTGATCTCCGATCTGCTCGACCAGGTCGCGATCCCGCTCGCCGAGCGGATCGTTCGGCACCGGGCCCTCGAGTGGGCCGCCCAGATCGCGAACCGCCGCGGGTGGAGACTCAAGCTCTTCGGCAACGGCTGGGAGACGCACCCCTCGCTCGCCGACCACGCCGCGGGCCCGCTGGACCACAACGACGACCTCCGCGCCAGCTACCAGCTCGCCCGGGTCCACCTGCACGCCTCGGTCAGCCCGCTCACGCACCAACGGCTCATGGAGTGCGCGTTGTCGGGCGGGTTCCCGCTCGCCATGCTCAACCACGACGCCCGGATCACCCCCGAGCGGCTCATCGCGTCGCTCGGCTGGCGGTCCGCCGTCGAGCAGCTCGTGCCCGAGACCGAGCCCGACACCGCCAGCCTCGCGCAGTACGGCGACCGATGCCGGCTCGAAGACCACGCGGTCGGATACCGACTCACCGAGCACCACGCCCTGCTCGCCCGCGCCGCCCAGCTGCAACGGCTCGGCGCCGCCGACCCGGCCGATGGCGACGTGCTCTGGTGCGATGCCCGCCGCGTGCGCATGAACCTCGAACTGCGAGCCTGCGGGCAGCTCGACTGGAACGCGGCCTCCCTCTTTGGCGACCTCGCCGCCCACACCTTCACAGGCCGCGACGGGTTCGAGACGCTTCTGACCCGAGCCATCGAGAACGCCCCGTGGCGACGGGCGCAGTCCGCCGCGATGGCCGATCGCGTCCGCTCGGGCGGCACCCACTCCGCCATGCTCGCTCGTTTGCTCGGGTGGTTCCCCAAGGCGCTCTGAGTTTCTGGAACAAGCCGGGTTTCCCGGACGCCGCGACTCGCCCCACGGGCTTCACGCCGCCTCGGTCTCGGTTTGGCTGGCTGGGCTCCACCGAGCCCGGAAGCGATCGATCTCCGCAGCTGTGTAAAAGTGCTCGCACACCCGGCTCCGGTAGCACTTCTCCACGAGCCACTCGGGCGGCTCGAACGTGCGCACGAAGCCCTGGTACAGCGCCGCGTACGCCTTGTCAGCGCCCACGTTCGCACGCCTCAGTGTAAACCCCGGCAGATCCAGATGCCGAGCCACGGCCTCCTGCTTGATCTCGTCGGAGTCCTCAGCCCGCAACACCAGCACCCGGAACCGCCCCGACCGCAGCAGCAAGCACTTGGACTCGTGATCGAACGGCTGGCTATAAACATCGAGCCCGAGCGGCTCCTTCAACTGCCGATCGAACCACCACAGCGGCGTGGAGTGCGGGTAGTGATTCAGAAACCGACGATTGATCGCCTCCAAGGCGTCCGGTGTCGGCTCAAGCCCGATGCTCGCGGGCAGGTTCTGGAACATCGCCGAGATGTTTCGGGCCATCGGGCCTCGCACGGCGCACACGAAATCGATCGGTCTGTCTGTCCGCCGAATCATCCGCCAGAGGTGAGCCGAGGCGCCGACGTGTTCTGGGATTGGGCTCCCGTCGGCTCGCTTGCGCCGGACATACGCCGCGATCGCCGCGCGGTTGAGCAGGTGGGTAAACTCAGCCTGGACCCCTCCCCGCTCGCGCAGGGCCTTGTGGATCTCGATGGAACCGACCTTTCCCATCTGGTGGACCACCACGACCCGCTCGGCTTGTGAACCCGATCCGCTCATGCTCACTCCGTGCTCAGCCTAGCAAGCGCCCCGCCGTCGGCGACGATCGCCTGACCCGTGATAAACGACGACATCGCCGGCTCCGCGAGGAACCGGATCACCTGCCCGATCTCCTCGGGCTGACCGACCCGGCCGATCACGTGCTTGGACCCGAGCCCGCGGATGAGCGCGGTCAGCGAATCGCCCTCCACATGACCCCGACGCAACCCGGCGTGCAGCATCGGCGTGTCCACCGCGCCGGGCAGCACCGCGTTGACCCGCACGCCGTCTGGCCCGAACTCCAGGGCTGTTGCACGGGTGAAGGCGAGCAGCGCGCCCTTGCTCGCCGCGTAGGCCGCGATGTTTTTGCTCGTCGCCATCGCGTGCACGCTCGAGACGTTAACGATCGCCCCGCCGGTCTCCTTGAGCATCGGAAAGGCGTACCGCATGCTCAGGAAGACGCTTCGCAGGTTGGACGCCATCACCAGATCCCACTCCTCGGGCGTGGTCTCGACGATCGGCTTGCACACCTGAACCGCGGCGTTGTTCACCAGCGCATCGAGCCGGCCGAAGTCCGACGCCACCGAGTCGAAGATCCGCTGGGGCGTCTCGGGGTCGGCCATGTCCGCGTGGACCATCGCGTCGAGCCCGTGGTCGCCTTTGCCCTCGCGGTCCACACCGACCACCGCCCACCCGGCTTCTTTGAAGACCCGACCCGTGGCCGCACCGATACCGCCCGCCGCCCCCGTGATCACCACCACTCGTGTCGGTGCTGGTTGGCTCATGTTGTGGCCGCCCGAGGCGTACCCACGCAAGGCGTGTCCACGCGGGGCGTGCCATCGCGGCTTGGGGTGCTCTCGAGCAGCTCGATCAGGCTCGCCATCGTCCGCTCGTGAACCGCCCACGCCGCCCGCGGGCTGCTATTGGCCTGGTGGGGCGTCAGCATCACGTTGGGCATCGCACGGAGCGGGCTACCCTCGCAGATCGGCTCACTCTCAAACACATCGAGCCCCGCGCCCGCGATCTCGCCATCCGCCAACGCCTTCTCGAGCACCGGCTGATCCACGACGCCGCCGCGTGAGGTATTGATAAACACCGCTGACTTCTTCATCCGCGCGAACTGGGCTGTGCTCATCAGGCGTCGGCTTGTCGGGTTCAGGTCGCAGTGCATCGAGACCACATCAGCCCGCTCGAGCAGCTCGTCCATCCCGACGATCTCGACGCCCGTCTCGTCGATCACCTGCTGTGGCGGCCGCACCGGGTCCGTCCCGAGCAGCATCATCCCAAACGCCCGCGCCCGCCGAAGCACCGTCTGCCCGATCGCCCCGATCCCGACCACGCCGAGCGTAAGCTCCGCGAGGCTGACCGCGTCCACCGGCGACCAGAGCCCCTGGCGGATCAGCCGATCGTTCTCCGCGAGCCGCCGCGAGAAGTTGAGCATCATCCCCATCGTGTGGTCCGCAACAGGCACGCTGAACGCGTCGGGCACGTTGCGGACCGCGATGCCTCGCGCCCTCGCCGCCTCTCGGTCGATCGCGTCCACGCCGGTGCCCCACTTGCAGATGACACGCAGCTGAGGGCGAGCGTCCATCACCCGGGCGGTGTGGTGGTCCCCGCCACAGATCGTGCCGTCGATCCCGTCGAGCGATTCGATCAGTTCGTCTTCGTTCAGGTGCTGGCGGACCTCAGCCAGAACAACCTCGACGGGCAGTTGCTCAAAGCGTGCGCGCAGCCGCTCAAAGTCTCGCAGCATCCGAGGCCCGGTCAGCAGCACCCTCCACGGCTTGCCCTTCGAGTCGCTCATGCGGCGCTCCCCGTGCCCATCGACCGCTCGGTGCCCCTGCCGCCCTGGGCCACGGGAACCGGGGCGTCCGCGCCTTCGATCAACCCCGCTCTCGCGATCGATTCAGCGAGCACGAAGTCCCGCTCATCGTCGATATCCACCGACTCGATGGGGTCCAGCGCAATCATCAGCGGCCGCCTCCCGATCCGTCGCCCGGTCTCGCCGAAACTCTCTGGCGAGAACACGTACAAGCACGAGTTCTCCTCGTAATACGGCTCAAGATCCTGCGTCCGCTCGAGCACCTCGGGGTCGTGGTTCAGAGGCTGCCCCACAGACGAATAGAACCGTGTCTGGCGTCGCGTCACCGTGAAGAGGCTGTCCTGAGCGTGCAGATTCTCGCAGTAGGCCCCCAGCGCGGAGGCGATCGTGCCAGGCCGCAGCAGCGGGTTGGTCGCGTGCGTCTGGATCACCACGCCCGCGTCAACCAGCCCCAGGTCCCTCGCGATCACGTCGTTCATTGAGACCATCCCGCCCGCCAGCTCTTCGGGGCGGTCCACCACACGGACACCGGCCGGATACCTCTCGCAGATCTCTCGCACCGGCGGGCTGTCCGTGTCGATCAGGATCTCGTCGATCACTCCACTCTCCAGCAGCGCGTCGATCACCCAGCAGCTCAGCGGCTTGCCCGCAAAGACACGATGATTCTTGCCCGGGGCCCGCTCGCTCCCGTGCCGCATCGGCACCAGCGCGACCACGCGAGGGTTGGACCCGTCAACGCTCATGCGCTCGCCTTCGCCGCGACAAGCCCGGTCGCCGACCGCTCAAGAAGCGCCGGGATGTACGACGGCGTGATGTTCACCACCCGCTTGCCGTTCGCCTCGCCCGCCTCAATCCACCGGGCTAGCGTCGCGCAGTGCTCCAGGTAGTACCGGTTGTAATCGATCGCAAAGAACGACGGATGCGCCGCCTGCACGTCGGCCATCTTCTCGTTGTACTGCGTCTTCGGGTCGTGCTTCCAGAAGTAGTCGTCCTCGTCGAGCGGCCGCCCGTCGCACCCCGCCACGCAGACCTCATCGCAGAACGTCAACGCCAGCGGCAGCAGGAACAGCGTCAGGATGTTCTTGGTCCCCGCGATCTCAAACCGTGTCCGCAGGTCCAGGTTTGGCGCGTCGTCGCTCGAGATCGGCACGCCAACAACACGGTCGTGCAGGTCGCTCGGCAGCACGCTCAGGTACAGCCGGTAGTCCCGCCACGGGCAAACGAACCAGCTGCCGTATTCCCGCATCGCGTCGATCAAATGCCGACGGAACTCCGCCGCGTACGTCGTTGGCCCGGCGTGGAAGATCGGGTCGCCCGCGACGATCACGGGCGGCCGCAGCTTGGCCATCAGCTCGTCGTTGCCGACCATGCTGTTGCACGCGATCGTGAGCCCGTCGGCGAAGTCGTGGTCCATCGCCTGGGCCAGCCCGGGCCCGGTGCCAAAGACGTACCCCCTCTTCGACCCCAGAGACTCCGCCATCCGCGCAAACTTCTGCTGCGACTCTGCCAGCGCCCCCGCCTGCCCCGCCGCGAGCCTCTCAGAGATCGTCAGCCACTTCACCGACGCATCGGGCCAGTCGCGGTCATCCACCAGGAACAGCTGCTGGCGCGGCGGCCGCACCGCCCGCTGCATCCCGATCACCACGCTCGTGCCCGTCTCGTCGATCGACCGCCACACGACCACCGCGTCGGCCTTGGTCGCCTCGCCGAGCGGATCGATCTCGCTCTGGGGCACAAACTCGACCTTCTCCATCACGCTCGCGAGCAGGGGCTCGAGCGATTCGTCGAAGTACGCGGGGCGCGCGCCCAACTCGGGCACGCCCCCGTCCAACCGGTGCGGCACCACGACCGTCTCGATCGAGTCCAGCAGCGGCGCGAGATACCACGCCGCCCGGTACAGCCCCTCGGTCAGCTCCGCCGCGTCCCCAAACGACGGGTAGAGCAGCACGCGGTGCGTCCGATCCGACTGCGCCGCCTGATCGCCGTACAGCCGATGAACCACAACCCCCGCGGCCCGCAACGGTTCAGCCGCGTCCCAGAGCTTGTCCTCGAACGTGTCACTCGACAGGATCGCCGCCTTGGCGCCACGCGCAATCGCCCCGGCCTTGGACACGATCGGGATGCCCCAGAGCTTATCGCCCTGCCTCGCCTCGTTGTCGTCGATGATCCCCACGACCTCGACGGGCGGCTCAGCCAGCGCCGCCCCGACCCGCGTCGTGTGCTCGCCCGCCCCGTAGATCACGACCTTGCCTTGCCCGTTTCGGGCGCACGCCTCGAGCGTCTCACGCATCAGCCGCAGGTCCAGGTGCGGCACATCGATGCGGCCGAACTTCATCTCCCAGTGACGCTGGGCCGTGTCCTGATACTCGCTCGCGAACAATTCCGCGTCGAACGAAACACCCAGGTCTCGCCCATCACCGCTCACCTCGTGACCAGGGAAACCAGTCGCGGCCCGCGCGATGAACATCTGCGTATCCCGCTGATCGTTCCGCGTCGCGCTGCGAGTCCAGTACTCCGGCGCCGCCTCGCCGCGCCGCGAGAAGTGGTCGTGATACTGCGTGAGGTCCTCACGCACCCAGAGCCGCCCGAGCCCGCGGGCGACCCAGTAGAGCTCCATGTCCGCCCAGTTGTGGATGTACGCGCCACAGAGCGGGCCCTTGCCCTGGTACATCCGGTCGCACCACTCGCGCCCGAGCCACGGACTGCCGCAGTAGGTCGCGGTCCCCTTGTACTCGTCGCCGTGGGGCTGCATGACGCCGAACGTCCCGCCGAAGTGCTCGATGAACTGCTCGCCGATCTCACCCGCGGTCAGGTTGGGGTCCGCGAGCATGTCGTCGCCCCCGGTGACGATGATGTCCGCGGACTTGGGCACCGCACGCTTGAGCAACTCGGCGACGCTCAGCGGCCACCCGGGGTACGTCTCGACACACACCACCTCGTCGGCGGGCACGTCCTGCGGCTCGCCGTCCTGCAGCACCGCGATGCGATACCCCTGGGCCGCCCATCCGGGCAGATTCCGCCGACAGTTTTCCGCGTTGGCCGAGGGGATCGCGAGCCAGACCTCAGGATGGGACATCAAACGCCTCCGTGCGACCAGCCCGAATCGGCTGAGTCCTTATCCAGACCATCGGCCCGCGAATCGGCCCCGGTCCAGATTTCGACCCCCTTAGCAGGGGGCTGGGTGCCCCACTATCCCGCCCAAAGCCCGCCGAGCAACCTCAGCCGGATCCCAAGACGACCCACGCACCAACCCCTCCAGCACATCAGCCACGAAAAGAGCCCCGCAACCCGCCATCCGCGAACGCAGCGTGCCGGGGCTCAAAGGCGACACCACCACCCGCCAACCCTCCGGGATCGGGGCGTCCACAGCCTCAGCAGCCACCCCAGTGGGCAACCCACGCACCGGTCCCGCATCATCTCGAACCCGAGCCGAAAACCCTCGCTGCAGCGCCTCAACAACGATTGCCCGCCCCTGCTGCCCGCATCCAACCACGACGAGCCCCCGGGCTGACCCGTCCGCGTTCAGTTGATCCAGGCTCTCGCGAGCAAGCCGATCTGGCGTCACGACCGCACGGACGAACCGTTGCCAGATCGCTTCTCGATGGGCCGGGTCTCGTCCGATCGCCGCCCAGAGGGAGTCCAGCCCGCAAACCCAGGCCGGGTCTGCACTTGCCTCGCTCGGCACGATCCCCCGCCCGTACATCACGCCGAACCGGGCCGCGTCCACCAGCTGCCGGTCGTCCCAGTCCATGCGTCCGGTCACCGAGACCAGGGCCTTGGCCGCTTCGGCGCCGTCGCCCGAGATCGCAGCGGCTCGGCTCGCGCTGTGCAGCCCGTTGTGCCCCAGCAAGCCCCGCAACCGATCCGCCTCGAACCCGGGCTCGCCGGCGTGGCGATCGAACACCCCGCGCAGCACCCCCACGCCCGAGTGCAGCATCTCGTCCGCCCGCTTACTCAGACTCGTCTTGCCCGCGCCGCCGAGAGGTTGGATCACGTAACTCGTCACGACCCGGTCGATCACGCCCCACCGCACGCCGTGCTCAGCCAGCCGCAACCAGTAGTCGCGGTCCTCCCAGAGGGTGAGAGACTCGTCCCAGAGAATCGGCTTACCAAGTGATCCCATGACCAGGTCTCGGCGAACCACGTGCGAGCCGCACCGCGTGGAGCAGCCGTCGAGCAACTCATTCAGTCCCAGCTCCGTCGGCCCCAGTCGGTACCCGTGCAGGAGCTCGCCAAGGGTGTTCACCACGTCGTGATGCCCCACCGCTGCCCCGAGCCCGTTGGACTCCGCTGCGCCGACGAGCAAAGAGAGGGCATCGGGCAGGCAGAGGTCGTCCGGGTCGAGCCAGTAGAGATACTCGCCGCGAGCCTCAAGGGTCGCCGCGTTGCGAGCCGCGGAGGCACCCCGGTTGGGTTGTTGGATGAGCCGGACGCGGGGGTCAGCCTTCGAGATCGTGCGCACGATCTCCGCACTCGCGTCCGTCGAGCCGTCGTCAAAAACGAGCGCCTCCCAGTCGGTCAGGCCTTGGCTTTGGAGCGATCCCAGCGACCCGGCGACCGTCGCCGCGGCGTTGTACATCGGCACTACCACGCTGACACGCGGCCCGCTCATCCCGCCCTCGCCGGTGCGGCGTCCAAGGGCGACTCGTCCGCGTCGATGAGCCCAACTACCCGAGGCGACACCTCGCCATACAGCCGCACGACCGGGAGCCCGAGCCGCTGAGCCTTGAATATAAGCTCGTCCTCGACCGAGTTAGCGCTAAGCACAACGGCCTGAACCCCAAACCCCGCAGCCGCCTCGGGCCGGCAAACCGGCACCCCGAACCGCTCGTGGTTCTCGTGCTCATCAAGAACCGCGTCATCAAGAATGACCACGGGCTGCACACTCGAATCGGCAACCACGTCCCACACCGCCTCGGTGTGGGCACCGTTGCCGTAGAACGCGACGCGGGCCCACCCGCATTGGGCGCACAGATCCATCGCCTCACGCATCCGTCGCCGGGCGTCCCACGCACATCGGTCGGTGAGACTGAACAGGTGGACCTCCGCGATCGAGCGGTACTCCCGCTCAAAGGCCTCGTGGTCGTAGCTCGCCGAGGGCACGCCGTGCCTCGCGACGGATTCGCACCCGGGGAACCGGGCCCAGGCCCGCTCGATAAACCGCTCGCAGTCGGCCCGGTCGAACCCGGCTGCGTTCTTGCTCCAGTACGCGGGCGGCGGCGTGCCCCCTTCGCGTGCGAAGTGCTCGTGCCGCTGGGTCAGGTCCTCGCGCTGCCACTGGCAGCCCAGCCCCTTGGCGACCCAGTGCAATTCCATATCGGCCCAGTTGTGCCGATACCCGGTCGGGATCGGGCCGCGCCCGCCAAACGCCTGCTCGATCCAAGCCCGCCCGAACCACGGGCTGCCGCAGTAGGTGTCGCTTAAGAGGTACCCGTCCCCGGTGGGCTGCATGATGCCGAGCCCGTCGGGGAAGCGCTGGAGGTAGTCCCCCGCGATCTGCGGCCCGGAGCGAGTTGGGTCGGGCAGCATGTCGTCGCCCGCCGCGACAACCACGCGGCAGGCATCCGGCACCGCCTCGCGGCAGAGCCGATTCACCGCCCACGCCCACCCGTGATACTCGTCGGCCTCGATCACCGCGTCGGCCTCGACCGCGAACCGGACGGCGTCTTGCAGCACCGCGATGCGGTACCCCATCGCCCGCCAGACCGGGAGGGTGCGGGCGCAGTTGGCCTCGTTGGCACTGGGGATGACCAGCCAGGGGGTGTGATCGGGATTGCTCGTGGGCTCTGGCATCGTCGTGTCTTTGAGCATCGACCAGATCAGGGGATGCCCGCCAGCGGGGCGATTAGAGCCAATCTGCTCTATTTGCTCCAGTTATGCCCTGCCTCGATTGACATGTTTATGCGTTCAGTGTATTTTCTTCCATATGCCCAAAGCCCGCCGACACCAACTCCTGACCGAGGTCCTCCGCATGGGCCCCGTCCCGAGCCAAGATGACCTAGCCGCCGTTCTCGCCGACGCCGGCGAGGCGACAACTCAGGCCACGATCTCACGCGATCTCAAGGCAATCGGGGCCCTCAAGGGCCCAATGGGGTACACCCTGCCCTCGATGAGCTTCCGGGCCTCGCTCCCGGCGACGCCCTACAACGGCAACTCGCAGGGCACCGTCTTCTCGACGCATATCCACCGGGTGGCCCGGGCTGACAGCATGGTCGTGCTGCATACCGCCCCGGGGCACGCCCAGGTTGTCGCGGCGGAGATCGACAAGAGCCCGCCGCCCGAGGCGGTCGGCACCATCGCAGGCGACGACACTATTTTCATCGCGACGCAGAGCGTCCAAGCCGCGGGGCAATTAGCCGAGCGGATTCTCGAATCCGCCGGGCTGCAAGGGGCCGCGTCGTGACGGGCTCGGCGGACTCAACCCAAGACGCGCCCGTCTCGGTCGGCGTGGTCGGGGCAGCCGGGTACGCCGGGATCGAACTGCTGCGTCTGCTCGCGGCCCATCCGGGCGTTGCGGTCAACGCGGTCTACGGCTCATCGCGGGCTGGCGCTCAGCTCGCCGATCACGTCCCGACACTGCGGGGCGTGTACGACCTGGAGCTGCTGGAGTCCGACGAGGCGACGATTGTCGCCAACGGCCACGACGCGGTTTTTCTGTGCACGCCGCACGAGACCTCCGCCGGGCTGACCCCGGCGTTGCTGGCGGCGGGCGTGGTCGTGGTGGACCTGTCCGCCGCGTTCCGGCTGACCGACCCCGCGGCGTACCCCACCCACTACGGCTTCACGCACCCCTCGCCCGAACTGCTCGACGAAGCGGTCTACGCGATGCCCGAGACCCACCGGGCCGCGATCGCCAGCGGGAACGTCTTGGCCTGCCCCGGGTGCTACCCGACCTCGTCGATCCTGCCCGTGGCCCCACTGCTTGAGGCCGGGCTGCTCGACACAAGCCACGCGGTGATCGTGGATTCCACGAGCGGCGTGAGCGGCGCGGGCCGAAAAGCCGCGGAAAGCTCGAGCTTCTGCCAGGTCTCGCAGCGGCCGTACGGCGTGTTTGGTCACCGGCACACCCCCGAGATCACCCAGGAGCTCGGCGGCACCAAGATCGTCTTCACGCCGCACCTCGGGCCCTTCGCACGCGGCATCGCCACGACTATCCACGCCCAGCTCAACCCGGGCGTCACGCTCGCGCAGGTCTACGACGCATGGAACGATGCGTACCGCGAGGAGCCGTTCGTGCGGGTCCGCGAGACCGGCGATTGGCCGGGCGTTGGCGACGTGGTCGGCACGAACATGGTCGATATGGCTGCGGCTTGTGATGAATCCGGGCACCTGATTGTGTGCAGCGCCATCGACAACCTGATCAAGGGCGCCTCGGGCCAGGCGGTGCAGGCGTTCAACATCCGGTTCGGCTTCCCCGAGGTGACCGCGCTGATGCCCAACTCGCATGGGCTCGCAAGCCTCACGCCGGGGGTGCCGTCATGACGACCCAGAACACGCTCGCGCAGACCGGCCCGGTCGTTGTCAAGCTCGGCGGCGCCCTGCTCGAGAACGCTGAGGCCCTCGCGTCGCTCGCCCAGAGCCTGGCGGTGTTCGATCAGGCACAGCCCAACAGGCTCGTGCTGATCCACGGCGGCGGCCCCATCGCGGACAAGAAACTCGCCGCCGCGGGCATCACGCTCCCAAAGCACAACGGGCTGCGGGCAACGACCCCCGACGCGATCGGCATCATCATCGAGTCGTTCAAGGGGCTGGCCAACGCCGCGCTCGTCGCGGCCCTGCACAACGCTCGAATGAACCCGGTCGGGCTGACGCTCACGGACGGCGATACGTTAACGGTCTCGCCCAAGGTGATCGAGGGCGTGGACCTGGGGCTCGTCGGAACGCCCCGCGCCGCCGACGCGGGGTTCATCAACGCCTGCCTGCAAGCCGGGCAGACCCCGGTGCTCTGCTCGATCGGGCTTGCCGCCTCGAACGGGTGGCACAACGTGAACGCGGACGAGGCCGCGGGCGCGCTGGCCGAGGTGCTCGACGCCGCGGCGATCCTGCTGCTCTCGGACATCCCCGCCGTGCTGGATGCAAAGGGCACGCCGATCCCGGTGCTCGACGAGGCCTCGATCGCAAGCCTCATCAACGCGGGCACGATCTCGGGCGGCATGATCCCCAAGGTTCACGCCGCGATACAGGCGGCCCGCGCCGCCGGGTGCCCGGCGATCATCGCGTCGTGGTCCGGGGCGGACCCCGTCGGCTCGGCCCTGTCCGGCTCGGGCGTCTGCACCCGGGTGTACGCGGCCCAGGGGGTTCTGGCATGAGCACGACCCCGCGATACAGACCGCGACTCCGACGACGACGCTGAGCCCACCGTGGTTCATGCCGTGTCTCGCTCCCCCCTCGCGTCGACCATTTCCTTTCAAACAGAACTCCTGCTGAGGATTATCCATGTCTTCCACCCCTTCGGCGTCGGCCGCCACAACCGCCGGCAAGCACTTCCTCTCGATCACCGACCTCTCCCCGCAGGCCATCGTCGCGCTGCTGGATCTCGCTCTGCATCTCAAGGCCCACCCCGCCGCCTACACCACCTGCCTGCCCGCCAAAACCGCGGTGATGCTCTTCGAGAAGCCCTCGCTGCGCACCCGCTGCAGCTTCGAGATCGGCATGGCCAAGCTCGGCGGGCAGGCCGTCTACCTCGACCACAACTCCACCAAGATCGGCGAGCGAGAGACCGTCGAGGACTACGCCCAGAACCTCTCGCAGTGGTGCGAGCTCATCATCGCTCGCACCAACTGCCACTCCACCGTCGAACGGCTCGCCAAGGCCGCGACCGTTCCCGTGATCAACGCGCTGACCGACCTGGAGCACCCGTGCCAGATCCTGGCCGATTTTCTCACCCTCAAAGAGGTCTTCGGCTCACTCGACAACTTCAAGATGGTCTACATCGGCGACGGCAACAACGTCTGCCACTCGACGCTCCTCGGGGCCGCGATGCTCGGCATGGAGGTCTCGGTCGTCACCCCCCCCGGGCACGAGCCGAGCCCCGAGGTCGTCGAAGAGGCGGTAAAGCAGGCCTGCATCACCGGCGCCACCATCCACGTCGGGCATGATCTGAGCGAGGTCGAAGGGGCTAACGCGGTCTACACCGACACCTGGATCTCGATGGGCGACGACGCGGACCCCGAGGCGGTGATCAAGAATCTCATGCCCTACCAGGTCAACGAGCGGCTCATGGCCAAGGCTCATCCCGACGCGGTCTTCATGCACTGCCTCCCGGCCCACCGCGGGCACGAGGTCACCGCCCAGGTCATCGACGGCCCCAAGTCCGTCGTGCTCCAGCAGGCCCAGAACCGCATGCACGCCCAGAACGCGTTGATGCTCTCGCTCTTGGGGGCCGCCTCGCACACCTCAACGCACATCGTGATCAATCGGCCGACCACAGCCGCGACCAAATTCAACACCAACCACACCGCCGCCAACATCAGCTAGGCGTCAACGTCAGCTAGGAACCAAGCCATGGCTAAGAAAATCGTACTCGCATACTCAGGCGGCCTCGACACCACCGCCATCGTTCCCTGGCTCAAGGACCAGGACCCAGACTGCGAGGTCCACGCGTTCGTCGCCGACGTCGGCCAGGGCGCCCAAGAGCTCGAGGGCGTGGAAGAGAAAGCCATCGCGTCGGGGGCCTCGTCCTGCGTGGTCGCGGATCTCAAGGACGCGGTCGTCGCGGAGTACGCCTTCCCGACGCTTGCCGCGGGCGCGCTCTACGAGGGTCGCTACTTGCTTGGCACCTCGCTGGCACGCCCGATCATCGCGCAGGCCCAGGCCGAACACGCGCTGGCGATCGGCGCCGACGCCCTCTCTCACGGCTGCACCGGCAAGGGCAACGACCAGGTCCGGTTTGAGACCGGGTTCGCGGCCGTCGCCCCGCACCTGCAGGTCATCGCGCCGTGGCGGGAGTGGGATTTCACCGGGCGCGAGCCGCTTATCGAATACGTGAAATCCAAGGGCATCTCCACCACCGCGACCGCCGAGAAGATCTACTCGCGCGACGCCAACATCTGGCACATCTCGCACGAGGGTGGTGCGCTGGAAGACCCCTGGAACGCTCCGCCCGAGGACGTCTGGACCTGGACCGTCTCGCCAGAGAACGCCCCGAACACCCCCGAAGAGGTCTCGGTGACCTACGAGAACGCGACCCCCGTCGCGGTCAACGGCGTGCCCATGAGCCCCGTCAAACTCCTCGAAACCGTCAACGACCTCGCCGCCGCCCACGGCGTGGGGCGCGTGGACCTTGTCGAGAACCGCGTCGTAGGCATCAAGTCCCGTGGCTGCTACGAAACGCCCGGCGGCACGCTGCTCTTCGAGGGGCTCAAGTCGCTCGACGAGCTCTGCCTCGACCGCGCCAGCAGAACCCTCAAGGAGCAGCTGGGCCTGCAGTTCGCGCAGTTCGTCTACGACGGGCGGTGGTTCTCGCCGGCGCGGGCGTCGCTCTCTGCGGCTCTCGACTCGATCAACGCCCCGGTCAGCGGCGAGGTCGTCATCAAGCTCTACAAGGGCACCGCGACCACCATCAAACGCAAGAGCCCCACTTCGCTGTACCGGCAAGACGTCGCCTCGTTCGAGGAAGACGGCGGGTACAACCAGAAGCACGCCGAGGGATTCATCCGGCTCTTCTCGCTGCCCATCAGGCTCCAGGCCATCGGGCAGCACTCCACCGTGCAGATGGCCTGACCCAGGGGTATTCACATGAGCACACCAAAGCCAGTCTGGCAGGGTCGGTTTGAAGACGGGGGGGACGGGGGCGGCGGGCTCGACCCCGACTTCAAGCGGTTTAACGACTCGCTCTCGTTTGACCATCGGCTGCTGCCCCAGGACATCGCTGGGTCGGTCGCGTGGGCGCACGCGCTGGTTGGCGCCGGGGTGCTCACGCAGGGCGAGGCAAACCTGATCGAGTCGGGCCTCGGTGAGATTCTGAGCGCGGTTGAGGCCGACCCGGCTCTGATCCGGTCCGCCGACGACGAGGACGTGCACTCGTTCGTGGAGCGCGAGCTCACCGAACGCGTCGGTGACCTGGGCAAAAAACTCCACACCGGGCGCAGCCGAAACGACCAGGTCGCCACGGATCTCCGCCTCTGGTGCGCACAAGAGTGCCAGATGCGCCTCGCGGAGTTGCACCTGGTGCGGTCGTCGATCGTCGAACTCGCCCAGCGAGAACTAGGCACCTTCCTCCCCGGTCACACGCACCTGCAGCCCGCCCAGCCCGTGCTGTTTAGCCACTGGTGCATGGCGTGGTTCGAGATGCTTGACCGCGACGCCGCACGGTTTGAGGCGGCCCGCGCCGCCGCCCTCGACGCCTGCCCCCTCGGGTGCGGCGCGCTGGCCGGCACCGCCTACCCAATCGACCGCGAGGCTCTTGCGCAGGCTCTCGGGTTTGTGCGCCCGTCTACCAACAGTCTCGACTCGGTCTCCGATCGTGACTACGTGCTCGATGCCCTGCACGCCTCGGTCGCCTGCATGACGCACCTCTCCAGGCTCGCTGAAGACCTGATCTTCTACAGCTCCGAGACCGCAGGCTTTGTGGCGCTGCCCGACGCGGTGACCACGGGCTCCTCGATGATGCCGCAGAAGAAGAACCCGGACGGGCTCGAGCTGATCCGTGGCAAGGCGGGCCGCGTGCTGGGATCGTACACCGGGCTCGCCGCGACCCTCAAGGCCCTGCCCACCGCGTACAACAAGGATTTGCAGGAGGACAAGGAGCCCTTGTTCGACGCGATGCAGACCGTCTCGATGTCTCTGCGGGTCTTGGTGCCGATGTTTACGGGGCTCCGTGTAAACCGTGACCGAACCGAGGCCGCCGCGGTCCGCGGGCACACCAACGCGACGGACCTGGCCGATCAATTGGTCCGGGCCGGCGTGCCGTTCCGCGAGGCGTACAGCATCGTCGGGGCCGCGGTCCGTGAAGCGATCAAAGCCGATTGCGTGCTGCAAGGCCTTGAGCCCAGCGTGCTTTCAGGCATCGATCCACGCCTCACCGCGGAGGTTGTTTCCGGGCTCGATCCGCAGAGCGTGCTCGATCGGCGGGCCGCGACCGGGGGCACCGCAGAGGTCCGCGTCACCGAAGCCATCCAAGCCGCGAAAATGAAACTCGCCTAAACGTGCGTACAACCCCCGTCCTTGATTCAGCGATGTAAAGCAGCAGCGTGACCATGCCCGAGTATTCCATCAAAATCCGGTCAGCAAGCGCGGCAGACCTCGACGGGCTGACGGACCTGATCCATCGCGCCGCGACGGCCAACGCGATTTTGCCACGCAGCCGCGAGCAGATCTCGGAGTATCTCGAGACCTTTGTGGTCGCCGAGCACGACGGCGTGGTCTCCGCGTGTGCCGCCTTGGCCGCGGTCGATCCGTCGCACGCCGAGATCCGGTCCGTTGCGGTCGATCCGATTGTGCAGAAGCTTGGCGTGGGGCTCAGGCTGGTGCGGTTCCTTGTGGACGTCGCCGAGCAGGTCGAGATCAGCCGATTATTTTTGGTCACCACCAAGCCGGGGTTCTTCGCCCGCGCCGGGTTCGTTGCTGAAGACCTGGAGGGGTCCGCCGCGTCGTACTTGCAGTCCATGCTGCACCGCAACGGGCGTTCGCTCGAAGGCAAGTTCATCATGACCCTCGACCTGGACAACGCCAACTTCACGCAGCACACCGTCGAGTCGGTCGAGCACCTCCCCGCAACAACCGCCAGCCCGCTCTGGCTTGATCACGCTGTCGAAGTCAAGGCCGTCATCCCCCAGCCGAAGCCCCGGCGGGGTCTTCCGCTGGCGTGATGGTTGATTCCACCTCAATCGCATCACTCTCGCTCGAAGAATCAGGCATCGCCCGCTCGGGCTCCTCGGGCCCGAGGTCCTTGAGCATGTGCGTGAGCATGAAGTCGTGGATTATGCGGTTGTAGTGCCCGCCCCAGATGCCGTGGCGTCGCCCGGGGTAGAGGAACTGGTCGAACTGTTTCTCCGCCTTGACGAGCGCGTCGATGAGCATCACCGAGTTCTGCGGGTGGACGTTGTCGTCGATCATGCCGTGCAGCAGCATCAGCCGCCCCTCGAGATCGCCCGCGGCCTCGGTCACGCTCGTCCGTGAGTACCCGTCCGGGTTGTTCTGCGGCGTGTCCATATACCGCTCGGTGTAGATCGTGTCATAGTCCCGCCAGTCGGTCGGAGGCGCCCCCGCGATGCCGGCGCTGAAGATGTCCGAGTGCGTCATGGCATAAGCCGTGAGATAGCCGCCGAAGCTGTGCCCGCTCATACCGACCCGTCGCGCGTCAGCCCACGGGTTCGAGGTGATCCACGCGATCAGCTCGCCGACGTCCTCGAACTCGCGCACGCCGAGCTGCTTGTAGACCGTCCATGCGGACCGGGCGCCCTTCGCGCTGGCGGGGTACGGATCGCCGCGGAACATGATCACACCCTGCTCAGCCATCATGCGGTCGGTGAGCCGCCCGCCGCCCCACGAATCCCAGACGGTCGGCGCCTCGGGCCCGCCGTAGGTCTTGAACCAGACGGGGTAGAGCTTCTCGGGGTCGAAGTCCACGGGGTAGACGACCATCGCCTCAAGGTCCACGCCCTTGTCCGAGGGCACCTTCACGAGCTCGACCCGCCCCAGCTCCCAGTCCTCAAGCTCGTACACCGGGTTGGTGTCGAGCATGCGAACAAGGGTGCCGTCGCGGTCGAACAGGCCGGTCTTGGTCGGCTCGGTGATGCTCGACCACGAGTCGGTATAGAGCGAGCCCTCGGGGCTCATGCGGATCGAGTGCGAGCCGTCCTCGGTGGTCAGGCGTTCGAGCCCGGTGCCGTCGAGGCCGATGCGGTAGAGGTTGCGGGCGATGTAGCTGTCCACGGTGCCCTCGAAGTAGACCGTGCTGTTGTCCTCGTCGAAGTGGTGCACCCGCTTGACGTCCCAGTCGCCCTCGGTGACACGGCCGCGGAGGGTGCCGTCCTTCTCGAAGTGGTAGAGATGCCGCCAGCCGTCGCGGACGCTGGCGAGCAGGAAGCTCCCGTCCGCAAGCTCGATCGGGTTGCCCTCGGGCGTGACCCAGGCCTCGGTCTGTTCGCGCATCAGCTTCGTCGCGGCGCCGCCACGCGGCCCGACCTCCAGCACGTCCATCCAGGACTGGATGCGGTTCTGGACGGCCAGCCGCAGCCTGCCCGTTTCCTCTGACCACCCGACCCAGCTGACGAGATAGTTGCCCTTGTCATACCCGGACAGGTCCACCCACCGGACCGCCCCGCCGGCCCGGCCCACGATACCGACCTCGACGGTCGGGTTTGGCTCGCCGGGGCGTGGGTACCGGTCGATCGCGATCCCCTGCGCACGGTCCTGGTTATCGACGAGCGTGTACTCGGGCACCATGGACTGGTCGGTCTTGAAGAAGGCGAGGTGCTTGCCATCAGCGCTCCACCAGTAAGCCTTCCAGCTTCGGCCGTACAGCTCCTCGTAGTAGACCCACGAGTTGCGCCCGTTGCGCAGGTTCTCGGTTCCGCCGGTGGTGAGCTGCCGCTCGGTCGCGGTCTGCACGTCCACCGCCCAGAGGTCGTTGTCGCGCACGAAGGCAACGAACGTGCCGTCCGGGCTCAGCTCCTGGAGCGTCTCGTTCTTGGGCGAGGCGGTGAGGCGGATCGCGCCGGTGCCGTCCAGGTTGCAGTAGTACAGGTCCCCGCTGTGCCCGAAGACCCGCCCGTGGTCGTCGTTTCCAGCCGACGCAAAGTTCCGGTCCGCCAGCTTCTTGGCCTCGTCCTCGTCGATGGTGGGCAGCATGGCGAGCACCTCGGCCACGGCCGAGGTATCCCGGTCGGCCATCACGCTTGACCCGGTCCGGGCCTCGACGAGCCGCAGCTCGCCGTCCTTGCGCTGCACGAAGTGCTCCTCGTCGATCCAGCGGACCCTGCCGATCGGGCTGCCGCTGAGGCTCACGCGGTCGTCGCCGTAGATGTTCTCGTAGGTGAGCCGCCGCTTGGGCTCGGGGTCGGCCAGATGGTCCGGCGCGCCGCGCAGCGTCATCGGCAGCCGCTCCACCACCCGCAGAACCGGGAACTCGCCGCCCGGGGTGAGTGAGCTGTCAAAGAAGTTCCACGCGGCCAGCCCGTCGCTGCTGCGCGGCTCGAGCAGGTACGCCGCGAGCGTGCCCAGCGGCTGAGCGGTGCGGACCACGTAGCTCCCCGGCTCGATCGCCCGGTCCCCGTGCGCCTCGAAGACCTCGATGTCGCGCACCATCGCGTGCCCCTCGAACTCTCGGTCCGCCCGGTCCACCTGGCCGATCCGGTAGGACTCGACCTCGACCGTCAGATCCTCGCGCAGGACCTCGACCTCGATGCCGTGCCGCTGCAACTGCTCGGCGAGCCACCAGAGCCCGCTGCCAAAGACGTACGCGTACGGGCGGCGGACCTCCTCGGTCGCGACAAAGTCGTTGATCAGGCTGACCTCGTAGTCTCGCGGCTCGCCCGCGACCCGGCGCCCCTCATCGTCGGTCGCCTCTTCATACCCCAGCACCGTCACCGGCTCGTCGAACGCCCGGACCTCGGTCCGAACCGCGATGGTGTCGTCCTCGCTCGGGTCGCGCCCGGCCTCCCGGGTTCGGCGGTCGGCCCCCTGGATCAGCTCGCTGATCTCACCATTGTTCTCCGCGGTGTACCCCAGCACCGACTCACAGAACGAGTACGTGCCCTCGACGCGGTCCTCGAAGCTCGCGTACGCGTACGCCTCGCTGAGGATCGCGACGCGGTTTCGGAGCCCGCGGTACGCGGTGCCGTAGCGTGGCCCGTCGGGGTAGGTGGCCCACTCGGTGTGGTCGTTGGCGAAGTTGCCGTACCAGAACGCGTTGTAGTCCGTTCGTTCCTCGAAGTCCTGGTCCACCGCCGGGAGCATCGTGTCACGCACGTACGCGAGCAGTTCCGGGTCGGTCGCGGGGTGCTTGGGGCCCTGGTAGGTGATGGTGTAGCGGTGCAGCGAGCCGTTGGTGGTGTGCGTGTCCACGATGACCGCCGGGTCCCATTCGTTGAGCACGCCGAGCATGCCCCGCGCCTCGGGGCTCTCGAGCTTCACGTAGTCGCGGTTGAGATCGAGCCCCTGGGCATTCGCACGCTCGCCCATCTCCTCGGGGCCGCGCTGCCCGCGGCGGTTGTCGGGCCCGAACCGCTCGTTCCCGTCAGCGTTGTAGATCGGGGCGATGAGAACGACGAGGTCCTTGAGCACGCCCTTGTCCTCAGCGATGGCAAGGTCTCGCGCCAGCATCAGCAGCGCCTCCTTGCCGCAGACCTCGCCGGCGTGGATGTTGCCGAACAGCAACACCGCGGTCCGCTTGCCAACATCCTCCGCGGATTCCACCGGCGGGTCGGCCACGATCATCATCGGGATCGAGCGGCCCTCGTTGGTCGTGCCCATCTCCGACAGGGTCACACGGTCATTGGCCTCGACCAGCTCGTCGATGAAAGCGATGACCTGGTCGTAGGTGCTCGTGCGCACAAACCCCGAGACCTCGGCCTCGGTAAGCGGCAAGACCTCCACCGGTTCGGCCTGTTCGACGGGCTGGTCGATGGGCTGATCTGCGGGCTGGGGGTCAGGCTCGGCCTGGAAGGCGTGCGCTAACCCCACACAAACGGTCAAACCCAACACAGCGACGCGGAATCGGTTGTTCATCATGGCTCCTTGCTCACGGAACCACGTTAACCGGCAAACCCGGGAAGCAGCAACAGCATCCGCACCAAATCAGCGATCTTGGGCAGAATACTATGTCTCTCGGTCCGGCACCCAGCCCGGCATCCGGCTCAGCATCCGACGAGGAAAGCCGTGACGAACGACCCGATGTCCCCGTTATCGAGGATCCCGTCGCCATTGAAGTCCGCCGCCAGGTCGCCCCCCAGGAAGAGCCCCAGGAACGCGCTGATGTCTCCGTTGTCCGCGATGCCGTCCCCGTTGAGATCCACCGGGCAGGCCACGGCGCAGACCGGCTGCAGCACGTAGACCTTCTTGCTGTTGAACTCGACCACGAAGAGCTGGCCGGCCGCCGCGTCCCACGCGAAGTCGTACACACAGATGTCCCTCGCCCAAGCGGTGAACTCCGCGTCGAGCGCGTCCACCACCGAGTAGGTCAGCGCCACGCCGTCGCGGTCCGTAATCCGCACCGCATCGGTCAGGGTGCCCAGGCACCTCGGCCCTCGGTCGTTCCAGACGACCACGTCAACCGGGAGGCACGGCACGCTGTAGACCCACGCCGCGTTGTTGCCCCACAGCAGCGCCTCGTCCGTCGCGTCGCTCACCTTGATCACGCTGGACTGCAGGTTCCCGGCGCTGCGCTCGGCGATCACCAGGTCCTGCGTGACCCGGGCCGCGATGCCGCCGTCCGGGTGGAAGTCCACGTCGCGCCAGAGCGTGTCGGCCGTCCCGTTGAGCGAGATGTCGGGCCCGCCCCCGCCGAAGACAATCGAGCTGGTGTCGTCCTGCTGCACGAAGTAGGTCTGCGAGAGATCGAACGGGTCGAGCCCGAGCGGCCCGAGCAGCCCGATCGGGTCACGCTCGCGGAAGTCCATCACGCCGGCGATCGGGCCGGTGGTCTGGTCCGAGCGAGCGAAGCCCGTGCCGCCCGGCCCGTAGTCCCAGCTGGGCCCGGCGACCCCGCTGCCCGAGGCCGAAGATTGGGCCAGGCTGAGCGGGTCGGTGGGCGTGGCCCGGGTGAAGATCTGCACCTGCCCCGGTGCGTTGTTCGTGCCCAGATCAAGCGTCGCCAAGAGCCCGAGGTCATCGTCCCAATCGAGCCCGGGTCGGCCGCGCAACGCGGGGAAGGCCGCCGAGCTGCCGCCGACCTCACGGACGGTCCACAAACCCTCGCCGTCGAGGAGATTCTGGATCTCCGCGATCTGCATCGTGGCCCCGAGCCCGGTGCTCTCGTACCCGCCGACGAACAGGCTCGAGCCGTCCCAGGCGATGCTGACGGGGTTCTTGCCGACGTACACCGGGGCCCCCGCCACGCAGAGCTCGCTGATGTCAAACTCGCCCACCACCTCCAGCTTGAGGTCTTGCGCCACGCCGAGCGTGGACGAGCCGGCAGCGGTCAGGATCGCAACAGAAAGGTGGCGAAGCATGGGCGTTCTCCGAGTGGATGCGACAGGGCGGCCAAAGGGACCGCCGCACCCCGTCAAGGTACCACATCTCGACCCATTCACCACAAAAAACCGAGTCTCAGAGCCCACTAACGAGGGAGGCCGCGACCCCGATAACGCCCTCAGCGGGGGACCCCGAGCCCGGACCAGCCGGGCCGCGGTCATCGGCCGTATTCTCGACAGACCCGGGCCTATGCCGATAAGACCGGGGGCCGGCCGAGGAAAGCCGAGCCAATCCTCAGACAGAGAGACCCCGCATGACGATCGCCCGACTCCTCGCGTTCCTCTTCTCGCTCATCGTGGCCCAGACCGCCTGCTCTGTCGGGCCCGACCAGATCACCTCCCGGTCGGTCCGTTCGGGCGAGCTGCACGGCATGTGGGTGACCCGGTGGGACTACCTCACGGCTGGCGACGTCAAGGACATCATGGCCAACTGCCAGGCGATAGGCACCACCGACGTCTTCTGGCAGGTCCGCGGCCAGGCCGACGCGTATTACCCGTCCGACCTAGAGCCCTGGGGCGAGCACCTGTTCCGCAGCACCGAGGGAGGCTCGCATGAGCGAACGCCAACGCCAGAGGAGGTCCGCCGCGGGCCGGGGTACGACCCGCTCGCCGTTGCGGTAAAAGAAGCGCACGCCCGCGGGATGCGGCTGCACGCGTGGGTCAACGCCATGCCGATGTGGAAGGGGACTCGGCCTCCGGCAGACCCAACCCACGTCTGGCACACCCGCCCGGACCTGCGTCTGAAGGATCTGGACGGCACACCCCAGCCGCTCACCGACCACTACGTCATCTTCAACCCGGTGCTCGACGCGAGCCAGGACCACCTCGTCGCGGTGCTCAAGGACCTCTCGGACCGCTACGACATCGACGGCGTCCACCTCGACTACATCCGCTTCGTCTCTGAACTCATCGATAAGAGCAAGCTCTACCCGGGCGACGCGACCAGCCGAGCGTTGTACACCGCGCAGACCGGACGCCCATTCACCAACACCCCCGAGGGCCTGGCCCCGTACCGCGACTGGGTGAGGGACCGCATCACGCGGCTGGTCACACGCATTCACGACGAGGTCATCCGAGCTGAGCCGGGGCGGGTGCTGACGGCTGCGGTCTGGCGCCGCCCCGATCTGGCCCAGGACTACCTGCAGGACGCTGAGGCGTGGTTGCAGCTCGGGCTGATCGACGCGGCGATGCCCATGATCTACACCGACAAGGACGAGCAGTACGACAGCGACCTCAAGGCGTGGCTCGCGGTGCCCGGCGTTCGATCCACCCGCATCGTCCCCGGGCTCGGCTCCTACAAGCACCCGAGCGGCGTGCAGACCGTGCGGCAGATCCGATCGGGGCCCAACCCCGACCGGTACGTGCTGTTTGCGTACTCGACCTACTTCGACAGCCGTGCGCCGGATCAGGACCAGTCCGCCCAAGAGCGGCGACTCCGCGAGGCACACCGCCTGCCCCTGATCCGCACGGTCGAAGCCGGGGGCTGAGATGCCCGAGCCCGCTGTCAACATCCCGGATCGGGGCACGCTCGGCCTGGACCTCGGGGGCACCTCGACCAAGCTCGTTGTGCTCGACGCCAACGGGGGCGTCCTCGCCAGGCACCAGAGCCCAAGCTACGCCCGGCCCGGTGAGGACGAGCTCGCCGAGACCCTGCGCCGCTTGATCGCAGACGCCGGGCTGACCTCGCGGCCCACGAGCGTCGGCCTGTGCCTCCCGGGTCAGTTCGAGCCAGACGGCGTGACTGTTCGCTACGCCGCCAACCTCCCCGGCCTGAGCGGGTTGCACGTGCCAACGCTCGTGGGCCGCGTGCTCGGGGGCGAGCTGGATCGGTTGACGATCGTGCCCGATGCGCAAGCCGCCGCGATGGGATCGTGGCAGAACTCGCCACACCCGGGCCGCCTGCTCGCGATAAGCCTGGGCACAGGCGTCGGGGCCTCGCTGCTCGTCGGCGGCTGCCCGGTCATGCTCGCCCCAGGAACCGTCGGGCACCTCGGGCAAATCGACGTGAGCCTCTCACCAGACGCGCCAACCGGTCCCGACGGCGGGCGAGGCTCGCTCGAGGCCTACATCGGGTTGCCAGTTCTGCGCGCGCGGTTCGGGGAGTCGAGTGATTCCGTCACCGCTGGGATCGCCGCGATGCCGGATGACGATCCGGCGTTGCTGGCGCTGGCCCGAGCACTCCGCATCGCCCACGCGATCTACACGCCCGACAGCATTCGCATGCTCGGCGGCATCGGCATCGCGCTGCAACCCAAGGCCGCAGCGATCAAGGCGATGGTGGACTGTGACCTCACCGCGGTTGCGAATCCCAACTGGGAACTGACCGCGGAGAACGACGCCTACTTAGCTGCATTGGGGGCCGCGTTCGGGGCGGCGGTGTCGGCGTCCAACGCCTGACTCTCGCCGGGCTCTTTGGGTTTGTTACCGATCTGACAGACCGCGAAGGAAAGCCCCACACCGATCGTGAGCTTCCAGGTGAAGCTGAGTGCGAGCAGCCACGCTAGCGGGTTGGCCCGCTCGTTCCCCAACGCGTTGGCTGCGAGGCTTTCGAGGTCGATAAAGTTTTCCCAGAACATGGGCTGCAGGAGAAGCACCACAACAAACCCGGTGACGAGCGCAGCGATGACCGAGGCCGACGAGCCTCGCTTGGTGAACAACGCGCTGAAGAAGACCGCGATGAGACCGGCGTAGGCGAAGGTCATGACGCCGAGCGCGAAAAGGAGAAGGTCCCCGCCGTCCACGTCTTCACCGTGCTGGCGTTGCCAGTAGACACACACGCAGGCGAACCCGCCGAGCACGAGCCCCCACCCGAGCACGCCGAGGCGTCCCATGTTCAGGTAGTGGTGCTCATCTCTGCCGGGCCTCAGCGGGCGGTAGATGTCCGCGATGAACGTCGAGCTCATCGCGTTGATCGCGCTGTTGAGGCTGCTCAGCCCCGCCGCGAACAGGCCGGCCATCATCAGGCCCGTGAGGCCCGGCGGCATCTGCGTGAGGATGAACTCGAGGAAGACCTGCCGATCGTCGCTGGGGGCCTGGGTCGGCCCGCCCGCCCCGAACATCTCGGGCCTCTGGTAGAACGCCCAGAGCAGCAGCCCCACCACGGAGAACAGAGCAACGGACGGGATGCCCAGCAGGATGCCCGCGATCACCGACCGGGCCCCGGCCTTCGCGTCCTTGCACGTGAGCATGCGTTGGGCGAGGTCCTGGTCGGTACCGTACGACCCGATGCCCAAGAGCGTGAACCCGATGAAGCAGGCAAGCACCGAGTAGGGCAGACTCGGATCGAGACGCAGGTCGAAGAGCGTGAGCTTGCTTGCGGCCTCGACAAGTACCTCACCCGTCTCGGGATCGGTCGTTGCTGGAACTCCGACTTGCAGAGCGGAGAACACCTCGCCGATCGGGGCCTCGAGGCGGAGCAGGATCAGAATCACCGCGACAAGGCACGCCCCGAGCAGGATGCCCATCTGCAGCACGTCCGACCAGATCACACTCGCGATCCCGCCGATCAGGGTGTACCCGATGCCGACCGCGGTCATGATCGAGATCGCGATCAGCAGGTTTGTGGGCTCGAGTCCGTGCTCGACTCCAAACAAAAGCATGGACGCGGGGATCGCTCCGATGTAGATCCGGGCACCACTCGCAAGCACTCTGCCGAGCATGAACGCGATACTCGCGGCGAGCTTGGCCGCCGGCCCGTACCGGGTCTCGAGCACACCATAAATGGTCTGGGATCCGGAACGGTAGAACACGGGGATGAAGCCGAACGCGATGACCACGGCGGCGAGGATCATGCCGATGTTGGTCGCCAGGTAGGTCAGGTCGCCGCTGTAAGCTGCTCCCGGTGCCCCAATAAACGAGACCGCGGACATCGAGGTCGCGACGATCGAGACCGCAACGGCCCAGACCGGCATGCTCCGCCCGCCGAGGAAGTAATCCTCGGTGTTCTGCTGCTTCTTGCGGCTGAACCAGATACCGCTCCCGACTAGAATCAGGAAGTACACCGCCAGGACTGCCCAGTCTGTGCGCCCAAAGCTCGCGATCGCGGGTACTGTTCCCATGCCGGGAGCCTACACGACGCAACCCGCCCGGACACGGAGGCCGCATGCGACGCTCAGTACACCTCTCTCTTCGCCGGTTCGGAGTCCTCGCCGCTGGCGTTCTGTGGCTCCCCGGCTGTACCCAGCCCCGACCCGTGGTGGAAGAAGCCCCGGTGGCTGCGCCCGCCCGTGCTGAGCCATTCGTGGGGCAGGTCTCGCCTCGCCGGGGCGACGAGATCATGGTCGCGGGTCAGCTCGTGCACACGGGCGCGCCGGTGGTGCTCTGGCTCGACCCACCCGGGTACGACGGGTACCGCGTGACTAGGCGGTTCGCCCCGCCGGCCGAGGCGTCGTGGGAGGCCAGCAGTGACTCGAGCGATTCGCCGAACCGGTATGGCGACCGGCCGGGCAAGCCCGAGGGCGGGTGGACCCCTGCTTCGCTGGTCGGAGTGGTGGACCAGTTTGTGCTGCACTACGACGTCGCGGGCGTCTCGCGATCGTGCTTCCGCGTGCTCCACGACATCCGCGGGCTCTCGGTGCACTTCATGATCGATCTGGACGGCACGATCTACCAGACGCTCGACGTCAAGGAACGCGCCTGGCACGCGACCATCGCCAACGACCGCTCGGTGGGTGTCGAGATCGCCAACATCGGGGCCTACCCGCCCGGCAGCACGACCCTGGCGGACTGGTACCGGGCCGATGCGGACGGGCCACGGATCACGCTCCCGGCGTACCTCGGCGACGGCGGGATCCGGGATAAATCCGCCCCGATGCGACCCAGCCGAGCGGCCCCGGTCACCGGCGTCGTGAACGGCAGCGCACTCACGCAGTATGACCTGACCGACGCGCAGTACAAATCGTTGGCGAGCCTCAGCGCCGCGCTGTGCACCGTGCTGCCTCGGATCGCGCCCGATGCGCCACGGGACGCCGCCGGGCGGGTCACACAACAGCAACTCTCCGTGGAATCGTTCGAGGCCTTCTCAGGGATCCTCGGGCACTTTCACGTGCAGTCGAACAAGGTTGACCCGGGCCCAGCCTTTAACTGGGAGCGGCTGATCCGCGAGACACGGTCGCTGATGGGGATGAGTTCGACGAGCCAGACCCAACGGGCCGACGCGGGGAGCTAGTCGCCCAGGATCGCGTCGAGTCGGCCGCCCGCCTCGGCGAGCCGAGCCTCGGCCTGCTCGCGATCAAGATTTAACGCGTGCATCACGACGGCGCACTTCACCCCGCCGCCCGCGTGGTCGAGCAGCACAAACGCGGCGGGCCGGTCCAGCCCGGTTAGGGTGCCGACGATCCGGGCGGCCCGGTCCTTGAGCTTGTCGTTTGTCGCGCGCAGATCAACCATCAGATCACGGTACACCCGCCCCGTGCGCACCATCACCGTGGTCGAGATGGTGTTGAGCGCGAGCTTGGTCGCGGTGCCCGCCTTCATCCGCGTCGAGCCGGTGACGACCTCCGGCCCCGTGTCGAGCACGATCAGGTGGTCGCACCCCTCGGGCCCCGGGGTCGGGCAGCAGACGATCATCGCGGTCAGGCAACCCGGCGCCAGTCCCTTGGCTATCGCGAGCGCCCCTCGCGGGTAGGGCGTCGTTCCGCCGGCGGCGAGCCCGATGACCGTGTCGTCCGGGGTGAGCCCGAGAGACTCAAGCTCGGCGCGCGCGCCGTTGGCGAGGTCTTCCATCGACTCGCTGGACCTGCGGAGGGCGGCGTCTCCGCCCGCAATGATCCCGACGACGCGGCCCGGGTCTACCTGAAACGTCGGCGGGGCCTCGGAGGCATCGAGCACGCCGAGCCGACCCGAGGTGCCGGCCCCGAGATATATCAGGCGTCCGCCACGGGCGAAGCGGGGCACGACCTCGTCGATGAGCGCTGCCAGGTCGTCCGCTGCGGCGTCGAGAGCCTCGATGACCTTGCGGTCCTCGCGGTTGATCAGCCGCACGCACTCGGCGCTGCTCAGCGTGTGCAGCCGCTCGCTGCCCGGGTTGCGGCTCTCGGTGCCAACGCCAGACCGGTCCGGAGGGAGCGTTGGGTTGTTTGGCGATGTGTCCAACCGTTAGTCCTCGCTCGGCTTTTCGATCTCGATCGATTCCCAGAACGCGACGCTCTCGTCGAGCCCGCCGAGACGGGATCGTATCAGCCAGAGGCGGCGGTGCTCGGCGATACGTTCGTCCATTCGGTCGGCCAGCACTGCTATCGCCCCCCCGCCGCCGCGTCTGAAGACCGCCACGTCGCAAGCGAACAGGGCACACCGAGCCGCGTGTTCGCATTCGGCCTCGACAAGCTGGCCCGCCCCGTTGGGCACCGACTCGAGCAACGCCGAGACCCGCTGGCGTGCCTGCGCCCACAGCTCGACCGCGTCGGGCAGGTGCAGCGGCATCGGGGGCGTGTGCAACTCGGTGAACATCGCGGTCGAGTTGGCGAGCGGGGCCGGCGTGCCCCGAGCCGGGGTGCCTGGGTCTGTGCGCACGCCGCTGAGGTCTCGGAGGGGCTTGTCGGCGTCGCCGAGCGATTCGAGCCAACGGGCGGTGCGTAGCGATCGGTCGCCGAAGACTTGCAGCGAGACCGCGTCGAGGAAGTCGGCGTGCCGCTCTTCACCCGTCCACGCCGCGTCGGCAGCCTCGGCGATCCCCATCAGCGCCACGGGCCAGGCCTGCGGGTGCCCGACATCACCCCAGTCGGTGACGAGCAGGCCCTGGGCCCCGCCATCCACACCCTCTCGGGCGGCGCGGCGGATGTTCGCCCGTCGCTCGGCGGACCGCCCGGTATAGCTCCGCCACGAGCTGGTACCCGGGCAGACCCACCACGCGCAGCCGGCCTCGTGCCACACGCGCCCCATCGAAGCGAAGTCGCTGCTCGGCTCGTACCCCCAGACCAGGCCGATGGTCTGGCGCGGGAGCATGCCGACGACTTCCGGGTGCTCGTGGGCGATGTCGCCCCACATCATGGGCCGATGGTTGCGGGCCAGCACCGAGTCGCAGATCTGCGCAACGAACCGCCCGTACACCTCGCCCTTGCCTCGCGCAGCGACCGCGCCCGCGGACCGCCCCTGCCCGACGTCGTAGGTCTCGTCGCAGCCGATGTTGACGAGCGAGGACTCGAAGCAGGGCAGCAGCTCATCGAGCAACCCCTCGACGAAGCCGATGGAGCGGGTGTCGGTCGGGCACAGGCTGAACGGGCCGGTTCGTGGCATGCCCAGGAAGGACCAGTCGCTCTGCGTCTCGGCGAGGTGCACGAACGCGTCGTGCTTGAGCCAGCGGGCCAGGTGCCCGAAGCAGTTCTGGTTCGCAGCGAGCTCTACGCCGTTCGATCGGGCGTGGGCGTCCAGCTCGCGGATCTCGTCGGGCGTGATCGGATCGGTGCCGCCCCAGACCGCCTGGGCCGCATCCACCCCCGTGTAGGCGAAGGCGTGCTCGGTGTAGAGCTGCAGATGATTGAGCTTGAGCCCGGCAAACTGCTCCACCGAACGGCGAAGTTCGGCGTTGCTTGGCACGCGGGTTCTCGAGACATCGAGCATGACGCCGCGGTTGGGCAGCGCGGGGTGATCCTCGATGCGCAGGTGCGGGAGAGCGTCGGGGTACTGGGTGCGGAGCTGCGAGAGCGTGGCCTGTCCTGCCCGGGCCCCGGCATCGTCGGCCGAGGCGATCCGCACGCCGTCGGCGTCGATGCTCAGGCGGTAGCCGCCCGGCGGGACTTGCCCATCGTCAACCCCGACCGGGCTGATTCGGTGGATCTCTACGAGGGCCGCGAGATCGCACTCGATGCGTCGCGGCCTGGGGATGAGCAGCGGCGGCCGTTTCGACAGGGGCGTTGAGCCCGAGAGGTCCTCGCGTTCGCGCCCGTCGTTGGTAGTCGGGGTGTCGGATTCGGGCAAGGGCGGTCCTTCTCGGGGGTGGTCGGCTTGCCGATCGTATGACCATCAGAGCATCGGCACCGCCCGGGGGTCGCCGGGGCGGGTTCACGAAGGGGGTTGGGTCGGCGCAAAGAAGCACGGGGCCTCGGGGCCCCGTGCTCGGATCGTGTTGTGTGGAATCGATCAGCAGCCGGCGAGGAAGGCGGCGACGAAGGCGCCGATGTCACCGTTGTCCAGGATCCCGTCGCCGTTGAAGTCGGCGGCCAGGTCGCCGGCGAGGAAGGCCTGAACGAAGGCACCGATGTCGCCGTTGTCCACGATGCCGTCGCCGTTGAGATCGGGGAGGCACGCGGTGGAGTCCTGCCAGACGCAGATGTCGTCCCAGTAGATGGTGCCCTGAGCCGTGACGTTGGGGACGATGAACCGGAAGGGGAGGATGGAGACCGAGCCGGGGAAGGGCGGGAAGTCGGGGCTGATCATCTCGGGCGTGACGACGATGTCGAATTGGAACCACTGCCCGCCGGTGTTGCCCAGGGGGATGAGAAACTCGAACGCCTGGTAGATCGAAAAGTCGGGCGGGACGCGTCGGAACTCGAGCTTGATGCCGACGAAGTCGAGCGGGGGCTCGCCCACGGGGCCGAGCTCTTCTCCGATCGGGGTCATGTAGTAGCCCGTGACGTTCAGGTTCCCGCCGCCGTACTCGTAGGCCGGGTCGTACAGGTCGCCGGTGTTGGGGTCGGCGATGTTGGTGGTCCAACCGATGAAGGTGCCGCTGCCGGGGAGCCCGAGGCCGATCGAGCGTGTCCCGGTGCGGGAGATGCCGTCGGCCCAGATGCCGTTGTCGAGCGGGATGTCGGCCCAGCCGAGCGGGACAAACGGGAAGAGCGTGTCCGGGTCCTCGAAGCTCCCGTTGGTGAGAATATTGTTCGGACCTTCGGCGATCGCGGCGCTGCTGAGCATCGCGATACAGGCGAGAGTGGTGGCTTGACGGATCATTCTGGATCTCCCTCGAAGTGTGTGCGTGTTCCGCGGGTTGCGGCCCCTCACGCTGTAAGCGTTTACATTGTTACCGGATTTGATCGCCGTTGCAAGCGAAATATGCCGACTCGGGCGGGTTTTTTGATCCCCGGCAATCCCCTGGCCCACCCCTGGATCGGTTCAAGTCTGGGGGGCCGCCCTCGAGTCTTGGCGGGCGTTGACCCGGGCGACCGCCGACTGGGCCCGGGCCTGGATATCGGTCAAAATATCGCGGGCCGGGCGGAGCAGATTGGTGAACGCGGAGATCTGGGCGTCGAACTCGGCGACGATCTGCGGGTTGGCCCGGGTCTTGGGGAAGGTGAAGGCCCCGGCGCTAGCCGCGAGCGTGTTGTGAAGCTCGACGAAGCGGTTGGGGTGGCGGGAGGCAAAATCGGGCGTGGTCTGACGCAGCGGTGAGGGCTTGGCGTGCGCAATCGCGATGGCCTCGGCGTTTCGGCGGGCCTGTGTGAACATCAGGAACTCGAAGGCCTCAGCCGGGTGCGGGCATCCGCGCGGGATGCACAGCACGTCGCACTCCATGAGCGAGCGCGGGCTGTTCTCGTCGAGCGCCGCGGCGGCCATGGGGAAGGGGGTGACGCCGTAGTCGAAGTCGGGCTTGAACTTGTTGATGACGTTGGCCAGGAACGGGCCGTGCAGGGTCATCGCGACCTTGCCCGAGAGCAGCGGCTGCTGGAGGGAGGAGTAGCCGCCGAAGCCGGACTGGAAGCCGGAGAGATTCTGCACGCCGTACCGCTCGGAATAGGACTGCACCCACTCGTACCCGGCGATGTTCTGCGGGGTATCGCAGGTGGCGGCCCGCGTCTGCTCGTCGTAGACCCGCCCGCCGAACCAGGCCCCCCACAGCCAGTTCCACCACCCCGGCTCGCGGTGCACGAAGCCCGCGCGGGCGACGGAGCCGTCCGCGTCGTACGCCATGCAGGCATCGGCGCAAGTGTCCATCTGCTCGATGGTCTGTGGTGGTTTATCAGGGTCCAGCCCAACCTCCGCGAAGCGGGATCGGCTGTAGTACAACGCCATGGTGGAGCAGGTGTTTGGCACGCCGCCGACGAGACCGTTCTGCGAGATCAGGTCCCAGACCGGGTCGGTGTAGTGCGAGCGGTCGAGCCGTGTGTCCGGGGCGCCGAAGGTGTCGGCGAGGGCTCGCTCGGTCTGCTCGCCGTAGAGATCGTTGAGCTCGTTGAGGGGGATGACGGCCCCGCTCTGCACGAAGGCGGGGAGATTGAAGCTCCAGAGCCCGACGAGCGCGGGGGGGCTGTTGCCGGCGATGGCGATCGTGGCCTTCTGGTCGATCGCGCTCATCGCGGAATAGCGGACCCAGACACGGTCCTGGCTCGCGTTGAACTCGTCGATGAGGCGCTGCATGGCCTCGCCCTCGTGCCCGGTCCACTTCTCCCAGTACTCGAGGATGATGCGGCCGCGCGGGGCCTGGCGTCCGGCGCTGGGGCCCAGCAGCGCGAAGCCGCCGGCCGAGGCGAGCAGCGCCCCGATCGCGACGCGGCGGGTCACGCTCGCGGTCGGCGGTTCTGGCTCGGGCTTGAATCGTGGCGTCTCGGTCACGGGGGCTCATCCCCCGGTGCCGCGGCGACGCCCGCCGTAGGCTTCCTTGGCGGCGTTGATCCGCTCGACCGTCTCGTTCCAATCCGACCGGTCCACGAGGATCGCGACGGGGCGTCCCTCGGCGTACTGGCTCGGGAACATGCCGTCGGCGGTCAGGTCGCCCTGGTAGGTCATGAGCGCCCGCTCGAACTCGCCACGGTTCATGGTCCACTCGGTGCCGGTCTCGGTGCAGCGGAGGGTGACGTCCTCGGAGCGGCGGGCGATGGAATCCGCCGGGCCGGAGTTCTTGATCTGGATGGCGAACACCGCGGCCGCGGCGACGAGCACCACCAACGCCACACACCAACCGAGCTTCGGGTTGTCGGAAAGAAAGCTTCGGACACCTGCCATGGTCATGGTCCTCGATCCGGTCACGGATCAGTCGTCGGGGTAGAAGTTGCCCCAGTTCCAGAAATTGGGGTTCGAGTTGTACTTGTCCTTGCCCAGAAGATACTCGAACTCGGAGAGCGACTCGACGTGCTGGTCGCCGAAGAGCAGGTTGCTCGCGGCGGACGTGGACTGCCCCAGTTCCTTCTGCTTGTTGTCGGTGCGGTGCCTTGGGATCCAGTCGATCGCGTCGATCGAGAGGACGACCTCGTCGATGTGCGGGACGGTGTTTACGAGGCGGCCCGAGACGCCGTAGGTGTTGGGGTTCTCGATATAGGCCCCGTCCTTGGCCTCTCGCCGCTGGTCGTTGAACCAGTACTCGGTGACCTCGAGCTCGTTGTCCTCGTCGAAGTCGTAGGAGAGGTAGAGCCCGGTGCGTTTGGACTTCTCCCACTTCTCGTCGGCGGCCGAGGCGAGCCCCTTGGCCGAGGGGCAGGTGAAGATCCCGCTCTCGGTGCTGTCGCCCAGGTAGGGCGCCAGCGTGACCATGGCCATCCAGTGGTGGGCGAAGTTGCCGTTGCCCGGGAGCTTCTTGCCGTTGTACTCCTTGGCGTACACATCGATGAGGCGTTCGCTGCCCTCTTCCTGGTCATCGAGGTACATCGCGTACCCGATGCCGATCTGGCGGAGGTTGTTCATGCAGATCACCTCGCGTGCGGTGTCGCGGGCCTTGCCAAGCGAGGGCAGCAGGATGCCGATGAGCAGCGCGATGATCGCGATGACCACGAGCAGCTCGATGAGCGTGAAGCCCGTGGGCCGGTTTCGTGGTGCGTGGTGCTGGTGGTTCATGTCGTGCTCCCTCGTGGCAATCGCCACCGCTCCACGGGCCGTGCTCCCTCGCCGTGTAAGCGTTTTCATTATTGCGGTTTCCGCTCGGTTTCGCAAGCCCCCAGACGGCGAGACCCGGGGTTTTTCACAATTGTTTGGCCAACTCATTCCTTGAGTCCCGTCGAGGACAGCCCCTCCACAAAAGTCCGCTGAGCCAGCACGAACGCGAGGAGCACGGGCAGGACCACCATGCTGCTGGCCGCCATGAGCAGGTTCCAGGGCACCTCGCCGGACTGGGCCTGGTAGAGCTGCAGCCCCAGGGCGAGGGTGAAATCGTCGCGATCGACCAGGAAGATCAGCGGGCCGAGGAAGTCGTTCCAGACGAACATGAAGTGGAAGAGGGCCACCACCGCCAGCGCGGGCTTGGCGTTGGGCAGGATGATCCGCCAGAGGACGCCCAGATGCGAGCACCCGTCGATCTTGGCCGCCTCGTCGAGCTCCCTGGGGATCGTCATGAAGAACTGACGGAGCAGGAAGATGTTGTACCCGCTGGCGAACCACGCGGGCACCCAGAGCGGCTTGAGCGTGCCGATCCAGCCCAGGTCTCGGAACAGGATGAACATCGGGCCCATGATGACCGGGAACGGGATCATCATCGTCGCCAGCACGACGGCGAAGACGGCGCCGCGGAATCGCCAGCGGACACGCGAGAAGCCGTACGCGACGAGGGAGGTCGAGATGACCATGCCCGAGACGGAGAGGATGGCGACGACGAGGGTGTTCTTGAGGTAGAGCGGGAAGTCGATCACGGGGTCGTTGAGCACGCCTCGTGCCTCGACCGTGCCGTCGTCGTTGTTGGTGCCCAGATAGTTGTCGCGGATCTGCCGGGGGATGTCGGCGATGGGTGTGGGGAGCAGGGCCGTTGGCTGCTCGATCGCCTGCCGCTCGGTCTTGGTCGAGGTCGAGACCATCCAGATGAGCGGGAGCAGGTAGAGCGCCGCCACCACGATCAGCGTGAGGTGCAGGAGGGCTCGGCGGGTTGGCGATCGTCCGGTTTGACGCATGGCGGTTCGGTGTTGCTCCTACGCGGACCGATAGTGAACGAGCTTCTTGCTGACGATGAAGGTGAGGGCGGTGAAGAACAGGATGATGAGCAGCTGGATCCAGGCCATCGCCGAGGCGTAGCCCATCTCGCCGAAGGGGAAGGCCTTGTCGTAGAGGTACATGGTGTAGAAGTAGCCGGCGCGGTCGGGGCCGCCGGAGCTTCCCAGCATGATGTAGGGCATGACGAAGACTTGCCAGGCGCCGATGGTGCCGACGATGACGTTGAACAGGATCACCGGGGAGATCATGGGCAGCGTGACGTTGAGCAACCGACCCAGCGTGCCCACGCCATCGACCTCGGCGGCCTCGTAGAGCGATTTGGGGACGTCCTCCAACGCCGCGCCGTAGATCACGACTGAGTGCCCGACCGACCAGACCGTGGTGAGCACGATCGCGGGCATCACCCACATCTTGTCGTCGAGCCAGCGCGGGGCTGTAAGGGACGTCCCGGTGACCGCGTTGAGCAGGTGCAGCACCGGCTCGATCGCGGTGTTGATGAGACCCAGCTCGCTGTTGAGCAGCCACATCCAGACCATCGCGCTGGCGACCATCGGCACCAACGCGGGCACGAAGATCGCGGCGCGGAAGAACCCCGTGCCCCGGGGCTTGGCCGCGAGCAGCACGCCGAGCACGATCGCGACGACCGTGGTGATCGGGAGCGACAGGGCGGCGAAGAAGACGGTGTTCCAGACGGACTTCCAGAAGACGCTGTCGGAGCCGAGTGCCTTGTAGTTGTCGAGCCCGACAAAGACGGGCGGCTCGAGCATCGAGTAGTCGGTGAGCGAGTAATAAAAACTCATGCCGATCGGCAGCGCAAGGAAGACCACAAACCCGATAATCCACGGGGAGATGAACCCAAGCCCCACGCACCATTCAGGCAGAGGACGTGCCACGATCAGACCCCGCGTCCGGGCCGGCTCGCTGCCTGCGTTGGAGTGTTGGTGAGCCCTGAGAATCGGGGCGGTTGATCGCCGCTTACCACACCGGGGCCACGGCTGGCCGCGTCCGTCGGTGTTGTTCGCGTCGTCATCCGGTCGTCTCCGTAGGGACCCTGCCCGGGGTCCCTGAATGATCGTACCCGGGACGGGCCTCGATGATATTCTTCGCGGCCCAGGTGACGAGCACGGTGGCGCTGTGGCCGATCTCGGGCAGGTCGTCCTCGGTGAGGACACCGCTCGGAACGGATCTGCCGTCGATGGTGATCTGGGCCACCAGGCCTGGCGCGAAGCCCTTGGCGTCGTACTTCACGGTCAGGTCGCGGCCGCGGTATCGGCGACGCACCGAGACGGCCCCGAGCTCGGCCGGCGGGCACGGGTCAATCCTGAGCCCCTCCCACTCAGGGCGGATCCCGAGCACCCACTCGAGGCTGATGCGCTGAAGCCAGGCGGCGGAACCGGTATACCACGTCCACCCGGCGCGGCCGGGCGTCCCAGAGAGCGGGCCGTCCACGTTGCCGGGCAGCACATAAGGCTCGGCGGCGTACCGCTCCGAATCTTCGCTGCGGCGCGGCGGGGACATCGAGGCCCAGATGCTCGTCACCGATTCGATATCACGCCGCTTGCACGCGGCGGCCAACGCCCAGGTCGCGGCGTGCATGTAGACCCCGCCGTTCTCGCGAGCACCCGGGGCATACCGCGTGATGTACCCGACGCCGGGGTCGGGCACCTCGTAGGCCGGGGCGAGCAGCAGCGGGCCGTACTCGGTGAGCAGTTGCTCGCGCACCGCGTTCCACGAGCTCTCGAGCCGCTCGGGGTCGGCGAGGTCACCCATGATCGCCCAGGTCTGCGCGTTGAGGAAGATCTGCCCCGCGGCGGAGTCCTTGGAGCCGAGCCACTTGCCGTCCTTGTCGATCGCGCGGCGGAACCACTGCCCGTCCCACGCCACCCTGTTGATCGTCTCGATCAGGCGGGCCCGCTCGGCGATCAGCGACGAGGCCCGGTGCGGGTCCCCCACTCGCTCGCAGACCTGGGCCCATCGGTCGATCACCTCGCACAAGAACTCCGCGAGCCAGACCGACTCGCCGCTATCCGGGTGCCCGATCGCAGACAGCCCGTCGTTCCAGTCCATATCGCCGATGAGGGGGAGGCCGTGGGACCCGAAGCGGGCGAAGGACTTGGCGATCGCCCGCTCGCAGTGCTCGCGGAGCGAAACGGGCTTCTCGTCGTCGACGAAGGGCGCGGTGCGGTCGAGGATGGTGAGGTCGCCGGTCTCTCGGATGTAGGCCGCAGCGATGAAGGGCAGCCAGAGATAGTCGTCTGAGCAGGCGGTGTGGTTGCCCGTCTCGGTGATCGGGTTCCACCAGTGGTAGACCGAGCCGTCGGCGAACTGGTGGGCCGCGTGCAGCATGATCTGCTCGGCGCACCGCGCAGGCTCGAGGGGCAGCCAGACCTGCGAGTCTTGCAGCTGATCTCGAAAGCCGTACGCCCCGGACTGCTGGTAGTAGCCCGTGCGGCCCCAGAGCCGCCCGCTGATCGCCTGGTAGGGCAGCCAGGTGGAGTTGAGGTTGTTCACGTCAACGGCGTCGGTTTGCACGCTCGTCGCGGCGAGCCGCTCGGTCCACGCGTTCTCCGCGACGCGGATCTCGGCCTGGACCGACGCGGGGTCGGCGTACTTGTCGCACAACGCGAGAGCCTGGGCCCGGTCATCGCCGACCGCGATGACGAAGCTGATCGAGCGGGATTCACCGGGCGCGAGCGTGAGGTCGGCCCCGAGCGCCGCGGAGGCATCGACGAAGCGGCCGAACTTCTGCGGCGTATCGGCCGGGGCCTGGCGGGTCATCGCGGCGGGGCGTGCGGGGTTTCCGTAGCGCCCGAGGAAGGCCTCCTTGTCGGAGGTGCACAGGGTCGGCTGGGCGTCGAGCCCGCCGATCGAGAAGGCGGCGGTGTGGGGCCAGGGGCGGTTCCAGTGGTCGTCGGTGTTGCCGAAGGGGGCTTCCCACATGTTCTTGGTCGCGACGATCGCGCAAGAATCACTGGCGTATTCGGTCGTGAAGAACAGGCGGTGGAACTCTCGCTTGACGTCCGGTGCCACGCCGCAGCACCACTCGAAGAACGAGCCCAGCCGCAGGCGGCGGGTCGAGTCGGAGGTGTTCTTGATCGTGAGGTGCCAGAGCTCCGCGGTGTCGCTCGAGGCGACCGCGACGGTCCAGGCCGTCTCGATGCCGTGAATCGAGGTCTCAAACAGGGTCGAACCCGGGCGGTGCGTGCACTCGTAGCGGTCGTACTCGGGGCGGCACGGCTGGGGCGCGAGCGACCAGACGGGGGGGGCGGGGGTTGAATCAGAATCCAGATCGGTCAGGTACAGGCACCGCCCGCGGTCGTCTCGGGTGAGGTCCATGTCCCATCGGGTGATGACGTTGAGCTGGCAGTGATCGAGCCAGGAGAAGCCGCCGCCGTTGTGCGAGATCGCGAGCCCGTAGCGGCCGTTGGAGATGATGTTGGCCCAGGGGCGTGGGGCATCGGGGCTGGTGATATGGAAGGCGTCACCCTCGGGAGAGAAGTGGCCGTAGGTGCTCGTGCTCACGGTGCAGGCGTCCTTGGTCGTGCCGAGCGGCAGGGATCGGATGATCGTCGAGCCGGGCGGAGCCGGCGGAGTTCTTTTCAGAACCCCGCCAGCCCGTCCGACGAGGGAACCGGAACCCGGGGGAGAATTCCCCGGGGATCAGAGTCTCATGAGCGACGGCGACGGGTCGCGACCAGGCCACCGAGGCCGAGCAGCGCGGCCGAGGCCGGGGTCGGGATGTAGTTGATGTTGCCCCACGTGGTGGTCACATCGTTACCCGACTGGATGAAGCCGGTCATGTAGCCGCCGGCCTGTGCGAAGTCGAGCATGCCCCACTCGCCGAAGCCCTCGAGGGGGTTTCCCTGATCGAACGCGATGGAGCCGCTGGAGTACAGGGTGCCGTCGTTGTACAGGTATTCGATGGTGGCGGGGTCGCCGGCGGTGTTGCTGTTGGCGGTGTAGACCATCCCGAGGTTGACGGTCGTGCCCTTGACGTAGTTGACGCCGTGCGATCCGGTGAAGCTGTAGAACGGGAGGCGGCCGCCGAAGACCGCGACCTCGCCGTCCGTGGTCCGCATGTTGAACTGCCCGTCAAAGTCCTGGCTCCACCACGGTGAGAGGTTGAGCCCGGCCTCGGCGTCTCCGGTGCCCGAGATGGTCACGTCGGCGGAGAAGGAGAAGGAGTCGCCGTTGGAGAAGTTCGCCGCGGTGGTGCCGCCGTCGCCGGACATGCGCCAGTTGTGGCGGTTGGCCCACCCGGCGCCCGAGAAGTTCTCGTCGGTGAACGAGACCGAAGTCGGGTAGTTGACGGTCGAGGAGAACGTGGAATTCGGGTCGTCGTTCCAAAGGCGTGAGTTCACCGTGGCGCCGTTGATGGCGGGCTGGGCGAACGCGGCTCCCGCAAACGCGGTAAAGGCGACGACGGCTGATGCTGTAACTCTCATATCTCTTTCCCTCTCTCAAAGGTGCGGGCGATCAATCGGCCACGCCGACAAACTCGCCCCCTCGTGTAAACGCTTACATGCACGCATTGAAACCGATTTCAACACCCATGTCAATCCGGTTTCTACGGTTTTTCCCCAAGTCGCTGGACAAATCGCAATTCTGTTTGAGCCCGCTGTACCAGACGATGCCGACTGAACAACTCCCAAACCAGACCGCTCCGGGCGTTCTCAAGCCCCAAAAGCAGCGGGCCCTGGTCGATTGCGACGTAGTCGTGGGCCACCCAGGGCTTGCCTGAGGGCGTGTCGAGGGTGTACGAATCGAGAAAACCGAAGTGAGCGTCATAGGCCCCGGGCAGCATCGGCCCCGTCTCGGGCTCGCGCCAGAGCAGCGGCTCGCCGGCCTCGTCCGTTAGCGCCCGGTAGTGCCGCAGCGCCGCCAGGGCGGCCTCGGGTTCGAACATCGCGCTCGCGGCTACGGCGTAGGGCGCAAGAAGCCCCGAGTTCCACTGATCACGCCACTTGTGATCGGATGGCTGGATGTCCCAATCGTCCCGGGCCCCGGGCATCTCAATCGCTTCGGGATAGAGCATCGAGACCAGGTAGGCCCCGTCGGCGTCGCTCGCCGAGAGCCCCCACGCGTTGGGGCCCGGGGTCTTGAGCCCCAGCGGGTTCTGGATCGCCTTGGCCCGGTGCAGGTTGACGTGTCTGCGGGAGTTCTCCCACCAGTCCACCCGAGCCCGCTGCTCGAAGCCAAAGTCGAGGGGCGAGTCCGGCTCCAGGTGCGCGTAATCGATCCAGCAGTGCGAGAAGAAGCTCGTGAACAGGGCCCCCGAGTATGGCGAGAAGACCATCGGGCCCGAGCCGGAGTGCTCGCCCAGCCGGCGACGGAGCTGGTAATACCCCTCGGGTTCGAGCCGGTGCTCGGGGTCGTCGGGCGTCTGGGCGAAGAAGGTGCAAAGCCGCTGCTCGTCGGTCGCGTCGCCCCAGTAGTAATCCAGCAGCTCGCCGTCCGCGGTGGGGTTGGCCTTGTCCTTGGCCCGCCACCCGAGGCTGAGGAAGCCCTGGTACATCGGGACCTCGGACTCGGGCGCGAGGAAAAAGGTCCAGTCCGCGTCGGCGACGATCGCGTCGGCCTGCGCGGCGAGCTCCCCGCCGAAGTACGAGGAACTGGTCAGCAGGCCCGCGAAGAGCAGGGCCGAGTCGATCGTGCTGACCACGTGCTCGTAGGCGTCGGGGTGGGGCTTGCCGGTCCGCGAGTCGAGGAAGTGGAAGAAGAGCCCGGCCTTGCGGTTCGTGGGCTCCGAGGCCAGCGTGTTGACGATCTTGATCGCCAGCGCCTCAGCGTCGTCCCGCGAGATCCATCCTCGCTCGACCCCGATGGGGAGTGCCGAGAGCTGAAACCCAACGCCGGCGACGCTTACGAGGGTCGGGTTGGAGGTCCGGTCGCAGACGAGCCCGGTGTTCGGGTCGATCGCCTCGACGAAAAATCGAAAAGCGGCGTGCTGGACCTGGTCGAGGAATCCGGCGTCGTCGTCCGAAAAATCGAACGGCGGTCGCGGGGCTCCATCCGTGGTCTCGATCAGCGTTTGCGTGGCGGATCGTGGGGAGTTCTCGGGGGTCGGGTGGGTTTGCGTGGCGGCGCAGGCGCTGAGCGACACAAGGATCGCGACGGATGCGGGCACAACCATTGAAAAGGTTTTCATTGCTCGCTATGATTGCGACTTCATGCGCGACGATCAACCCGAAATCCGATCGATCCGCCCGTCCAAGGAAGAAAGCGGTCGAACCTCGATCGCCGACGTCGCGGCGCGGGCCAAGGTCTCGATCGCGACGGTCAGCCGCGTCCTCAACACCCCGACCCTGGTCGCGCCGGCGACCGCGGCGGCCGTCAACGAGGCGATCACCACGCTCAAGTACCGCCCCAACCGGTTCGCCCGGGGGCTGGTGACCAAGAAGAGCCACGTGATCGGGATCTCGCTGCCCGATCTGCACGGCGAGTTTTACTCCAAGCTGATGCAGGTTGCGGACGAGGAGGCCAACCGGCTCGGGTACGGCGTGCTGGTGACCTCCACCGGGCACCGCCCAACCGGGGCCACGGAGGCCTCGGGCTCGGGTTTCCTGCTCGATCTTATTGACGGCATGGTCTCGATGGTCACCGAGCGGCGCGGCCCGATGAGCATGGCCAGCGAGCACGGCGACCGCCCGCTGGTGCTGCTGTGCGACAACCCCGACGCGTGGAACGAGTTTGACACGGTCGCGATCGACCAGGGCGCGGGCACCCGCGACGCGGTGCTGCACCTGCTGCGAGAGCAGACCGCGGACCGGTGTTTCTTCGTGGCCGGACACGAGGGCAACCTGGACTCGGACGCGCGATGCCGCGTCTTCAGTGAGACGATCGAGGAGGCCGACCCGTCGGCCTCGGCGCAGATCGCGTATGGCGAGTTCACCTTCGAGTGGGGCCGCGAGTGGGCCCGCAAGATGATCAAGGGCAAGCGTCTGGATGGGGCGGCCGTGCTGGCCGGCAACGACGAGATCGCGCTGGGCATCATGGATGTCGCTCGATCCGCGGGCCTGCAGATCCCGAGGGATCTGCGGGTGATCGGGTTCGACGACTCGCGGCTGTGCCGGCTGGTCGATCCGATGCTCTCTTCGGTCGCGGTGCCGATCGCGGCTGCGGCCCGAGAAGCGGTGCGGCTGCTGGTCGAGCGGCTCAAGGACCCGGAGCGTGCCCCGGCGAGTGTGCAACTGACGACCACGCTGGTCCTTCGGGCGAGCAGCTAAGGAAAGGCTAAGCCAGAATGAATGAGTTCCCAAAGGGGTTTGTGTGGGGCTCCTCCACCTCGGCCTACCAGATCGAGGGCGCGCACAATGAGGACGGCAAGGGCCCATCCATCTGGGACGTGATCTCACGCACCAAGGGCGCGGTGGCCAACGGCGACACCGGCGAGGTCGCCAGCGATCACTATCACCGCATGGACGAGGACCTGGGCCTGATGAAGTCCATCGGGCTTCGGGCCTACCGGTTCTCGACGGCGTGGGCCCGCGTGCTGCCCGAGGGCAAGGGCAAGGTCAACGAACAAGGTCTGGATTTCTACGACCGGCTCGTGGACGGGCTCGTGGGGGCGGGGATCGAGCCGTTCCTGACGCTGTACCACTGGGACATGCCGCTCGAGTTGCACCGGCAGGGCGGCTGGCTCAACCGAGACATCGCCGAGTGGTTCGGCGAGTACTCCGCAATCGTGGCCGACCGGTTGGGCGACCGCGTGAAGCACTGGATGACGATCAACGAGCCGCAGGTCTTCTGCAACATGGGGTACTCAGCGCAGAACCGGGGGCACGAGAGCGCGGGGCTCACGTTCGCCGAGCGGATGCGGGTGGTGCACAACGTGCTGCGGTCGCACGGCACGAGCGTGCAGGCGATCCGAGCACACGCCAAGGCCCCCGCGCAGATCGGGTGGGCCCCGGTCGGGGTTGTGAAGTACCCGGCAACGGACCGGCCCGAGGACATCGCGGCGGCCAAGGCCGACACGATGAGCGTCAAGCCTGACAACTACTGGAACAACACTTGGTACAACGACCCGATCTTCTTCGGGCACTACCCCGAGGACGGGCTGGCGGCGTACGGCAAGGACGCACCCGAGATCGAGCCCGGTGATATGGAACTGATCAGTCAGCCCATCGACTGGCTCGGCGTGAACATCTACCAGGGCATCGCCGTGCGTGCAGGCAAGGACGGGCCCGAGGACCTGCCCTTTGCGCCCGGGCACCCGCGGACGCACTTCGCGTGGCCGATCACGCCCGAGGTGCTTCGGTGGGGCCCGCTGTGGCACTGGGAGCGGTACAAGGTCCCGGTGTACGTCACGGAGAACGGGTACAGCGGGGCGGACTGGGTCTCGCTGGACGGGCAGGTCCACGACCCGCAGCGGATCGACTTCCTGCGGCGGTACCTGCGCGAACTGCGAAAAGCGGTCGCCGACGGGGCGGACATCCGGGGCTACTTCCACTGGTCGCTGCTGGACAACTTCGAGTGGGCTGAGGGGTATCAGCAGCGGTTCGGGCTGGTGCACATCGACTACCCGACGGGGACGAGAACCCCCAAGGACTCGGCTGCGTATTACAAGGGTGTGATCGAGTCGAACGGAGCGTGCCTGTGAAACGGACGGCCCTGGCGAGTGTGCTGATGACCGCTGGTGCGTGCGGGTTCGCGGCGGCCGGCCCGGTGCAGACCCCTTGGTACGGCGCGTCCGGCGAGTCGGTGGGCGCTGCGGCGCTCTCGGGTTGGTATGCCTCGGCCTCGACCTCGACGGACACGGTCGAGTTCCGCGATATCCGTGGCGAGTTGATGGGCACGCTGGATCGGGCGGCCCTGCAGACGCTGCTCCCCTGGATGACGCTCGATTCCTCCGGCGACGGACCCTCCGCGGTGTCGATGTCGGACTCGGGGCGGCTCGCGTTCGTGCTGGTGCACGACGACGCGGTGCCGGGCGACGGGCTCGGCGGCGACGCGGTCATTCGCGTCGATACCGACACCTGGGCCACCAGCGTTTTCACACGTGAAGAATTCTCCGACGAGACCGCGGGGCACGCGACCACCGCGTTGGCGTTCTACAAGGGCAACCTGATGGTCGGCAGCACCAACGGCGTGGTGCGTTCCTACCGGGCCAACCGCAACGACACCACCGGCATACTGCTGAGCGTCCGGACCGCTGGCTTCGCGGTGGACGCGCTGGCGGTGGACCGCGACGGGGCGAGGCTGTACATCGGGGCCGGCGATTTCCTGTTCGAGTCCGACGCGGCGAACGTCAACGACGGCATGAGTTTCGTGACCTCGATCCCCAACCTGCGCGGGCTGGCCCACTCCTCCCAGTTCGGCGTCGCGATCCCGCTCACGGGCGGGCCCGGGCTCTACGCATTGGACGACGCGGGGCAGGTGTCGTATGTGAGCGGCGCGAGCGTCTTGGCCTACACCAGCGTCGGGGCCGGGACGACGGACCTGGTCGCGACCGCGGACGGCGGGCTGCTCGCGGCATCCTCGGCTGGGGTGAGTGAGCTCCGCGAGAGCTCGGACGGTCGGCTCGGGTTTGAGGACTGGGTCCTCGATGAGTTTAGCCAGGTGCTGACCTACGCCAAGGGGCTCGTGTCGCCGGACGGTGAGCCGGCGGGGTGGGTGATCGACGCGGACACGGCGGCCGGGCTCACCCGGTTCCACCCGCCGAGCCCCGACGCGGCGTGCTGGACGATCCTGATGCTTCTGGTCGCTGATGACCTGCACGGCGACCCGGACGCGCAGCCGCTGGTCGAATCGATCCTGACGCGGTACGCGGGGCTCGCGCCCGACGGCATCGGGCCCGGGTGGTCGGCCGATGGCATCACCCACCACTGGCCGGGCCCGTTCAGCACCACCGGCGACCCCAAGCCGGGCTGGCCCGTGGAGCTGGCCTCGCTGAGCACCATGAAGCTCGTGCTCGGGGCGGCCCGGGCTGCAAAGCAGTATCCCAGCAACCCCGAGATCCGGGCCGCGGTCGCGGCGATCCTCGATCGGACCACGGTCGCGACGTTTGACAGCTACATCCTGCCGGGAAATCACGCGGTCTCGCTGCTCTCCACCGGCTCGTCGCCCAACACCTCGGTGACGAACCCGCCGTTCTCCGAGGCGATCATCTGGGTGGATCAGGCGGCCGACCTGGGCACCGCGTACAGCCAGGGCAAGCTGGATCTCTGGCTCGACCGGGCGACCTCGCCGTCGGCGACCTACCTCACCGGGCGACCGGTCACGACGATCTCCAACGGGAACTTCATGGCCTCGTTCGTGAGCCTGTACCCCATGCTCGTGATGGACGAATTCCGGGGCGACCCGGCGTGGCAGGATCACGTCCGCGATCTGCGGGCCTCGCAGGCCGCCTGGACCGACGACAACGCGCCCCGGTGGTACACCGTCTTCAGCGCGGGCACGACCAAGGGCGAGTTCGGCGGGTACCGGGCCGATTCACTGAGCAACCACCCCGGCGATTTCAGCACCTTCCCCTCGCTCATGGCGTTCGCGGGCACGGGGCGGACCGACGTCGCGGTCGGGGCGTATCAGGCCTATCGGCGTGGGGCGAGGCAGAACTGGGCGACCGGGGCGAGCTTCCTCTTCCGCCGCTCCAGCCCGGACCCGGCGTACGCGCCCAACACCGCGGGGCTTCCCGACGTGGCCCTGGGAGCCTTGGGGCTGGCTGAGCTGATCAAGCCCGGCGTCATCGACCGCGTGCTGCTGGGCGGCTACACCCGGGTCCCGCCGTGCCCCGCGGACACCAACGGCGACGGCGTGCTCGACAACGGCGACATCGGCACCTTTATCTCGCTCTTCCTCGCCGGAGACCTTGCCGCCGACCTCAGCGGTGACGGTGTGCTCGACAACGGCGACATCGGCACCTTCATCTCGCTCTTCCTGGGCGGTTGCCCGTAACCAGGCCGGCCTCTGGCGGGCGGCTCGCGGCCGATTCTCTGCCCAACCTCTCCGGTTGGTGTCGCGGTACGACGCCCCCACGACTCTGGTATCTTCGCGGCTGTGATCTGATCGCTCCCACGACCGCGAGGCGCTCCCATGTTCCGACGATGGTTCTTTATCGGTTTGGCTCTCACCCTCGCTCTCGTCGCGGTGGGCACGTACTTCTGGCCGCCGCTCGCGTTCTCGCTGATCGTGATCGTTCCGATCGCGGCGGTCGGGCTGCGCGATTCCTTCCAGCACTCGCACACGATCCTGCGGAACTTCCCGGTCATCGGGCACGCCCGCTACCTCATGGAAGAGCTGCGGCCCGAGTTTCACCAGTACTTCATCGAGTCGAACACGGACGCGTACCCGATCGACCGGGAGATGCGGGAGCTGGCCTACCAGCGGGCCAAGGGCGCACTGGAGACCAAGCCGTTCGGCAGCCAGCGGGACTTCTACCAGGTGGGGTACGAGTGGGGTGCGCACTCGTTGCGGCAGGTCGTGCCGCTGCACGAGGAGCCACGCCTGCTCATCGGCGACAAGCACTCGCCCATGGCGTACGCGGCGTCACGCCTGAACATCTCGGCGATGTCGTACGGGGCGCTCTCGCCCAACGCGGTGCTCGCGCTGAACATGGGGGCCAAGCTCGGCGGCTTCGCCCACAACACCGGCGAGGGCGGGATCTCGCCCTACCACCTCGAGAACGGCGGCGATCTGATCTGGCAGATCGGCACCGGGTACTTTGGGTGCCGAACCAAGGACGGGGAGTTCGACCAGGGCATGTTCGCCGAGAACGCGAGCCAAAGCTCGGTCCGCCTGATCGAGGTCAAGCTGAGCCAGGGCGCCAAGCCGGGGCACGGCGGGGTGCTGCCGGGCGTGAAGGTCAACGCGGAGATCGCCAGGATCCGAGGCGTGCCGATCGGCCAGACCGTCATCAGCCCCGCCTGGCACATGGCGTTCGCGACCCCCGTCGGGCTGCTCGAGTTCCTGCAGCGGCTCCGCGAGGCGAGCG
>JBLHKT010000019.1:0-73464 GCA_047620485.1 Phycisphaerales bacterium | reverse complement strand
TGGCGTACTCATCGCTGACGAAGAGCCGGTGGTGCTTGCCCTGGATCTCGTCGAGGCGGTAGCCCAACGCGTTGCAGAAGTTGTCGTTGGCGGTGACGATTGTGCCGTCGGTCTCAAACTCGATCATGGCCTGCGAGGCGCTGAAGCCGTTGATCTGGTTGGTGTACTCCGCGGCCTGGGCCTCGGAGGCCAGCGCGGCCATCTTCATCTCGGTGATGTCCGAGGCGAGCTTGATGACCTTATAGACCTTGCCGCTCTCGTCCTTGATGGGGTTGTAGGACGCGAGGATCCACAGGTCGTCGCCGCCCTTGGTCACGCGGCAGAACTCGCCGGACTGGAACTTCCCGGCCCTCAGGTCGTCCCAGAACTGGACGTACTCGGTGCTCTTGGCGTACTCATCGCTGACGAAGAGCCGGTGGTGCTTGCCCTGGATCTCGTCGAGGCGGTAGCCCAACGCGTTGCAGAAGTTGTCGTTGGCGGTGACGATTGTGCCGTCGGTCTCAAACTCGATCATCGCCTGCGAGGCGCTGAAGCCGTTCATCTGGTTGCGCAGTTCTTCGGTGCTGCTTTCCGTGGTCTCGTTTGCAAATTCAGTAGTCATGGGGTGTTCCTTCGTTTCTTGTGGGTCGTGTGTGTCGGTTCGGGTCGGGTGATGAGGATTGCTGAGGCAGTGGGGGCGTTACGCGGCCGCCCGCGTCGTGATGCTCTGGTCGCTCTCGGCGGCTTCGGCGGTCTCCGCGGATCCAATCTGATGCGTGGCACTCTCCCCGAGGTCTTCGAGGCTCACCACCTTGTCGATGTCCAACAGAATGAGCACCGAGGTGCGTTCGGCGGTCTTGATCTTGCCCATCCCCAGGATGTACCCGGTGTTGAGCAGCGAGCCAAACTCCGGGGCCGGCTCGATCTGGTCACGGGCGATGTTGCGGACCTCGCTGACGTTGTCCACGATCACGCCCATCTGGAACTGCTCGTCGCCCGCCGGGGTGGTCACCTCGACGACGATCACGCAGGTCTCCTCGGTGTAGTCCACCGAGTCCATGTTGAACTTCCGACGCAGCTCGATCACCGGGATGATCTTGCCCCGCAGGTTGATCACGCCCTTGACATAGTCGGGCGTCTGGGGCAGGGGCGTGATATCCAGCACGCCGATGATCTCACGGACCCGGAGGATTTCCAGCCCGTACTCTTCCTTGCCGAGGCTGAACGAGAGGAATTTGTTCTGGTTCTCGTTCTCGGTCTTGCTGGCGATCGTGTCCTCGCCTGGGGTCTCGATGCTCATGGGTCGCTCCTATAAGTGTTGCTTGAGGTTCTCGTTCGGGCGAGTCGCCTGATCGATCAGCCCGCCGACGTCGATGATCAGGGCGACGCGGCCGTCGCCCAGGATCGCTCCGCCGGAGACGCCCGGCTGATGCTTGATGCCCTGTCCAAGAGACTTGATAACCACCTGCTGCTGGCCCAGGATCTGGTCCACCACCAGGCAGCACCGCGATTCGCCGCGTTCGAGCACGATCAGCAGGCCTTCGGTCAGGTCCTCGACCGCGCCCGAGAGGTCGAACAGCCTGTTGAGCCGGTAAATCGGAAGCAGCGCCCCGCGGACCGCCGCCATCTCCCCGCGCCCCGCGACCGTGTGCAGGTCGTCGTGGGTGGGGCGGTAGCTCCGCTCGATCGCAAGTGTCGGGATCACGTACCGCTGCTCACCGACCTGCACGACCATCCCGTCGATGATCGCCATCGTGAGCGGCAGAGCCATGCGGAACTTGGTCCCCTGGCCTCGGACCGAGTCGATCTCCAGCGTGCCCCGCAGGGCCTCGATGTTTCGGCGGACCACGTCCATGCCAACACCGCGGCCCGAGATGTCCGTCACCTTCTCCGCCGTCGAGAAGCCCGGCAGCATGATCAGGTTGAACGCCTCGCTGTCGGGGATACTCGCCGGGTCGCGGTCAGCGGCGATAAGCCCCTGGTCAACCGCCTTCTTGAGGATCCGATCTCGGTCGAGCCCCTGCCCGTCGTCCTGGAGCTCAATCATGATCGAGCCGCCCTGGTGGTACGCACGCAGCGTCAGGTTGCCCGTCTCGGACTTGCCCGCCGCGACGCGGTCCTCGGGGGTCTCGACGCCGTGGTCGCACGCGTTGCGGATGATGTGCACCAGCGGGTCGCCGATCTCATCCACGACGGTCCGGTCCAGCTCGGTCTCCTCGCCCTCCATGTGGAACTGGATCTTCTTGCCCGCACGCAGCGAGACGTCGCGGACCAGCCGCGCCATCTTCTGGAACGTCCCCTTGACGGTGACCATCCGCAGCGACATCGCGACCTCTTGCAGGTCGCGGATAATCTTGCCCGTGTGCACCAGGTTCCGCTGGAACCGCTGGTCCTTGATCTCGGTGATGTTGTCGTCCTGCAGCACCATCTGCTGCGCGATGACCAGCTCGCCCACCATCGTCACCAGCGTGTCAAGCCTCGTGTTGTTGACCTTCACAGTGATATCGGCCTTGGACCGCTTCGCCTCTTTCTTCGCCGCGGGCGGTGCCGCCGCGGGGGGCGCAGCCTGGGGAGTCGCCGCCACGGGGGCCGCCGCTTCAGGAGCCGCTTCGGGAGCCGCTGCAGGTGTCGCCGCGGGAGCCGGTGCCGCCGCGGCTGGGGTTGCCGCGCCGGTTTCTTCGGGGGAGCACTCAAGCGCCTTCTGCAACGCCGTGATCAGCGTGTCCAGCTCGAACCGCACCGGCGCGTCCTGCCCCTCCAGCGCCGCGAGCAGCGCCGCGAGCATGTCGCACGACTGCAGGATCAGATTCAGGTACGCCGAGTTGAGCGTGATCGCTTCCTTGCGGGCCTCGTCGAGCAAAAACTCCGCGTTGTGCGCCAGGTCCACGATCGGCTGCAGGTGCAAGAAGCCCGCGACCCCCTTCACCGTGTGGAACGCCCGGAAGACCGTGTTGATCAGCTCGCTGTCCGTGAAGTCTTGCTCCAGCTCCAGCAGCGCCGCCTCGGCCGCCGCGATGTGCTCGCGAGCCTCGCACAGGAAGTCCACCAGGTTCTCGTCCTCGCCACCCTCAAGCTCGAAGTCCACGAGCTCGCCGGTGTCCGCGGCCGGTGCCGGCCCAACCGAGTCACTCGCTGAGGCATTCGCCGAGTCGGCGGTGTCAGCGGTCTCGGCCTCGCCGCCCGAAGACATCAGCGCCTGCTCAAGATCGGCATGCTCTGGAGGCAGCGACCGGGGGTTGTCGCCCAGCCGTGTCGCGTAGAGCTTCAGCCAGTCCACCAGGCACAGCACCGCGTCGGACGGGAACGCCCGGCCCGCGCCGGTCTCCCGGTCAACCAGTGACTCGGCCTCGTGACACATCCGCTGGGCCAGGCCCAGCGACAGCACCCCGCACTCCCCCTTGAGGGTGTGCACGTGCCGACGGAGGTCGGCGATCAGCGTATCCGGTTCCTTGCTCGTCTCCAACGCCAGCGTGTTCGCCTCGACCTCGCCCAGCAGCCCGTCACACGACGAGAGCCACTCGGCCAGCAGCTCCCGGTCAATCGGCGGGGCCTCCTGGTCGCCGCTCAGCTTCTCGCCCGGGGGCGTCGGCGCCGGCTTGCCCTTGGTCACGCAGTCGATGGCCTCCTGGGCGTACTCGATGCACTGGAACATCTGCTTGAACGCCTCGTCAACGTCCTCGATCTCCCGCATCACCAGCTGCCCAAGCAGCTCGGAGCAGAACATCGCCTGGTCGGCTACCGGTTCAAGCTCCGGAGCTGTCGCGTCGTGCGCCAAGCTCTGGAACAATTCCTGCAGTGAGACCAGCCCGACCGGGTCTTGCCCGTCTACCAGTGTTGCGGACTTGGCCAGTTGTTCGATTTGCGATTCCAATGACAAGTGTGTGCACCCCACGCTTTTTGATGATCTTCTCGGCGGCTTGGAGATAGGCTGCTAACACATCGGAGTGGGGCGAACGCCCCATGAGGGAAAGGCCCTAGAAACGATTAAGAAATGTCGCTAAAACCTAAAATTGGTTGCTTTTCTTGGCATCACCCGAGAACAAATCGCATGCGGATTGGGTGCGCAACCCGGCCCGATAACCGAGCAATCGGCCTCGGTATCAGCGGGTTAGATCGCCAAGGATGCAGAATAAAGGATATAAGAATCTGATTATATGTTGATTTCGGGGGATGCCCCGGTCGTCAATTTGCGCGGTCGGCGGGGCCCGCGAATCGCTGCTAGGGCTCCGCTCGGGCCTGTGGATCGAGCCGCCTCGCCTGCCCCATCGCGGCGTTCTGGGCCGCAAACCAGACTCGCTTGTCGGTAGTCGGGGCGTGATGATGGCCGCAAGGGCAGAAACCGGGCCGGCCCTGGGATCAGCCTCCGCGTATCAGCGAACGCTTCTGGTTCCGCTTGCACCACTCGATCTCGTCGAGGCACCACTCCCAGATCTGGTCCAGCCCCTCGATATCGGTCTCGGTCAGGTCGATGGTGATCCCCTTGGCTCGGTGCGGGCAGCCGATCGACTCAGAGACCCGCTCGATGGCCGCGTTCCGATCCAGGACCAGCTTGTTCAACTGGTCCTTGCTCCGCGCCGCCTTCTCCATCAGCCGCTTCAGCTTAGTCAGCCGGCTCCCGTACTCGTTGGTCTGCGTGGTCCACCGGATCTGGGCCGGCCCCGTCAGAAGCCGATTCGCCCCGGCCTGCGTCGATGGATAATCGAACTTCAGCGGGTTGGCCTCCTCGGTGTACTCAATCGAAGCCTCCAGCCGCCCCCACTCGTCCACCACGTTGTCCACTTCCTTTAGGAGCTGACGCTCCAGCACCACCACCCGCCGCATCAACGCCGTCACCGTCTTCTGCCGCACCGTGTACTTCGTGCTCGGCGACCGCACCAGCTCGAACGACTCGAGCCCCAACGCCGCGGCGATCAACTCGGGCTTCACCGACTCGACCGCGCCGGCAAGCCCCGATTCGGCGGCGCTCACCGGCGATAGCTCCAGCGTTTCCTCCGCCGAATCATCCAGCGGGATCCGCATCCCGCTCACCGTCGCGGTGTACGTCGCGGTCGGCTCGATCATCGCCCGGTACGCCCCGACCGCCTGCCCGCTCTCGCTCGCGTGCGTCAGCACCTGCTCCAGCGACCTCTCCCGGAGCGACTCGAGACCCTTGAGCCGCTCCGTTCTCTGCTCGTCGGTCTCGCCCTCGGGCGCCTCGCTCTCGATCCCGAACGAGATCACGGTCTTGCCATGCGAGCCCTCGAGCACCAGCAACTCGTCGCTCGCCGCAAGCCCGAACACCGTCGCGCCGAACGCCCGGTCCACCACCGACACCACCCGCACGCCCTCGGGTGCGGCCGAGATCGCCTCGCCCACCGTCATGCCGATGTCCGCCCGCCCCCCCTGCGAGTCCCAAACGATGACGAGCACCTCAACGCCGGCCCGGCCGGCCTGCTCGAGCGCCTCGACGAAGGGCTGCTTGGTGATCTCTGTTCCAAACGCACCCGAGACCTTCACGATCGAGACCTTGGTCTGCCCGATCGCCGGAGCGGCGAGCCCGATCGCTTGCAAGAGCAGGGCGCACCAGAGTGCCGGTCTGGTCAGCCGCTGATAGTGAGTATCGTTCATGCGGGCAGGGTAACGCGGCAATCATACCGATGCAAGCTTTTCGCCTGCGCCAAGGCTAACGCGCGGCACCCGCGCCCGGCCCGTTTGCAACATATCAGGACGCGAGCCGTTCCTCGGACTCGATCCCGTGTTGCTTCATCTTCTTATACAGCGTGGTCCGGTTGATCCCCAGCTCGTCGGCCGTCTGCTGACGGTTCCACTCGTGGCGCTGCAGCGCCGCCAGGATGATCACCCGCTCGGGCTCGAGCAGCGCGTCGGCCAGCGTCGTTGGCTCGCCGCTGAGCACCAGGCTCTCGCCCGCGCCCGGCGTCGAGGCGCCCGTCAGCCCGAGCGAGGGGCTCTGTCGCCGAACCGTCTCGGGCAGGTCGTCGGCGCCGATGGTCGGCCCGCGGCTCAGCACCGCCGCCCGCTCCACGATGTTCTGCAGCTCGCGGACGTTACCCGGGAACGCGTACCGCCGCAGCAGCTCGCCCGCCTCGGGCGCAAAGCCCGCGAACACCCGTCCCAGCTCGGCGCCCTGCCGCTCTAGGAAGTGCTCGGCCAGCGTCATCACGTCGCCCACCCGCTCGCGGAGCGGCGGCACCTCGATCGCCACCACGTTCACCCGGTAGTACAGGTCCTCGCGGAACCGCCCGTCGGCGACCAGGTCCTCGAGCGATTCGTTGGCCGCCAGCAGCACCCGCACATCAACCTCGACCGTCTCGCTCGAGCCCACGGGCTCGAATTTCCGCTCCTGCAAGACCCGCAGCAGCTTGAGCTGCATCGCCGGGCTGGCGCTGTTGATCTCGTCGAGGAAGATGGTCCCGCCGTTGGCCGCGAAGAACCGCCCGATCTTGTCCGCGTGCGCGCCCGTGAAGGCCCCCTTCACATGCCCGAACAGCTCGCTTTCGAGCAGCGTCTCCGGGATCGATCCGCAGGCCAGCTCGATGAACGGCATGTCCTTGCGGGGGCTCAGCTCGTGGATCGTGCGGGCAACGAGGCTCTTGCCCACGCCGCTCTCGCCGTTCATGAGCACCGTCGTTCGGCTCGCGGCGACCGCGTGCACTAGGTCGTTGATCTTCCGCATCCGCTCGTCCGAGCCGATCACGCCGGGCATCCCCGAGCGGTCCTCGACCTTGCGCCGCAGCCTGCGGTTCTCGCTCATCAGCGCCTGCTGGCGCAGGGCTCGCTCGAGCGCGACGCGCAGTTCCTGGTCCACCACGGGCTTGGTGAGGAAGTCCACCGCGCCAAGCCGCAGCGCCTCGACCGCGGTCTCGATCGTGCCGTACCCCGTGATCATGACGCACACGGTCTCGGGGTGCTTCTGGGTGACGGTCCGGAGCAGTTCGAGCCCGCCGGGCCCGGGCAGGCCGACATCGCAGAAGACGACCTGGATCCGCTGCGAGGCCTCGCCCGCGGTTTCGTCCAGACGGGTCAGCGCCTCGGCGCTGTCGAACGCCGTCACGGTCTCGCACCCCTCGCGCCGGAAGAACTCCGCCAGCGACTCGGCGACCACCGGGTCATCATCAACAACGAGAAGTCGGGCTCGGGCTCTCAATCCGCACCCTCCTTGCCGATCGAGTCCTCGCCCAGCCCCCGCAGCGGCAGCCGGATTTGCAGCCTCGCCCCGGGCCGTTCCAGGTTCTGCCGCTTCTCGTGTCTCGGGGTTATCGAGATCGTCCCGCCGATCTCCTCGGTGGTCCGCCGCGCGATCGCCAGGCCCAGCCCCGTGCCGCCCGGCTTGCCGCTATTCCCGTGCTCGAACACCCACGCGCCGCCCTTGGGCCCCTCGGGAAGCCCCTCGCCGTCGTCGCAGATCTCGATCATCAACGAGCGCCCGTCGTCTTCCTCGATGATCCCCGCGTCGATCGTGATGCGCCCGTGGACGCCGTCCACGTCCATCTCGCGGCAGCGCCCGATCGACTCCACCGCGTTGATGATCCCGTTGAGGATCACGCTGTAGAGCGGCCCCGCCGACGACTGACCGGCGAGCGTCGCGATGTTGATCTCAAAGTCCACGTCGATCCACGACGAGTTGGGCCGCGCGACCTCGACCGCGTGGTCGATCGCCTCGCCCAGGCTGATGCCCACGCCGGGCTGGTGCAGCGGGCTCCCGATCGGCACCGGCGACATCGCTGCGCCGACAACGGCGCTCATCGACCGCAGCTCAGTCCGGGCGTGGTCGATGTGCTGGCGGGCCTCCGAGTCGCTCCCCTCAGCGGGAAGGCGATCCGCAGCGAGCGAGAGCCACCGCATCGAACCATCAAGCAGGTTCGCAAGCTCGTGGGCCAGCTCCGTGACCCGGTCCGTGGCACGCGGCCCCGCATCGGCCGAGGTGGGGGGGACGCGGGTCGTCCGAGAAGTCGGGTTGGTGTTGTCTGGCATCATCATGCCCAGAATCGACACCACAACCGGGGGTTCTGCAACGCCGTTGCCCCAACGCAACACTGCCGACCCTCGCCGGGCCTCTACGACGCGAACAGCACGACCAGACCACCAATGCTGCGAGTCAGCCCGTCGTTCCCGGACCCCTGTGGCGTCGGCACCACAGGCCCGGCTCAGGCCTTGACCACGCCGACCGCCGCGGCGTCCCGGTCGCACAGCATCCCGCCATCGCTCCGCAGCGTCACGCTCGGGTCCCGCTTCCAGCTCCGCTCACAACGCGGCTGATCACGCAGGTCCGCGACCTCGACCCCAGCCAGATCCGCGACCGCCTCGAACCGGCTCACGCCACAGAAGTCCGCCAGGTCGTTCCCGTCGAACCTCGCCAGCACGCCATCAGCGTCGGGCACACGCAGCCCCGCGTCCAGCGGGTTCTCGATCTTGCCCTCGCCTCGTGCGTCCTCGAGCGCCTTCATCGCGCCTGTCAGCATCGTCATCGCCCCGGGCCAGTCCGTGCTGACGCCCGGCTCGCGGGCGGGTGCGAACCCCGTGAGATGCACGTTCGCTTCCGGGTCCTTGGGATCAACCCGATGCAGCGCCCGCCACGCCTCGTCGGCGGTGTGGCACAGGACCGGCGCCAGGAGGCGGCAAAGCCCGTCCGCCAGCGCGAACATCACGCGTTGTGTGCGCACCCGCCGCTCACTCGTCGGCGAGTCGCAATACAACCGATCCTTGACCGCCGTCAGGTACTCCGACGACAGCGCGGTGTTGCAGAAGCTGTACAGCCGCTTGTGCGCCTCGTGGAAGCTGTACGAGCCGTACGCCTTCTGCACCGCGGCGCTTGTCGCCTCAAACTCGCCCAGCACCCACGCCTCGAGCGAGGTTGGGGGAATGTCGCCCAGCACGATCTGGCCATCCGCGTTCAGCTCGGGCGTGAACCCCTCCAGGTTGCTCAGCAGGAACCGGATCGTGTTGCGCACCTTCCGGTAGCTCTCGCCCGCAGCGACAAAGAACTCGTCGTCCACCTTCACGTCGTTCTCATAGGCCAGGCTCGCGACCCACCACCGCAGCACGTCGGCCCCGTAGTTCTCAAACAGGTTCTCGATCGTGTGCCCCGCGCTCTTAGACAGCTTCTTGCCCTCGCGGTCCACGCAGAACCCGTGCGTCAGCACCGTCTTAAACGGGGCCTTGCCCATCACCCCGATCGACGGCAGCAGGCTCAGCTGGAACCACCCGCGGTGCTGGTCCGAGCCCTCCAGATACAGGTCGATCGGGAAGTCCTTGCCCTCGCTCCGCTCACGCATCACGGCGTTCCAGCTCGAGCCGCTCTCAAACCACACATCCAGGATGTCCTGCCCCTTGGTGAGGGTGCTCACGTCGAGCCCCGCCGGGGCCTCGGGGTCGTTCGCCGCGTCGTACCCCGCGAGCAGCTCGCTCGGCTCCATCTGGAACCACGTGTCTGATCCCTGCGATTGGATGAGCGCCACGACGGTGCGCACGCTCGCCTCGGTCATGAACGCGGACCCGTCGGGCAGCACGAACGCCGGGATCGGCAGCCCCCACGACCGCTGACGGCTGATGCACCAGTCCGGGCGGCTCTCGAGCATGCCCCGCATCCGGTTGCGCCCCCACGCGGGGACGAACGTGACGTCGTCGCCGCCGGTCGCAGCCAGCGCCCCGTCGCGCAGGCTGGTGCCGTCGCGCTTGGTCGGCTGATCGACCCCCACGAACCACTGCTCGGTGCTCCGGAAGATCACCGGCGTCTTGCTCCGCCAGTCGTGCGGGTAGCTGTGCATGAACTTGTTGGCGTGGAACAGGTGCCCGCTTGTGCGCAGGTCGTTCGCGATCGTCTGGTTCATGTCCCAGATCGAGTTGCCGCGGTAGGCCTCGGGCGTGGTCTCGTCGTAGGTGCCGTCGCCCCGCACGGGGCAGTACACGGGCAGCCCGACGCGGATGCCGGTGAGGTAGTCGTCGCTGCCGTGCCCGGGCGCGGTGTGGACCAGCCCGGTGCCGTCCTCGAGCGTGACGTAATCCGCGCTCACGATGGTGAAGCAGGTCTCGGTCAGGTGAGCCGCGTCCGCCGCGACAAACGGGTGCTTGTATCCCAGCCCGAGCAGGCTCGCGCCCTTGGTCGTCGCGAGCACCTCGACGTCCTGGGCCTTGCCCGCCTCGGCGACCTTGCCCACAAGCTCGGTCGCGAGCACGGTGAGGTTGCCGTCTACTCGTACCAGCGCGTACTCAAACCGCTCTTGGACCGCGATCGCCAGGTTCGCCGGCAGCGTCCATGGCGTGGTGGTCCAGATCATAAAGCTCGGCGTCGCGCCCAGACCCTTGGCCTCGACCGCGTCCTCATCGAGCCCGAACGCGGCGTACACCGCGCCCGCGTCGGCGGCCTCGAAGTCCACGTAGACGCTCAGGTCCTCGCGGTCCTGATACTCCAGCTCCGCGTCGGCCAGCGCCGTCTCGTTCGCGATCGACCAGTGCACCGGCTTGAGCGCCTTGTAGACCAGCTCCTGCTTGAGAAGCCCCGCGAGGACGTCGAGCACCGCGGCCTCATACCGAGGCGTCATCGTCAGGTACGGGTCCTCGTAGTCCGCCATCGTCAGCAGCCGCTTCATCTGCGCCGCCTGGACCTTGAGCTGCTTGCCCGCGTACGTCTTGCATTCCTTTCGGATCGCCATGCGTCGGGTGTCGCCGTCGAGCGTGTCGAGCTTCTTTGATTTGCCGCTCTCGACGAGGTCGGTCATCACGCGGTGCTCGATGGGCAGCCCGTGGCAGTCCCACCCGGGCACGTACGGGCAGTCGAACCCCGCCATGAACTTCGTGCGGACAACAAAGTCCTTGAGGCACTTGTTCATCAGGTGCCCGAGATGGATCGAGCCGTTGGCGTACGGCGGCCCGTCGTGGAACACGAACCGTGGGCGACCCGCGCTCACCCGGAGCATCTGCTTGTAGAGCCCCTCGCCCTCAGCGAGCTTGCCCCAGCGTTTGAGCGTGGCCGGCTCGTTCTGGATCAGGCTCGCCTTCATCGGGAAGCCGGTCTTGGGCAGGTTGAGCGTCTTCTTGTAGTTGGGCTTCTCGGTGGTCTCAGACATGGTCGGTCTCGCGCAGCGGGCTCGGCCCGCGAAGGAAAAATCGGTCGGCGTTGGACCATCGTATGTCGCGGATCCGGCAACGCTTGCACGAGCAGGATCGTCCCGATGGGGCACGGTGCGTTGAGATTGGGTTCGGTGGTGGGGGCAGGTGGTGGGGGGCAGGCGGGGTCAGCCGTTATTCGGTGTCCCGTCGCGGCATCACGCCCAGAGCTCCGCTTAGCGGAGCCTGATAATTCGGCGGCTCTGGACCGCCCCGGAATTCTGGTGTCGCGTCTTCATGCGTGCCATTCTAGACACATTTATCGCACCCCACGGGGCTCGGCTTGAGCCCGATCGGGCGGTGCGGCCGCCCTCAGCGGCAGACTCAGACCCAGACCGGCAGCCTAGGTCCCCGTCGCGACAGCCTCGTGGCACCGCTCCAGGATCGTCTGTGTCCGCAGCACGATCCCGCCCCTGGCGATCAGGTGGAACCCCTGGATCTGCACCTCGCGGTTGAGGCACTCAACGTCGAGCAGGCTCAGGCAATCGCCGACGGTGTCCTTCCAGCGGTGGTGGATCGCGCCGACCTCGCCCACGTAGTCGTCCATCTCCTGCAGCGTCGAGTGGTACAGGTTCTCGTTGAGCGCCTCGGTCTGCACCGTGGTCATGTAGTTGAGCTTGCCCGTCTTGAACCGGTGCTCGAACTCGCTCTCGCCCGGGCACGGCACCGCCTCGATCAGCGACAGCGTGGGCAGGTTCTGGGCGCCCTCGTCGATCACCAGTTCGGTGCAGCAGAACGGGCCCTGCACGAACCGCACCGCGTGCGCCCCCTCCATCACCCAGGCCTCGATGTCGTACTCCGCCTTGCGGAACACTCGCCGAGACTTGAGCTCGAACAGTTCGGGGTGCAGTGCGCCCCCGAAAACGACCGTCTGGAACGTGCGGATACCGGTGGTGCTGGGCTGTGTTGCCATGGCGGAGTCCATCCCCTAGTGAGCGGCCCATCTTCGGGCCATTGCCGAGGCCCGGGCGAGCCGGGGATTAGTGGTCCCAGACCCGGTCGAAGGCCGACGATAGCGGTCAGCGTCCTATAGCCAACCGCTCGACACACAAGAGGGTTGCAACACAGATCCCCCCAAGAATACCGAACGCACAAGATATGCGAAGTCACCGGTCTCAATCCACAAGAATTAGCATGAATCGCCCGCATTTTCTCAAATCACCCCCGAAGCGAACCGCCAGCCAGGCAGGTTCGCTCTTTGATCGGGCTAACTTAGATCATGCCGAGCGGATCACCGCGCTGACCGATGCCCTGACACTCGCCGCCCGCCCCGAGCTCGACCACCTCGCCGTTGAGCTTGCCGAGCTGGCGATCCCGCCCGACCCGGTGCACCCGGCGGACCTGAGCCCTCGGGCTCTGCTCCACCGGCGCAGCGTCGCGCGTCGCATCGCCGAGGCGTCAGGTGCCTACGACGGGCTGGTCGCGGTCGCGGACCGCCTGCCCGAGCGGATCCAGCATCTCGTCGTCGCGATCTCGCACCAGCGGTTGGCCGGCTCCATCGATCGGGCCGTCGCGTCGGGGCACGAGGTCGCGGTCCGATCCGGGCTTCGTCTGATCGAGCGCAACCGCTTGGCCGACGCCTCGCCCGCGCTGCGGCACGTGCTGCTGGCTCCGGGGCACCCGGCCCAACGCCTCGCGGCCCACGCCGCGTTCGAGCTGGCCCGCAACGCATCAGCCCAGACGCCCTCTCGCCGGCGCACGCTCGAGGCGACGCTCGCCGACCTGGCCTGGGGCTTCGAGTCCCACGCCAGTCGCCATGTCCTGCTCGCCGCAATGCTGCTCATCACGCCGACCTCGCTCGACGAGTACGACCCGCTGACCGAACCGCAGCGGGCGCTGCGCCGCCTGCTTACCGAACCGGACTGGCCCGGGCACGCCGCGATCCGGTCGGCCCTGCGACACACGCCGATCGCTGAGCTTCGGGCCGCAGCCTGGCGCTGGCTGCGAATCCCCCAGATCGCCAACGCCTCGCTCGACCGGGTCACGCGGGCCGACTCGACCGAGGAGCACGAGGCCCTGCTGCCGCTGGCGCACTTGGCGCTTGCGCCGGCCCGGGCCCGAGTCCTGCGGCTTGCCGCGAGCCGGAACCGCCCTGGCGCCAACCTGGGCCAGCTCATCCCCGAAGAGCGGACCAGCAGCTCGCTGCACGAGGCCGCCCGTCTCGGACGCGTCCGCCTCGTCTCGGTCTTCAACCTCGGCTCGGTCTTCACCCGCTCGCTGCTCGAGAACGCCCCGGCCGACGACAGCCCGCGGGTCCGGTTCGCCGCGGTCACCACGCTCGGCTCGGGCGTGACCCCCGCCTTCCTCGCCGACGAGCACCGAGCGATCGCCCGCACCGCGATGACCGCGTGGTCGCTCGTGGGCATCCCCGGCTCGATCGCCCCGCCGACGCGCCCCGCGGCCCGCGCTCGGCTGCGAACCCTCGCCGTGCACCGGAGATCCGAGCACCCGGGCGTGCGCCGCCTCGCCCGCGAGGACTATCTCCGCCAGACGCCCTGGCTGCCGACCTCGCCCTCGTCACGCCTCAGCGCTCGGCGATGGCTCGGGTCCGACGCCGCCTCGTTCATGACCGCGCTCACCGAGCGGCTCGCCCGGGCCGAGCAGCCGGCCCACGCGATCAACGCCATCACGCTCGCCCGCAGGCTCGGGCTGCTGCAGACGGTCGAGCGAGAGCTGCTCGAACTCGCCCGTTCGTGCACCGACTGGCACGTGCTCGCGACCGCGGTCTCGGCTCTGGGCAAGTGCCGCGACCCGGAGGCACTGGCGATCATCGACCGGGCGATGACCCACGAGGACCCCCGGGTCCGGGCCAACGCGCTCGAGGCCCGCGTGAAGCGAGTCGCCCGCGGCGGGGCGGGACGCGGGGGGCGTGGGGGGGCGGATCTGATGCAGGCCGACGAGGCGCTGCACGCGCACCTCTTCGAACTCAAGGACCAGGACGCGCACCGCGTTCGGGCCGGCGCGGTCCGGGCCCTGCTCGAGGGGGGAAACGCACCCACGAGCACCGACCGCGTCTTCGAGCCCAAAGCCGTTGAGGAACTCGGACGCATGCTCGACGACGAACGCCCGATGCACCGCGTCTCCGGGCTGTGGGTCGCGCAGCGGGTGCTGTGCGGCGCGGGCCCCGCCCGGTTGGGCGCACACTGGCCACAGCTCGCCGAACAGGTCACGGGCCTGGCGAGCGACGCCGACCCCGGCGTGCGACTTCGGGCGACCCGGTGCTCATCCAGACTGCTCGCGGAGCTTCGCCAAGGCCCCGACTCGCGACTGGCGATTGGGAGCGTCGGTGGTGGGGGGCGTGGGGGTGATGCCGCATGACAGTTCTGCTTGGCTTCAACTCCGGCCCATCAACGCTCTACCTCGGCGAGCCCGAGGTCGTCGCTGCTTCGCCCGTGTGGCCTTGGGTGCTGCTGGGCGTGGGGATCGTCGTCGCGATCGCTGTTGTCATCGTGGTGGTGTCGAGCCGGGCCAAGCGAGCGGCGCGTTCACCCGCCCAGCGTGCGACCGACAAGCTCGTTCAACACCACCAGGTGGACGCCAAGGCCCGCAAGGCGCTCGACCGGTGCGCGAGCCTGCTCGAGCTCAAATCGCCCGCGGGCCTGCTCGCCAGCCCGACCGCGCTGGCTGAGGCGATCTCACGGTGTGGCGACCTCAAAGAGACTGACAAGTCGAGGCTCCGTGAGCTGGCGATTCGGATCGCGCAGGACCGGGCCGGTCGGTCCGTCTCGATGACCGCGTAACGCTCAGTCCCGAATCCAAGCCGCGTGCGCAAGCCCGCGGGGCCTTCACTCAGTTCCTCGGCGGCTCGCTGGGCTGCCCCAGCGGCTCCTCGCCGCGCAGACGCCGTGCCAGGTCCGCCTGGATCCGCCGGTTCAGCCCGATCATGTGGTGGCTGAAGATCAGCCTCCCCGAGACCCAGATCGGCTCTTGCCCGAACGGGGCCGACCGCTTCGCGCCGACCCAGTTGTCCCGCAGCACCGCGTAGGGCACGATCTTGTAGTCCGCGGTCGAGAACTCCGAGTCCAACGCCTCGAGGAAGTCCGAGCCAGCGACCATCGACCGCGAGGCCGGGTCCACCGCGATCTTGTCTGCCAGGATCGAGCCGCGGTGCGGGCTGCCCAGCGTATAGAGCGTGTGGATCTTGAGCCGCTTGCCGATCCCGTCATCTGGTTCATCGCGCAGCGCCGGGTCCGCCGCCGCAAGCCGCGCGACCAACCCGCCCATGCTGATCGCGACCACGTCCACCTCGGTCGTCCACCCCGGGTCGTCGGACGGGAACTTCTCTTCGACAAACGCGACGACCTTGCGGGCCGGGCTCTGCACGGTGTTGGACCACATGTACGACAGATAGACAACCTGCTCGGGCTCCGCGCCGGTCAGCTTGCGGATCTTGCCAGCGAGCATCGCCGACGACCCGGGCGGCGAGCGGTACCCGCTCAGCACGATCACCGGGCGGGCCAGTCCGATCGGGTCGGCCCGCATCTGCTCACGCGCCTCGGAGATCTGAGCGGTCGTCGCGGGGAACGCCGCGTTGGGCCGGTCGAGTTGAACGCAGCTGGCTCCCGCGAGCGAGGCCGCCACGATCACGCCGCCGATCAGCCCGTGCTTGGCCCAGCGCCGCGTGCGGGCGAGCCTCTTTGGTGCTGGCGCGGGGGCTGGTGCGTCAGGGTTCGAGATGGTCGGCTGGTCGGTCATGGGAGGCCCTCTGAGTAAGTTAGTAATCACTTGCTTCGGAGAGTATATGGGATCCCGAGCCCGAGTCTTTCACTCCGCTCGATTCTCAAGCATATCAGGCAAAAATCAGCTCTGGGGCGGCTTGCTGGGGCTGGCAAGCGGCTTCTCGTCCCGCAGCCGCCTCGCCAGGTCCGCCTGGATCCGGGCGTCCTTGGAGACCATGTGGTGGCTCCGCGCCATCCGACCGGCGACCCAGATCGGGTCCTGCCCCCACGGCGCGGTCCGCTCGGCCCCAACCCATCTATCCCGAAGCACGGCATACGGCACGATCGTGTAGCTCGCGGATTCCAACTGCTCATCGAGCATCTCAAGAAACGCAGACCCCGGCGCCATGGCCTCGGACGCCGCGTCTACCGAGACCCTGTCCGCCAGCGACGCGCCGCGGTGGGGGGTCGCCAGTGTGTAGATCGCGTGGATGTTGAGCCGCCTGGCTTCTCTTGCATCCCCGTCGGCCGGCTCGTCACGCAGAACAGGGTCAGCGGCCGCAAGCCGTGCGACCAACCCGCCCATGCTGATCGCGACGATGTCCACCTCGGCGGTCCACCGCCCATCGCGCGAGGGGAAGTGTTCTTCCACGAGCGCCACGAGCTTGCGCGCCGGCTCCTCGATGGTGCCATCGAACATGTACGAGAGCGTGATGACTTCTTCCTCACTCGCGCCGGTCAGCTCACGGATCTTCGCCGCCAAGTCTCTCGCCGCCCCCGAGTGCCCGCGGTACCCGCTGAGCACGATGACCGGTCGAGCAAGCCCGACGGGGTCGGCCTCCATGCGTGCGAGGTCTCTCTTGATCTCTCTGCTGCTCGAATCGAACGCGGGGTTGTCGGCCGGCATCATGATGAGGCTGCCGATCACCGCGACGGCGACCGCGCTCATCCCCGCGATCACCGCGCGGGCGAGGAACTTGCGTGTGCGTGCGAGCTTGCTTGTTTTCTCCGTTTCGACGAAGCCGCTGAGGCTGCGGGAGCCTTGCCCCGAGTTGCTGCGGCTACCGCGACGGCTTGTGCGAATCAGTGCTCGGCGTATCAGCATCGATGAACCTTCCCCCCAAGGGAGCCCCCGCCATACGCGTGTTGTACGGCGTTTCGCATTCCGCGTTTCAGTGCTGAACTTCAGTATCGGCGGATGAGAGCTGAGAGGGCCAGAACGCCAGTTCTCTTTGCCTCAGGCCGCCGACCGCTTCAGATCAGGGATCGACGTGAACCGGGACCATCCGGTCGCGCAACTCCCCGCGATTGAAGACGTGAACGCTGTACGAGCCGTCATCTTGAGGCACAAACCGTACCTCGACTTGAGAGTCCACACCCACGAGTTGATCGCTCTCGTACCGGCCGTAGTGGAAACGGTACTCACCGATCGAGACCAGATCCAACCACCACGACGGCGACTGACCGACCGGGCTGAGCTCGAACCGGAGATGCCCGCCCATGTCACTCACCCGAGCATCGAACGCGGGGCCTCGGCCGCCCTCCACGCTGCGATAGGAACCAAGGAGGCGTTCATGCTCGGTCGTGGTGAGCGGCACAATCTCAACGTCATGATTCGTTGCCCAAACCATCGCGGGGCCCGGGTGAGCGAACAGCCCGAGCATCTTGATCTGTCCCGACAGCGCTTCGCGGTGCCAGCCGGCCTCGGTGTGCGTCATGAAGAGCACCATCGCGTTGGATTTGGGGAAGGCCATCGCGACCGAGCCATCGTGCCCGCCATGACGGAACAACACCGGCTCGCCCGAGTCCTCGTCGAGCTCGATGAACCAGCCGTACCCGTAGACCGGGTCGCCGCGGACCGTGCCGTGCGGCTTGAGCGCGTGGTCGATGGTCTCGCGTGAGAGCAGCGGGGAGCGGCCACCATCCACCGGCCCGAGCCAGCTCTGCACGAACCGGGCGTAGTCCTCGGTGGTGCAATAGATCCCGAAGCCCGCGGGGAAAAGCTTCCACTTCTGCTCGTCGGTGTTCGCCCAGTACCGCTCGAACCCGCCGTTGACCGGGTCCTGCCGGAACCGCCCCGGCACCCGCCCAGCCCACTCGGCGTCCGGCGTGAAGGACGTCCAGCTCTCGGTCATGCCCAAGGGGTCCAGGATCCGCATCTGGATGAACGTCTCGCACGGCAACCCGCTCACCCGCTCGATGATCAGCCCGAGGGCCGCGTAATTGAAGTTGGAGTACGCGAACTGCCCCAGCGGCGGGCCTTTCAGCGGTTGGCTCGCCCAGTCCACCACCCAGTCCTCGAGCGTGTCGAAGTCGTAGACGTTGTACCCGCCCCCGCCGTGCCCGCCGCCGTCGCCCGAGGTCTGGGCGAGCAGGTGGTGGATGGTGACCTCGTCTGAGCCGACGAACTCGGGGATGTGCTTCTTGACCGGGTCGGTCAGTGCGAGCTTCCCTTCCTCGGCGAGCATCAACACCGCCGTCGCCGTGATCGGTTTGGTCATCGACTTGATCGAGATCACCTGCTCGCGGCTCATCGGTTTTTTCGGGTCCAGCTCGCTCCACCCGCTCGACTCGTGCAGCACCGTGCGGCCGTCCTTGATGATCAGCAGCTCGGCCCCGACCAGATCGCCACTGGCCACCCAGTGCGCCACCTCATCGGCGAGCCCTTGGAGCACGGCCGAATCGAGCCCGACCGACTCGGGCAACGCGTAGGGGAAGGCGGGGTTATCGATGCCGGGCAGGGTTTGAGTTCTCGGGATCGGAGGTGCCGGCGCAGCAGGTTGAGCCGACTGAAGCAGCCCGGTGGCGCAGCTGGTTGAGAGCCAGGCGATGAACAGTGCGAGTCGGTGATATTGCATTCTGCGAGTGTACCGGCAATCGCCGGAACACAGGGCTCGGTTACGATTTTCCTATCGTCAGATCCGCCTGCCCGCTCATCCGCTGGGCCGCCATCTTTTCCCACCCGCTGCCAAGCTCGCCCTCGGGGTCCGGCGGCACGATCTCTACCACCTTCTCGCCAAGCTTGGCCTCGCCGGACCGCACCCGTGCCTGAAACTCGCGGCAGTGCGTCAGCAGCGACTCAAGGATCTCGTCTTCGTTGACGGTCGCGACCTTCTCGCCCTGCACATAAATAATCCCCTTGCGGTCGCCAGCGAACACGGCTACGTCCGCGCCCTCGGCCTCGCCGGGCCCGTTGACCACGCACCCCATCACCGCGACCTTCATGGGCACCTCGATCTCGGTCTCGAGTTTTTTGCGCACGTCCTGCGTGAGTGTGAACAGGTCCACCTGGATGCGGCCACACGTCGGGCACGCGATCAGCTCAGCCCCCTTGCGCTCGCGCAGCCCCAACGCCCACAGCAGTTCCAGCCCGTCCTGCACCTCGTAGATCGAGTCGCTGGCGTAGCTGATGCGGATGGTGTCGCCGATGCCATTGGCGAGCAGCGTGCCCAGGGCCGCGACCGAGCGGATGCAGCCGGTTTCTTTGGGCCCCGCGTGCGTGACGCCCAGGTGCAGCGGGTGGTCGAAGCGTTTGGAGATCTCGGTGTAGGCGTCGATGCACAACGCCGCGTCCATCGACTTGGCGCTGATGGCGATGTCGTGGAAATCACGCTCTGCGAAGATATCGAGGTATTCCTCGAGCTTGGCGACCATGATGGCGAGGAAGTAGCCGTGCTTGTGGGCGCCGAAGACCGCGCCGAGCTCCTTGGCCCGGGCCTGCTTGTCCTTGCGCTCGATGATCGAGCCTTCGTTCACGCCGATGCGGATGGGGATGCCCTTTCCGCTGTTGGCCTGCTTGCACGCGTCGATGACCTCTTCGACTTGTGTGCGGTCGGTGATGTTGCCGGGGTTGAGGCGGATCTTGTGTACGCCAGCCTCGACCGCTTCGAGCGCCCGCTTGAAGTGGAAGTGCACGTCAGCCACGATCGGCACGGTGGTCTGGTTGATGATCTCCGCGAGGGCCGCGGTGTCCTTCTTCTCGGGCACCGCGACGCGGACGATGTCCACGCCCGCAGCCGTCAGCTTGTGGATCTCCGCGACGCACTTATCGATCTCGTGGGTGTACCCCGAGGTCATGGTCTGGACGGTGACGGGGGCGTCGCCGCCGATGCGGACGATGCCGGTGCGGGAGTCGCCGAGTGTGATCTGTCGGGTTTTTCGTCGTGGTGTCATCGTGGACGATCCTAGGGGGCGGGAAGGTCGTGTGGGGGTGCCACGGCTTGGCTCGCAAGCCGTGCTGGTTTGCGTAAATCACACGGGTTGCCCTTCGGGTCAACCCGTGGCACCCTGCTCGGTTCGTACTTAATCAACGCCTACGAGCCCGGAGCGCGAGCGACGGGTTTCTCAGGGGATTTAGCATCATCGGGGCGGAGCGTGTTGGCAAACTTGCAGCGGCGGAGGCCGAGGTAGGCGTAGGTCTCGAAGAAGAGGAAGCCGGGGAGCATGGCGAGCAAAAAACCAACGCCGAAGGAGTACTGGTATCTCTGGATGTGAAGATTGCGGACCCACCCTTGAAACTCACCCCAGCCGTAGTGATACCACAGATGGGCCCAGCTAAACATGGCCGCAAAGACAAGGCCCATCGCCCAGCCCGCTGAGCCATGGAAACAGGTGGTCCAAGAAATGTCGCGCGTAATGCGAAATCCTCTTCGTCGGCTAATCGTCCGCAGCCCAGTTTCTTCAATCTTCGTAAGTATGTGGATGACCCCAACGACAAGGCATGCGAGCAGGATTGCGTATAGCCAACCTTTCGGGTGAAAATACGCCTTGGCCATCACTCGGCTGTTTTGGTCTGGTCGTGATTCAGTCCACGTAATCCCAGGGCGGATAGCGAGGCTTGCCAGGATAACGAGAACTGAAAATCGAATGATACTGGCAGAGAAACGATTGCCCAGATGAAATCGTGAGCATTCCAGTGTACGAATCGGACGAGTGATCGTCGATACCCAATCGAGTATCACATTGCGAATGGACAGTTCGTTCTGCCACGGCGTCCCCATCCTCCGCTCGGGCAAACTCTCGCTGATCGGCTTGCCGCACTCCGGGCAGTTGGATTCGGTGTCCAACCCCTCGACCACGTACCCGCACTTCTCGCACAGCAGCGTGTACTCGTCTCGCCATGGGTTCGGGCTCGCCACGGCGAACCATACGGCGTGCTGGCGGAATTGATCGCTCCCCGTTACATTTGAGCCGTGATCACCATCCGCCGCGTCAGCACCGATACCGACCTGCATCAGCAGGAACGAGAACTCCGACAGCGAGTCCTGCTGGGCCCGCTCGGGTTGACGCTCGCGGACCTGCTGGCGGCCTTCCCCGGCGTCGAGGAGCGATCCGAGCACTTCGTCGCGGTGCTGAACCATCCCTCGGGGCCTCAGGTGGTGGCGTGCGCGGTGCTGCTGCCGCCCGAGGTCGCGGCTGGGGGTTCGGACAACGGCAACCCGTTGCTGGGCAAGGTCATGCAGGTCGCGACCGACCCACAGATGCAGAGCCAGGGCATCGGCAGGCGGCTGATGGTCGCGATCGAGGCCCGGGCCCTTGGCGAACTCGGGCTGGCTGGGTTGTTCTGTCATGCACGCGGACCCGCGATCCCGTTCTACGAGCGGCTCGGGTGGTCGGTGGTGGGGGAGCCGTTCGAGGAGGTCGGGATCGAGCACAAGCGGATGGAGCTGCGGGGCGAGCCGGCGGGGTGGTCGGGGCAAGATCCCGAAGAATCGCTCTAAATCGGGGTCGAACTCAAGAATCGCTCTTACATTCCGGATCCGCAGGGGTATAATTGATACACAGGTCATCAAGCCGCGATTCCGCGATACTCTGAGGTGTAAACCCCATGAACTCGACCACCACCCCGCACGATTCGCCCGACATCGGCCTCACCCCAGCCCGGGACCTGTTCCATCGGAGGGGGCTCCGCTGCACTCGGCAGCGGGAGATCCTGTACGACGCGCTGCGGGCGACCACCGCTCACCCGACCGCGGACGAACTGCTCGACGGTCTGGGCGGGAAGTCGGCTGAGCTGAGCCTCGCCACGGTCTACAACACGCTCGACGCTCTCGAGGGCGCGGGGCTGGTCCGCCGCCTGCCCAGCCGACGCGGCAACGCCCCGGCCCGGTACGACGCGGACGTTTCGAGCCACGTGCATGTCTCGACCGCGGACGGGCGGGTGCTCGATCTGCCCCACGAGATCTCTGAGCGGATCATGGCTGCGGTACCCGCTGAGCTCCTCGAAGAGGTCGAGCGGCTGACGGGTGTCCGGGTCGGCGGGCTGCACGTCGAGGTCCTGGGCATCTCGCCCGAAGCCTGAGCCGGGCCTTTTTCCATCGAGTTGTTTCCCCGAGGCGACCCTTGAACGAGGGTGTGGTTTGTCGTGCAAATGGTTTGACATGGGCTGTCGGTGTTGAAGTGAGGGGCCCGATGGACCGATAGCCGCCCATGAGGCCCGATTGTGGGCCGCCACACCCTGAACGCGAGGCCCGCGATGCTCACCGACCCGAACTTCCCGATTGCCACGAACAACCCGGTTAACCGCCGCGAGTTTGAGCGGTTCAGTTTGGACCGGGGCTACTCGACCGTCTCGTGCCGCGTTGACGGGCGAGAGCTTACTGGGCACGCGTACGACATCTCGCTGGGCGGCCTTCAGTTCGAGCTCGATGAGCCGATCGCTGCGGGCACGGCTACCACCCTGAAGCTTGAGCTTTCCCCGGCGCTGCTGGCGGCCTCGGGCGACACCCAGCCCGGCGTGCCCATCGTGGTGACCGGCAACGTCGTCTGGTGCGACCTGGAAGAGCCCGGAGCCTCTCGCATGGCCTTGGCGGTCACCCGGTACATCCTCGCGGCTGACCGCGAGCGGCTGATCCGGGTGCTCTCGACGAGCCGCGTCCGTCGCTCAGCGGCCTAAGCACTTTTCGCGGTCTGATGCTCTCAATCTGATCCTTGATCCTTGCGCGACCTAGGCTTGCGCGATGTTTATCGATCGCGCACTTATCGAGGTCCACGCTGGCGACGGCGGCAACGGGCATGTCTCCTTCAAGCGAGCTAAAGGTCTGCCCAAGGGCGGGCCCGACGGTGGCGACGGAGGCAACGGCGGAAACGTCATCTTCAGGACCGACGACGGGCTCAACACCCTCGTCGATTTCCGGGGGATCAAGGACTGGCGGGCCGAGCCTGGCGAGGCCGGCCGCAAGAAGCAGCAGCACGGCGCGACCGCGGACGACCGGGTCGTCCGCGTCCCCCCGGGCACCATGGTCATCAACGACGAGACCGGCGAGATGTTCTGCGACCTGGGGCCCGGCGACGAGTCGGTGATCGCCCAGGGCGGGCGGGGCGGCTTCGGCAACGAGCACTTCAAGAGCTCGACCAACCAGGCCCCCCGGACCGCCTCACCCGGCGAGCCCGGTGAGCACTTCGTCATCCGCCTCGAGCTCAAGCTGATCGCGGAGGTCGGGCTGGTCGGGCTGCCCAACGCGGGCAAGAGCACGCTACTTAAGGCGCTGACCCGCGCTGACCCCAAGATCGCTGATTATCCGTTCACGACGCTGAGCCCGCAGCTGGGCATCGCGACGCTGGGCCCGTCGCGGCGGATCGTGCTGGCGGACATCCCCGGCCTGATCGAGGGCGCGAGCCAGGGGGCCGGGCTCGGGCACAACTTCCTGCGCCACATCGAACGCACCAGCGTCGTGCTGCACCTGCTCGACGCCGTGAGCCCCGACGGCACCTCGCCCGCAGAGAACTACCGGATGATCCGCAAGGAGCTTCTGGGGTATTCGTCGGAGCTGGCCGAGAAGCCCGAGATCATCGTGATCAGCAAGGCCGACCTGCTGCTCGATGACGAGGCGATGGACCAAGCGATGAAGGACCTGCGCAGCGAGCTGCAGATGGGCGCCGAGCAAGAAGTGCTCATGATCAGCTCGGCCTCGGGGCAAGGCCTGCCCGAGCTGCTCGACCACCTGTGGGGCCTGCTGCACGAGCCCGAGGAAAAACTCGAGGGCTGGGAAGGCGTGGGGGCCTGAGCGAAACGTTCAGTCCCGCCCCAGCAACGCCAGCCACTCCGGGTTTCCCGCGCCCTTGCGTTTCTTCTTCTTGGCCACCGCACCGCCCAGCACCGGCGACTTGGTCCACCCCAGCAGCGTGACGCCCAGCGTGGGGAAGACCTCGTCTCGCACACGGTTCGCCACCTGCTCCGCGTACGCGGGGTCCAGCAGCCCGCCCTGGCCCAGCTCGCGCTCGCCCGCCTCGTAGTGCGGCTTGATGAGCGTGAGGATCCGAGCGTTCGGGTTTTCCGGATCGAGCCACTTGAGCGCGACCGGGATCACCTTGTCCTGCTTGGTCCACCCCAGATCGATGACGACCAGGTCCACCGTCTCGGGCGGCGCGAAGTGCATCGCGTTGGATCGTTCGTGCAGAGCCACTCTCGCGTCGTTGCGGAGTTTCCAGGCGAACTCGCCGTAGGCGGTGTCCACGGCGTGCACGCGGCTTGCGCCGCGTTGGAGGAGGCAGTCGGTGAAGCCGCCGGTGGAGCAGCCCAGATCGGCGCACCGCAGGCCCGAAGCATTCACGCCGAATTCGTTGAGCGCGTGGTCGAGCTTCAGCCCGCCGCGGCTGACGAAGGGGAGTTTCTCTGGGAGGCTGGTGTCCACGGGTGGAACTTACCCGCGCCAGGCGTTGGACGGCGGGCGGGGCTTGGGCTCGAGGGCACGCCCCGCGGAGACCACCGGGGCCGACTCGGCCTGGGCGCTCAGCGGGTGCTCGACGGCGATGCCCACGATCGCGATGCCCAGCTCGTCGGCCCGCTGAATCATGCGGCCGCGGTCGAGCATGATCACGTCGCCGGCGGCGAGCGCCAGGCAGCGGCCGCCCGAGGCGTGCAGGTTCTCGATGGTGTCGAGCCCGACGGTGGGGACGTCGCTCCGCCGATCGTGCCCGGCTCTTGAGCCCTTGATGATCGTCCAGCCGTGGCGGCGGCAGAGCTCGCCGGTCCGCGTGATCATGCGGTCGGTGCCCTCGACGCCCTCGACGGAGATCACGTCTCGCTCACGGACGGTCAGCGCCTGCCCGATGTCCAGCCGCAGCAGCTCGGTGAGCAGGGGCCAGGCGAACTCGATGTCGGCGAGCATCTCGGGGCTGGGGCGGGTCGCGGTCATGACGCCGGGCTCGGCGAGGTTGTCCGGGATCGGCGTGGTCGAGTCGATCAGGCTCACGCCGGCGCGGTCGAGCTCCTCCGAGATCGCGCGGAGGATCGCGTGCGACCGCTTGTCGTGGCGCAGGTACTTGTACCACGCGACGACGGTGCGGTGGTCGGGGATGTTCTTGAGCAGCTTCCAGCGGTCGTGCATGAGGCGGGCCTTGTCGACCTTGCCGACCATGATCGCGTGGCGGGCCCCGGCGCGGCGCAGGGCCTTGCCCCACCCGCCCACACGCAGCAGCCCGACCTCGCGGAAGGTGTCGCACAGCTCGGGCAGCTCGGGGTCATACTGCCCCATCAGCCCCAGCCCGTGAACCACGTGCCCCGCGTCCTTGAGGCCCTGGGCCACGAAGATCGGGAGTCGCCCGCCACCGGCGATCACGCCGATCGGTGTCGGCGGCGGCGGCGGGTCTGGCAGGATGGCGAGTTCACCGGTCATGTGAGCGAGAGGACCTCCGCGAGATGCACGCGAGATGCGTGACCCGCAGTATAGAGGCTGATTCGGCGGTTCGGGGCAACCTTCTGCAACGCCCGAGAAAGACGGGGCCCAGGCGGGCCCTCGGGCGGGTCCGTCGTAATCGGCTGGACCAAATAACCCCCGCGGGCCGATTGTTGCCCGGTGAGCCCGCCTAGCAACATCCCCAAGAGCATTCCGGCTTCGGAGCGGAACGCGCCGACAACCGGCCGCCCGTGGCTCGGGATCCAGTTCGTGTGCGCGAATCAGTACCGCCGAGTCTTCCGAGACGTGAACGGGCAGGGGTATCTCGCCCGGTGCCCGTCGTGCGGCAGTTGCGTGCGGTTCCGCGTCGGGCAGGGCGGCTCCAATGAGCGGTTCTTCGAGTTGGACTGCCGGTAGGAGGACCGCACTCGCCCCTGTTGCGAGGTTGTGACCCGGTTGTGGGTGGTGGGTTCCGCCGCGGCGCGGTCGGCACCGATACACTCGCGCCATGATCACCGGATCCTCATCGCCGTACGAGATCGTCAAGTCCGAGGGTGTCTGCCCCGCGACCGGGGTCTCGCTGTCGCCGGGCGACCGGATCGTGGCGACGCTCGTGGAGACGCCCGACGACTCGCCGCTGCACCGGGTTGAATACTCGGAGCAGGCCTGGGACGACGGGGCTCGGCCCCAATCGCCGCTCAAGCTCTTCGGGTTCTGGCGGACGGTGGTGCCCGAGCCGGGCGAGAAGAAGGCCCAGCCGCTCATCGGCGACGCGGACCTGATGGACCTGTTCGAGCAGCTGGGCGACGAGGCCGAGTCGGCCGACGCGCGGCGGCTCGCGTTCCGCTACCTGCTCGCGCTGATCCTGATCCGCAAGCGACGGCTCAGCTACGAGGGCGGAACCCCGGCCGACCTGAAACGATCCAAGCCCGGCGTCATGCGGGTTCGGCCCAAGGGCACGCCGATGCCGCCCGAGGGCCCGCCGCTGCTCGACGTGGTTGACCCGGGGCTTGACGACGAGACCGTTGCTGCCGCGACCGAGGAGCTCGGGCAGATCATGGATCTCGAGGCGCTGGGGGGCGTGGGGGGCGTGGGGGCGTGATCCGATCGGCGAGAGCCAACTTCTTTGCTGTGTTGATCGGGGCCGCTGGGTTCCTTGGGCTGGTGATGGTCGGGTGCAGCGCGCCGGGGAAGGGCCCGATGCCGACGGGGCCGCTCCCGACGGCGGCCGAGGTGCTTGAGAACCAGCACGCCGCGGTGGACGGGCTCGACAAACTCTGGGCCCGCGCGGTGGTCCGGGTCGAGGGAAACGACGCGGACGGGAACTGGCTCGCCGAGCAGGCGGAGGGCGTGCTGCAGACAATCCCGCCGAACAAACTCGCGCTGTCTCTGGGCAAGCTGAATCGGACGCGTTTGTACCTGGGATCCAACGACGAGTGGTACTGGTGGTTCGACATGCTCACCGACGGCAACCGGGTCGCGGTGGTCGGGCGGCACGAACCGGCGACCCCCGAGAAGACCGCCGAGCTAGGGCTGCCGGTGCACCCGCTGGACCTGATCGAGGCCCTCGCGATCACGCCGCTGCCCGACACGATCGAGGTGACCGGTTACGACGGGCAGGGGAACGTGGTGGTCGAGCACCCGACGCGATGGGGCACGCGGCGGGTGAGCTACGAGACGATCGAATGGAAGCCGGTGCGGGTGCAGATGCTCGATGACGAGGGCGAGGCGCTCGTTGAGGCGGAGCTGCTGGGGCATGCGCGGGTCTCGATCGTTGGCGACGCGACCCGCAAGCCGTGGGTCGCCGACCGGGTCGAGATCCGGGCGGCCGGGTTCGACGGCATGGTCCGTCTGACGCTCTTTGACCCGCAGAACAAGATGATCCGTGACGTGGCGTTCGATCTGGAGACGCTCGCAGAGAAGGTCTACAAGATCGATCGGTTCCACGACCTTGATCAGCCGGCACCCATGCCGGCGATCGAAACCTCTCCAGACGATTCGGGCGAGGGTGAACAGGACGGTGAGCCGTGATTCGCTCGGGTGGCATGAGCCGTGCGGGTTGGTTTGCGCTGGTGCTCGCGTGGGTGGTGAGCGTGGCCGGTGGGGGCGTTGCCCCGTTGGCTGGCAATGCCCCGCCAGCGGGCGCTGCCCCGTTGGCCGGTGTTGGCGCGAATGCCGAGCGGGATCGCGGCGCTCACAGTTGGCTGGTGGTTCAAGAGACGGGCGGCGGGTGGCGGCTGGCGCACCTCCCGCCGCGCGGGTTTGGCACCGGCGCCGCGTCGGCGGGGCAGGTCCGGCCCGCGGCGAGCCTGGAGTCGCCTCCAATCGCGCTGGCAGCGTCTGCGGCGCGGGTGTACCTAGTCTATCAGGACGCCGAGTCGATGGGGCCCGAGGAGCAGGACTCGGCCGAGCCCCGCGTGCGGGTCTACTCGCTGCGTGCGGTCCCGGTGATCGGCGGGATCTGGGCCTTCGACCCGGCCGGCCGATTCAATTCGCACCCGTTCCCGACCACCGACCGCCCGGTCGCGGGGGCGGCGACGGACTCCCAGGGTCGGCTGGTGCTGCTGCTCGAGGGCGATGATGAGCCCGCCGAGTTGCTCTTGCTCGAGGACGAGGCGTGGACCTCGCTCCCGATCGGACCGGTCTCGGCGGACACTCCGATCCTCGGCTTCGGGTTCGGCGAGCACGGGCTCTCGGTGTTGGTCGGCGGGGATTCGCCCGCCGTCTGGACCCAGCGCGACGACTCGTCGTTCGTGCGCACGCAGACGCTGGATCCCGCGGGTCTCGCCGGGCTGGTCTGGGTGCGGTTCATCGGCGACCGCGTCGTCTGGGCAACCCGGGCGGGCGACACGCTTGCGGTCTGGAGCGCCCGGGGCGGGCAATCGCGTCGCGTCGCGTCGATCACGGGCCTGGGGGGCGAACTGAGCATCGCCCCGATCCGCGTCGGCGGCGGGCGGCTCGGGATCCTCGAGAATCAGCCCGACGAGGGGGGCACGGCTCAGTTTCGGTTCGTCGAGCTCTCGCTCGCGACGGGCGAGGTGCTGTTCGACGGGCCGCCGGCGAAGGACTCTCCGGTCTCGCCGGGCGAGTTCCGGATGCTCGCCGCGTCGCTTGTGCTGTTCATGGTGGTCGTGCTGGTGCTGACGTTTCGCCCGGGGATGGACCCGTCGGCGATCGTGATCCCCGAGGGCACGGCGCTGGCCGACCCGGGGCGGCGGCTGGTTGCGTCGGGCGTGGATTTCCTGCTCGCAGCCACGCTCACGTCCACGGTCTACGGCGTGAGCCTGGGCTCGCTGGTCACCGGGCTGGTGATTCTCGAGCCGGGCGGCGGGTGGATGGCGATCCCCGCGACGCTGCTGGTGGGTGCGGTCGCGGGCACGGTCTGCGAGTCGTTGTTTGCCTGGACCCCGGGCAAGCTGGTGACGGGCTGCCGCGTGGTCCGGCTCGGGCCCGAGGCGAGGCGGCTGGGGCTGATCCGATCGGCCCAGCGGAACGTCATCAAGTGGTTGACGCCGCCGATCGCGGCGATGGCGATGCTCGACCCACAGACGCGGCACCGGGGCGACGATCTGGCCCGCGCGGTGGTGGTGGTCCGGGCCGAGGCTCCTGCCGAGAAGCCGTGAGACTCGGTTTTTGGCCGCACAAATACGAGTTGTGCGCGTTGTGATGCGCAAGTCGTGCCGATTTGGTTGAAGCTGGCGAGCCCCAACCCCCGATAAGAGCCCCGTTCATTGACCCGAAACGCCGGATCGTGCGCGATCTCTGTGGAGCAGCCGTGACCGAAGAAGCCCAGGCACAACCCGTGAGCACTGCCGAACCGGCTGCGGGCGCTGCCGACCCGGTGGGGACGCTGGTGGCTGGGTGGAAGCGGTTCTGGCAAGCCCCGGCGTTGCTGGTGGCGTTCGGGCTGCTCGGTACGGGGGTGGTCACCGCGGTGGTCACGGCGCCTGAGCCCAACGTCACGCCGTTCCTCAACCGGGGCGAGGCGATGATCGAGCGGGGCGAGCACCAAGAATCGATCGCGCTGCTCAATGAGAAGGTGTACCCGTGGCTGAGCACGCCGGGGTACGTGAAGCCCAACGAGCAGCGGCGGTATCACGAGCTGATCGCGCGGGCGATCGCGCTGGGTCAGCGAGAGCTGGGGCTCACCGACGAGCAGAACTATGCCTCGGTGGTCCGCGAGTTTCAGCAGGCCGAGTCGATGGGCGCGACGCTGGGCCCCGCGGACCTGTACGCCCTGGCCGAGGCCCATCTCGGGCTCGGGCAGACCGACAAGGCGCTGCAGCGGGCGGCTCGGATCGAGCCGGGGCAGCGTGAGCTGCGAGACCGGATCAATCGGCGTGTGATCGACGGGTGGCTCGAGTCCAGGACGCCGCGGTATGCCCGGGCTCAGGAGCTGTTGACCGAGATGCTGACGGACCCGAGCCTGCCGATGCCCTCGCGGGTGTGGGCGTTGTCGCGGCGGGCGAAGGTGCAGCTGGGCCAGGGCTTCCCGGAAGAGGCGATCACGAGGCTGGTGCGGGCGTTGCCGCGGCTCGAGGGCGCGAGCCCGGACGGGCTGGCGGACCTGGCGCTGCAGCTGGGCCGCGGGTACCTCGCGATCGGCGCGATCCGAGAGGCCCGGGAGCAGTTTGAGCGGGTGCAGTCGCTCACCTCGGGGCCGGCGGCCTCGATGGCGACGGCCCTGTTGGGGCGGGTGCACGAGTCGCGGGGCGAGCTGGTCGAGGCGCGGGACCTGTTCGCGAGCGTGGCCGAGCAGGAGATCTCCGGCGAGGCCTACCTGGCGGCGCTGCTCGGGCTCGGCGAGGTCGAGGCGCGGCTGCACAACCCGCAGCAGTCGATCGGGGCCTACGAGCGGCTGATCGAGGGGTTCGAGGGCGAGCACGGCGGCGGCGACGTCACGGTCGAGCGGGTGACCGACAGCCTGCTGGCGAGGCACCTGGAACAGATGATGCTGCGGGAGTTCCCCGTGGCGCTGCGGTACGCGGGGCTGGCCTCGGGGCTGTATCAGGACCCGGAGGAGCGGCCGAGCGCGGCGGTGCTGGCGCTGGCCAACGGGCACGCGGCGAGCGCCGACGCGATCATGGGTGACCTGGGCGAGGAGCCGGTGCGGGTGCTGGCGGCGCTGGAACCCTCGAGCCGGGCCGAGGCTCAGCGGCACCTGATCCGGGCCGCGACGCATTACCGCGACCACGCCGACCGGTACCTGCTCGAGGACATCGACGTGTACAGCGACTCGTTGTGGAAGGCGGGCGATCTGTACGACCGGGCCGGCGATCAGCGGGACGCGATCGAGGCGTTCGGCGAGTACGCCAACTCGAACCCGAGCGGGCTGCGGTACGCCGAGACGCGGTACCGGCTGGGCCGGGCGTACCAGGCGATGGGCGAGTTCGACCACGCGGCGAAGTGGTACCAGGGGTTGATCGACGACGCGAGCGACGGGAACAACGCCGCGGCGGGGTTCGCGGTACGGAGCTACGTCCCGCTGGCGCAGTGCTACCTGTTCGACGGGGATGCCGAGAACGACCCGCAGGCCGAGGAGTTGCTCATCGCCGCGGTGGACGGCACGATCGGGCAGACCCGGGCGACGCAGTTTCATGAATCGCTGATCGAGCTGGGCTCGCTGTACTACCGCACCGGGCGGTACGAGCGGGGGATCGAGCGGCTTACCGAGGCGATGGCCCGCGACGCCGAGTCGCCCGAGGCCTCGACGGTGCTGTTCCGCCTGGCCGACTCGCACCGGCTTCTGGCCGACGAGATCGACGGCTCGCTCTCGCTCAACGACTCGATGCCCGACCGCGAGCGGCAGGGGCTGCGGCAGACGCTGGATGAGCACCGCCGGGCGGCGATGCCGCTGTACGCCCAGGCCCGAGACGCGATCGAGAGCAAGAGCCAGTACGACCTGACGAGCCTGGACCGGCTCTATCGGCGCAACACCTATTTCTATCTGGGCGACTGCGCCTTCGACCAGGGCGACTACGACACCGCGATCCAGTACTACGACGCGGCGAGAGAGCGGTACCCGGGCGACCCAGCCTCGCTGGTCGCGATGGTGCAGATCGTGAATGCGCACATCGAGCAGGGCGATATCGCCCGGGCGCAGACCGCGAACGAGCGGGCCAAGCGCTTCTATCTGAGCCTGCCCGAGAGTGCTTGGGACGACCCGAATCTGCCGATGGACCGGGAAGACTGGGAGCGTTGGCTCGAGTCGAGCACGATGCTTTATGAGGTTGCCGAGGGCGGCTGACAGGAATGACAACGCCCGCGGAGCGGGCCTGCGAGGGGTCAAGGATGACCGACGACACACGAGCCGATCACGCCCTGCAGCCGGGGTGGCACCACCGCGCCGCGGGCGATGCCGCACGCCTGCGTGACCTGTACCGCCGGCTCGACGAGCTGGCCCGCGGGCAGGGCGAGCTGCTCGAGGCCGACCGCACCGAGGAGCTGCTCGGGCTGCTCAACGAGCGGAGCGGCGTCATCGACCAGATCAAGCAGATCGCGGCGACGCTGCACCCCGTCATGGACGGGTGGGACCGCCTGGGCGCCACCGTGCCCGAGCCGACCCGGGGCACGCTGGGCAACGCGCTCGAGGAGATCCGCTCGCTCACCGCGACGATCCTCGACCGAGACCGCGAGCACACCGAGGTTCTCATCGAGCACAAGAACAGCATCGCCGGCGAGCTGACCTCCGTGGTCAAGGGGCGGGCCGCGATCGGCGCGTACAGCGGGCAGGCGAACAAGCGGCCGCAGACGCCGCGCTTCCAGGATCGACAGGGGTAAGCGTGAGTGGGTTGGCTGACAACATCTCGACGGGCTCGCTGACCGCGGACGACCTGGCGGACCTGATGGCCGGGTTCAACGAGGTCTCGGCGAAGCTGCAGGCGACGCACGAGACGCTGCGGGCCGAGGTCCGCAGGCTCAGCGGCGAGCTGCGCGACGCGAACCAGGCGCTGCAGCGGTCCAAGCGGCTCGCGGCGCTGGGCGAGATGGCCGCGGGCATCAGCCACGAGGTCCGCAACCCGCTCGGCTCGATCAAGCTCTACGCCCGCATGCTCGAGCAGGACCTGGCCGAGCGGCCCGAGCAGCGGGACATCGCGTGCAAGATCGGCAGCGCGGTCGGGCGGCTCAACGAGGTGGTGGGGGACGTGCTGACGTTCTCGAAGGACCTGCGGGCCCGCCCGCAATCGCTCGACGCCTCGGACGTGCTCGAGCGGGCCGCCGAGTCGTGCCGCGGGCTGCTCGACGCGGAGCCGACGATCCGTGTGGAGCCCGGGGTGGTGTTGGCGGCGGACGCGGGGCTGATCGAGCAGGCGTTGGTGAACGTGGTCCGCAACGGGGCCGAGTCGATGCTCGAGGCGCGGGGCACCACGCGGGGGCTCGAGTTGTTCGCCGAGTCTCGCCACGACGAGATCGAGGATCGGCTCGCGACGGTGCTGTCGGTCCGCGACCTGGGCGGCGGCGTAGACCCGGCGGTCATCGAACGGATGTTCAACCCGTTCTTCACCACCCGCGAGACGGGCACGGGGCTGGGCCTGGCGATCGTGCATCGGATCGTCGATGCGCACCGCGGGCGGGTCCACGTCCTGAGCAACTCTGAACTCTCGCCCGGCGCGCCGGGCACAACGGTTGAATTCTGGATCCCTCAAGCCCCCGTGGTCGTGGCGAGCAGCGCCGCGGCGGGGGACACCCTCAGCGTGATGGAGCGCACCGCATGAACGCAAAGGTCCTCGTGGTAGACGACAAAGAGATGATGCGTGACAGCGTGGGCTCGACCCTCCGCAGGGCGGGCTTCGAGATCGTGGTCGCGTCCAACGGCGAGGACGCGCTGGGCGTGATGGCTCGCGACCGCCCCGACGTGGTCGTGACGGACCTTAAAATGCCGGGCATGACCGGGCTCGAGCTGCTCGAGCGGGTCAGCCAGCTCGACGACGAGCTGCCCGTGGTGCTCATGACCGCGTTTGGAACGATCGAGACGGCGGTCGAGGCGATGCGGTTCGGCGCGTTCGATTACGTGACCAAGCCGTTCGAGGGCGACGAGCTGATCATCACCATCAAGCGGGCCCTGCGGCACGTCGGGCTGGTGCGTGAGAACGCGGTGCTCCGGCTCGGTGGGCACGCCCCGTCGTTCAACGGGAACGGGACGGTCTCCGGCACGCCCGAAGGGCCGATCGGAACCGACCGGCTCGTGGGTGATTCGCCCGCGATCCGTCGTGTCCGCGAGCAGGTGCAGGCCGTCGCGTCGAGCCAGGGCACGGTGCTCGTGACCGGCGAGAGCGGCACGGGCAAGGAGGTGGTCGCCCGGGCGATCCACGAGCTGAGCCCGCGGATCGAGGGCGCATTCCTCGCGGTGAACTGCGCGGCGTTGTCCGAGAGCCTGCTCGAGAGCGAGCTCTTCGGGCACGAGCGGGGCGCGTTCACCGGGGCCGACCGGCTCCGCAAGGGGCGGTTCGAGCTGGCGCACAACGGCACGCTGCTGCTCGACGAGGTCAGCGAGGTCGGGGCCCAGATCCAGGCCAAGCTGCTCCGCGTGCTTCAGGAACGGGCCTTTGAGCGCGTCGGCTCGTCGAGCACGATCGGCGTCGATGTGCGTGTGGTCGCGACGAGCAACCGGGACCTGCCCGCGGCGGCCGAGGCCGGCGACTTCCGCCAGGACCTCTTCTTCCGGCTCAACGTGCTGCCCATCCACCTGCCCCCGATGCGCGAGCGGCTCGAGGACGTGCCGGTTCTCGTGTCGCATTTCTCGTCGCTGATCGCGGCCCGCGAGGGGCGGCCGACCCCCGTGTTCGAGGACGCGGCGTTGGACCTGCTGGGCAACTACCGATGGCCCGGCAACGTCCGCGAGCTGCAGAACATCTGCGAGCGGGCGGTCGTGATCACCGCGAGCCGAGGCGAGAGCCAGGTCCGCCGGGACCTGATCGAGCCCTGGCTGCTCGCCGAGCCCCGCAAGGCCCGTCGGCTCGACGCCACGACCAACGGGAACGGGCACGCGCCGCAGGCCATGGTCGAGCCCAAGATGGCGTTGGCCGGGGAGAAGACCCTGGCGGACATCGAGCGTGAGGCGATCGTGACCACTCTCCAGCGGTTCGGCGGGCACCGGGCCAAGACGGCCAAGGCCCTGGGCATCGGGGTGCGGACCCTGGGGCTCAAGCTCAAGAAGTGGAAAGAATGCCAGCTCGTGCCCATGACGCTCTGAGGCGTCGGCGAGATAAAGCGATGGCCCGGCGAGGGTTGCCCGTTGGCCCGTGAGTTGCGGAAGGTTTTACGATGATTGCCGATCTCACATCTTCTGGTGCGATGCCAGCCCTCGAGGCGGCCATGCGGTTCGCCGCGGGTCGGCAGAAGCTGCTCGCCCACAACATCGCCAACCTCACCACGCCCAACTACCAGACCCAAGACGTCTCGACCGATGGGTTTCAGCGGACGCTGAGCGAGGCCGTGGACCGGCGACGGGCCCAAAACGGGGGGAACTTCGGCGACCTCCGCATGACCGGCAACCGCGAGATCGAGCAGGACCGGGCCACCGGGCGGCTCACGCTACGGCCTCAGGCTGGGTCGGGCAACATCCTCTCGCACGACCGCAATGACCGAGACCTGGAGCGGTCGATGCAGGCGCTGGTCGAGAACGCGACCTACTTCAGGGCTGCGACAGACTTTATGAGGCAGCAGAAGAACCAGCTCATGACCGCGATCACCGAGCGGGTGTAACCCGAGTGCGGGCATCACCGGAGTTCGGGCATTGCCCGAGTGCGGGTGTAGCAAGCGAAGAAGGACGGCCAAGGCATGTACGGATCACTCGACATCTCGACCAGCGGCATGGTCGCCCAGCGGACTCGCCTGGCGGTCATCAGTTCCAACATCGCCAACGCGCAGACTCGGCTCGGCCCGGACGGCGGGTATGCGCCGTATGGCCGGCGCGAGGCGATGTTCGAGGCGGTCGAGGGGGGCGGCGTCCGAATCGCGGACATCACCATCGACACCAATTTCGAGCTGCGCCACGACCCGGACAGCCCCTACGCGGTCGATGGGTACGTCAAGGTCCCCAATGTCAACAGCACGAGCGAGCAGATCAACGCGCTCGAGGCCTCGCGGGCCTACGAGGCGAACGTGACGGCGGCGGAAACGGCCAAGGGAATGGTGGCACAGGCGTTGCGGTTGCTCGCGTGATATGTTGTGGGCTCGGGCGGGTGCCCGGGCCGGAGGGTTTGAGGAATGACTGATCCGTTGGGACTAATTGGGGCCGGTGGCGCGGGGCGAATGCAGCCGGGCTCGATCTCCAACAACAACTCGCCGCTCAACGCAGGGGCCAGCGGGGCGCCTCAGTTTGCGCAGATCCTGCGCGAGCAGCTCGGCGAGGTCAACGCGGTGCAGCAGGACGCGACCAAGGCGGTCGAGGACCTGATGACCGGCAAGCGAGACGACCTCGAGGGTGTGATCCTGGCGACCGAGAAGGCGGACACCGCCTTCCGCATGCTGCAGACGATGCGCAACAAGGTCATGACCGCGTACGAAGAGGTCAAGCAGATCCGGGTCTGATAGGGTGGGCGATTCAAGCCCAGCACCCCCACCCCGCGCCCGGCCCTACCACATCTGGTAGGGCCCCGGCCACACCCACAAGGCCCCTCGGGGGGCGACCGGCGCGAGCGGCGGAACTTGCGCACAACCGGCAGATTTGATCCCTCGCTTGTGCAGGAATCGCGCGCGCTGATCCGAATGGTGTCTCGTTGCCTGCGTTTCCACGCGGGCGGCGGGCGCACGGAGTGCGCCGAACCCGGCACGGAGGCCACCGCCCGATGGATCGCTTCAGGAAGATCATTGAGACCATCAAGTCGCAGCTCGGCGGGCTCACCGGCTCGCAGAAGCTCCTGGCCGGCTGCCTCGCGGTCATCGCGGGCATGACGCTCTTCCTCGTGAGTCAGTACGCCGGGCAGAAGGCCATGGTCGGGCTGATCAACGACGACCCCAATATCAATCTGGTCCAGACGCTCCGCGGCAGCGGGATCGACGCTCAGCTCGACGACGGGACCATTGTCGTCCCGCCGAGCCAGCAGCGCCGGGCCGTCGCGACGCTCGCCCAGGCCGGGCAGCTCCCGGGCAACACCACCATCATGTTCGGCAACCTGATGGAGTTTCAGGACTGGAAGAACCCCCGCCAGCAGAACCGCCAGCAGTACCTCCTGGCGCTGCAGAACGAGCTGGCGCGGGTCATCGGGCTCTACCAGAACGTCTCCGCAGCCCAGGTCTTTATCGATGCCCCCGAGCCGACCGGGCTCGGGCGAGCCTCGCGAGCCCCGACCGCGTCGGTCAACGTCGTCACGATGGACCAGGGCGGGCTGACTCAGAAATCGGTAGACGCGATCGCCCGGCTGGTCTCGGGCCCGGTCGCCGGGCTCACGCCGGCGAACGTCGGGGTTGTGGATCCGTCGGGCCCCCGCCGGGTGACCGACGAGAGCGAGATGCTGTCCAACTCATGGCTGGAGCAGGCGACGAAGATCGAGCGGGTCACCGAGCAGAAGCTCCGGTCGTTCCTGGGGGATATCCCCGGCGTCGTGGTCTCGGTCAACGCGCAGGTGGACGTGACCCGGGTGACCGAGTCCACGCTGACGCACCTGAAGAACAACGAGGGGACCGTCTCGGTGCCCCGTTCTGAGACGGTGGACGAGTCGGTGGACGAGTCGAGCAAGGCGTCGGCGGAGCCGGGCGTGCGGTCCAACCAGTCGGCGGACATCAACACCGGGGCCGCGGGGCTGGGGACGAACTCGACACGGACCCAGACGACGACGGACTACCAGGTTGGGCTGGGCGTGAACCAGAGGCAGGTGATGGACCCGCGGGGCATGCCGACCTTCCTGGCCGCGAGCGTCGCGATCCCGCAGACCTATATCGAGAACCTGCTGACGCACGCTAAGGCCCGGGCCGCGGGCACCGACGCGGCCGACGCCGAGCCCGCCCCGCTGACCGATCAGGAAGTGCAGCAACGGTTCGACGTGATCAAGGCCCAGTTCGAGGCGTTGCTGCTCCCGCAGCTCGCCGCGGTCGGGGCCGACGGCACCCGAACGCAGGGCGAGATCACGGTCTCGATGATCCCGGTGCTCGGCGGCGCGATCGTGCAGTCGCTGGGCGGGTCGGGGTTCATCAGCACGGTCCCCAGCGTGGCGGGCACCGGCTCGATGGGGCTCAACCTCGGGCCGCTGGGGCCCGTCTCGGTTGAGACGATCATGGTCGGGGTGCTGGCGGTGGTGTCGCTGGCGATGATGCTGCTGATGGCCCGCAAGGCCGGCCGCCCGGCCGATCTGCCGACCGCGACCGAGGTGGTCGGGGTGCCGCCGGCGCTGCGGTCCGAGGAGAGCGTGGTGGGCGAGGCCGGCGAGACTGACACGCCCATGGAGGGCATCGAGGTTGACGAGCTGCAGGTCAAGACGCAGAAGATGCTCGACCAGGTGAATGAGCTGGTGGGCGACAACCCGCTGGTCGCGTCGCGGCTGCTGGGGCGTTGGATCGAGGCGGAGTAACCGGGGAGGCGATTGATGGCGGCGAAGGCGGCAAAGGCGGTGAACAAGCTGAACGGCCCCATCGATGAGATCGACGGGGTGACCAAGGCCGCGGTGCTGCTGCTGATGGTGGGCCCCGAGATCGCCGGCGGGATGCTCAAGAGCATGCCCAACTCGCAGGTCGAGGAGGTCAGCCGCGAGCTGGCCGCGCTGGGGCGGGTGCCCGAGAAGCTGCAGAGCCAGATCATCGAGGAGTTCTACACGCTGTGCGTGGCGTCGGGGTATGCCAACGAGGGGAACCTGGAGTACGCCAAGGCGGTGCTGGCTCAGTCGCTGGATCCCAAGAGCGCCGAGCGGGTGATGCAGCAGATCCAGACGCAGGTGCAGAAGACGCCGTTCAGCTTCTTGCAGCGGGCCGAGAGCGAGAACCTGCTGACGTTTATCCAGGACGAGCACCCGCAGACGATCGCGTTGATCCTGTGCCACCTGTCGCACCACAAGGCGGCCGAGGTGCTCAGCGGGCTGCCCATGCAGAAGCAGATCGAGGTCATCAAGCGGATGGCAAACATGGAGCAGACGAACCCCGAGGTGATCCGCGAGGTGGAGGTGGGGCTCGAGAGCCGGCTCTCCAACATGCTCATGCAGAGCATGGAGAAGGCGGGCGGGGTGCCGACGGTGGCGGAGGTTCTCAACCTGGCCGACCGGGCGACCGAGAAGACGATCATGGAGGGGCTCGAGAGCGAGGACCCGGACCTGGTCGAGCAGATCCGCCGCCTGATGTTCGTGTTCGAGGACATCATGCTCGTCAACGACAAGGGCATCCAGTCGGTGCTCAAGGAGGTTGACAACGACGAGCTGTCGCTGGCGCTCAAGACGGCGAGCGAGGACCTGCAGGCCAAGATCTTCACCAACATGTCCGAGCGGGCCGCGACGATGGTCAGGGAGGACATGCAGTTCATGGGCCCGGTCCGCGTCAGCGACGTCGAGAACGCCCAGCAGCGGATCGTGGACATCGTGCGGCGGCTGGAGGAGGCGGGCGACGTCATCATCGCCGGCCGCGGCGGGGACTCCGACCTGGTCGAGTGATCGACGGGTCGTTTGGGGGTATCAGTGGCGCTCATCCCGCACGCACAACTTGACGAGGTCGTCCGCGAAGCGGTAGCGATTGACTTTGGTGATCTCTCCCGCCGGGCCGAGCACCTGCGGCGAGAGGCCCAGGCCCATGCCCAGCGGGTGCTCGAGCACGCCGCGGTCGAGCGGATGAAGCTCGTCGAGGGTGGGCGGGAGCAGGGGCACGCCGACGGGTTCGCCGCGGGGCAGGCCGAGGGGCTCGAGGAGGGGCGTGCGTCGGGCCGGGCCGAGGTGCTGGCGCAGCTGGGCCCCCAGATCGAGTCACTGCTCGTCGCGTGGGGCGAGGCGCTGGGGCAGTTTGAGGACGCGCGAGACACCATGCTCAGCGAGGCGAGGCAGGACGTGGTGCGGCTCGCCCTCACGCTGGCCGAGAAGGTCACGCACCGCATGGTCGAGGTCGATCACACCATCGTGGGAGATCAGCTCGAGCAGGTGCTCGGGCTGCTGACCCGGCCCACGCGGCTGCGGGTGCTCGTGCACCCCGACGACGAGCCCGCGGTGCGCGACGCGATGCCCACCCTGCTCGACCGGTTCGAGAACGCGACGCACGCAGAGATTACCCACGACCCGGCCCTGCTCCGCGGCTCGGTGATCGCACGCAGCGACACGGGCGGCGTGCTCGACGCCTCGATCACGACGCAACTCGATCGGCTGGTGCTCGAAATCCTGCCAGGCGGGCTGGGGCCAAACGCAACCGAGGGCACTGTTGCTGACCCGGACGGGGGCGCGTCGTGAGCGTGCTCCAATCAGAGATCGATCGGATCGGGCATGCGCAGCCGATGCGGATCGTGGGCAAGGTGTCGGCGATGCGTGGGCTGACGATCCTGGCCGACGACCTGCCGCTGCCCGCGGGGTCGCTGGTGCGGATCGGGAGCGACCGGCGCGAGGGGCACGACTCGATCCTGGGCGAGGTGGTCGGGTTCGCCGAGACGCGGAGCATCATCATGCCGCTGGGGCAGACCTCGGGCGTTCGTCCCGGCGAGCCGGTCGAGGGCGTGCAGACGCACCAGACCGGGCCGGTCGGGCGGCGGCTGCTCGGGCGGGTGATCAACGGGCTGGGGCAGCCCATCGACGGGCTCGGGCCGATCTCGGAGACCGTGCCTGGGCCGCTCGGGCCCGACCCGATCGGCCCTCTGCAGCGCGGGCGGATCACGCAGCCGCTTCGGACGGGGGTGCGGGCGTTCGACCTGATGACGCCGCTCGGGCGAGGGCAACGGCTGGGCATCTTCTCGGGACCCGGCGTGGGCAAGTCCACGCTGCTCGGGCAGATCGCGCGGGGCACCAACGCGGACGTAAGCGTGATCGCGCTGATCGGCGAGCGAGGGCGCGAGGTCCGCGAGTTCGTGGAGGAATCACTCGGGCCCGAGGGCCTGGCCCGGTCGGTGGTCGTGGTCGCGACGGGCGACGAGTCGCCGCTGCTGCGGGTGCGGGCCGCGAAGCTCGCGTGCGCTTCGGCGGAGTACTTCCGCGACCACGGGCTCGACGTGCTGCTGATGATGGACTCGGTGACCCGGTTCGCGCACGCGCAGCGGCAGATCGGGCTCAGCGTCGGTGAGCCCCCGGCGAGCAAGGGGTACACCCCCTCGGTGTTCGCTGAGCTGGGGCGGCTGCTCGAGCGGGCGGGCAACCTGTCCGACGCGCACGCGACCGCGACGCACAAGGCCGGCTCGGTGACGGGGCTGTACACGATCCTGGTCGAGGGCGACGACACCTCCGAGCCGATCTCCGACGCGGCCCGGGGCATCCTCGACGGGCACATCATCTTGTCACGCAAGCTGGCCCAGAAGGGGCACTTCCCGGCGATCGACGTGCTCGACTCGGTCAGCCGCGTGGCGGGCGATATCGCCGACCGGGCGCATCTGGCGGCGCGCCAGCAGGCGGTGCGGCTGATCGCGGCGTACCGCGAGGTCGAGGAGCTGGTGCAGATCGGGGCGTTCGCCCGCGGGGCCGACGCGGTCGCCGACACCGCGATCGACTACCGGCAGGCGTTCGAGGGGCTGCTGCAGCAGGGCACGGGTGAGCACGCTGGTTTCGACGAGGCCCGGTCGCTCTTGCTGCGGATCGCGACCGAGGCGGGCGAGGCGATCCGCGTTCACCCGGCGAGCAACACCTCGCCCCAGAGCGGCGCGGGCAACCCGGGCAGCCTTGGTGGGGGCGGCGGCGTGGCGGCGCGAGCGGGGGGTAGTCTCTGATGGCGGTCTTCCGGTTTAGGTTGCAGTCGGTGCTCGATCAGAGGCTCGCCGAGGAGCGGCGGGCGCAGCGTCGGGTGGCGGACGTCGAGATCGAGCGGATCGGGCTCGAGAGCCGTCTTCGGGAGATCAACGGCTCGATCCAGAACGAGAAGGACGAGTGGCGGGGTCGCATCGGCGGAGCCGAGAGCTCGCGGGTGGACCTGCGCGGGGCGCGGATGCAGGCCGGGGCCTCGATCAGCCTGATCGCCGAGGCTCAGCGGACGGTGCTGCGGCTGGCCGGTGTGCACAAGCGGTTCGAGAGCGTCCGCGGCGAGCTGCTCGAGGCGACCACGAGGCGCCGGGCGGTCGAGCTGCTGCGAGACAAGTATCACGAGGCCTGGCTCCGCGACCTGAACAAGCGCGAGTCGGCGGTGCAGGACGACATGGCGGTAATGCGGTACGGCCGGGGTGAGAGCCTGGGCAGCGAGGTATTCCGATGAAATTGATCTGGAACGTGATCGCGGTGCTGTGCTTCTTGAACGTGGTGGCGCTGCTCGGGATCTTCGGGTGGCTGGCCAACAGCGGGCGGCTCAACGAGTCGCGGGTGCAGGAGGTGGCGTCGATCTTCACCGATTCGGTGGAGGTCGAGCAGGCCGCAGTCGCGAAGGCCGAGCGGGCCGAGGCGGCGGCCGTGCAGCTGGAGATGGAGCTGCCCGACCGCCCGCCGGTGACCGCGGAGGACCAGCTGGCGATGCGGGTGCTCCAGAGCGCGGTGGACCGGCAGCAGGTCCAGCGGCTCAGCCGGGAGATCTCGGATCTGCAGTCCACGCTTCAGCGTGAGCGAGAGCTGCTCGACAAGAAGCGGGCGCAGCTCGAGGCCGACCAGGCCGAGTTCAGCGCGATGCGGTCGCAGATCGCGCAGAGCGAGGGGGCCGAGCAGTTCCGCAAGGCGCTGACGACGATCGAGTCGGTCTCGCCCAAGGCGGCCAAGGACATGCTGATGGAGCTGATCCGCACGGGCAGCCGTGACGAGGCGGTGGGGTATCTCGACGCGATGCAGGACCGATCGCGGACGAAGGTGATCTCGGAGCTGGTGAAATCGACGGAGACCGCGTTGGCCGCGGAATTGCTAGAAGAACTTCGGGTACGGGGCATCGGTGATGTCCCCCCCGAGGTTCCAGCTCCATGACGGTCCACACGAACACGAACAACATCTCGACCGACCGCCCCGAGCCGCCCCGGCCTGTGCCGTTGCTGCGCGGCGTTGCGCAACTCGCGACAGGCCGGAGCGCAGGCTTTGACCTGATCTTGCGGACCCAGCTCGACGCGGGCGACCGCGACCCGGGTGCGCGCCCCGATCCGATCGAGAAGGCTCAGCCCCGACCGGCGGACGAGGCGCCGGCCCGCCGCGACGAGACCACTGAGACCAAGACTGAGACCAAGGCCGAGACCACCGACGAGTCCGCGGCCCAGGGCAAGCCGACCAGCACGGGTAACGAGACGACCAACACCAGCGGTAAGCCGGACCAGCTGGCGGACGCCGAGCAGCAACCGACGACGGGCCAGGCCGACGCGAACGGGGCGGGCTCGAGTCAGGGCGAGACCGCCGAGACTTCAGCGGTTCAGCCGCGTGAGACCGCGAGCAGCGAGAAGCCACGCGCGACGGACGAGGCCCAGGCCGAGCGGCGGTTCATCGCTGAGCACGGCAAGCGGGCCGCGACGCTTCGGTGGGATTCGGCCGGCGTGGAACTGACGCACGCGGCGGAGGTGGATCTGGCCGACCGGAACGCGCAGAAGCTCATGGCTCGGGCCGGGACGCCGGCGCCGCTGGCGCGGGCCGCGGCCCAGGATGCTCGGGGCCTGACCACGCCGGCGAACCCGACTGACTCGAACAAGTTCCTGGAAAACAAGGGGCAAACGCCCTTGGCCAGGCCCGAGCAGGGCCGGGGGCAGGACCCAAGCCAGGCCGAGCCCTCGGTGGCCAAGGCTGCTGTGCCGGCCTCGGCGGTGGCTGCGGACACGGCTCGCGCCGCCCCCGCCAACGCGGCGCGTGTCTCAAGCAGCAGCGCCCCGGTCGCGGCCAGCAGCGTCTCGCTCCAGCGTGCGGAGACCCGACCCGGGGCCGCGGCGTCAATGAGCCGCGGCGATCTGGTCGCTCGTCTTAGCACGATCAACGGGCAGAGCCCCGTCCCCGTGACCGCGAAGGCAACGACGAACGCGATCGACGGGATCGCGCGGGCGATGCTGCGGACCGAGCGGGCGAGCAAGCCGCAGGCTGCCACCCCGGCCAAGCGGAATGAGAAGAACGAAACGATCCGGCAGGTTCAGCAGGGGCTGGCGCGGCTGATCAAGAGCAGTGGGGGGCAGAGCACGGTGCGGCTGACGCCCAAGGCGCTCGGCGAGGTGACGGTGCGACTGGACATCCGCGAGGGTGTGGCTAACGCCCGGTTCAGCGCATCGAACGATGTGGCACGGTCGTTGCTTCAGTCTGGTCTGAAGGATTTACAGGCCGCGCTTGAGACTCGCGGCATCCGGGTCGAGCGCCTCAGCGTGGATTCGGAGAACGTCAGGACGCCGACGGAGTCGGCGCGGCACGAGGCCCGGGCGGAGACCCAGGCCTCTCGAACCGGCGAGCATTCGCCGGGTTCAACCGTCTCGGATCGGCCGGAGGCCGACACGGACAGCCGGGGTGGACATTCCGGGTTTGCGGGTCATCACCCAGGGCAGGGACGCCGGGATGACTCATCGGCCGAGGACTCGACGCGGAGCGTTGACGCCTTGGGATCAGAGCCCCTGCCCTTCGACGAGCCATTGGGGCGCGACGAGGGCTGGATCCGGCTCGACACGGTGGCTTGAGACCGCGGCGATCGGCCGTGCCTAGTGATCGCTCCGCGATGACCGGCGCGATCGGTGTGGCGGCGTGGAGTGACGGCAATGAGTGCGATCGATTCGTTGAACGGGCGGACCAACCAGGCGACGGCTTCTGGGGACGCGTTCGCCGAGATCACCTCCGGCGAGTTCATGCAGATCCTGTTCACCGAGCTGTCGGCGCAGGACCCGCTCGAGCCGCAGGACACCCAGGCGATCCTGGACCAGCTCGGCTCGCTGCGCGAGATCGAGTCCAACCTCAAGCTGCAGCAGAACCTCAAGACGCTGGTGGACCAGAACTCATTCGCCGCGGCGTCCAACCTCATCGGCAACCTGGTCTCGGGCATCACGCTGGACAACCGTCGCGTGTTCGATCTCGTGATCAGCGTGTCCAACACCGCCGAGGGCCCGATTCTCAACCTGCTCGACGGCTCACGCGTCCACATGGACAAGGTGGATGAGGTCATCGGGCCCCTGGACCTCACCGACGACCCCGATCCAGACCCCGACTCCGATGACGATCCCGACGACGGAACGGGTGGTGTCGATGGCGACACCGAGCCCCCGGTGGACAAGCCCTTCGTCACTCCCAAGGACATCGACCGTGACGCCGGCGACCGGATCGCGGACACGATCGAGGCGTACCGTCGCGGCTTTGCGCCGTGAGCCTCTCGCCAGTGCAACTCCTCGAGCGACTCGGCTCGGGCATCGTCCCGGGCGGCGAGCCGGGCCCGGCGCGGCTGATCCCCGCCGGCCACGACTTCTCACGCATGCTCAGCCAGGCCCGATCCGGGCAGCTCGAGACCGGGCTGTCGGTGGATGTCTCGGCGGCGCCCGACCTGAAGCTCTCGGGCGAGCAGCAGCAGCGGCTGAGCGCGGCGATCGACCGGCTTGCGGCATCCGATGCGCAGCATGCGCTGGTTCTGCTCGATGGGTTGGCGCTGCTGGCCGACCCCGGGGCCCGGCGTGTGACCGGCAGGGCCGATCCGTCGTCCGGCACGCCGGTTGTTGGCATCGATTCGATGATCCGCGCACCGCGCACCCCTGGCGCTGAGGCCAACCCGGCCCGACCGTCTCAGGCCTTGACTGACACGAACCCCTTCCGGGCCCTGGCCCGGGTCCACGCCGAGCCTTCTGGCAAGCACCACTGAGGAATCCCATATGGCTTCGACCACCTCTCTGTTCACCGGGCTCAGCGGGCTTAACGTCCACGCCCGAAGGCTCGACGTCATCGCCAACAACATCGCCAACGTGAACACCACGGCGTACAAGAGCACGACCATGCTCTTTGAGAACCTCTTCGCCCGGACCTTCTCGGGCGGCTCGGCCCCCGGCGGCGCCAGCGGCGGCACCAACCCGTTCCAGGTCGGGCTCGGCGTCGGCGTCGCGGCCACCCGCCGAGACTTCACCCCCGGCAGCTTCAACCCCACCGGCGACCCGCGAGACCTCGCGGTCGATGGCTCGGGCTTCTTCGTCGTCGAGCGTGACGGGAGCACCTTCTACACCCGCGCCGGCGCGTTCCGTCAGGACCTCAACGACAATCTGGTCACGGTGAGCGGCGAGATCCTGCAGGGCTACGCCGTAGACGCTAATTACAACCTCATCGAGGGTGCGCTGTCGCCGATCTCGATCCCGATCGGCAAGCAGGTCATCGCCGAGGCTTCGACCCTGGCCGTCATCGCGGGCAACCTCAACTCGGGCGGCGAGCTGCCCGGGCAGGGCGCGGCGATCGCGATCGGCTCGGCCATCGGCGTGGGCTTCGTGGACATCGCCAGCGCGGCCATTACCGCGGCCACGCTGATCACCGCGATCGAAGACCCGGCCAGCCCCGGCAGCACCACCCCGGCCTTCACGGCCGGCGAGACGATCTCGCTCGACGGCGCGAGCAAGGGCGGCACCCAGCTCGACACCGCCGAGCTCGTGATCACCGCCACCACGACCGTGCAGGAGCTCCTGGACTTCATGGCCGCGGCGTTGGGCATCCACAACACCGGCAGCCCCAACCCCGACGGCGCGACGCCCGGCGTGACCGTGGACGGCGCGGGCATCATCACCATCGTCGGCAACAGCGGCGAGGCCAACGACCTGGCGATGACGGCCAGCGACCTGCGGGTCGCCGACGCGTCGGGCGGGCCGCTCGGCTCGCCGTTCGTCCCCGAGAAGACCGGAACCGCCGACGGGGAGTCGGTCAAGTCCACCCTGCTCGTCTACGACTCGCTGGGCACGCCGATCACGGTGGACGTCACGCTGGTGCTCGACAACAAGGCCGTGGGCGCGGGGACCGAGTGGCGGTACTACGTGGACAGCGGCGACGACTCGGACCTGGATATTCGCATCGCCCAGGGCACCATCCAGTTCGACGGCGAGGGGCAGCTGCTCAACGCCACGCCCATCACCCTGACCGTGGACCGCGACGGCACCGGTGCGATCACGCCGCTCGGGTTCGAGCTCGCCTTCACCGGAGACTCGGGCAATCTCACCGCCCTCGACTCGGACAGCCAGGTCGCCAACGTCTTCCGCGACGGTCTGCCCCCGGGCACACTCGAGACCTACGGCATCCAGGGCGACGGCACGATCTTCGGCGGGTTCTCCAACGGCGCGATCCGGACGCTCGGGCAGGTCGTGCTGGCCGACTTCGCCAACCCCGAGGGGCTGATCGATGCGGGCGCCAACAACTGGTCCACCGGGCCCAACTCCGGGCCGGCCACCGTCGTCCGGGCCGCGACCTTCGGCACCGGCGGCATCGTCTCGGGCGCGCTCGAGGCCTCCAACGTAGACCTGTCCAAGGAATTCACCGACCTGATCCTGGTCCAGACCGGGTACTCGGCCTCGGCCCGCGTCATCCGAACCGCCGACGAGCTAATGCAGCAGCTGCTGGTGCTCGGACGATAACGCCGAACCGGCGATCTCCCCGGACCGCCTGAGGACCCCGCCGTGATCTCGCTCACCCGGCTCAACGACAGCCCGTTCGTGCTCAACTGCGAGCTGATCCGCACCATCGAGGAGCGGCCCGACACCACGATCACCCTCGTGACCGGGGAGCACCTCGTCGTCCGAGAGTCGATGAAGGATGTGGTGGGGCGGGTGATCGACTACGGGAGGCTACTCAGGAGGGCGACCCCCCCGATGGCGGGGTAGCCCGGCGACCTGGAGGTCTCTCTTCCCCGTCTGTGGGTCAAGTCCGGCGGGTGCCGGTCCGATGAGACCACGGAGCCTCGCCGTGTGGTGGTGGGTGATTGGCTTGGAGGCGCACGAGTGGACATCGGAACCATTGCTGGATTGGTTGTAGCCGTCGGCGCGATCTTCGCGTCGATCATCATGGGCGGTGGCGATCCGACCTCGTTGATCAACGTGCCGTCCATCCTAGTGGTGTTCGGTGGGACCACCGGCGCGATCTGCGTCTCGTTCCCGCTGGCCCGCGTCTTCAAGCTCCACACGGTCGTGCTCAAGAGTGTCTTTGGGTCCAGCGCCGATCCCATGCAGACGATCCGTGATCTGGTCCGCTACGCCGAGGTGGCCCGCCGCGAGGGCATCCTCTCGCTCGAGGGGCTGATCGAGGACATGAAGGACGAGTTCATTATCCGCGGCGTGAAGATGGCGGTGGACGGGACCGACCCCGAGCTGATCCGCACGATCATGGAGACCGAGCTCGAGGCGTTGATGGACCGGCACGCCGATGGGAAGAAGATCCTCGACACCATCGCCCGCTACGCCCCGGCGTTCGGGATGATCGGGACCCTGATGGGCCTGATCTTTATGCTCAACAACATGTCCGACCCGTCGGCGATCGGGCCCGGCATGGCCGTCGCGCTGATCACGACGCTCTACGGCGCGCTCATCGCCAACATCTTCGCCAACCCCGTGGGCGACAAGCTCTCGGCCAACGGCGACCAGGAGGTGCTCGTCAAGTCGATCATCGTGGCCGGTGTCATGGCGATCCAGTCGGGCGACAACCCCCGCGTCGTCGAGGCCAAGCTGCTGACCTATCTCCCCCCGAGCCTCCGCGGCCTGGTCGCTGAGGACCAGGCCGAAGCCGCCTGACCCGCACACAGGAGCCCGGTGTGGCCAAGAAAAAGCCAGACAACGGCGATGCCATCCCCGAGTGGGTGGTGACCTACGGCGACCTCATGTCGCTGCTGCTGTGCTTCTTCATCCTCCTCGCCGCGTTCAGCGAGCTCAAGGAGGAGCGGGAGTACCGCAAGGTGCTCGAGTCCATCCAGGAAGCGTTTGGCTTCGAGGGCGGGCTCGGCGTCGCGAACCTGGATTTCCCCTTCGATCAGGCGATGACAAACCGCCAGAACGATCGGGCCAGCGTTAAGGACCGGAAGCTCAGCACCGACACCAGCTACGAGTCGAACGTCGTGGGGCGCAACTCACGCACCAGCATCATCCAGGAGGGCACGATGATCGCGGTGGGCGGGTCGATCCCGTTCGAGGAGTCCGAGTACGCGTTGACGCCCTCGGCCAAGGACGTGCTCAAGAACAGCGTCGCGCCGCATATCAAGGGGCAGAACTACATCGTCAATGTGGCGGGGCACGCCTGGGGCGAGCGCGAGGCCGAGAGCGGGTTCGATTTCAACGAGCTCGGGTATCACCGGGCCAAGGCGGTGGCGGACTTCTTGGTCCGGGAATGTGGCGTTGACCGGCTCATTTTGCGGGTCAGTTCGGCCGGGGCGCAGGAGCCCATGTCGCTCTCGCCCAACCCCGTCGAGGTGACCCCCGGAAACCGCCGAGTACAGGTGTGGCAGACCGGGTACACGGTCGGCCAGACCCATCCGGACCCGAACTACACGTCGTCCGGGGTTCCCTGACCCGGGCAGCGGCAAGGACGCCGAGGAGGCAGACGATGGCAGACAAAGAGACCAAGGACCAGGACAAGAAGCCCAAGGGCAAGAAGAACACCATGCTCGTCGTGGCCGCGATGATGCTGCTCGAAGCGGTCGGCGTCTACGTGCTCGTGGGTGTGATCGGCGGCGGGCCCTCGACCGCGGGCGCGTCCGAGATCGAGGGGCTCGAGCAGCTCGACGAGGATGCCCCCGTCGAGATCCTGCTCGTCGAAGATCGCTTCCAGAACCTGGACTCGGGCCTCGTCTGGGGCTGGGAGGTCGAGGTCTACCTCAAGGTCCGCAAGAAGAACGAGAAAGTGGTCAACGAGATCCTCACCCGCGACGCGAACGAGATCCGTGAGGGCGTCACGTTGATCTTCCGCAAGGCCCGCGATCGGCACCTCCGCGAGCCGGGCATGGAGACGATGAGCCACCAGCTGATGGCGTACGTGGTCGAGATCTTCGGGCTTGACAGCGATGAGCTGCCCTTGGTGGACAAGATCATCGTCGCCAAGCTCAAGGGCACGCTCGAGGAGCGATGAGATCTTCCTGGGCCCCTCCCGCACACCCCCGCGAGGCCGCCCACGTCGACTCGGCCTCGTGAAGAACGGAGCCTTGGGCGCAGGAGTTGCGCCAGGCAGGCTCATTGTGCGCGGAATGTGGTCGAAATGGCCCGCCGCGTCCGATGGATGGCCTGAGCGATGGCCCGGTGTGGGCGGTCGCCATTGCGCAGCAACCGGGCGGAGCCTGGCATGAGCGACGAAATCAACGAACAACCCACCCCCGAGCCCGCCCCCGAGCCGGCCGACGCTTCGGCCGCTGCTGATTCCGCGTCCGACGTGGCTGCCGCCGCGGCAGCGCTGGCGGCCCAGGCCGCGGCAAGCGACCCGGCCCCGACGGAGTCTGAGGCGCAAGCTGTCGAGGCCGCTGCGGATACCGCCCGCGAGACCCAGGCCGAGGCCGAGGCGGCCGCGGGGATGCCAGAAGCAGAAGCCTCTGGGGCAGCTGCTCCTGGGGCAGAAGAGCCCACCGCGTTCAACCTGGAGACGTTTGACACCGCGGGCTCGGACGCCCCCTCGGGCGAGATATCGCTGCTCGACGACGTGAACCTGGACGTGAAGATCGAGCTGGGGCGGACGCGGATGTTCGTCGAGGACGTGCTCAAGCTGTCCGACGGTGCGGTGGTGGAACTCGATAAGCTGGCCGGCGATCCGGTAGACATCTACGTGAACGGTCGGCACGTCGCTCGGGGCGAGGTGCTGGTGCTCAACGATAATTTCTGCGTGCGTGTCAGCGAGATCCTCGACCCGAGCGTGGACGACCCCAAGAAATAGAGCCAACGACGAGAATGCCAAGCCGGGCGTGGAACGCTCGGGGCTGCCAGGAGGGCGACATTGATGACGGCTCAAGCAGGATGGAACATCGCCACAGCCCTGATCGCGACGCTCGCGGTCTCCACGGGCTCACTCGCCCAGTCGAGCGAACGCGTCTTCGGGCAGCTCGAGCCCGGGCAGAGCGTGGTCGAGATCGATCAGACCGATTCGGTTCTGGACAGCGGCTGGACCCCGGTGGCCCGGGCGGTGCCGCAGACCCTCTACCCGGACCCCGAGGACCGAGACTTCGCGGTCGACGGCCCGGAGTACGTCCCGCCGATGGGGGGGCTGAACATTCTCGAGGAGCTGGCTCAGCGGCAGGCCGAGGCGGACGCAGCCTCGGCGGCGACCGCGGCGCGGCTCGCGCTTCAGCGTGAGCAGGCCGATTCGGCACGCGCCAGTTCGGAAACCGGCCCGACGCCCGGCCCCAGCGGCCTGGTGATGACCGACCTCCCGCCGCAAGAGAATCGTTCGATCGGCGGGGGCGGCGCAACCCGACCGACAACCACCGAGGCGACCGAGACCGCCGCAGCGGACGTGGAGCCGACCAATCTCGCCCGCGACTGGTTCAGGGGGCAGGGGGCCGTGGTGCAGACCCTGCTCGCGCTGGGCATGGTCATCCTGCTGATCTACGGCCTCTCCTGGACCTACCGGAAGATGAGCGCCAACCAGGGCGGGGTCGCGGGGATCAATTCGGGCAAGGCCCCTTCGGGGCTGCTCGAGGTGCTCGGGCGGTACCCGCTGGGCAACAAGCAGTCGTTGGTGCTGCTCAAGTTTGACCGCCGCGTGCTGCTGCTGGCCCAGGGGCCCTCGGGCAAGGGCGGCATCGAGATGAAGACGTTGTGCGAACTCGACGAGCCCGAGGACGTCGCCTCGGTGCTGATGAAGGTCCGCGACTCGGACGGCGACTCGCTCAACAAGGCCTTCCGCTCGGCGATGAGCAAGGCCGAGATCGGGGCCTCGGCCTCGGAGCGGATGATCGAGCCCAAGGCCGCCCCGGCCCCTCGCCCCGCAAGGCCGCCCCGGCACACCCAGGTTCAGCCCAAGGCCGACGTCTTGCCCGGGCACCGCGACCCATTCAACGGCTTCGGCGGCGACCTCGTTCGCCCGACCCGAACGGTTAGCAGCAATCCCGAGGGCGACCGCTCCGAGCTGTGGGGCACACCGCCCGCGGCCCCGGCGGCGAACGGCGGGCACGACCCGGTCGCGTCACTCAAGCAGCGACTCGAGGCCATGCGACGCGGCGATCGGGTGAACTGATCGTGCGGCGGGTCCACGCCATCCTGGTCACCGTCGCGATCGCGCTTGGCGCGTTCGCTGGGCTCGCGCCCGCCCAGGCCGGGCCGGGGCGACCCGACCGCGTGGTCACGCCCAATTTCACGCCCGCGTTCACGACCTCCGAGTCGGGCTCACCGATCGTGAACCCGCTGACGGTGCTCCGGGATGTCGGCTCGGTGCTGCCCGGAACGACCGGCTCGGGTGCTGGGGGAACGGGCAACTCGGACTCGGCGACGGACGGGCTGAGCGTCGGGCTCAACATCATGATGCTGCTGACGGTGGTGGCGTTGGTGCCCTCGATCATGCTGATGACCACGTGCTTTGTGCGCATCCTGATCGTGCTCGGGCTGCTGCGGCAAGCGCTGGGCACGCAGTCGCTGCCCCCGGCGCAGGTCGTCACGGGGCTGGCGCTGTTCATGACGGCGATGGTGATGCAGCCGACGATCGATCGGATCTGGAACGAGGCGGTCGTGCCCTATCAGAACGGGGAGATCCGCGACTACGAGGTGCTGTGGGACCGCGGCGTGCAGCCGATGCGCGACTACATGTTCGACCAGATCGAGGCGACCGATAACTGGTCGAGCCTGTACCTCATGCTCAACTACCGCGGCGTGGACACCACCGACCCGGGGAGCCTGACCCGGGCCGACGTGCCCACGACCTCGCTGGTCCCGGCGTACATGCTCAGCGAGCTCAAGGTCGCGTTCCTGATGGGCTTCCGTGTCTACCTGCCGTTCCTCGTGATCGACATGGTGATCGCGAGCATCCTGATCTCGATGAGCATGATGATGCTCCCGCCGATCCTGGTGAGCGTGCCGTTCAAGATCCTGCTGTTCATCATGGTGGACGGGTGGACGCTGGTGGTGGGGAGCCTGCTCGAGAGCTTTGTGACCGACGGCATGAGCGACCGGCTCAGCGCCGACCCGCAGACGGCGATGCTGCTGTTGCTGCCGCTGGTCTTTATCCGCCGCCCGAAGGACTCGGAGGTGGCCCTGATCGAACCGGCACCCCCCAAACGGACAGGGAGGCCCTGGCATGGTCGACGACACCGCCATTGAGCTGGTGCGGAGCACCCTGATCATGACGCTCAAGATCGCGATGCCGCTGCTTCTGACCGCGGTCGTGATCGGGCTCGTCATCAGCCTGATCCAATCGGTCACGAGTATCCAGGACCAGACGCTGACGTTCGTGCCCAAGCTGGGCGGGATCGTGCTGGCCGCGATCCTGCTGATGCCGTGGATCACGATCGTGCTCGTCGAGTTTGCGACCGAGATGTTCCAGCTGTTCTAGCCGCCGGGGGCCTGGTTTTTTTATGGTCTCGCTCGAGCCCTACATCGCGCATCTGATCCCCTTCTCGCTGGTGCTGTCCCGCGTGGTGGGGCTCTTTCTGTTCACGCCGATGCTCAGCGGGACGTCGCTGCCGCGGCAGATCCGCGTGGTGCTCGCGCTCACGTTCGCGGTCGCGGTCTACCCGATGGTGCCCCCGCAGCAGTTCCCGACCGAGATGGGCCTGATGGGCCTGGCCCCGATGCTCATCAGCGAGGCGCTCGTCGGCGTGGTGATCGGGCTGATCGCGTTGATCCCGCTCGCGGCTTTGCAGATGGGCGGGTACATCATGGGGCACCAGATGGGGCTGGCGATGGCCCGGTCCTACAACCCCGAGATGGGCGCCGAGTCGAGCGCTCTGGGCCAGCTCATGTTCTACCTTGGCGCGATGATCTTCCTCTCGATCGGCGGGCTGGACCTGGTCTTCCTCGCCCTAGCGACCACCTTCACCACCCTGCCCATGGGCGGGCTGACCTCGACCGCCGCCCCGCTCGACGCGATCGTGCGGCTGCTGGGCGCGGCCTTCGAGTTCGCGATGCGGATCTCGATGCCCGTCTCGGCGGTCGTCGGGATGCTGCTCATCGCGATCGGCTTCATCATGAAAACCATGCCGCAGATCAACGTCATGAGCATCGGCTTCGCGATCAAGATCATCGCGGGCCTCTCGGCGACGAGCGCGATGCTGTACGTCCTGCAGGACGTGTCGGCGATCGAGATCCAGCGTGTGCTGGACATCATGCTCGAGTGGGCCCGCGACCCGATGGGGACCGCGACGGATCCGCTGATCACCGACGCCGTGGGGCTGGGGACCGGGGCGGGGGTGGCCGGTGGCTGAGGAGCTGGGTGAACGGACCGAGAAGCCGACCGCGAACAAGCGGCGCGAGGCCCGCAACAAGGGGCAGGTGGCCAAGAGCCAGGACTTGGCCGGGGCGCTGCTGCTGTTCGCCGCAGTGATCCTGATCGTGATCTTCGCGGCCCCGCTGGGCGAGGCGATGGCCCGCTTGATGCGCCGGGCCCTGACGGGCGAGGCCCTGACCACGCCCATCGGCATCGATCTGGCCAAGCAGGAGATCCGCCAGTCCGCCTACGAGATGCTCTGGATGGTTGGGCCGATCATGGTGCTGGTGTTCATCCTGGCCTACCTGGTGAACTTCATCCAGATCGGGCCGCTGTTCACGACCGACCCGCTCAAGCCCAAGCTGAGCAACATCAGCCCGCTCAAGGGGATCAAGCGGATCTTCGGGATCCGCGGGCTGATGAAGACGGTGATCAACACGCTCAAGCTGACGGTCATGGTCGTGGTGTCCAAGATGGTGATCACCGCGCAGCTGCCGCAGATCGCCGCGTTGCCCCAGCTCGGCGCCGCCGCGGCGTTCGTCGTGCTCGGCCGCATCCTCCTGGAGCTGGCGATCTGGCTCGTCTTCCTGCTGTTCCTGATCGCGTTGATCGACTTCGCCTACCAGCGTTGGCAGCAGACCAAGGACCTCAAGATGACCAAGCAGCAGGTCAAGGACGAGCGAAAGAGCGCCGAGGGCGACCCCGAGGTCAAGGGCCGACGCATGCGGATGTACCAGGAGGTCGTGCGACAGCAGATGGCGACCGCGGTCCCCCAGGCCGACGTGATCGTCACCAACCCGACGCACTTCTCGGTCGCGATCCGGTACGACAAGGAGACCATGGCGGCCCCGGAGGTAACAGCCAAGGGCGCCGACGAGCTGGCCCTGCGCATCCGATACCTCGCCTCGATGAACGAGGTCCCGATCGTGCAGCGGCCGCCGCTGGCCCGGGCGCTCTACTGGAACGTCGAGGTCGGGCAGGCCGTCTCGCCCGAGCACTACGAGGCGATCGCCGAGATCCTGGCCTATGTCTACCGGATCGATCAACGCCGGGCCGACCGGCTCGACCGGTTGCCGACGCGCCCCGCCGCGCCGGCCCGTGAACCCGACGCCGTGAGCGGGCAGCCGCTCGAGGGGGTGAGCTAACCGGTGCCGCCCGAGACCGACCAACCCGGGGTTTTCCCGTCGTGGATGCTCAAGGTCGCCGAGCACCGGGGGGTCTTGGTGCCGCTCGGCTTCGTGATGCTGCTGGTGGTGATCCTGGTCCCGCTGCCGCCGTTCGTGCTCGACCTGCTGATCTCGTTCAACATCTCGCTGGCGGTGATCGTGCTGATGACCACGCTGTACATGAAGCGGGCGTTGGACTTCTCCGTCTTCCCGTCGCTGCTGCTGGCCACGACGCTGCTGCGGCTGGTGCTCAACGTCGCCTCGACGCGCCTGATCCTGACCGCCGACGCGGCGACCCCCGAGGAGGCGATCGGTGTCGCGGGCCACGTCATCAGCGCGTTCGGCACCTTCGTCGCCGGCGACAACCTGTTCGTCGGGCTCATCATCTTCAGCATCCTGATGCTCGTGCAGTTCATGGTCGTGACCAAGGGCGCGGGCCGCATCGCCGAGGTCGCCGCCCGCTTCACCCTCGACGCCATGCCCGGCAAGCAGATGGCGATCGACGCCGAGCTGTCCAACGGCATGCTCAGCGAGGACGACGCGAGAACCAAACGCGACGAGATCGCCCGCGAGGCCGACTTCTACGGGGCGATGGACGGTGCCTCCAAGTTCGTCAAGGGCGACGCCACCGCGGGCATCATCATCACCGCGATCAACATCGCCGGCGGGTTCGCCGTCGGCGTCGTGCAGCACGGCTGGCCCGCGGGCCAGACCGCCGAGATCTTCACCAAGCTCACGATCGGCGACGGGCTCACCAGCGCCATCCCCTCGCTGATCATCTCGATCGCCGCGGCCCTGATCGTCACCCGCTCGGGCGCCAAGAACGAGCTGGGCGAGGAGCTGACCTCGCAGCTCGTCAGCCAGCCCAAGGCGCTGTTCATCACCGCCGGCTTCCTGATGATGCTCTCCTTCAGCCCGCTGCCCACGGTGCCGCTGTTCACCACGGGCTTTGGCATCGGGCTGCTCGCCTGGGGCATGACCAAGTCTCGCCGGATCGAGAAAGTCAGCGACCAGCACCGCGCCGAGACCGAGGCCCAGGAGGCCGCACCCGAGCCGCCCGCGGTCGAGAGCCTGCTCAAGGTAGACGTGCTTGAACTCGAGGTCGGCTACGGGCTCGTGCCGCTGATCGACGCCCAGCAGGGCGGCGACCTGCTCGACCGCATCTCGGCGGTCCGCCGCCAGCTCGCCGTCGAGATCGGTTTGGTCATGCCGCCGGTCCGCATCCGCGACAACATGCAGCTGCAGCCAAGCGAGTACCGCGTCAAGATCCGTGGCAACGTCGTCGCCGGCGGTCGCGTCGAGACGGGCCGCCTGCTCGCGATGGACTCGGGGCTGGCCTCGGGCGAGCTGACGGGGATCAAAACGGAGGAGCCCGCGTTCGGGCTCGACGCCTGGTGGATCGAGCCGGCGATGCAGACCCGGGCCGAGACCATGAACTACACCGTGGTCGATCCGACCAGCGTGCTCGCGACGCACATCACCGAGATCGTCCGCAAGCACGCCGACGAGCTGCTCACCCGCGAGGAGGTCAACAACCTCGTCGAGGCGCTCAAGGAGAAGGCCGCCAAGCTCGTCGAGGACACCATCCCGGGCGTCGTCAAGATCGGGCAGTTGCAGAAGATCCTGCAGAACCTGCTCCGCGAGCGCATCCCCATCCGCGACACCGAGACGATCATCGAGACGCTCGCCGACTGGGGCGGCAAGACCGACGACCCCGAGATCCTGACCGAGTATGTCCGCAACGGGCTCCGCCGAACCATCTGCCAGCAGCACGCCACCGCCGACGAGCAGGGCAAGCTTCGGCTGGTCTGTGTCACGCTCGACCCGGCGCTGGAGGACCAGATCAACGCCTACGTGGACCGCGGGGCCGGCGGCACGGTCGTGAACATGCCCGCACGCACGGCTCAGGACATCGCCAACCTGGTCCTGGGGCATCTCGAGAAGCTCAGCGAGGGCGGGCACCACCCCGTGGTGATCGCGTCGCCGCAGGTCCGGGCGGTGGTCTTCCAGGTCCTCGAGCCGCACGTGCCACAGGTGAGCGTGCTGGGGTACAACGAGATCGTAATGGGGGTCGAGGTCGAGTCGATCGGGCTCGCGACGCTGCCCTCGCAGGCCCCGCCCCAGCCAAACCCCCAACAGAGGAGCTCAGCCGAGCCCGTGCCCGGCTCGCCCTCGGGGCTGCCCACCGAGAGCCTCGCCGAGGCGGGCGCGGAGAGCGTTGGGGGAGTTGGGGGCACCGATGGCCTCTAAGAGACGAACAATTCCAGGGCACAGACGCTCTCCCGAGGTGGCCCCGGGCCGCCCCATGCGGTACGCTGAGACCAACGCAAGCCAAGGACGGCAACCATGCAGCTAAAAACCTTCCGCGCGAACAACATGGCCGACGCTCTCGTCGAGGTGAAAACCTCGCTTGGCGCTGACGCCGTCGTGCTCCACACCCGCACCTTCAGAGCCGGCGGACTGCTCGGGATCGGCGGGCGCCAGGTCGTCGAGATCACCGCCTCGGCCCCAGACCCGCTGCCCCAGAGCACGCCCGCAAAGCCTGTCATCACCCGAGGCCCGGGGCAGACCTACACCGCACGCGGCTTCACCATCCGCCCAGACGCCACCCCCCCAACTGGCCCCCCAACTCCAAGAACAGCCAACGCCCCCGCATCCCCGCTCGCGGGCCCGCTGGTCTCGCACGATCTGAACACCCCCAAGCCCGAGCAGACGTTCGAGGCCAAGCCCGCGGGCCGCAACACCGCGGACCTCGAGGCCGAGCTGGCCGAGCTCAAGCGGATGATGGGGCAGGTGATCCAGTCCACCCGTGCGCCCGCGGCTGCCCGCCGCACGGGCCCCAGCGCCTTGGGCGTGCTCTCTGAGCCGCTGCTGGAGCTGTCGGATCGGCTGATCGCCAACGACCTCCCCCAGCCCATGGCCGACGAATTGATCGGGGCGGTCCGCGACGAGCTCTCGCCCGTCGAGCGTGAGGACACCCAGATCGTCACGCAGACGCTGCTGCGAACGCTCGCAGCGACCATCCCCACGAAGACCTCCGAGCCGACGCAGATCCGGGGCAAGGGCAAGGCCCACACCATCGCGCTGCTCGGGCCAACGGGGGTCGGCAAGACCACGACCATCGCCAAGCTCGCCGCGACCGCCAAGCTGAGGCATGGCTTGCGGGTCGGGCTCATCACCTCGGACACCTACCGGATCGCCGCGGTCGAGCAGCTCAAGACCTACGCCTCGATCATCGGCGTGCCGCTGCAGGTCGTGACCACGCCCGACGAACTCGCCCGGGCCAAGGAGGCGCTGTCGGACTGCGAGCTCATCCTCGTGGACACGGCCGGCCGCTCGCAGAACGACGCGAAGCGCATCGGCGAGCTCATGGACCTCGTCAAGGCCGCCGGGCCCGACGAGCGGCACCTCGTGCTCAGCACCACCAACTCGCAGCAGGCCTCGGCCCGCATCGGCGAGCGGTTCTGCGTGCTCCGCCCCGACCGCCTCATCATGACCAAGCTCGACGAGGCGATCGACACCGGCGTGCTCGCGGCGATGCCCCAGATGCTCGGGCTCCCCCTCAGCTACGTCACCTCCGGGCAAGAGGTCCCCGACGACATCGACGCGGCAGACCCCGACGCGCTCGCTCGCCTCGTGCTCTACGGCCCGACCGGGCAGCCCGAGTTCGCCGCCTCATCCGCAGCCCCACCCGAGCCTTCGCCGGTCGTCACCGCCCAGCCCGCATCGGGGGCCCTGTCATGAGCACCGCGAACACGCACACCGACCAGGCCAGCCGTCTCCGAGCGCTGGTAGACGGGCTCGACCAGCGCCGGGGCAGTGCCCGCGAGCCGATCGTCCCCGAGCCTCGTCTGCGGGCGGCGCCGATCATCGCCATCGCCTCGGGCAAGGGCGGCGTGGGCAAGACCACCACCTCGGTCAATCTCGCCGTCTCCCTGGCCAACCTGGGCAAGCGCATCAGCCTGCTCGACGCGGACCTGGGCATGGCCAACGCCGACGTGCTCTGCGGCGTCATGCCACAGGCACGGCTCGACCGGACCGTCGGCACCCAGCGTCAGCAGAGCCTCGCGGACATCGCGGTCCCCGCGCCCGGCGGGTTCATGCTCGTGCCCGGCTCGGTTGGGCTGGCGCGGCTCGACGAGCTCAACGACGACGAGCAGGACGAGCTGATCTCAAGCCTCATCGAGCTCGAGCGGGCCAGCGACCTGGTCCTCATCGATACCTCCGCGGGCCTGCACGAGTCGGTCCGTCGCTTCATGCGGGCGGCGGATCTGGGGCTGATCGTCGCGACCCCCGAGCCGACCTCGATCGCCGACGCCTATGCGTTGATCAAGGTGCTCGTCGCGTTGGACACCCAGCGAGACTCGGGCGAACCCGCCGCCCCGCCCAAGCTCGCGGTCATCATCAACCAGGTGACCAGCGAGAAGGAAGCCAACGAGGTCTACAACCGCATCAGTTCGGTCTGCGAGCGGTTCTTGGGGTATTACCTCCCGATGCTCGGCTACGTGCGGTCGGACAAGAAGGTCCGGGCCGCGGTGCACTCGCGCACGCCGTACGCCGTCTCGAGCCCCAAGTGCAAGGCCTCCAAGGACCTGGCCCGGGTCGCCAAGCAGCTCGTCGAGTGGTCCGTGCACTGAGCCGCCCGGCCTGAGGGGTGTGATCCAGCCTGGGGGTTGAGATCCGGCGTCAGGGTTGTGGCCCAACACGGGATCAATTTCTAGAGCCGTACGCATCAGCCGCCGATCTAGGGGGCAGCGATGCCGGACTCCGATGAATACGCCGATGTTGAGATTGTTGAGGACGAGCCGTCCGCGGCGGCGCCACCCCCGAATCCGGGCGCGACACGCGAGAAATCCACGGGTTCTCCACAGCACGGTGCTCAGATCAGCCCTGAAGCACGCGACTCGATCGGCCTGATCGCCAGTGTGCTCGGGCTGTGCGGCTTCACCTTGGCCTGCGTGGTCGGGCTTTCGACCGGGCTGCCGGGCACCCAGGTGCTCCTGCGGGCGGTGGGAGCGATGTTTGCGTGCTGGTTCGTGGGGCTGTTGCTCTCCAAGGCCATGCTCCTGCTGATCCGCGAGCACCTGCAGCGGCATTACGAGGCCCACCCGCGCCCGGTGCGCCCCCCGGAACTGGATGCCTCCCCCGATCGCAGCCGAAAGGCAGCCTGATCGGTCCCTGGTCGGCGCAACGGGCACAACCCGCATAATCGGAAACTCATCGCTGGTTTTGTCCGCTCGCGACTCCACGCGCCGAGAATTTTCTCTATACTCTCGGGCGTGCGCTAGGGAAGGCGTACGACAAGCATCCGTCGCGTGATCCCCTCTGTGGGCTGACGCGGCGCAAGACCGGATCCCCTGGGACCGGTCGACATAGGTCAAGGAGTGGACCGAATGGCTGTCACACGAGTGAAACGAAGCGGATCCCGGATGTCCGGGCGACACGGCGCACGCCACGCGGAAGCGTCGGGGTTGCCTACCCGGTTCGACGACCGTGACATGGTGCAGAACTGGCTGGACTACGACGCCGAGCCGACCAAGGAGCTCCGCAACTTCTTCATGGAGAAGTTCCTGCACCTGGTCCGCTACAACGCCGAGCGGATCTACGCCCGCCTGCCCGACGAGGTGGACATCGAGGACCTGATGTCCGCCGGGCTCTTCGGGCTCATGGACGCGATCGACGGCTACGACCTGGAGAAGAAGGTCAAGTTCGAGACCTACTGCGCCCCCCGCATCCGAGGCGCGATCCTCGACGAGCTCCGCTCGATGGACTGGGTGCCGCGTCTGGTCCGCCACCGCACCTCCAAGGTCGAGGGGGCCCGCCAGAAGCTCGAGATGGGCACCGGCAAGAAGGCCTCCGACGACGAGATCGCCGGCAAGCTCGAGATCGACCAGGAAGAGTTCATCAAGTACAAGCGGGACAGCTCGGCGGTCTCCGTCACCAGCATCACCCGCAAGTGCTTCCCCTCCGACGGCTCACGCGAGCTGCGCGAGATCGACGTCATCAAGGACGACAACCAGACCAACCCCGTCATCGACGTGCAACGCAAGGACCTCAAGGACCTGATGACCAAGGGCCTCAGCCGGGCCGAGCGGCTCATCGTCCTGCTCTACTACTACGAGGGCATGACGATGAAGGAGATCGGGGCGACGCTCGACCTCTCCGAGAGCCGCGTCTCCCAGATGCACAGCTCGATCCTGGCCCGCCTCAAGGCCCAGATGCAGCACCGGATGCGTGAGCTTGAGCCGGTCAAGTAGAGACGATCGGGTGCCACGGCTTGTCTCGCAAGCCGTGTCTCCCGAAGACAGCACGGGTTGCCCTTCGGGTCAACCCGTGGCACCCAAGAATCCACTCCAGCCCGCGGGACATCCTCCCGCGGGCTATCGTTTTGCGGTGAACACCTCGAAGAACAACCCGTGCAACCGGCAGAAGGCCGCGATCGCCCTGGGCTCCAATCTGGACTCGGCCTTGGGCGACCGCGCGAGCCACCTCGCCGCCGCCCGAGTCGCGATCGGCGAACTCCCCGGCACGACGCTGCTCGCCGTCTCGAAAGATTTCGAGACCGACCCGGTGGTCGCCGAGGGAGCCGACCCCGCGGGTCAGGGGAAGTTCCTCAACGCGGCGGTGACCGTGGAGACCTCGCTGGCTCCTATGGAGTTGCTGACGCGACTGCTGCAGATTGAGCGCACACGGGGGCGTGATCGCGAGCGGGAGGAGCGGTGGGGGCCGCGCACGCTGGACCTGGACCTGATCCTGTTCGGCGACCGGACCATCGACGAGCCGGGGCTGCAGCTGCCGCACCCGCGCATGCACGAGCGGCTGTTCGTGCTCGATCCGTTGGCCGAGGTCGCGGGGGACTGGAAAGTCGCAGGCCGCGAGGCGACGGTGGGCGAAGTGCTCGCGGGATTGCGGCCCGAGCAGCCTGAGGCCTCGATGCAGATCGAGGGCAAGCCGTCTGTCCAAATGAAAAACCCCCAGGTTTCCCCGGGGGCTCAGTAGGCCATTGAGTTATTGAGGCTGTGTGATCAGCCCGCCTCAGCCCGCGGGTGAGCCTGGTCATAAGAGTCCTGCACGCGCTTGGCGCTCAGGTGGGTGTACACCTGCGTGGTGCTCAGGCTCTGGTGCCCGAGCAGCTCCTGCACGCTGCGCAGGTCTGCCCCGTTGTCGAGCAGGTGCGTGGCGAAGGAGTGGCGCAGGGTGTGGGGGCTGATGCTCGGGTCGAGCCCGATCTCGCGGAGGTACTTATCGAGCTTGCGGCGGACCGAGCGCGAGCTCAGCCGCTTGCCGTGCTTGTTGAGGAACATCGGGAGCGACTCGCCCACGCCGTTGCCGTCGAAGTTGTTGACGAAGCGGGGGTCCTGCTTGAGCATCTCGATGTAGCTGCGGATGGCGCCCAGGGCGTGGGAGCCGAGCGGGACGAGCCGCTCCTTCTTGCCCTTGCCACGCACGTGCATCGCCTCGCCCTCGAGATCGAGGTCGGAGATGTTGAGCCCGACGAGTTCGCTGACGCGGATGCCGGTGGAATAGAGGGTCTCGAGCATGGCGCGGTCGCGGCGGCCGAGCACGTCGGTATCGCTCGGGGCGCTGAGCAGCTGCTCGACCTGCTCGATGCTGATGGCCTTGGGCAGCCGCTTGGTCTGCCGTGGCGTGCGGATGAGCGTCATCGGGTTGCTCGCGACGATCCCCGTGCGGTGGGCCCACTTGTAGAAGCTTCGGAGGGTGGCGATCTTGCGGGCCATGGTGGCCGGCGAGTACTGGTTCTCGGAGAGGTGGCTCAGGAAGCCGCGGATCAGATCCGAGTCGGCCTCGCAGATCTTCTCGGTGATGCTGGGCCTGGCGATGGTGCCGGCGACCTGGCTCGGGTTCTCGCGGCGGCGGAGCGCGTCGGTCTCGACGTCACGCTCGTTCTCGAGCCCGAACTCGTCGGACAGGTACTCGATGAACTGCCGCAGGTCCGCGCCGTAGCAGCGGGCGGTGTAGGGGCTGAAGTGGCGTTCGTCGGTGAGGTAGCTTGAAAAGCTCTCGGTAATGGGCAGGGTGGACATCAGATCGCCTCCAAAGCCCCGGGGGAACGCCCGGGTCGGTGTGCAAACAAAATCTCATCGTGCGCGGCGTTTCCGCGCAAGACGCAAGGGTTCGTCTCGGCCCGGTGGGGCCCGCATCGCACCGTCCACGCACACACACTCGCGTGAGGTCGTTCGAGATGGGTGGTCGAGCGGGGGTCCATCGGGCGTCTCTCTTCGACGTCCGAGTCTCCCCACACAGGGTCGCTACGGTCCGCCGACGGCTTGTCTCGTCGATTCACGCGCCAGCCGGAGCCACTCCTCTTGCAGGAGTTTTCCGACCAGCTCGTAAGCCGCGAAGTTCGTATACAGATCCATGCTGGCGAGGTAGATCCGCCATCCGTAGGCGGAGCCCTCGTCACTGCGGCCCTGAGCAAACTGCTTGAGTCTCAGCTGCACCTCGTGCGAGCGAGCGTCAAGGTGCTCGCTGATCACTACGGGTTGGCGGCTGGAAAAGTTCGTTTGAGGTTGTCCGCCCGCGTCGGTTGACGCGCGGGTCAGTTGTCTCGGGTCGATGTCCGCTGCGGAGTTCACGGTGGCGGGGAAAAAAGCGAGCGAGAGCCCGATGGTGGGGGGCTCGTAGGGGTCCCAAGCGGTGATGGTGCCCACGAGGATGCCCTCGACGCCGAGCCGCTTGGCCAGGGCCCGGGCCTCGGCTTCGCTGCGGACGCCCTGGGTCAGCCCCATCGCCCGCATTGTCTCGATGACGCGGTTGACGGGCAGGCACCGCACGCCCCGGATCTCCTGGGCTGCGGCGACGACGGCGTCGCTCACCGCGAGCGGGTCCACCGCGGAGGTGCCCGATTCGTTGGCCAGCGGGACCAGGGCCCAGAGCACCTCGCCGTCCCTCGTGTCGTAGGGGCCGATGAGCATGCCCGGGGGGGTCAGCGCGGGTTCGTTCGAGGCGCATCCCAAGGTCAGCGTCACCGCGAGCAGCGGTGCAATCGCCCTGAAAAGGCCTCTCAGCATGGTCTGTGTACTTTTCATGGCGTCCTGCCTGGTGTCCGGGGGCCTCCGTGCCCGCCGCTGGTGCCGGGACATCCCCGGCTTCACAATCATCGGACAGGCCGGCAGGCCCGCCCGAAGGTTTTTGGTGTCAATTCCCGTCGTCGAAGCTCGCGGGCTCCGTTTCGGCGTTGGCATAGGGATTCATGGTCGCCACGCTCCGCTGGGCGTTGGCCGTCCGGACGCTCGTGCCGACCTCGACGGACCACAGGTTCTCGGTGCCCGAGCGGTCGGAGACGAAGAAGACGTTGTTGTTGGGGCCCCAGGTGGGCATCAGGTCAACGCTGGGCCCGCTGACGAACTCGACGGCGCCGCGGCCGTCCGCGCCGATCATCCAGAGCGACGACTCGCCCGGGCTGGACAGGTCCTCGGGGGAGGCAAATTCATTGGCAACCGCGGCGTAGAGCAGGAAGTCGCCGTCGGGCGACCAGCTCGGGTTGATCAAGGCCTCGGTGGTGCTCGAAACGACCTCGGTCTCGCGGCTGGCCGACCCGGTGAGGGTGGAATACTCGACGGTCCAGACGCTGAAGGTGCGGTCGCCTCGCTCACGCGAGCGTTGGAAGGCGATGTGGTCGGTGCCGCCCATGCCGGTGCCCGAGACGGGGCACCACTCGGGGAAGAGCCCGTAGCCGATGAACTGGAGCCCGGCGGGGCTCGCCACGTCCATCACCCAGAGCTCCCAGCGGTTGGAGACCTCGCCGAAGCGGCTGAAGGCGATCCGGGTGCCGTCGGGCGACCAGGTCGGGTGCAGGTCGTGCGTCGCCTCGTTGGTGAGGCGGACCGGGTTGCCCCCGGTGGTGGGCATCATGAACAGGTCCCAGGTGCCGTCGCGGTCGGAGCAGTAGGCGATGTACTTGCCGTCCGGGCTGATCGCGGGCATGACGTCCTGGGCCGGGTCGCTCGTCAGTCGGGTGACGGTGCGGCTGGACACGTCCTTGATGTACAGGTCCGCAGTGGGTCGGTGCTGCGTGCTGGCGAAGACGACCTGGGTGCCGTCGCGGGTCATCGCGGGGTCGAAGTCCGCGCCCACGTCGGCGAAGGTCACGCGGCGGACGTTGGTCGTGTTCGTCTGGACCGCGTTGAAGCTCTCAGCAGGGTTGGACGAGCGGCCCGGGATCTCACTGAACGGGACGTCGCCGAACATGGTGCGGCTGAGGTTTGTCGGGTTGCCGCGGTTCGTCGCGTTGGCGGGCGGGCCGCTGGCGACGGGCGTCTCGGGCCGGGCGTTGATCTGGCTTGGGTCGGCTGACGCGGTCGTCCAAACAGACCCGTTGGCGTTGGTGTCAACGCTGTTGACGTCGGCCTTGCCGTTGCTCGAGAACTGCCCCTCGGTGTCCCAGCTCGTGCAGTTGGCGGTGAGGTACGGGTTGGGCCGCTGAGCCGGGCGGGTGGTGCGGCCCGTGGTCGAGCTGAAGATCGCGTTCTGGACCTGGGCCGTGGTCGGCGGGGCCGTCGAGTCGGACTGTGCGCTGGCGGCGCCCGTCAGGATCCCCATCGGGAGACCGGCGGCCAGGATCATCAGCGGGGTTCGGAGCGTGGGGTTCGATGCGTGCGGCATGGGAGAATCTCCGGAACGAATGGAGGCGTGACGAAACGGATGACCCGTGCGGCCCCGGTTCGTGGATCGACCCGAGGGACTCCGCCCGACGGGTCGTGACTCGGATTTCGGTAAGGGCCGGTGACGCCGCCATGCTCCCAAAGCGACCGGCGGGGGAAGAGATGCCTCCGCCCCACAGAAGAGCCCTTATCGGACGAATTCGACGCTCTCCTTGAGCGGCGTTCCCGTCAACGTCCACTTCGGATATCGCGGGGGGGCTCTTTAGTCCGGATATGCAGAATCCGGGCGATTGGCGCCGCGAATTTCGCGGCCCATCCCCGGTCCGGGCGGGTGGGTTGACAGCGGGAGCAAGGGTTGAGAAAGAGGTGAATCACGGGTGGGGCCACCACAGTCCCGCCCGGATTCAACGCTCCAAGAACATTCAGTACCGTCGGCGGGAGGTCATGATCGCCGGGGCGTCGTCGGGCCGGGCCCACCGCGAGCCTCGCCCGCGGGGCTCCTGAGCCGAGAGCAGGTGGCGCAGGTACAGGCCCAGCTCATCGGGCTCGAACTGCGAGAGAAACCCGCTCGAGGCGGAGGGGTTGATCGACATGATCTGGTCCACGACCTGCTCGCGGGTCATCGATTCGTGCGCGGGCTCGGCTGGGGCGGGTTGGCCCGCGTCTCGGCCGGCCCCGCCCTTTGGGGCAACCCGGACCGTGGACCAGAGCGTCGAGCTCGTTTCGTGTGTCCCCGATTGGCGCGTCCCTGCTTTGCGTGTCATGCCAGATCTCCCGCGGCGTCCTTGCCGAGGCTTGCGTATCGGGCACCCCCCGGCCCTCCCGATAGGGTGTAATCGATTCGGACGTAGGAAATCGGTCGGCCTACGGTGGGCTGTGCCGGTTCTTGCGCTCCACTCTGATTCCTCGACCAACCCGGGGTTTGGCTGCGTCTCGGATCTCGACGTCCAGGGCTCGGCCCAGAGTGCGGCCCAGATCGCACAGGTCTGGCTCGACAACCCCATCAAGGAGGGCGTGCCCACGCCGCCGCTCGCGGGCGACCTGGTCTGCTGGTCCGGGTGGTGCGGCGAGGCGGCGAGGGGCGAGAACGCCCGGGCCGACGTGCGCACCTGGTCCGCGACCGGGTGGACCGCGTTCGAGCGTGTCGCCAAGGAATTGGATGCGGCGGCGGAGGCTGCGGGCGTGGACGTGATCCTGCGGCCCCACGCGCGGCACGTGCTGGCCGACCCGCAGAGCACGCTGGCCTGGCTCAGGCGCACCAGCCCCCAACGGCTCAAGATTCTGCTCGACCCCGCGGCGTGGCTGACGCCGAGCATGCTCGAGACCGCCGACGACCACCTGGCCCGCGCGTTCGAGTCGTTCACGGGTCACCCCGCGGTCTGGGGCACGGTGCTCACCGGGCTCGCGCCGGTGGAGCCTGAGGACGACGACGCGGGATTCTCGGGCGGCGAGTTTGCGCCCTGCCCGCTCGGCTCAGACGCCGGCGTGCTGCCGCTGACGACCTTGCTTGGAGCGGTCGGTGGGTTTCCGCTGATCGACCGGCCGATCGTGCTGCTGGCTGAGGACTTCGCGGCTCAGCGGGCTCGGCTCGCCGAGTCGCTCGGGGCTGAGCGGGTGTAGCCCGGGCCCCCTAGAATCGCTCCGACCCGGTCTCGCAGATCTCGCAGACTTCCCCGCCGACCTCGGCGAAAGGACCCCGATGCCCGAAGCGACGGACACCCCGACCCCCGATCATCCGACCTTCAAGCAGATCAAGGCCGCGATGCCCGGCGCGCGATTGCGGGCCACCGAGTTCCGCGAGCAGCCGACGCTGATCGTCGAGCCGGGCGACCTGCACGCGGTGATGACCAAGCTGCGTGATGAGTGCGGGTACAACTTCCTGTCCGACGTGGTCGGGCTCGACTACCTCGACTACCCGACCGAGACGATCGGCCGCTTCGCCGTCATCTACAACCTGTGCAACTACTCCACCGACGCCCGCTTCTTCGTCAAGGTCTTCCTGGACCCGTCGATCCCGACCGACGGCATCGAGGAGGACCCGGCGCTGTATCTGGATTCCGTGACCGATCTGTGGCCCGGGGCCGAGTGGACCGAGCGTGAGGTGTTTGACATGTTCGGCATCCGCTTCCGCAACCACCCCGACCTGCGACGCATCCTCATGTGGGAGGAGTTCCCGGCCCACCCGCTCCGCAAGGACTACCCGCTGCGCGGTCGCGGCGAGCGAGAGACCTATCGCATCGTGGACCGGACCTCGTCTTGACCCGGGCTGGCCCATCCGATTGATTCACGAGAAAACCCGCGAACGCTCGCGGGTTTTTTTTACGGGTAAGTTCGGTTGGAGTGTCGGCTCACGGCCCCGCGGGGGCGACGATCGCGCCGGGCTTCTCGATGCTGATCACGTCGTTGACCAGGTCCCACCGGATCGCACGGCTTGTGATCGGCGTGCCCGTGGTCGCGTCGAACAGCGTGACCAGGTTGCCCGGGGCGGCGGTCCCGATCACCACGCCGTTCTCCGCGTCGTAGAGCAACCGGTCCGCGATCAGCTCGCGCTGGGCGGACCCGAAGTAGACCGCGCCGGTGGCCTGTGCTCGGACCAGCTCGCTGTGCGTAGTCTGGCCCGAAGGAGTCTGGCCCGTCGGCGCCTCGCCCGGGGCGAGCTCGAGGCCAGATTCACGAATGGTCGCGTCGAGCCGCTCGGCGTGCAGCTCGTAGGTCTGCTCGGTCGCCAGGTTGCGGTGCGTGATCTTGACGGACCGCTTCATGCTCACGGTGCCCTCGATGCGGTTCATGAGCATCCCGCCGCGCCACTCGAAGCGGGTGAGGCCCGGGCCGCCCATCGCCAGCTCGGTCAGGATCGCCTGGTCCTGCTGGGCCGCGTCGGGCTGGGCGGGGGACTCGCCGCCCGTGATCTCGCTGGCGGTGGCCTCGTCGGCCTGGGCCGCGTCGGTTTGGGTCGTGTCGGTCTGGACCGTGTCGGCGGCACGCGGTCGGCGGTCGAGCAGCAGCAGCTTGCCCGCCGAGGGCACGGTCAGCTCGCTGGTCGCGTTGTTTGCGGTGATCTGCATCCCCTCGAGATACATCAGCTGCTCGACGAGGGCTCGGTCCGCGGTCTTGAACGCGCGGGACTCGATGCTCGCCGGCGTGGGCGTGCCGTCGGTCTCGCCGTACGCGGTCGCGGTGAGCAGGCGTCGCATCGCGTCGTTGCGAGTGGGGCTGGCCTCGTCGTAGGGGCTCATGGTGATCAGCACCCGCTGGGCCTTGACGGTGTCCAGCTGCGTCGGCACCGGCGAGGAGGTCACGACCGCGTCGCCCAGGCACTCGACGCGCCCGAGGAAGTCGTCATAGGTCATGCCCTGGGTCCAGACCGCGAGGACGCGGCCGGCGGGCTTGCCTTGCTCGGCGGGCATCTCCTGGTCGAACGAGCCGACGCCGACGACGCGGGCTCGCCGGTTCTGCCCGTCGATGCGGATCTCGGGCCCGGTGATTGTCGAGCCGCGGTAGGCCAGCATCGCGTCGGGCCCGACCAGATCGATCGAGTTGGTCAGCGTGTCCACCATCATCGTCTCGGAGCGGGTGCTCGAGCCGTCCTCGCCGTTGAACACGACGGCCCGGCTCGCGTCGATCCGCTCGATCCGGGCGTTGCCCTCAAGGTCTCGCCCGAGCGAGGCGGTGAGCGTGCCGGCCTGGATCTCTGAGCCGGGCTTGCCGGCGCGGGCGTCGCCCCACGCGTCGATCCGGACCGCGTCCATGTCGTGCCCGAGCGTGCCGTCGGCGAACTCGACGGCGAGCGTCTGGCCGGTCAGGTACCCGCCCGCGCGGTCCTCGGCGCGGCCGTTGTCGATCCGCAGCGTCTCGAGCCGCTGCTTGCCCAGCGCGGTGAGCGCGAAGGTCGCGTCGAACCGGTCGCCGCTGAGGCGGTCGAGCCCGTTGGTCGCCTCGATGTTGCCGTCGAGGATCGCCGAGGCGAGTCGGCTGCTCACGCGGTCGCCCTCGCGGGCAAAATCGAAGTCGGCCTGCTCGCTCCACCGGATCGTGGTCGGCTCGGGGTTGGCCGAAGCCGCGGCGGCCGCGGCCTCGGCGCTCACCCGCATCACGCCGGGCCCGCGGACGTGGATCTGCCCCGTGGCCAGCGACGCGATCATGCGGCTGGCCTGCAGCTCGGCGGCGTCGTTCACCGTGAGAGTCACGTTCCCGCCGGGCCCACTCATCGCGAGGTTCGCGGTGGTGAAGCCGTAGTCCAGCGCGACCGACTTGGCCCGGGCCCCGGTGGCCGCGTCGTCAAACGCGACGAGCCCGGTCTTCTCCGCGGTCAGCCGCAGCGCGACCTGGTCGTCGCGCAAGGCCTCGGGCCGATCGTCGCCCAGCGGCTGCACACGCATCGGGCCCGTCCAACGCATCGTGACGGTGCCGTCGTCGGCGACGGTCGTCACGGGCGCTGCGGCTGCGGTCTGGGTGGTGGTGTTTGTGCGCGGGTCCGAGGTCGTCGCGGGGGTCGTCGCGGGGTTGGCGACTGGGTTAACGACTGAGGTGGTCGTATCCGAATCGCTCTCCGCGCTGGCGACCGCGGCGATCTGGGCGATCGCGTCCTCGGGCAGCTTGTTGTTCACGAGGCGGGCCCAGAGGTCGAGCTGGTCGCCGCGAAGGCGGTGGGTCTGGTGCGCGACGTCGATGCCGTCCAGGAAGGTCAGGTGGTAGAACGAGATCACGTCGGCGATCACCGGCTCAGCCGCGGTGATCACGCCCGTGACCGCGTCGGTGGTTGCGGGCGGCGTGGAACCAGCGGTGTCATCGGATGCGGCGTCGGAGGCGAGCGCCGGGCTCGCGCTGCTCGTAGCCGGTCCCGTGTCGTCTGGGCCCGCGCTGTCTGGACCCGTCTCGCTCGCGGCCTGCTTGGTCGGCGTGAACTTCACGTACTCGCCCTGGCGGACCTCCATCAGCTCGAGCCGCTTCTGCACCTCGTTGAACACCACGGTCATGTTCGTGCCCGCGATCTCGAACGAGGGGGACTCGATGACGAAGTGCCCAGCCGACGAGACCCGAGAGCGGCGGAAATCGAACCGCAGCGCCTCGTCAAACCGCGCGATCCCCATCGGCTCGACGGCTCCGGGTCCCTCCGCGATCGGCGGCTCGCCGTTTGCTGTTGGGGCAAAGACCCGCAGCCGCACGTTCCCTTCGAGCAGCCCGCTCTCGGGCGCCGCGTTGGGATCGGGCATGAAGAACCGCCCGGTGTCCGCGTCGATCCGACCGAATCGGCCGCCGGCGAGGAAGATCCAGGCGCGGGGCTTCTCGACCAGCCGCTCGTTGACATCAATCGGTTCGACCTTGTCGGCCTCGATGATCCCCACCAGCGTGTTGGGGTCGTCCTTGGCCGTCATCTCGATGTACATCTTGCCCGACGTCGGGATCGTCGAGATCGGCCCGGTCACCTCGGGCTCGGGCAGCAGCTCGGGCTGGCCGTTTGGGGCGCCGTTGGCGCTGCTCGGGGCCTGGCCCTTGAAGACCGACCACCCGATGATCGCCAGGAAGGCGACCCCGACGATCAGCGAGGTCAGCAGCCCGCTCCATCGCCCGGAGAATCCCCGGGCCGATCCGGTCTGCTTGGTCTGGGTTCGTGGGGCGAGGGCCCGCGGCGTCCGTGCTTGTGTTCTGTGTTCCATCACGCGGGATCGTACCGCGCCAGCAGGCGCCGCACCGTCTCTCCGTCGTCTCGGGACCACAGAAGATGCATCACCGCGTCTCGGACCGCCCCGCGGCCCCCGGCCCGGGCCGTCACAAACGCTGCAGCGGCCAGAACCTCGGGCTCCGCGTCGGCCGGCGCGATCGGATACCCCACCGCCCGCATCGCGGGCAGGTCGGGCCAGTCGTCGCCCACAAACGCCATCTGCGAGGCCCCAACCCGTGTCCGGCGCGCCAGGTTCGCGATCGCCTCCGCCTTGTCCTTGGTCCGTTCGACGATCAGTTCGATCCCCAGGTCCGCGGCCCGCCGCTGAACGGCCTCGCCGCCGCGCCCCGTCACGATCGCGACCTCGCCGCCGGCTTGCCGCCAGAGGGTGATCCCGAACCCGTCCTTGGCGTTGAAGCCCTTGAGCTCGGTCCCGCGGTCGCCGTAGGTGATGGTGCCATCGCTGAGCACGCCGTCCACGTCGAGCGCGAGCAGCCGCACTTGGGCCGGGTCGGCGTGTGAATCTGGGGTGGGCTGGGGGGGGGGCTGGGGCATCAAGACTCCGAGGGAAGCGGGCCGAAAAGGGCACTCTTGGTAGATCGGCAAGGCTAGGGGCCCCCCAACACCCAGACCGCTTGAATCGGCCCAGCGGGGCCCGAAACAACCCGGGGCGATACACTCTCTGCGTGACACAAACCTACCGCGTTCAGCTCGATTCGTTCGAGGGTCCCATGGACCTTCTCCTCTACCTCATCCGCAAGTCGGAGGTCGAGATCGAGGACATCCAGATCGCCCAGATCACCAACCAGTACCTGTCGTACGTCGAGGAGATCGACCGGATCGACATCGAGCTGGCCGGCGAGTTCCTCGTCATGGCCGCCACGCTCATGGAGATCAAGAGTCGGATGATCCGCCCGCCCGACGAGGACGGCGGCGAGGCCTCAGCCGACGCGGGCCAAGGCGAGGACCGACCCGGCACAAGGCTCGACCCGCGGGCTGAGCTGGTCCGCCAGCTGCTCGAGTACAAGAAGCACCGCGACGGGGCCGACGCGCTCGAGCGGCGGCAGAAAGAGTGGTCGCGCCGGTTCCCAGCCGGGGCCGCGGGGATCGAGTCCGACGCGGTGCGCGAGGCCGCCGAGGAGCTCGGCGAGCTCGAACTCGAAGACCTGGACCTGCTGCAGCTGATGGAGGCGTACAAGTCGATCGTCGCCAGCGTCAACTTCGATCGGCTGGGCGACCACGAGATCATCTCGGATGACACCCCGATCGAGCTGCACGCTGCGGACATCGTGGATCGGCTGACGCGGGCGGCCCGGGGCGAGCCCATCGACGGCCCGGACCGCGACGACGCGAGCACCGCAGCCGGCGAGAAGCGGACGCAGGTGCCCTTGGCTGAGCTGTTCAGGGGCAGGACCCGACCCGAAATGGTGGGCCTCTTCCTCGCGATCCTGACGCTGGTCCGCGATCAGCGTGTCGGGGTGAAGGCTGGGGAGGATGGGGTTGGGTTGGAGCTGCGGGAAGAGCCTGGCGATCCGCTGAATCCGGAGTTGGTCGAGGCCTAGCGGGTTGCTGCCGAATCTTTTGAATGCAAACGAAACCACAGAAATGTGTGACGGCGCCACAATAATGTGAGACAGAGCCTCGCTTGCTTCTTCGATCTAGCAAGAGTGCGACGTGGCCATAAAGCTATGCGCGGCAAGGGCTTGCCGTGCGGATGGGGGCAACCAGCCTTCATTGCTCGCGAAAAAATACATGATCATGCCAAGAAGCAAGAGCGGTTGCGTTGAGAGGCTGTATGCTCTGATTCTTAATCGATCTTGATTGAGTAGTATCATCACAGATTTTTGAAAGGATCTCGATTGTTTAGAAAGTCTATTTTGTCTGCAACACTCGTCTGCGTTGCTGGGGTTCTCTTGTGGAGTTCGGGCTGTGGGACGATCATTCACGGTCGAACCGAAACAGTGAAGTTCACTTCAACGCCTTCTGGAGCATCGGTGATGGTTCCGGGTCATGGCGAGATCAAAACGCCAGCATCACTTGAGCTGGAGCGAAAAGAGAAGTACACGGTTGTATTCTCAATGCCAGGCTATGCGGAGCAAACAGCACGAATCACGAGCGGCGTCAGTGGATGGTTCTTGCTTGGGAACCTGGTCTTTGGCGGGATTCCCGGTTGGATCATCGATTTGGTTTCAGGCTCCACCGGCGATCTGAGCCCGAACGACTTGCATGTCGACATGACCGCTGCCGCGGCTTCCAGCGGCGGTTGATGTTGGGGTGGCTTGCCCGCCTTCGACCCAAAGGGCGAAGGCGGATGGGGCGACCAATCGTTGAGGGAGGAAACCCGGCGTGGTGCCCT
>JBLHKT010000018.1:0-76489 GCA_047620485.1 Phycisphaerales bacterium | reverse complement strand
GCAAACCAGCCCGTTCTCGCCCCCCCACGCCCCCCCCCACGGGCCCCCTCTAGAATCGGCGCATGAGCACCACCACCCCCGCTACGAAGCCCGCCCTCCCCTTCAACACCCGCACCGACGAGACCCTGGCCGGGCTCGAGTCCTCGGGCCAGATGAAGCACCTCAAGCTCATCGACTCGCCGATGGACGCCTCGATCCGCCTCCAACGCGCCGACGGCACCTTCCAGGACACCCTCTGCTTCTGCTCCAACAACTACCTCGGGCTCGCCAACCACCCCGAGGTCGTCGAGGCCGGCATCGAGGGCCTGCGAAAGTTCGGGGCTGGCACCGCCTCCGTCCGCTTCATCTGCGGCACCTTCACGCCCCACCAGACCCTCGAAAAAACCATCGCCACCTACATGGGCACCGAGGCGGCCTACACCTTCGTCTCCTGCTGGAACGCGACCGAGGCCCTCTTCCCGACCGTCTGCGAGGCTGGCGACGTGATCGTTTCCGACGAGCTCAACCACGCGTGCATCATCGACGCGATGCGGCTGACCCCCGTCATCAAGAAGGGCGTCAAGAAAGCGGTCTTCAAGCACTCGGACATGGCCAGCTGCCGCAAGGTGCTCGAGAAGCTCGCGGCCGACCCCGAGATCACCGGGCAGATCTGGCTCATCACCGACGGCGTCTTCTCCATGGAGGGCGACATCGCCAACCTCCCCGGCTTGCGTGCCTTGTGTGACGAGTTCAACGCGATGCTCGTGGTGGACGACTCGCACGCCCACGGCGTCATGGGCCCCACCGGCCGAGGCACACACGAGCACTACGGCATGGTCAACGCCGACGGATCCGCACAGATCGACGTCTTCACCGGCACACTCGGCAAGGGCCTGGGCGGCGGGGCCGGCGGGTTTATCGCCGGCAGCCAACGCCTCATCAGCCTCATCACCCAGCGCGGCCGCCCGACCCTGTTCTCCAACGCCCTGCCCGTCACCGTCGCCTGCAGCGCCAACAAAGCGATCGAGATCCTCATGGCGGAGCCTCAGCGGGTGCAGCGGCTCAAGGACAACGTGAAATCCGCCCGGGCCAAGATCAAGGCCGCGGGCCTCGAGGTCCTCGAATCGCCCACCGCCATCTGCCCCATCATCGTCGGCGACACCGCCAAGGCGATCGCGATGAGCGAGAAACTCCTCGACCTGGGCGTCTTCGTCATCGGCTTCGGCTTCCCCGTCGTCCCCGAGGGCACCGCACGACTGCGAATCCAGATGTCTGCGGCCCACACCGAGGAGCACATCGACACGCTGGTTGAGGCGTTGAGGAAGCTATGAGTGCGAAGCGCGACCACGTTGTGCCGCAGCAGCATCTCAAAAGATTCTGCAATTCGGATAAGGCCGTGTGGTCGCTTAGCAAGCCCGATCTGCGAATTGGCTCCAAGCCCCACACGCCCAAGAGCATTTGCTACGAAGCCGAGTACTACACCGATGCGATAGGCCGCGACTTCGACGAAGAGTATTTGAAGCCAATTGAAGACGAATTTGGCAGACAGTCCGCGCTGCTTCAGGAGCAACCCGAGGAAGACCTGAATCTGATTTGGCGGTGGTTTATATCCATGCTTGCACGAAGCAGATTCGCTGAACAAATCATAAACCAGACCGTCAGCAAGGCAGAGTACCGATCCTCGATCAAGAAATCGCGGTTCTTAATTGTCGACCAATTCTTGAGGCTTTTCCGCGAATGGGACTGTTTCCTAAATGTCTTCGAGGTAGATGGGAGTGAGCCGCTGGTCACCACGGACTCCCCGATTTGCATGCACACATTTCGGTGTTCGAATCCTCCGATTTTCCTGATGCCGCTGTCTGGGAACAGGCTATTTGTGTCGGGACCCAAAAAATTCCGCGATCCGATATCCGAAATTCTTACCTGTGATGTCAATCTGCTCATGTTCGCATGGTGCGAAAAATACACCTACTCCAGTTCGCGTGATTTGTTGAGCCGGATCAAAAACCAAGTATCAGACCCACATCCCGAATTTAACCCGGCATGGTTTGGCCTAGCGAGACTGCCGTTCTTCGGGGTTCCCGAATCCGGCGAACCGCCTCGTCCAATCCCACCTTTAATACTAAATGAAATAGATACTTGCGCCGGGTGCCACGATCTTCGCGCAGCGAAGGTCGTGGCGCTTCACCTTCTCACCGTCGGCTTCCCCCGGGTCTTCTCCACGCCTGACCCAACCGCCCGACGATGGCGGTGCCATCCTCGGGGCACCCGCACCGGGCTCATCCCGCTCCTTCTCCCCCTTGGGGGAGAAGGTGGCCGCGCAGCGGACGGATGAGGGGGTTCAACCACCCATACCGTTCCGCTCCTGCGCCGTCCTCAGGATGAACTCCAGCGCGCCGTTCAGGCTGGTCGAGACCTGGCCCGCGGTGACCCGAACGGTCAGGTACCCCAACTCTCCCGTTCGCCGATCGCGGGCCTCGTCCTCCGCTTGCCGCCCGTCGTGATAGCGGCTGTCGAGCTCCACGATCAGCAGCGCCTCGACACAGCAGAAATCGACCACGAGCCCGTCGATCGGGTGCTGACGACGGAACTTGAGCCCGCCGAGTCGGCGGTCGCGAAGCCGAGACCACAGCACGCCCTCCGGCGGTGACCGGTCCGCACGGAGTGCTTGGCACGCTCCGTCTTCCTGTCGGTGTGATGCGGCACAAGCCCAGTCTAACGCGGGGTAGCTCGATTATGGAGTAATGCACCCCCTCATCCGTCTCGGCTGCGCCGAGCCACCTTCTCCCCCAAGGGGGAGAAGGAGCTTTAGACCTGCACGACCCGCTACGCTGTGCCCATGCCGGGAACCGACCAAGAGCAAGTCCCTCATCCCTTCCCCCGAACCGCCCTCCTCGGTTTCGGCGCATTCGGCCGACTCGCCGCGACGCACCTCGCCGGCCACACCGACCTCGCCGTGATCGATCCCACAGCCAGCGAGGCCGACGTCCGGGCCTCGGGCGCGCGCCCGGGCACGATCGAGGCCGACGTGCCCCAGGCTGATCTTGTGATTCTCGCGGTGCCGGTGCAGGCGATCGAGACCGCCTGCCGCGCGATCGCGTCGCATCTGCGCACGAGCAGCGATCGCCCGCCGCTCGTCGTCGATGTGGCCTCTGTGAAGATGAAGCCCGCCGAGTGGATGAGCGCGTTGCTCCCCGAGCGCTGCCAGATCCTCGCGACCCACCCGTGCTTCGGGCCCGAGACCGCCCGCGAGCTGGGCACGATCGCGAGTCAGCCCATCGCGTGCTGCCCGGTGCGGATCGACGACGAGACCCTCGCGGCTGTGCGCACGTTCCTGACCACCACCCTGGGGCTCAGCGTCATCGACCTCACGCCCGACGAGCACGACGAGCAGATGGCCCTGGTGCAGGTCATCACGCACCTGATCGGGCACGCGGCCCACCACATGAGCCTGCCCGAGCTGCCCACCGCGACCCTGGCCTACCGCTACCTGCTGCAGATGCAGCACAACACCGAGCGCGACGCCCCGCGGCTCTTCGAGGCGATCCAGCACCTCAACCCGCACGCCGCCAAGGCCCGCGAGCGGTTCCGCCAAGCGATCGACGCGGTGCTGGCCAAGGCCGAGCCGACCCAGTAGCCGAGTCGGGGAATTCGTAGATCGGCGTGGTTTTCTGCTACCGTGGCCGCATGCCCCGCCGCGCCTTTACACTCATCGAACTTCTGGTCGTCATCGCGATCATCGCGCTGCTCATCGGCATCCTGCTGCCCGCTTTGGGCAAGGCCAGAGAATCGGCCCGCAAAACCATCTGCACGGTCAACCACCGCCAGCTCATGACCGCGGCCCTGGCGTACGCCAACGACTACGAGGACCGCCTGCCGCACCCCAACTGGGGCTGGCGGTCGCAGGGGTGGCTCTACACCCGCAACATCGAGACCGTGACGGATTCCGAGAAGGACATGGGCGCGGCGACGGGCACGCTCTGGGAGTACCTCGGCGGCGCCTCGCCCTTCAACGCCCGGGGCGCGATCGCCTCCACGGGCCAGCGCGTCGCCACGCCCTCCGAGTCCTACCGCTGCCCGAGCCACAAGGTCCCCACGATCGAGGAGGAGCCCGCGTTCTACCAGAGCCGCTCGGAGGGGTTCACTTCGTACCTGTTCTCCGGGGCGCTGTGCGACTTCAAGGCCTACCGCAAGCAGGACGGTCCAAACTCTCGCAAGTATTCCAACCGCGTGGACGAGTTCCGCCCCGAGTCCGTCGTCATCTGGGAGGCCCAGTCACGCGACGAACTGATCCGCGAGCTCGGCGGCGGCACCAGCTTCGGCGATTCCTGGAACGACGGCTCCTCGTTCCCCACCGAGGGCGTCTCGGTCCGCCACGGCGACGGCGCGACCGTCTCCCGCGTGGACGGCTCAGCCGTCTGGTACAAGCTTGAGTTCTGGAAGTCCGAGATGAACACCCGCCCCAGCACGCTCTGGTGCAGCCCGGACTCCAAGAACGGCGACGGCAGCGGGCGGTAACCCCCACCCCCCCGGACACGTTCACCGCCCCGACAGATTCACCGCCGTGGGTTGCGCCCGACTCGCCGGACGACGTGAGGGCCGCCCTCGCCCGAGGACGCCTCGCCGGGTGACCCTTCGCCCGTTGACGCCGATCCGCTCGATCCGTCCTGATCCGGGGCCGAATCGGCCTGCCCGGGGCCCTGGTGCTCCTCGTCGCGGCTCTGGTGCTCAGGGGTTGGGGCTGGGGCGCTTTGGGAGGGGGTGTGGTGGGAAGGGGTGTGGTGGTGAGCAACCTCGGCGGTTGTGCGCGCAAAGATCAGCCGGCCCGCGGAGGTCTGAAGGCTGGTGGATACGAACAGGTCGATCTCCTCGCCCACGTGCGGCCCGCCGTCCTCAGCGACGATCATCGTGCCGTCCTCGAGATACCCCACCGCCTGCCCCGGCTGCTCGCCCGGCTTGATCAGCTTCACCCGCAGCCGCTCCCCGGGGATCACGCTGGGTCGCATCGCGCTGGCCACGTCGTGCAGGTTGACCACACCCACGCCCTCGATCCCCGCGACGCGTGACAACCCGGAATCGGTCGTCACGATCACGCCGGACATCGGCCTCGCCAGCTCCACCAGCATCGCGTCCACCGCGTGGCCCGCAATCTCGGTCTCGTCGATGGTGACATCCGCCCGGGCCGACCGCTGCAGCTTGCTCACCATGTCGAGCCCGCGGCGGCCCCGGGCCCGCTTGGCCTTGTCGTCGCTGTCACTGAGCCGCTGCATCTCGGCGAGCACGAACCGGGGGATGATCAGCGGGGCCTGCACCAGCCCGGTCTCGGTCAGCCCGATCAGCCGCCCGTCGATCAGGGCTGAGGTGTCCAGGATCAGCGGGCGCTGCCCGCGGATCTGCTTGGCGAACTCGACGTACGGGATCACCAGCCGGATGTCGTCCTGGGTCTGGAAGACGGTCGAGATCGCGAGGTAGGCCAGCCCGGTGCCCATGAGGATTTTGATGATGTTGAGCAGCGGCTGGGGCTCGTCCACGTTGATGTCGCCGTAGGTCGCCGCGAGCAGGTCGATGATGAACCCCAGCGCCGCCGCGGCGAGCATCGCCGCCAGCAGCCCCACCACCACCGACACGACCGCGGAGATCTTCTTCTCCGGCGTCATCAGGTCGATCGTGACCACCACGCCCGCGACCACGATCGCCGCCACGAGGGTGTACTGCCAGTACTGGAAGGCGTCGGGGGCGAGGGGCCCGCCGATCAGCGAGAGCCCCGTCACCACCGCGAACAGCACGGCAAACCCGATCCGGACGATCCGCAGCGTCACCTGACGGCGGTGGATCTCGGCCTCGTATGGGCTCGTCTCGACCACGGGGGCCACGGGTTTGGGGGTGGTTGGGTCCGCCTGGTTCATCATCGCAGTGTACCCCGCCTTCTGATCCGGCTACCATCCATTTCCGACCCGCCTCGCGTTGACGGCCGGGCCCGGTGCACGGGTGGCCCGTGAATCTGGTCAGGGCTTGACCGCAGCAGCCATAAGCGGCCGTCGCCCGGTGCCGCTGGTGTCCTGGCCGTCAACCGACGCGGGTTGGAACCCTTCATACGAACAACAGACCCATCCGTGCCGATCGGTGAGGGGTTCCCGCAGCTCCGGCTTGGGTGCCACGGCTTGACTCGCAAGCCGTGCCGCACGTCCCGCACGGGTTGCCCTTCGGGTCAACCCGTGGCACCCGGAGCCAGCTTTGGTGCGTTCTCGGGCCACGCCCACCCCCGCCCCCACTACCATGCCCCCATGGCCTACCAAGCACTCGCCCGAAAGCACCGCTCCCGCACCTTTGACACCGTCATCGGCCAAGAGCCCATCGCCAACACCCTGCAAGCCGCGATCAAGCAGGACCGCGTCCACCACGCCTACCTCTTCTGCGGCACCCGCGGGGTGGGCAAGACCTCCATGGCCCGGATCTTCGCCAACGAGCTCAACAACCCCGACCACGACGAGGCCCTCGCCGACGCCATCTTCCGGGGCGGCGACGTGGACGTGCAGGAGATCGACGCGGCCTCCAACACCGGCGTGGACGCGGCCCGCGAGCTGATCGCCAACGCCAGCTACAAGCCCATGCGCGGGCACCGCCGCGTCTACATCATCGACGAGGTCCACATGCTCTCGACCAGCGCCTTCAACGCGCTGCTCAAGACCATGGAGGAGCCGCCCGAGCACGTCGTCTTCATCCTCTGCACCACCGAGCCGCACAAGGTCATCGCCACCATCCAGTCCCGCTGCCAGCGGTTCGACTTCCGCAACATCCCCCTGCCCAGCATCGCCGACCACCTCACCGCGCTGGTCAAGACCGAGAAGTTCAAGGCCGACCCCGACCTCATCCACGCCCTGGCCAAGCTCGGCAACGGCTCGATGCGCGACGCGCTGTCCCTGCTCGACCGCCTCATGGCCGCCGGCGAGAAGAACCTCACCCTCGCCCTGCTCGAGGACCTGCTGGGCCTGCCCGACCGCGAGCTGTGCTCGGCCCTGCTCGACGCGCTGGCCGACGGCGACCCCAGGCCCGCGCTCGAGTCCGCCGCCGCCCTGCTCGACAAGGGCATCTCCATGGACCTCATCCTTGAGGCCCTGCTCGACCGCCTGCGAGACCTCATGGTGCTGTGCGCGTGTGGCCCGGACACCCCGCTCGTCGAGCTGACCGCCGCCGAACGCAAGGCCGAGATCGACCGGGCGAGCCGGTTCGACGCCGCGGGGCTCGTGCACATGATCGCGGTCGTCGAATCCGTGCAACGCGGCATCAAGTCCAGCCCCGCGCCCAGGGCCTTGTTCGATGCCTGCTGCGTGCGGCTCGCGATGACCGAGAAGCTGGCGGACGTGACCGCGATCTTGCAAGGCGCGGGTGCCACGCCGGGAAAATCCTGAGGGCGGCCGCGGCGCCCCACCCGGGTCGCCAACAACCGCCCACTCCCAGCCCCCCCTCAACTCGCCCCCACACCCCCACTCACACGCAGCAGCACGCACCCGGCCCGCCACGCCCCAGCGCCCCGGCTCCCGAGCGCCCCGCCCAACGCCCCGCCGCCGCCTCGCCGAGCAGCCCCGCCGCCGCCCCGTCTCAGGACGATCTGCGCCAGCACCCGTTGGTCAAAGCCGCGCTCGAAGCCTTCGACGGCGAGATCAAAAAGGTCTACCCCAAGAACTAGCCGCAAGCGCCAGCGACCGGGTTCATGCTCCCTCTCCCTGTGTGGGGGGCGGGGAGAAGGCGCACTGGATCTCACCACCCCCGCGCTCACCCGCTATCCTCCCCCCATGCTCAGCAAACTCAAAGCCGCCCAGGCTGTCGCCAGCCTGATGAAGAACAAGGACAAGCTCGCCGACGCCGCCAGCCGCGTCAAGTTCGCGCTCGAGCGGATGAAGGTTGAGCGTGACGCCGGGGGCGGGGCCTGCCGCGTCACCGTCACCGGCACCATGCGCGTGCTCAAGGTCGAGCTCTCCGACCCGCTCGTCGCCGGCATGAACACCGACGCCAAGGCCCGCGAGCTGGCGGGCGACCTGATCGCCCAGGCGACCAACAACGCCATCCACGCGGCTCAGCAAGAGGCCAAGGAGCTCATCACCAAAGAGCTCGAAGGACTCGGCATCGAGGGACTCGACGACCTCGTCGGCTCGGACCTCACCAGCCTCATGGGCTGACCCCCCCACACGCGCCCTCCACGATCGGCCTGCGCATGCCCGTCACGCCGCTGGACCAGAAGCCGAGCGAGTTGACGATCGAGATCGGGCCGGCCGCTCGCGGCGACGAACGAGCACCAGCCGACGCCGAGCACGAGCAAGAGTTCGAACGCCGATGGGCCGGGCTCTGCGCCGCCAACCCTCGCCTCTTCAACGGGCCCATCCTCGCCTACAACGCCTTCGACGCGAGCACCAGCACCGTCCGGGCGCACACGAGCGACTACAAGCACCTCGCGGTACAACGAGACTTCGACAGCCGACTCCCGGGCGGCACCACCATCCTCTCCGTCACCGGGATCCTCACCGCGACCGCCCAAGGCAACACCCGCTGCGTCTGCGTCGCCCAGCGTTCGCACAGCACCCGCGTCTACGGCGGGCTCTGGGAGCTCGCCCCCTCCGGCGGCATCGACGTGCCCGGTGGCATCGACTCACCCGGTGAGATCGACACACCCCGCGACAGCTCGCTGCTCGCGTTCGATGGCGAGCTCGCCGCGACCGCGCTGAAAACCGAACTCAAGGAAGAACTCGGGCTCGAGCCGTACACCTGCGACTGGTCAGCCGCCCGAATCCTCGGGCTGGTGCTCGACGAGCGATCGGGCAGCCTGGACATCATGTTCCACGTGGAACACAGGCCCCCGCGGAGCGCACAACCAATACCCATCGGTCTCTGGCCCGCGAGTGGTGGTTCTTCTTGGGAGTACGAAGCCGTGCGTTGGGTGCCGCTCATCGAGCTCGCAGACTTCGTGCGCACGAGCCCGTGCATTCCGCCGATGGTCGATGTTGTCGAGTCGGGGCTGCTCGACCGGCTCTAGCTCCTTCTCCCCTGCGGGGGGGTAGGGGAGAAGGTGGCTCGGCGAAGCCGAGACGGATGAGGGGGTGCTTGAGCCGTGTGGAAGATGCAACCCCCCTCACCCCAGCCCTCTCCCCCCTCGGGGGGGCGAGGGAGCAAGACGAGAACCCACGCGCGGCTCGCTCAAGGCCTCGTGTTCAGTCGTCCTCGATCGGCTCGCCCGCGGGCGCGATCGGCTTCTTCCAAGCCAGGTCCGGGTCCTTGTGCAGCACGCCAGCGGACTGCTTCACGCACCGCTTGCACCCCAGCTTGGTCTCATCGACGGGGCTGCGCCAGTGCGCGTCGGCCCGCCCGCCCTCCAGGCACAGCGCGCACGCCTCGTCCGGGCTCGGCTCATCGGACACCTTGTGGAAGACCAGCTCGGTGTAGGCCATCGTCAGGCAGTTGGAGCAGATGCACGTGCCCTGGTGCCCCTCGACCATGTGGCGGGTCATCGTCCACTCGTGCCCGCAGAAGTCGCAGGAGAAGTCGGCCATCACCATGTTCTCGGGGTCGGCGTCGGGGCGTTGCATTGAAATCCTCACTATTCAGTCGGCGAATCGTTCGTGCAATCGGATCAGCGATTCAAACTCGCCCAGATCAGCCTGCTGAACGGACCGGATGTACTCCATTCGAATCTCGCATTCTGTACCGATGGTCTCTTCGGGCCAGTTTATGACACCGGCACCGTGGAAGCGAAGCCAGATATTACCCAGCATTCGCGACCATCGACCGTTCCCATTCTTGAACGGGTGGATCCGAACCGCCCCATGATGCAGACGGACGGACTGCTCGAGCATCGGCATGTCGAAGTCCGCCCAAGATCGCAGGTCGTCGAGCAGCACGGCAAGGTCCTGTTCGATCTGGACGGGTGCCGAGCCGATGTTCAACTCGCTGTTTCGAAAGGACCCCGCCCACGCCCAGACCTTGCCGAACATGTCCGCGTGCAGCTTCTTCGCCCAAGGCAGATCAAACCGCACGAGACGACGCGATGGCTTCGCCGCGAGGTACTTCAAGGCCGCCTGCCGGATGTTCTCCGCCTCGGCGGCGTTCAACTCAGACTGCGTCCGGATCGTGCGATCCCGCAGTCCCGAGATGTCATCGATCGGTGTCTGCCCCGGTATGAGTGGGCCAAACTCCATCAAGCAGACCAGAGTCGGCGAGGGGAACCAGAGAGCAACTCGTGATACGAACGATCAATCAGCCGCTCATACTGATCCGAGCTCACGGCCTGCGCCTCCAGAGCGCTCGTGCCCTGAACCATCTTCGCGATTCGCACAGCCTTCTCGCGAGCGGCTTGCTTGCGGTACTCGTCGATATCGATCGGGTCACAGGCCAGAGGCATTCCCAACGCCTCGGCAATCGCTTCGACCTTCTCAAACGATGACTCTTGATTACGACTACTCAGAATTCTCTTCACGGTTGGCTCAGGGACACCGCTCCGGCTGGCGAGCGCGGGAAAAGTCATTCCCAGCGCCATTCGCCGCTGATTGAGAGCGTTTAAAAGATCGTTTCGAGGACCATTCATTCCATAACAGTATCGGATATGATCTGTTTGTCAATGAAAACGTATCGATATTAGCGTGTTTTTGTGTTCGATTGCCCTTTTGGCGCCAAAAACAGGCTTTTCATGCCCTTGTCAATTGGAAACTGGTCAAACCCCAGACGGCACGAGCTGGTGCCTTGCCAGTGTCTGGTAGACCGCGCACCGGGCCAGCAGCTCGTCGTGGGTGCCCGAGTCCACCACCTTGCCCGCGTCGAGCACCACGATCCGGTCCGCGTTGACGACGGTGCTCAGGCGGTGGGCCACCACGAGGGAGGTCCGGCCCTTGGCGAAGTCCGCGATCGCGGCTGCGATCTGGTTCTCCGAGTCCGCGTCGATCATGCTGGTGGCCTCGTCGAGGATCAGGATCGCGGGGTTGCGCAGGATCGCGCGGGCGATGGCGAGGCGTTGGCGTTGCCCGCCGCTCAGGGTGAGGCCCTGCTCGCCGACCTCGGTCGCAAGGCCCTGGGGCATGCGGCTGACAAAATCGGTCGCGCGGGCCTGGGCCAGGGCTTCGCGGATCTGCTCGTCGGTCGCGTCGGGCGAGCCGTAGGCGACGTTGTCGCGGACGGAGCGGCGGAAGAGCACGGTCTCCTGGGTGACGACGCCGATCTGGTCGCGCAGGGTCTTGATCTGCACGCCGGTGAGGTCGGTGCCGTCGATGAGCACGCGGCCCGAGTCCGGGTCAAAGAGCCTGGGCACGAGCGAGAGCAGGGTCGTTTTGCCGCTGCCGTTGGGCCCGACGAAGGCGACGGTCTGCCCGGCGGCGATCTCGAGGCTCACGCCGTCGATCGCATCGGTCTCGGCTCCCGGGTAGCGGACCCGCACGCTGTCGAAGGTGATGGATTTGGCGTGGCGTGGCAGCGCGGGGTTGTCGTTCTCGCGGCCCGGCTCGGCGGGCTCTCCCAGAACCTCGGTGATGCGGTCAGCGGCGGCGGCGGACTGCTGGATGCTGTTGATCAGCCCGGTGAGCGGCTTGAGCGAGCTGCCCGAGACGCCCAGCGCGATGAGCACCGCCAGGAAAGGCTCTTTCTCGAGATGCCCGTCGAGGATCAGCTTGGACGCGATCAGCACCAGCGCCCCCATCGCGAACATGGTGAGCACCTCGATGAGCGGGCTGGCCAGGGCCCGGGCGGTGCGGACCTTGAGCTGCTGGGCGAGCACCGCGCGGTTGTGGACCGCGAACCGGTCGGTCTCGTCGCCCTCGGTGGTGTGGACCTTGACGACGCGGAGCCCCTGGGTGACCTCCGTCGCGGCGCGGAGCAGGTCGGCCTGCCCGGACATCATCTTGCGGGACGCTCGGCGGATCCTCTTGCCCAGCTTGCGGATCACGAGGTAGAGCGCCGGCGCGACCACGACCGCCGCCATGGTGAGCTGCCAGTTGATGACGAGCGCCACCAGGAACGCGATGGCGCCCTTGGTGATCTGGGCCATCGCCTTGGAGAGCATCGCGGTGAAGCCCTGCGAGAGCTGCTCGGTGTCGCCGATGATCCTTGAGACGCGGTCGAGCGAGCCCGTGGCCACGGCGTCGCGCAGCGGCATGTGCACCACCTTGGCGAACAAGACCTCGCGGATGTCCGCGATGGTGTGCTGCACCGCGGTGATCGCGAGGTACTGGTGCAAGAAGTTGGCCACGCCGCCGATCAGGGTCAGCGCGCCCAGCGCAATCATGATGGCGAAGATCGCGGAGTAGGAGCCCTCCGGGAGCGACGCGACGGTCTGGGCGGGGATCTGAAACGACACCCACTTCACACTCTCGAGCTTGGCGTTGAACTCCTCGGCGAACTGGGGCAGGCCCCGGTGGTCCTCCGCCTCGAAGATGGTGCTGAGCACCGGCTCGATCGCGAGCAGCCCGGCGCCAAGCCCGCCGGCCGAGATGGCGGCGAAGAAGAGCGCGAAGACGATCAGCCGAGCGTGGGCCTTGAGGCGGCCTGCGAGTTGCCAGTAGGAGTCCATGTGGGGGGATTGTTGGCCGCTGAGTGCGGATTGCCAGTCGGGGGCTCAAATGAGGGTTATCAAGACGGTGGGCTAGATCTCGACCCGGTCGCGTGTCAGGCGGATGTGCGCAGGCGTGTGCAATTCCCCGGTGTTCAGCCCCGGGCAGCTCTTGCCCGATTCGTTCCAGGTCTCTTGTGAGGTCAGGTTCGAGCCCCAGAACGGCCACGTGCGGCACTGCATCGGACGCACCTCATAAACCGAGCACCGTGCCTTGCCCGGCACCGTCTCGCGATCGAGAAACACACAGTCGTACCCCTTGGACCCCGCCAGCTTCAGGTCCTTGATCGACCGACCGTCCGAGGTGTCGCGGGTGTACTCCGCCATGAACGTCTCAACCGAGACGCCGATCTTCTCAGCAATCGCCCGGGCCTCGTCGGCGGTGAAGCCCACGTAGCCCGGCGCGCCCGAGCAGCAGTCGCCGCACTCGGTGCAGCTGAACCGGAGCCCGGCCTCGCCGGTGCCGGTGTTGCCGCCCGAACCGGCAGTGCCGGCGGTGCCGGTCGAGTCGGGCTTGTCGAACCACTCTTGAGCGGGGGCGGGGTTGGCGGGGTTGGGGGGGGCGGGTTCAGGCATGCCCGTCCCCGAGGCCTTGCCCGAGGTAGCGGACCGCGACGAGGGTCTGATCATCGTCTCGGGTCATCGAGCCGACGTGCTTGTAGAGGGCGGCGTGCACCGAGTCGATGATGCATTCGGGGTCGCCCGAGCATTCCTGGATCGCGTCGTCGAACCGTTCAGTGGTGAACATGTCTCGCCGGCCGTGCGCCCCGAGCGGGGCGGAGGCCTCGGTGATGCCGTCGGTGTAGAGCACGACGGTATCGCCGGGGTTGAGCGTCAGGGTGTGGCAGTCGCCGACGGCGTCGGGGTCGATGCCCAGGGGGAGGCTGCCCGCCCGGTCGAGCGGCTCGACGAAGCCGCCCATTCGCCGAAGCCGTGGCGGGTTGTGGCCCCAGCGGGTGTAGGTCAGCTCGCCGGTCGCGGGGTTGAGCGAGGCGAAGAAGGCGGTGGTGAACGAGCCGCCCAGATTGGCCGCCGAGAGCTTGGAGTTGCAGTACTGCATCACGAGGACGGGGTCGTGGTGCTGCTCCTCGAAGCAGATCAGGATCGCGCGGAGCATGGCCATCACCGTCGCCGCGGCCGGGCCGTGCCCGGCGACGTCGGCGATGAGGATGCCCAGGTTGCCGTCGGGGAGGCTGATGAAGTCGTAGTAGTCGCCGCCCGCCTCGTCGGAGGTGAGGTACGAGGTCGCGATCTTGAGGCTCGGGATCGAGGGTGTCCGCTCGGGCAGCAGCGACCGCTGCACCTGGGCCACCTGCTCGAGCTGGAGCATGTACCGCTCGTTAAGCCCCTCGGCTCTTCGCTTCTCGACGAGGTTTTTGGTCGCCATGCCCATCAGGTTGAGGTCCTGCATCAGCGGGGTGATCTCGCCGGGCCCCCAGCCCTCGGGGTCGGCGCGGAAGAAGATCGCCCAGTTGAGGGCCTCGCCGCCGTCGTAGTTGGGGATCGCCAGCACCGAGCGCATGGTGCGGACCGCGATGCCCAGGACGGGGTCGTCTTGCACGTCGAGGTTCTGGACGAGCTGTGGGTGTTCGCTGGCGAGCAGCTCGCCGACGAGCCCGCCGGTGTGCGAGGTGATCTTGGACCAGTCCCGCCACGGGTTGGAATTCTCGCCCCGGCGGGTGACCTCGCGGGGATGCTCGACCACGCGGGTGATCTTGTACTCGCCCTCGCCCAGCCCACGCCGCGAGACGGTAATGAAGAAGTCAGCGTTTCGAAGGCCCTGCAGCCAGGGCCCCAGGATCGAGAGCATCTCGGCGGGCTCGGTCGCGCAGCTCGACCGCCGCAGAAGGTCTGTCAGCTTCGCGATATCGGGATTGTCGAGCAGCTCGACGCGTTGCACTCGTCACCAGCCCTCGAGACACACGGCCTCGATCGCGGCCCGCTTCTCGGCCACCTGCTTGAGCAGGCCCTCGCCCTCGGCCAGCAGCGTGGACCGCTCGATCTGGTCCACCAGCATCGGCAGGTTGATCCGAACATTCCACAGGCACGCCGCAGCAGCGGCCTCGGCGAACACCGCGCCGATCGCCAGGTCCGACCGCAGGTGATGGTTCGACTTGCCCGCGAGCCACTCGAGCCGCTCGGCCGTCTCCAACGCCAGCTTGAGACCCTCCAGCGGCACGTTGATCACCGCCCGGACCGCGTTGCTCTCGTGCTGCATCCGCTCGTGGTCGTCGGGTCGGCGGCGGATCAATCGCGAGAGCTCGATGAACGCCTCGGCGTCCTTGTCGCACAGGCTCATGAACTCTCGCCGCTGGTCGTCGAGCGCCTTGGCGCTCTTGCGGATCGGGTCGAGCAGGTCGGCGAACTCTTCCTTGCCCTCGGTGAACGAGACAACCATCCGCCCCAGCGACGCGGCCAGCGCCCCCAACGCCGCGGCGGCCGCCCCGCCCCCGGGCGCGGGCCTCTTGGCCGCGATCCCTTCGAGCAGGTCGTTCATGGAGGTGGAGCCGAGATCAAACGAGGAGGTCTTTTTCATCCACTCCTAGCGTAGCGTCCAGAATCCCGCGATGAGGCCCTCAGGGCCCCTCGGCCTCGCCCGGCTTCGACGAGCCCCGCGATTCGATCGGCAGGTGCTCGAGCCCGTGGGCCCGGTCGTGGGCGTGGTCCGGCCGCAGCCCGGCCTCCTCCACCAGATACCCCTGCCAGTCCCGGTGCCGCTGCACGATCTCGCCCGCCCGCCGACGCCCGGCCTCGGTCAGCTCCAGATAATCCCCCACACTCAGGACATACCCAAGCCGGGTCGAGGCGTGTACCGATCCGTCCGCCGCGTCCCTGGACCGCAGCCGCGTTCGCAAGTCCGCCCGGGTCACGCTGGGCTGGCTCGGGTCCTGCTCCCAGGCCCGGTAGAGCAATCCGAGCAGGTCCTCGATCACGATCCGTCGGGCGAGTTGGCGACGACGATACGCCCCGGCGATAAGCCCCTGCGACGGCGAGGCCACCACCGCCAGCGCGAACACCCCAGCCGAGAAGACCGTGATCGTGCCCGCCGCGTTGAGCGAGCCGTGCGTCTCAAACACCCCAGCGAAGACCCGCTGGGCGTTTGCCGCGAGCGCGTACCCCCCGACGGCACTACCCGCGGCGATGATCGCCGAGAGCCAGAGCTGGACGCTGAGTCGATCCGTGAGCAGCCGCGCCGTCGCGGCGGGCGTGATCAGCATCGCGATGACCAGGATCGAGCCGACCGCCTCGAACGACGCCACCGTCGCGATCGCGACGGCCAGCATCAGCACCGCGTGAATCACACCCGCGTTGATCCCCTGCGTGGTCGCCAGCGCCGAATCAAACGACGCGATCCGCAGCTCCTTGAACAGGACCGTCACGAGCAGCACCACCCCGACCGCCACGATCCCCAGCGTGAACACCGGCGTCGGGGCGCTGCCCCAGACCGAGAGATCCCAGAGCCCGGCGAGCGTGTCGGGCGCGCCCCACCACGTGAGGTACTCGGGCTGCCCGTAGAGCACGCAGTTGGGGTCCAGGTCCACGCCGTCGAGCCCCTTGGCCTGCTCGAGCAGCAGCACGCCCAGCGCGAACAGCACCGAGAATACGACCCCCATCGCCGCGCCCGGCTCCACGCGGCCCAGCCGCTTGACCAGCTCGATGAGCAGCGCGGTCGTGCTCGCGGCGACCGCGGCCCCGAGGAAGATCGCCCAGGGCGACATGCTCCGCGTGAGCAGCACCGCGATCACCAGCCCGGGCAGCACGGCGTGCGAGATCGCGTCGCCCATGAGCGCCTGGCGACGCAGCACGAGGAAGTTGCCCAGCAGCGCGCACGAGACCGCCGACAGCGAGATCGCGAGCATCGGCACCAAGTCCAGCGACAAGAACGTCTGCACCGAGGCGAGCGGGGCGACGCCCGGCAGGTGGTCCATCACGTGGCACCCCCGTTCGGGGTCGCCGCGGGGATCGAGACGCCGTCCATCGCCAGCCGGTGCTCCAGCTCCGCGATCAGCTCATCGGACAGCACGTGCTCGACCTGGTCCACGGACCAGTCCACGTGCGATGGCGCGACGTCGGCGTGCGTGATCAGGTAGGTCTCCCACAGCGCGTGGTTGCGCGCGACCCGCGCCCCGCGCTCGCGGCCGGCCCCGGTCGGCGCAAACCCCGCCGGGGTCCGGCTCAGCAGCCCACGCCACCGCAGCACCCGCGCAAACAGTCTCGCCCGGGCCCCCGACCACCCCCGGGCGCGAGCGAAGTCTCGCATGGTCTGCGGGCCCGCCGGGGCGCCGCGGTCGTGGATCAGTTCGAGAAGGTGGTCCGCCGCGATCTTGAGGCGCAGGTCCACGCGTCGGACCGCCGAGGCGACCACGCCCCGCGACGGGGCGAGCACCATGCTCAGCACGAACAGCGCCCCGGCGCTGAGCACGATGACCGAGCCGGCGGGCATGTCGGGCAGCAGGGCCGAGAGCGAAGCGCCCAGGTAGCCCGAGAGCGCGCCGAACAGCGCCGAGACCATCAGCATGCGGCCGAGACTCTCCGTCCAGAACCGGGCGGCGGCCGGCGGGATCACCAAGAGCGCGATCACCATGATCAGCCCCACAGCCTGCAGCCCCGCGACCACGACCGTCACGACCAACGCCATCATCATCAGGTCAACCCCGCGGACGGGCCACCCGGTGACGCGTGCGAACGCGTCGTTGAAGCAGACCAGGCAGAGCTCTTTCTTGAGCGTGAGCGTGACAGCCAGCGCCGCCAGCGCGATCGAGCCCATGAGCACCGCGTCGCGCTCGCCCATCGCGGCGGCCTGCCCGTAGATGAAGTGGTGCAGCCCGCCCGCCGAGGCCTGGGTCTGTCGCTGCGCGATCCCGAGCAGCACGACGCCGAGCCCGAAGCCCGAGGCGAGCACGATGCCGATCGCCGCGTCCTCGCGGACCCGGGTGTGGTGCGTGATGAGCTGGATGAGCCACGCCGCGATGGCGGCGCTGAGAGCCGCCCCGATCAGCAGCACCGGGAGCGACTTGCCCGCCCCGCCCATTGCTGTCACCAACAGAAACGCCCCTGCGATGCCCGGCAGCGTCGCGTGACTCAACGCGTCGGCGACCAGCGTCCGCTTGCGCAGCAGCGCAAAGCTCCCGATCAGCCCCGCAGCCAACCCCAACAGCGCCGAGGCCAGGATCACCACGCTCGTGTTGTGCCCGGCCTGCAACGTCAGCGTCCGCCAGACCTCGGGCAGCGAGAGCGGCGACAGCTCACGCAGCATCGGGCCCGCTGGGATGATCGAGGCGATCGGCCAACTCGGATTGGTCAGTGCGGCAAGCATCACAGGTGCGGCTGCGAACGGGCCACTGCCTCGGCGGCCTCGGCGAGCAGCGTCAGTCGCCCGCCATACGTCTTGTGCAGGTTTTCCTTCGTGAACACGTCCTCGACCGTCCCCCACGCCACGGCCCGCATGTTCAGCAGCAACGCCCGATCAAAGTACTCCGTCACCGTCTGCAGATCGTGGTGCACACAGATCACGGTCTTGCCAGCCTCACGCAGCTCGCGGAGCACCGCGATGATCGCACGCTCCGTCGCGGCATCCACCCCAGCGAACGGCTCGTCCATGAAGTACAGGTCCGCGTCTTGGGCCAGCGCCCGGGCCAGGAAGACCCGCTGCTGCTGCCCGCCCGAGAGCTGGCTGATCTGCCGGTGCGCGTAGTCGGCCATGCCCACGCGGTCCAGGCACTCGATCGAGGCCTCTTTGTGCGCCCGGCTCACGGGCCGACACCACCCGATCTTTCGGTACCGCCCCATCGCGACGACGTCCAACGCCGAGACCGGGAAGTCCCAGTCCACGCTCTCTCGCTGCGGGACGTAGCCCACCCGCGAGCGGGCAGCCTTGAACGGCTCGCCATAGAACTCGACCGCGCCCGAGGCCCGGGGGATCAGGTCGAGACACGCCTTGATGAGCGTGGACTTGCCCGCGCCGTTGGGCCCGATGATCGCGACGAGCGACGCCGCGGGGACGTCGAAGTCCACGTCCCAGAGCACGGGCTTGCGGTGATACGCCACGGTCAGCGCGTGCACCGAGAGCGGGCTCAAGGCCGAGTGCTCGGGCCTCGCGTCCAGCTCGGATCGAGCCGCCAAATTCGGTCCGGTGGTCGTGGTCATGCCCCGCTCCTTGACAGCATCACAAGCCCCGCCACGAGCACCGGCCCGACCACGCCGGGCGATCTCCACCGGGCGATGCTCATGGCACACCACCGCTGCAGATACTCGCTCATGCGGTCGGCCAGCAGCACATACACGGTGCCCTTGATCGTCAGGATCAAGCCGTACACGAGCACCACGCGCCCCGCGATGGTCGTGTCGTTCATGCTCAGCACCACGAGCACGCTGCCCGGGATCACGTGCAGCATCGCGTAGAGCGTGACGCCCGGGGCGCCCTGGCGGGCCCACTCGCGGATCACGTCGCGCCAGATGTCGGGGCGGATGAGGTGTGTCACGCTGATGAAGGTCAGCAGCAGCACGCCGAACGCCACGCCGGGGCTCATCGGGATCATCACGGGCCCTCCATCAGTTGGCCGCTCATGCCGCGCGCCGGGGCCTGCCCGCCAAGCGCCCGCACGATAGTCGTGACGTTGTGGTCGATCATGCCGGGGTAGGTCCCCTCATACGTGCCCGGCTGCCCCATCGCGTCGGAGTACAGCAAGCCGCCGATCACGACGTCGTGCCCGCGGGCCTTGGCGCCGTCGATCAGGGCCCGGATGTTTCGCTCCGAGACGGTCGTCTCGACGAAGACCGCGGGGATCTTCTGGTCCACCAGCATCGAGACAAGCCGCTCGATATCGCGAACGCCCGCCTCGGACTCGGTGCTGATGCCCTGGATGCCGATGACCACGAAGCCGTAGCGGCGGCCGAAGTAGTTGAACGCGTCGTGGGCCGTGACCAACGCCCGCCGATTCTTCGGCACCGTCGCCAGGGTCTCGGCCGCGTAGATATCCAACGCCTCGACCTGGGCCCGGTACGACGCCGCGTTGGTGGCGTACTCGTCGGCGCTGGACGGGTCCGCCTCGCTCATCGCCCTGGCGACCCCGTCCACCGCGACCACCCAGGTCGATGGGTCCATCCAGACGTGCGGGTCGGGCAGCCCGTTGAACTCGGGCGGGGCGAGCAGCTCATCGGCGCTGAGCAGCTCGGTCACCGCGACGACCCGCTTGCCGGCCGACTCGGCCCGCCGCAGCGCCTCGATCATCCGCCCCTCCAGGTGCAGCCCGTTGTAGAACACCACGTCCGCGTCCATGATCGCCGCCAGGTCCGTCCGCGTGGGCGTGTACAGGTGCGGGTCGGTGCCCGGGCCCATCAACGCGACCACGTCCGCGTGCTCGCCGGCGATCACTCGCGCCGCGTCGGCGATCATGCCCGTTGTGCACACGACCGCCAGCCGCTCACCCGGGGCCAGCGCCGGGGCAGAAGCCGGGGCCGGGGCCCCCGACGGGCCACACCCGGCGAGCGCGGAGACAAGCCCCAGCAGCGCAGCCAGACCGAACGAGGCCGAGCGAGCAGCCAGACGGGGACGGGCGTGACGAGTCGGCATGCGAAAATCTCCGGGGGCGGTGTCCATGGGCAAAATGTAGCACGTGCTACATCTCGTGTCAAGCGCCCGCTCGGTTCGCCGGGCCCCAGCCCCAATCTCACCCCTCCACCCGCTCCAGATCCGCCCGCGAGCTCAAAAACCGCTCCGCCTGCCCGGGCTGGGGCACGCGGCAGGCCCCCAGTCGGCCCCGACCACCCCCAAACGGGATCCGGTACCGGTTCCTCGCGACCAGGCGATAGAACGGGTCGGTCAGCCACGCCGGGAGCACCCGCAGCCACCCCACCGCTCGCCAGGGCCAGCCCAGGCGGCTCAGGGTCCGCAACGCCGCTCGGCTGCGGAGATAGGCCGAGCCGCCCTCGATGAGCACCATCGTGCTCATGTCATTGTCGATGGAGTGACGCTGCAGCAAGGCCTCGCCCGCCTCGGACTGCAGCGACGCGAACCGGAGCACGCCGCGGGTGTCTCGCCGCAGGATCTTCTGCACCCCCGCGTCGCAGAAGCCGCACAGCCCGTCATAGAGCACGATGGGGTTCGAGTCGCTCATCGCTCGGGCCCCTGGCTGGCCCCGGCCGGATCCGTGCGAACACGAGTCGGCAGCCACCCGGGGACCGTGATCGAGTCGGCCATCAGCACCGAGACCGGCGGGCCCTCAAGCTCAAGCCCGAGCAGCCGCGTCATGTCGAGCGTCTCGATCTCGCACACCGCCGGGCGCAGCGGCCAAGGCCTGTGGTGGATCTCGCCCATGCGGACCCCGCCGCGTTTGCTCGCGGTGTAGAGCGCGTACCGCTCGGTCAGCCAGTGCTCCAGCGAGCCCGGCTTGGATGCGAAGAGCTCCCCGGTGGCGGTGTACCGAGCGTGAAACTCCGCCGGCGGCCCACGACGATCCGTCCGCACACTCGAGTACGACACCGTGTCTCCCTCGCGCACACAGCGCATCTCGGCCTTGAGGTAGTTGAGCCCGAAGGTGGCCCGCGCCGTCTCGATCGCGGGGCGGTTCGTTGCGTCGAGGCTGAAGAAGTAGACGCCCGGTTTGTTGTTCACATTGACGTACGTCCGGACGTTGAGCTCGGGGAAGTCGCTGAGCCCGGGGATCGGCGGCGTGAAACGGGCCCGGGTGCCCGCCATGCGGAACGGGACGACGCCGATGAAGGCACGCCCCTCGTACAGATCCAGCGGGAGCCCGCCAGGCACCGCCGCCCGGAGCTGCTCGACCGGCACTTCCCAGTGCGCAAAGAGCAGGTCCCGCCACGTCATCGCCATCGCCCACGGGCGGTTGGGCATCGGCCACGGGCGGTGGTCGGTCGTACGCAGGGCTTGGCGGATCGCAGACACGCGGATTCTAGCGAGGCATCAGGGAATAGGCATCAGGCATCAGGAACGAGCGCGGGGGTTCGGGGTCGGGATCAGGGGCCGGCCATCAGCAATCAGGACCCCAGTCGCGAGCGGCGTGGGCGAGGTGATCCTTACGCCGGTGCCCCCTGCTCGATCGGCACGCCAACCATCGAGCCGTACTCCGTCCACGAGCCGTCGTAGTTCGTCACGTTCTTGAGGCCCAGCAGGTACCTGAGCGCAAACCAGGTGTGGCTGGACCGCTCGCCGATGCGGCAGTACGCGATGGTGTCCAGGCCGGGCTTCACGCCCGCGTCGGTCGTGTAGACCTTCGTGAGCTCCTCGACGGACCGGAAGGTCGAGTCCTCGTTGACGGCCTTGGACCACGGGATGGAGCGGGCGCCGGGGATGTGCCCGCCGCGTTGGGCCGTCTCGGACATGCCGGGGGGCGCGATGACCTTGCCGGTGAACTCGTCGGGGCTGCGCACATCGACCAGGTTGTGGCTCCCGGCGTTGACGACCGCGAGCACCTCGGACACCCCGGACCGCAGCGTCAGGTCCGCCTCCCCGGCGGTGTACTTCACGGGCGTGGTGGTGGTCGTGTCGGTGGTGAGGGCCTTGTCGTCCTCGTTGAGCCACTTGTTGCGCCCACCGTCCATCAGCACCACGTTCTGGTGCCCGTAGATCTTGAAGAGCCAGAAGCCATAGGCAGCAAACCAGTTGTGGTTGTCGCCGTAGAGCACGATCGTGTCGGTCTCGGAGATGCCCGCGTCGCCCAAGAGACTCTCGAGGCCCGCCTTGCTCAGGATGTCTCGGGTGAGCTGGTCCTGCAGCTGCGTCTGCCAGTTGAACCCGATCGCGCCGGGGATGTGCCCCGCAGCGAAGGCCTGCGAATCGACATCGACCTCGACGAGCTTGATGCCCGCGTCGTCCTTGTGCTCTGCGACCCAGTCAGTGGTGACCAAGACCTCGGGGTGTGCGTAGTCGGACATGATTTGTTGCTCCTGTGCGCCGTTGATGCTCAACGGGTGGTGTTGTCCGGGCGGGCCTCTATTGAGGTGGGGTGGTCCCCTGGGCCAGCTCGGGGACGTGCTTGATGAAATTCTCGATGTACTTAAACGCGTCGTCACAGAAGATCATGACGCCCACGCCGTGGGCTGGCGCGTCGCGCTTCAGAACCCGCCGAGCGCCCTCGAGGATCAGCCCCGACGAGGGCCCGGCGAGCAGCGCGTCGAGGCGGATCGCCTCCAGCGCTGTCGTGTACGCGAACTGGTGATCGATCTCGAGGATCTCGTCGATCAGGTCCTCGTCGAACAGCGCGGTGGACGCGAGCGCGGACGGCGTGCGCAGCCCGGGCACGTCGTGCCCCTCGTCAGGCACCACGCAGATAACCTTAATGTCCGGGTTCTGCTCCTTGAGATACCGCCCGGTGCCGGTGATGGTGCCCGAGGTGCCCAGCGTGGCGAAGAAGTGGGTGATCTTCCCCTCGGTCTGCCGCCAGATCTCCGGGCCGGTGGTGAGCATGTGCGCGCGCACGTTTGCCTCGTTCTCGTACTGGTTGGGCATGGCGTACTTGTCGGGCTGGGCCTTGGCGTGCGTCTTGGCCAGATTCACCGAGCCGTCGCCCAGCCCCGGCGCGGGGCAGAGGTTGTCGTTGAGCACGTCGAGCTCGGCCCCGGCCATCTTCAGCAGCGCCTTCTTGGTCAGCGGCACCTTGTTGGGCACCACCGCCCGCATGCCGTACCCCTTGGCGTTGGCCATCATCGCCAGCGACAGGCCCGTGTTCCCGCTGGTCGGCTCCACGACCGAGCGCCCCGGCCCGAGCTTGCCCCGCGCTTCCAGGTCCTCGATCAACGCCGCCGCGGCCCGATCCTTCACCGAGCCGAACGGGTTCATCCACTCCAGCTTGGCGTACAACCGGTAGTCGGGCAGGTCGATGCCGGCGGCCCGCAGCGACCGCGCCACCCGGACCAGCGGCGTGGGGTTGTCCACACCGGGGAGCAGCTCGAGCGGCGACTCGAACACGCGGGCGGCGCGGCGGGCCTCCGGGCCGGTGGTTTCGGGTGGTTGTGTGGGGACGGTCGTCAAGGGGAACGCTCCGATCAGGGGGCCTGGGCACGAACCCTCGAACACGAAAACATGTTCCCATACGAATCCATGCCCGAATCGTATGGCGCGCGGCTCGGTGTCATCCGAATTTCATTCGTCCCTCCCAGACCCCAAAAAGACCCGCCGCGGAGGCTCCGAGGACACCGAGATAGGACCGGAAGAGAATCAGCGAGCCCTGAATCCAGACCTCCTGATTCAGGGCTTGATACCGAATCTCAGGAATGGCCCAGGCCTCGCTCTGACCTCCGTCCTTCTCGGTCTTTGTGTTTCTCTGTGCCTCTGTGCCTCCGTGGTGAAACGGTTTTCTCCGGTCCGTGAGGCGCACGAGAAGAGACCCGTCGCTCGCGCCCGGGGCTCGTCAATTCTTCCTGATGCCTAGTGCCTGATGCCTGATCCCTGGTGCCCGCTCTACTTGTTCTCGACGCCCCAGGGGAAGCCGGCCGGCTCGTCGAACGCGCGACGCTCCTCGTCCGGGTTCGCCGCGTCAAACTCGTGGGTCACGTAGTACAGCAGCGTCGCCGGGCTCGCCCCCACCGTCGCGGCCCCGTGCCACAGCGTCGGCGGGATGATCACACAGACCGGGCTGCGCTCGCCGATGACCGCTTGCCACGCGGTGCCGTCGTCGCGGTGGACGCCGACCTTGAGGTGCCCGTGGAGGCAGACCCAGAAATCGGTCTGCTTCTTGTGTCGGTGCCAGGCCTTGATGACGCCGGGGTGCTGGATCGAGACGTTGGATTGCCCGCCCCCCCCACGACCTACACCGAGAACGCCCACGAACAGGTTCATGAGTGAGTAGCCACGGTCATCGACGAAGGGCGTGAGCCTGAGCGCGACCGGCTCGTTGTGCTCCGTCGCCTCGGCGTGTGCCGAGACAAACGAGCCGGCGTGCGTGCGCATCTTGGCAAACGTCAGCTCGCTCATGCCTGCTTCTCCGGGCCGTCGCCGGTGTCGCCCATCTTGGTCGCGACGAGCCTCGAGGCCCGGTACAGGCTCTCGATGGTGCCCGCGTCGGTCCACCAGCCGTCGAGCACGTCGTGGGTGAGCTCACCCCGCTTGAGGTAGTTGTTGTTGACGTCGGTGATCTCAAGCTCGCCCCGCTGCGAGGGGTTGAGCCCGTTGCAGATATCGAACACCCGCGCGTCGTAGAAGTAGAACCCGGTGACCGCCATATCGCTCGGCGGGTCCTTGGGCTTCTCGATGATCTCGGTGATCTTGCCCGCCGGGTCGTCGCCATCAAAGCGGGCCACGCCGAAGCGTTGGGGATCGGGGACCTGCTTGAGGAGCACCTTGGCCCCGCCGCCCTGGGCCTTGTACGCATCCACCGCGTGCTTGATCGAGCCCTCGATGATGTTGTCGCCCAGCACGACCGCGATGGGCCCGCCCTCGGCGAAGTCTTCTGCAAGCCGCAGCGCGTCGGCGATGCCGCCCTCGCCTTCTTGGTAGGCGTACTCGAGATGGGTGATGCCCAGCTGCTTGCCGTTCTTGAGGAGCTTGAGGAAGTCGCCCGCGTGCTCGCCACCGGTGACGACGAGGATCTCGGTGATGCCGGCTTCGACGAGCGACTGGATCGGGTAGTAGACCATCGGCCGGTCATAGACCGGCAGCAGGTGCTTGTTGGTAACCAGCGTGAGCGGGCGGAGCCTTGAGCCCAGGCCGCCAGCGAGAATGACACCCTTCATCGCCGAGTCCTTCCTGAGACGCGATCAATCACGCCCGGTGAAGCGTAGTGGTCCGGTCAGGCGGCGTCCTGCAAATCCGACGTCGGGCCCGAGGCGATCTCCTCGAAGGTCGGCCGCTCGTCGATCGCACAACGGATGATCGAGTTCAGGTCCTCGCCCTGACCCGCGTGGATCCGCGAGATCAGCTCGTTGGCGTCGATCGCCATGCCCAGGAGTTCCAGCTCGAATCGGCTCGGACCGGGCCGAGCCTCCGCCACCGCGGGCTTCGGTTCCGTCACCGACAGACTGGAAGCGGGCGGGCTGGGTGCGGGCGGGCTGGGTGCGGCGGCCTGATCATTCATGCCCCGTGCATCGGCACGAAACCGCACCCCCTTGATCGGGAGGGCTCGAATCGAGCGACACGGCGCGGATCAATCCCCCGCTTGGATCGGGCTCACACCCTCTTGCGTGGAATCGGTCTCGGCAGCGCCGTCCGGCCCCGCCCCGTCGTCGCCGCGATCGTCCACCGGGAAAATACCCGAAGCGGGGTGGTACATCGGCACCGACTGCGCCCCGGCGGGGTCGTTGCCCGTCGGGTCGTCGCCCGTCGGGTCCGCCGCGTCAAACTCGACCTGGCTCGACCCGAGCAGCGTGCCGGTCGCAAAGGCGAGGTCGATCTGCGAGATCTGGTACTCCACGATCGCGTCGATCTCGATGAGGCGGGCCTGGGCCAGCGCGGTGTCCGCGTCGAGCACGTCGTTGGAGGTGTTGGCCCCCTGCCCGAACTGGTTCTGCTCGGCCAGCAGCAGCCGCGTGTTGAGAATCACCGACTCACGGGCCGCGAGAATCCGCTGCCAGTTGGTCGCCAGCGTGTCGGCCGCGTCGTAGACCTCCTGGGTGATCGACTGGGTGCGGTCCTCGATCGAGGCCAGCCGCTGCAGCCTCGTGAGCACAGCCCGCATCACCCCGGCCTTGCGCTCCTCGTTGCCCAGCGGGATCTCGCTCCGCAGCCCGACGGACCAGTCCTCAAAGTCATTGTCGCCGAGGTTGGAGAACGCGTCGCCCTCGGTGCCGCCCAGCCCGTTGACGCGGTAGGAATAGCTCATCGCGACCAGCGGGAGGGCCTGGTTGCGGGCCAGCGCCTCGCCCGCCGCGTCCGACGCGAGCCGCAGCTCGAGCTCGAGCATCTCCATCCGGTTGGCCAGCGCCTCGACCGTGAGCTGCGCGGTGTCAAACTCATACCGCACCGGGTCGGGCGGGCTGATGGTGTCGATCGCGGTCGCCGAGTCCACGTCCAGCCCGGGGATGTTGATCAGCCGCTTGAGGGTCCGCTCGGTGAGCAGCACCGTGTTCTGCGCCCGGATCACCTGCTCCACGCGGTCGGCCAGGCCCGACTGGGCCCGCACGACCTCGATCCGGGCCGTCTCGCCAGCGTCGGTGAACCGGACCGCCCGCTCGTACTGATCCTTGGCCAGCGTGTACTGCTGCACGCGGACGTCCAGCGCCTGCTGAGCCGCGTAGAGCCGCCAGTACGCCCGGTCCGCCGCGGCGAGCTGCCGGATCACCGCGAGCTTCGTCTGCGTCTGCGAGATCTGGTGGTTGTAGCCCGCGATCCGCAGCCCGTGCGTCGTCGCCCGACGCCCCGCGCCGCGGAGCAGGTTGTGCGAGAGCGAGAACTGCAGGTCCGCGTTGGTCGAGGGGTTGAGCGTCGAGAACGTGTTGTCCGTCTCAAACCGCGTGATCGGCAGCGTGATAGACGCCGTGCCCCCCGTCCGCAGCGGGACCGTGAGCCCCGGCGTCACCGACTGCGCCCGCGTGGACGAGCCGCTGAGCGTCGACGCGGTCGGCTGATCCGTCTCGGCCCACGAGGCGTCGAGCGTGAACGCGGCCTCGAACTTGCCCTCCTCCTGGGCCACCGACTGTGCCGCGATCGTCGGGCTGATCAGCGAGACACCCAGCTCCAGGTTGTTGCTCAGCGTCGCGGCCCGGGCCTGAACAACACTCAGCTCCATCCGCTCCGTGCGCGCAAACCGCTCGCGGGCCCGCTCCAGCGACTCCTCGGGCGTGGTCGCGTCGGGGGTCGCCGCGTCGCTCGCCTCGTAGCTCTTCAGGTTCAGCGAGCGGACCTGGCTCACGCGGTCGGGCGTCACCCGCGCGTCGATGTCCAGCGGGTGGCGGGCGAACGGGCTCGTGCACGCGGGCAGGGCGAGCCCCACCAGCAGCCCCGAGACGAGCGTCAGCGTCGTCGGTGAGCGTCGGGCGGAGAAACCGGTCGAGAGAGTGGGCGTGGGCACGCGGTGGCTCCTGGGGGACGAGTCTGGAAGAGGGGGTGACAGAACGGACCGGGTTATTCGTGGCGCAACGCGTCGATCGGGTTGAGCCGGGCGGCCTTGATGGCGGGGAACATGCCGAAGATAATGCCCGTTGCCGCGGTCACGATCAACGCGCCGGCGATCACCTCGGGCGGCACCGAGGCCTCGGACATCCAGTCCACCGCTTTCTTGAACCCGAACACCACGCCCTGCCCGATCGCGAGCCCGATCAGCCCGCCGACCACGCACAGCGTGATCGCCTCGACCAGGAACTGCAGCAGCACAATCGGAGGCTTGGCCCCGACCGCCTTGCGCAGCCCGATCTCGCGGGTCCGCTCGGACACACTCACGAGCATGATGTTCATGATGCCGATGCCGCCGACGAAGAGCGAGATCGCCGCGACGAACCCGCCACCGAGCGTGGCGACCCGGGCGATCCCGTTGAAGTTATCGATCATGCCCTGCATGACCTGCACCCCGAACGTGTCCTCGTCCTCGGGCTTGAGCTGGCGGTGCTTTCGCAGCACGAACCGGACCGCGGCCTCGGCCTCGAGCGCGACATCCGGCGAGACCATCTGCATGATGAAGTACGTCCCCGTGTACGGGTTCATCATCTTGAGCGTGTTGAACGGGATGTAGATCTCGGACTGATCCGACTGCCCGCCGTCGGCGAACGCGAGCTCTTTGGTCTCGACGAGCCCGATGCACAAGAACCGCCGCCCGTTGAGCTGGATGAACTGCCCCGAGGGGTCGGTGTTAAGCCCCATCTCGTCGATCGCACCCTGGTTGACCAGACAGACCTGCCGGTTCTCATCGTCGTCGATGTTGGAGAACGGGCGACCGAACAGCACCTGCCGGTCCTCGATCTCGTGCCACTCGGGCCAGATCCCGCGGACCGAGACGCCCCGCTTGACCTCGCCGTCGTAGGAAAGATCCATCCGCATGTTGGCCATCGGGGTGAGCGACTCGATCGACGGGGCCCGGTCCAGGATCAGCTCCGCCTCATACAGCGTGACCCGGACATCCGAGTAGCTCATGGTGGTGCGTTTGTCGTCGGGGACCTCGCCCCAGACCCACATCTTGCGGGCCCCGATGGTCTCGAACTCCTTGAGCACGAAGCCCTTCATCCCGCCGAGCAGCCCGACGACCGAGATCACCGCCGCGACCCCGAAGATGATCCCAAGGCACGTAAGCACCGACCGGGTCTTGTTGGCCCAGATTTGCCCCAGCGCCAGGAACACGGTCTGCACGCAGATCCGGATGATGAACAGCAGCGGGGTGAGAAGCATCTTCATGACGAGGCCTCCGCGGGGTCTGGGGTCGCCGAGGCGTTGTCCTTCGAACGGTCACCGCTGGAATGGGTGCCGTTCTTCGTGATCCCGTTCTGGTGGGCCGGTGCGCCGTTGGGTGCGCCGCCGGATGCGCCACTGGATGCGCCGTTGGGCGTGCCGTTCGAGGGCGTCGGCTTGGGCTCTGGCTTGGGCTCTGGCGTTTCGAGCACGACCGAGGCCGACGGCGTCGGGCCGCCGAACTGCTCGCCAGACGTACTCCCGAACCCCTCGGCCATCGACCGCAGCCAGTCCTGGTGGATCGGGTCTTCCTGGGTGGGATGATCCGAGACGATCTCGCCGTCCATGAGCCGCACGATCCGCTGGGCGTGCCCGGCGACCTCTTCCTCGTGCGTGACGACCAGGATGGTCTGCCCGTCGTCGTGGAGGCCCTTGAACAGCTCGATGATCTCGTTGGAGGTGGTCGAGTCCAGGTTGCCCGTGGGCTCGTCGGCCAGCAGGATCGCCGGGTCGTTCACCAGGGCCCGCGCGATCGCGACCCGCTGCCGCTGACCGCCCGAGAGCTGGTTGGGGCGGTGGTGCATGCGGTCAGCCAGGCCGACCTTCTGCAGCGCGGCCTTGGCCCGCTTCTTGGCGGTGAACAGCCGCCCCGCCGAGTACAGCATCGGCAGGATCACGTTCTTGAGCGCCGAGGCCCGCCCCAGCAGCTCGAACGACTGGAAGATAAACCCGATGTCCTCGTTGCGCACCTGCGCCAGCGCCGACATCCCCATCTTGTGGGTCGGGTTGCCGTTGAGCAGGTACACGCCCTTGGTCGGCTTGTCGAGGCACCCGAGGATGTTCATCAGCGTGGACTTGCCCGAGCCCGAGGCGCCCATGATCGCGACGAACTCGTTGGCCTCGATGGAGAGGTCCACGCCGCGAAGCGCGTGCACACGCTCCTCGCCGATCTTGTACACCTTGTGCAGTTGTTTGATCTCGATGACAGCCACGGGCTACCCCTCCCCGCCGTCTTCAGCCTCGCCCGAGGCCGCGTCCCCCGGAGCCGTCCCGTCGCCCGCCCCATCGCCAGTCGCCGTTTCGCCGGTCTTCGTTTCGCCGGTCTTCGTTTCGCCAGTCTCCGCGTCATCCCCCGCGGCGTCCTCAGACGGGTTCGCCGACGGGTTCGCCTTCTCCGCCTCGACCTCGTCTCGGTCACGCAACGCCTGGTCGTGCTTCATACCGATCAGCACCCGGAACGGCCCGGCGACAACCTCGTCGCCCTCGCTGAGCCCGCCGAGGATCACGGTCCGCGTCAGGTCAGAGGGCCCCACCGTGACCGGCGTGGCGACCGACTTGCCGTCCTTGAGCGTGTACACCACCTGAGCAAACGTGATGTCCTTGTCCAGAAACTCGGACTCAAGCACGCCCGTGGGCAGCTCATCAACCCGGCGATCGAGCACCGCCTGCGAAGGCACCGTCAGCACGTCGTAGAACGACTCGACCGCGATGTTGGTCGAAGCGGTCAGCCCCGAGAACAGCCGATCCGACGCCTCAGACTCGATCAGGATCTCAACCTTGAAGTACCCCGTGCCGTCGGCCGCGACCTGACGCTTGCCCCCGATCTTCTGGACCACGCCCTTGAACTCCCGGTTGCTGAACGCGTGGATGATGATGACCGCCTCTTGCCCCTCCGCGACCGGGGCGAAGTTCGCCTCATCGATCTGAGCCTTGAGCAGCATCTGCGTGAGGTCCGCGACCTCCATGATCACCGAGCCCGCGTTGTTGGTCGTGCCCACGATCACCGTCTCGCCCACCTCCGTGTTGAGCTGCTGGATGATCCCGTCGATCGGGGCGATGATGGTCGTGTTCTCCAGGTCCTTCTCGGCCTGGGTGATGTTCGCCTGGGCCCGCTCGATCGAGGCCTGGATCGCCAGCACGTTCGACTGCGCCGACTTGTACCCCGCCTCGGCACTCTCGAGCACCGCCTTGGCCACGTCGCCCGACTCGAACAGCGAGGTCTGCCGGTTGTACTCGAGCCGCGCCTGGATCTCGCCGGCCTCGGCCCCGAGCAGCCGGGCCTGCTCGGCCTTGAGCCCCGCCTTCACCGCGTCGAGCCTCGCCTCGAGGTCCTGCGGATCGAGCCGCACCACCACGTCGCCCTTCTTGACCGAGTCGCCCTCGCGGAACGGCAACGCCAAGACCTCCGCCGACACCTGCGACGAGATCTTCACCATCGTCTTGGGCTCGATCGAGCCGGGAGCCGACACCGTCCGGATCAGGTCGCCGTACGCCGTCTCGACGAGCTGCACCTCCTCGCCCGTCTGCATCCCCCCGCCCTTGAGCTTCGAGACCAAGTCCGTCTTGACGACGATCACACCCACAGTCCCGGCGAGGACCGCGAGAACAACTCCGATGGCAGCGAAAATCTTGAACACGGGCGAGACCCCCAGGTCTGGTGGATGTATCCGAGCCGGTCCTCAACGTGAGCCGAGCGTCGGTCCTATTTCTTTGGAAAACTCGCCAACCCTTTTCAGGGCGGGACAGCTCCCTTCTATCTCCTACCGACAGACGCCGCCCATGGTTACGAGGTTCAGCAATTTTATGACCGCCCGAACCGGGCCCGGGCACGCCCGTCTCGCCCAGTGTGACACCGAATTCAGCCTCGAAGGACTCCCAGAAGCCGGGCCCAGACGCCCAACTTCTCAAAGCGGTTTCTCAGCCCAACTTCTCAGAGCAGCTTCTCGCGCAAGAACCCGGCCACCTCGTCCATCGCCAGCCGGGTCTGCGTCTGCGTGTCCCGCTCGCGGCAGGTCACCGTGCCGTCCTCGAGTGTCTGCCCATCAATTGTGAAGCAGAACGGGCAACCGGCCTCGTCCATCCGGGCGTACCGCTTGCCGATCGACTGCTTCTCGTCGGTCTCGATGAAGCCGAGATGGCCGAACTGCTTGCGGAGCGTCTTGGTCAGCTCGGCAGCCTTCTCGGGCATGCCGTCCTTACGCACCAGCGGGAACACAGCCGCCTTGATCGGGGCCATCCGTGGGTGGAACTTCATGTACACGCCGCTGGCCCGGTCCGGGTCCTCGGTGTACGCCTCGCACAGGATCGCCAGCACGCCACGGTCGAGCCCCGCTGAGGGCTCGATGACGTGCGGGAAGTACTTGCTCCGCTTGTTGATCTCCTCCTTGGGCAGACCCTCACCCTGAAGCTTTGCCTGGAGAACCGTATCGAAGTACTTCAGCTTGTCGCCCAGCCCGGAGTGCTCGGCGTGCTGCCGCAGATCAAAGTCGGTCCGGTGGGCGATGCCCTCGAGCTCGCCGTAGCCGGGCGCGGTGAACGGGAAGCGGTACTCGATGTCCGCGGTGCCGGCCCCATCCTTGGCGTAGTGGGCCAATTCGTCCGAGTCGTGCTCGCGCATAATCAAGTTGTCGCCGCCGAGCCCGATGCCCTGCCACCACGCCATCCGCCAGTCGCGCCAGAAGGCGTACCACTTGGTCGCGTCGTCCTCGTGGCAGAAGAACTCGATCTCCATCTGCTCAAACTCACGACTCCGGAACGTGAAGTTGCGGGGCGTGACCTCGTTGCGGAAGCTTTTGCCCGTCTGGGCGATGCCGAAGGGGACGGAAACCCGCGTGGTGTCCACGACGTTCTTGAAGTTGATGAAGATGCCCTGAGCGGTTTCGGGGCGGAGGTAGGCCGTGTTGTCCTCGGCGTTGCCGGTGGCGCCGAGGACGGTCTTGAACATCAGGTTGAATTCTTTGGGCTCGGTCAGCGTGCCCTTTTCTTTTGCATGTGGTCCAACGACAAGCCCAAGTGCCAATTCTTCAAGTCCATTCCCAACAAGCTGACGGATAACAAATTCGCCAGCTTCTGGATGAGCTTTCTCGTATTTGCTGGCTTTTTTACTGGCTGAGCTTTGTGAATCATCATCGCTAAAAGCAAACGCAAGATGCCCTGTCTGATCTTTGCTTGCAGCAAAGACGAAGATATGGTCCGCCCGGTACCGGCTCTTGGTCTCGCGGCAATCCACCATCGGATCGCTAAACCCGCCGACGTGCCCGCTCGCCTCCCACACCTTCGGGTTCTGGATGATGCACGTGTCCACCGGCACGATCGAGACCGCCTTGTCATCGGGCCCCGTCTGCCCGTCGCAGGCCATCATGACGACGTCCTGCCACCAGGCATCGCGGAGGTTCTTCTTGAGCTGGGCGCCCATGGGGCCGTAGTCCCAGAAGCCGTTGACGCCGCCGTAGATCTCGGAGGCCTGGTAGACAAACCCCCGCCGCTTGCACAGCGACATGATGTCGTCCATCGACTTGGTTGGGGGGGTCGTAGCGGGCTCGGTTGAAGCAGCGTCGGTCATCGGAAACTCCGGGGGCGCAAGGGCTTGAAGGGCAAGAACGGGATTGGGGGGGAGTGTAGGGGGGCGAAAAAGGATCAGGGATCTGGTGTCGGGGATCAGCATGGCGACCGTTGATCGGGTTGGGGTGATGGAGCTCCTTCTCCCCCTTGGGGGAGAAGGTGGCCGCGAAGCGGCCGGATGAGGGGGATCATGAACGTGCGCGCGGAAGACCCCCTCACCCCAACCCTCTCCCCCTGAAGGGGGCGAGGGAGCAGGATCCGAGACGCCGAGTGATCACGCGGGCGTGGCCCCGATCCCGACCTCACCCGCCAAACACCCTCGCCAGCAGCTGACCCGACGTGATCCTGTCGATCTGCTCATCAACCTGCGCCTCGATCTGCTCGAACTCGACCACCGCCGGCGCGTGGATCAGCCCCGCGTCCTGGGCCCCGTCAGCCAACCGCGTCAATCCAAGCGACCCGTTGCCCGAGACCGACACCACCCACCGCCCGTCACTGAGTGACCGGTAGACCGCCTTGCCCAGCTTGAGCCCCTCCAGGTCCCAGTCGATGTCCGCGAGCTTCGGGTCGATCACCGTCGCCTCGCTGGGCGCGGTGTGCTCGTCGAACACGCGGCGGATCCAGACTCGCCCGTCGAGCACCGCGTAGTCCACGTAGATCTCACTCGCCGGGTTGTACGGCGTGGGCACGTCGAGCAGCACCCCGTCCGCGGTGCGCACACGGACCGTCAGCGTCCGGTCCGCGACGACCAGCTCGGTCACCGCGGTCTTGCGGACCGCGACGTTGTAGACGTCCGCCAGCTCCGTGTACCGCGTCGCCAGCTCGCGCAAGCGTTCCTGATAGAGCTCAGCCCTCGCAGCGGACCGCTCGGACCGCATCGCCATCACGCCGCCGACCCCGACGAGGGCGAGGATCGCGAGCGCGGGGACGCCGCGGGAGACGAGGGCGTGGATTGTGGACGGTTTGGAGTCAGCCATAGCCCCCTCAATCGGCCGATGGAGCGGCTCGGCTCGACCCGCGCCCCGGCTGATAGACTGGCGACTCGCTCTGGCCGCGTTTGTGGCTCAGAATCGCTGATTCAACGAAATCACCCCGCCACGAGGGAGGCCGACCATGCCAACGAGACGAGAATTCCTTGGGTCTGTCGGGCTCGGTTCGGTCGGGCTCGCCGCCGCGGCTGGCCTGGCCACGAGCGCCGAGCTGAGCACCGCAACGGCCGCGGGGATCGCCCAGGAGCTGCGCGCCACCCCCGGCACGCCGCAAGAGCTCGCCACCGACGAGGACTACTGGCGCCGCGCGCAGACCGCCTTCACCGTGGACCGCTCGCTCATCAACTTCAACAACGGCGGGGTCTCCCCAGCCCCCGCGTTCGTGCAAGAGGCGATGAAGCGGCACCTGGACTTCTCCAACCAGTGCCCGCCGTACAACATGTGGCGGGTGCTCGAGCCGCAGCGAGAAGCCGTCCGCCAGCGGCTCGCCCGGGCCTGGGGTGTAGATACCGAGGAGATCGCGTTCACACGCAACGCCAGCGAGAGTCTGCAGATCGCCCAGCTCGGGTTCGACCTGAACCCCGGCGACGAGGTCCTGTGCACCAACCAGGCCTACCCACGGATGGTCACCACCTTCAACCAGCGGGCCCGCCGCGAGGGGATCGTGCTCAGGCAGTTCTCGATCCCCGTGCCCGCTGAGGACGACGCGGCGATCGTCCGGTTGTTCGAGCAGAACATCACCGACAAGACCCGGCTCATCCTCGTCTCGCACGTGATCAACCTGACGGGACAGATCCTGCCCGTGAAACAGATCATCGCGATGGCGCGCACGAGGGGCATCCCCGTGATCGTGGACGGCGCGCACGCCTTTGCGAACATGCCCTTCACGCTGGCCGAGCTGGGCGTGGACTACTACGGCACCAGCCTGCACAAGTGGCTCTTCGCCCCCCACGGCACCGGGCTGCTTTATGTGAAACGCGACAAGATCAAATCCCTGTGGCCGATGATGGCCGCCGACGACGGGCTCGACGACAACATCCGCAAGTTCGAGCAGATCGGCACGCACCCCGCCGCGGGCTATCTCGCGATCGGCGAGGCCCTGACCTTCCACGAAGGGCTGGGCCCGGCCCGCAAGTTCGCGAGGCTGATCCATCTGCGAGACTCGTGGATCGAGCAGTGCGCCGACATCCCGACCCTGACCCTGCACACCAGCCAGAAGCCCGGCGCGGCGTGCGGCATCGCCAACGTGCAGCTCGAGGGGATCGACTCAGCGGACCTGAACAACTGGCTCTGGCGCACCCGCCGCATCCTGTGCACCGTCATCAAGCACGCCGAGTTCGAGGGCGTCCGCGTCAGCCCGAGCGTGTACACCACGCCCGAGGAGATCGGGCGGTTCGCCGACGCGATGCACAAGGCGGCAACGGACGGCATCGGCTGAGCACGGGCTCGGGAAACGGGGTTCAAAAACAGAACACCCGCTGATCTTCGCGACGGGTTAGCGCCTCGAAGATCAACGGGTGAGTAAATCAGCAGCGTTCCTCATGCGGGAACAGCCGGATCAGCTAGATCAGTTGTTGCTGCCCGAGGTGACCCGGTTGCTCGCCTTCTTGCGGCGGGCCAGGGCCAGCTTCTTCTTGTACCGGGCGATCGAGCCCACCTTCTGGCGCTTCTGGGCGGACTTGTTCTTGGCTCGGGTAACGCGGCCTGCGGACATGATCGATTCCTCTCGAGACAAAGTACGGGGCCGCAAGTGTAGCCCGGCCAGACCCTTCGGGGCCAAAGAGGCCTCAAACATGCCCCTCAGCCGCTCTTAGGGCTCAATTTTCCGCAAACAGACCGTGTCGTTCTGCCCGCCAAACCCGAACGAATTGCTCAGGCAGACGTCGATCCCGCCCGCGGCGTTCAGGTCCCTCGCCTCGTGGGGCACGTGGTCCAGATCGCACTTGGGGTCCGGGTTCACCAGGTTCTTGGTCGGCGGGATCATCCCCGTCTGCAGGCACTTGAGACACACGATCAGCTCGACCGTGCCCGCGGCCTGGATCAGGTGCCCCAGCATCGACTTGATCGAGCTAAACGGCACGCTCGACGCCAGCTCGCCAAACACGTTCTTGACCGCCTGCGTCTCGATCTTGTCGTTCTCTTGGGTCCCCGTGCCGTGCGCGTTGATGTAGTGCACCATCGGCCGCCCGCTCGCGTCCGTCTGGCTCGGATCAATCCCGGCCTGCTTCAACGCCAGCCCCATCGCGCCCGCACCGCCAAACCCGTCGGGCTGGATGTCGGTGATCCGGTACGCGTCGGCGGTCGATCCGTACCCCGCGACCTCCGCGAGGATGTTCGCCCCGCGGGCCCTGGCGTGCTCGAGTTCTTCGAGCACGAGCATCCCCGCGCCCTCGCCCATCACAAAGCCGTCGCGGGTCGCGTCGAACGGGCGAGACGCGGTCTGCGGCGTGTCTCTTCGCGTGCTCATCGCGGTGAGCCGAACAAACCCGGTCAGGCCCAGCGGGTGGATCATGGAGTGGGCCCCGCCGGCGATCATGGCGTCCGCGTCGCCCCGCCGAATGATCTCGGTGGCCTCGCCCACGCACTGGGCCCCGGCGGCGCACGCCGTCATGCAGTTCATCGCCGGGCCGCGCGCGCCGAACGCGTGGCTCAGGTGCGAGATCGTCAGGTGGGGCTCCTGCTCGGTTTCCCACTGTGCCCTCATGCCCTCATAAGCCCGCTTGGCCCATCTCACCGGGTCCACGCCGCGGGTCTCGGCGTTGTAGCTGTCGATGATCGCAGCGGGGAAATGCTCGGCATCAAGCGAGCCCTCGCCCGCGCCCAGGTAGATGCCCAGCCGATCCGGGTCCAGGCCCGCGGGCGCCTCGGCGTGGGGCTCGCCGAGCCCGGCCTGCCTCCACGCGTTGCTCGCCGCAGCCAGGGCGAACCGCGTCGAGATGCCCGCGGTCTTGTGTCTCGCCGCGTCGTCGCCCATGAAGTCGGCCAGATCAAACCCCTTGACCTCCGCAGCGAAGTCCGTCGCGAACGTCGAGGCGTCGTACCGCGTCACCCGCCCGACGCCTGAGTCGCCCGCGAGCAGCCGAGCCCAGACCGCGTCCACATCACAGCCCAGAGGCGTGATCCAGCCGGTGCCCGTGATGACGACGCGTTTGGGGGTCATGGCGTTGCGAGCCGGCGGGGCTCAGTCCTCCGAGTCGTCGTCGTGAGAGTCGTCGTCGCCTTGGTCATTGTCGGGGGAGTCGTGGGGGGCGTCGTGGGGGGCGTCGCTCTCGTAGTCCTCGCCCTCCGCCCTCGCGTTGAGCTTGTCGGGGTTGAGCACGCGGACGAGCCCGTCCTTGAGGCGTCGCTCGCCGAAGTTGATGATGAGCCCGAGCTCCAGGTCCGCCGCCCGGAGCACCGCGCGCAGCTCGGACCGCGGCTGGGTCCCGATCTCCGCGTGCTCGGCCATCAGCCTCACCACGAACCGGTTGCCCGCGAAGATGTCAGCGACAACCTCGCCGACCGGGTCGCCGTCAAACTCGACGGTGTACGCCTTGTCGAACTCGTAGGTGATCTCCTCGTCGTCCATCATCAGCGCCAGCGCCTTGCGGTAGATCGCGAGCGGGTAGCCCGGGCCCAGCTCCTTGTGCACCTCGATGGCGCACCCGATCACCTTGCGGCTGTTCTCGGTCAGATCCGCGGGAAGCTCGGAGAGCGGGGTGCCGCGGCGGGTTCGTGTTGAGGGGCCTCGTCGGTCGTTCATGGTGGAGTCTCCGTAGTTTCGGGCTGGAAGGGCCAACAGGGTTGAAGGAACAAACAGGGTTGAGGTGAGATGGGTTGAGGCGAGACGGGTTGAGGTGAGAGCCAGCGGTGAAGCCCCCAGCGTGCGGGGTTATTCGGATTTCTTCAGGACGACCGCGGCGCAAGGCCCGCCGATCGCGTGCGTGGTGATGAGGATAGCCCGCGGCCCCTCGCCAGAGGGCGGCTCTCCGTCAGCCGTCACGGTCCCCGCGGGCCACACGCCGTCGCGGATCATCGTCGCCCCGGCGCACACCGCCAGGGCCCCGTGCCCGGCCAGGCAGTCGCCGACCCGCTCGGTGATCGTCACCCGCGGCGGCATCCGCTCGCCGAACACCTCGCCAAGCGCCGCCATCTCGCTCGAATCCAGCGTCGGCACCCCCACGCCCAGCGGGATCACCGCGTCGATCTCGCTCGGGGCCAGGCCCGCGTCGTCGAGTGCCGCCCGGATCGCTCTCAGCTGCCCGGGCTCGGGCTCGCCCGGCGCGGGGCCGTCGAAGATGCCCGGCAGGTACGGGTTTGGCGTCTGCCCAGAGCCAAAGCCGGCGACCTCGGCGTAGACACCCGCCCCGCGTTCCTTCGCGTGCGACGCTTCCTCGAGCACCACGAGCCCGCCGCCCTCGCCCAGCACCCCGCCCGGCGAATCGGCCTCGAACGGGCGGGCGATCCGGCTCGGGTCGGTCTCGTCGCCGCTGTGCGCCATCCGCCCGGCCAGGTCGAACCGCATCAGCCCCATCAGGTTCATCTTGCTCTCGGCCCCGCCCGAGACGCACAGGTCCGCGTTGTCTCGCTCGATGACCCGGGCCCCCTCGCCGATCGAGAGCAGCGCCGAGGCCTCGGCGCACGTGATCGTGTTGGACGGGCCCTCGAACCCGTGCACGATCGTGACGTGGCACGCGAGCATGTTGGGCAGGTACTTGAGAAGCCAGAGGGGGGGCAGGTTGTTCATCGCCCCGTCGCCACCGTTCTCGGTGCCCCACCGCTTGAGGTCCCACCCGCCTTGCCCCTCGCCCTGCGACGAGACGATGGCCCGGGCGATCTCGTCGATCTCCGCGGCGATAAACCCCGCGCCGATCTGACACCCCACCCGCTTGGGGTCGATCACAAACCCGCCGGCGGTCCCCTCCTCGTCCCGCGTGGTGAGCCCCGAATCGAGCACCGCGAACCGAGCCGCGACCACGGCCAGCTCGGTGTCCCGGGCCATGACCTTGGTCGCCTTGCGGTAGGCCTTGGGCACCGCCTGGCGGGCGTCGATGTCCTTGCACTCGCCGCCGACGCGGCACGGGAACCCCGAGGCATCGAAGCTCTCGATCAGCCCGAGCCCGCAGCGGCCCGCGACCAGAGCCTCGGCAAACGCGGCGGACCCGTGCCCGATGGGGCTGACAGGTCCGATCCCGGTGATGACAACACGACGGCGCATAGGCCACGAGTGTATGGAGCGCCGCCACGCCGATTCTTGCAGCCCCCGCCGCAGCCGAGTCGATGAGCCCTGAGTGAACCCCGCCACCCACACAACCACCTCCCACCACCACACACACACCGCCCCAGCCGCCTATCCCTCGCTCCTGCCCGGCTCGGGCACGCTGGGCGGGTGGCTCATCTTTCTCGCCGGGCTGGCGATGCTGATCGCCGTCGTCCTCATCCCCGCCTCGGTGGATCTCGCCGACGCCCGCCAGAGCCGAGACCAGGCCCACGCCCGCGAGCGGCACGGGCAGGCCCGCCTGGTCCGCTACGAGACCTACCTCACCGCGCTGCAGCAACACGACGAGACCCTGCTGCGTTCGCTGGCGATGAGCGAGCTGAACATGGCCCCCGCCGATCGGCTCACGCTCCTCCCGCCACGCGGCCCGGGCGACCTGGACCTCTTTGGCCCCCTCGAGCCCACCCCCGTCTCGATGACCACCCGCCAGCGGCCCCGCTCGGTCCTCGAGACCCTCGCGACCGACCGCCGCCAGCGGCTGTGGCTCATCGCCGGGGCCATGCTCTGCCTGTTCATCGGGCTGCTGCCCGCAACCGAGTGACGCTAGGGGCGCATGGGGCCGACCATCGCGGTAGACCGCTGGGAGCACTAGACTTGGGCGTGAGCCCGACCAACGCCATCCCCCATGATCAGCCGCCCGCCCCGAAGCTTGGCTTTGCGCGGTCGGCCCGGATCACCCACGCCCGCGAGTTTCAGGCGGTGTTCGCCCACAAGGTCCGCAAGAGCCGCGGCTCGCTGACCGTCTTTGTCCGCCCCAACGGGCTCGGCCGCGATCGGCTCGGGCTCTCGATCGGCAAGCGAGTCGGCAACGCGGTGGTCCGAGGCCGCGCCAAGCGGCTGATCCGCGAGGCCTTTCGGCTCAGCGCCCCGGCCCGGGGCCAAGCCCTCGGAAGGGGCGGGTACGACCTAGTCGTCTCGAGCCGCCCCTGCGAGGGGTATGACACCCGCCAGCTCAAAGCCGACGAGGTGATGGGGTGGCTGATCGAGGCGGCGACCGCGTGCCACCGCGAGCAGCTCAAGCGGGCCGCCCGGGATGTGTAATAACCCGCCCGAGCTCTGGAACCCGGACTGGCCCGCCGCGGGCCCGGTCGGCCGAGCGCTGGCCCAGCCGTTCGTCTGGCTGATCCTGCTCTACCGCGTCACGCTGAGCCCCTGGATGGGGCGGCAGTGCCGTTTCGAGCCCACGTGCAGCCTGTACGGCTTGGGTGCGTACCGGGAATACGGCCCGATCCGGGGGACTCGGCTCACCCTGCGGCGGGTGATCCGGTGTCGCCCACGCGGCGGGCAGGGATACGACCCGGTGCCCATCCCCCGAGACGAGACCCCCCAGCGACCCAATGAGAGGCCCAACAAGAGGAGCGGGGCATAAGAATGCGGTGGTGCAGGTTTGTATCCGCTAGAATGAATCCCGAACGGGCCCGTGGAGCCCGGGGCCGGGTCTCATGAAACCCGACGGGAACGTCGGATGTCTGATCGGAAGGGGTGCTGTTGAGTCGTTTACCGGCCGCCGAGCGGCGTGAGCAACTCCTGGATGTCGCCGCCGAGCTCTTTAGCGCGCAGGGGTACGCCCGCGCGACCACGAGCCAGCTGGCCCGGGCCGCCGGTGTCACCGAGCCGATCATCTACCGCCACTTCAAGTCCAAGCGAGACCTCTTCGTCGCGCTCATCGAACGAACCGGCGAACGCACGCTGCTGCAGTGGGAGCGTGACCTGGAGGGCGCGTCGAACCCGGGCGACCGCCTCGCCCGCGTCATCGGCGACAACCCGATGGTCTCCGCGGCGGGCCGCGACTCCTACCGCGTCTTCCTGCAATCCATCAGCGAGATCGACGACGAAAAAATCCGCGACGCCGTCCGCGGGCACATCGCCCGGTTGCACGCGTTCGTGACGGGCGAGATCGAGGCGGCCCAGACCGCGAGGCAGGTCGCCGACCGGTTCCCGGCCAAGGTCATCGCGTGGATGCTGCTCGAGATCGGGCTGGGGTACGGCGTGATGAGCGCGATGCGAATCGAAGGCCACGGCGACGGGTCCGAGGGCGTGCACGTCAAAGACGCGCTGATCCGGATTCTCATCGGCAAGGGCTAACCCCCCACGCTAACCCCCCCTCGCAGACCCACACACAGCCTCCCCCACTCGGAGCCGCCCGTGGACCCGATCTACCTCGACCACAACGCGACGACCCGCCCCTCACCCGCGGTGATCGAAGCGGTGGCGCGCGGCACCGCCGAGCTCTGGGCCAACCCCTCGAGCGTGCACCGAGGCGGGCAGAACGCCCGGGCCGCGATCGAGCTGGCCCGCGCCAAGCTCGCCACGCTCATCGGCGCCAAGCCACGCGACCTCGTCCTCACCTCGAGCTGCACCGAGGCGATCGACATGGGCGTTCGCGGCGTGCTCGAGGCGGGAGGAAAGAACGTGCTCGTCACCAGCGCCGTCGAGCACGCCGCCGTCCGCGAGCTCGCCGACGACCTGGAACGAGCCGGCACCGAGGTCCGCAACATCCCCGTGCTCGCCGGCGGGGTGTACGACACCGACGCGGCGGCCGAGCTGATCGACAACTCGGTCGGCGTCGTCGCGGTGCAGTGGGCCAACAACGAGACGGGCGCGATCCAGCCGATCCGTGCGCTGGGCACGATCTGCACCGAGCACGGCGTGCCGCTGCTCGTGGACGGCGCGCAGTACGTCGGCAAGAGGCCCGTGAAGCTCGCCGACGACGACCACGGGATCGACCTCTTGGCCCTGAGCCCCCACAAATTCCACGGGCCCAAGGGCGTGGGCGTGCTGTGGGCGAGAAGAGGCATCCGGCTGCGGCCTCGCGTGCTGGGCAGCCAAGAGCTCGGGCGGCGCGGCGGGACCGAGAACACGCCGGGCATCATGGGCGCGGGCGTCGCGGCGGACGAGGCCGCGGCGTGGCTGAGCGACCCGGCCAACCCGGCCCGCGTCGCAGCGCTGCGCGATCGGCTTGAGCAGCGCCTCCTCGCCGCGTGCCCCGACGCGGTGATCAACCGGCCCCCCACCGCGGTCGAGAACCCGGCGACCCGTCTCTCGAACACGACGAACATCGGGTTCTGCGGGCTCCAGGCCGAGTCGATCCTGATGCAGCTCAGCGAGCGGGGGGACCCGGCGGTGCTCGCCAGCGCCGGGGCCGCGTGCAGCTCGGGCAGCCTGGACCCCTCGCCGGTGCTGCTGGCGATGGGCGTGCCCGAACGGATCGCGCACGGCTCGATCCGCCTGAGCCTGGGGCGCGAGACGACCGCCGACGAGGTGGACCGGGCCGCAGCGATCATCGCCCAGGTCGTGCGGGCCTCGGGCATCGCGACAGACTAAGGCCCGCGTGTGGCGGGGGGGGTGCGTGGGGTGCCCGGAGGCGATAGGCTTGTGGCATGAGCCAATACTCCTCAGAAATCCCGCCCGGCGGGGTCGTGTACGAAGACGAGACCAAAACGAGCATCGCTGCGATCCTCGGGTTCGTGGTCTCGCTGATCGGGTGCTGCCTGCCCATGGGCCTGCTGGGCGTGGTGCTCGGCGTGTTCGGGCTCATCGGGATCGGGCGGTCGGGCGGCCGCGTGGGCGGCAAGGGTCTGGCGATCGCCGCGATCATCATCGGCATCCTCAACACCATGATCTGGGTCGGCGTCGCCGCCGGGGCACTGGTGGTCGGGCGGCAGGCCCGGGCCGTGGGCAACGACATGCAGACGGTGCTCGTCGCGCTCGACGCCGGCGATTACGACGGGGCCCGCGGGATGTTCGTCGGCTCGCTGGCCACCGCCGACGATGCCTCGCTCAAGGCCTTCGGCGACACGGTGCAGGCCGAGTTCGGCGACTTCGGCTCCCTGCCCGACTCGCTGGGCGAGCTGATCTCCGGGTTCTTCGAGACCGCCCCGCTGTTGCAGAACTACCAGGGCCGCAACGACCAGATCCCCATCTCGGCCAAGTTCGAGAACGGGCGCGTGCTCCTGCTGTTCGTCACCGACAACACCGGGCGGCACGGCCCGGGCAAGGGCTCGGTCGTCCCGATGCTCGACATGGCCGTCGTCGGGATGGACGGGACCGAGGTCCGCCTCTCCGACTACGTGACCGTCACCCCGACGACCCTCAAGCGGCCCGACCCGGCCGGCCCGGACACCCCGGCTGAGCCCGACGCCCCGACCGACCCTGACGACGGGCCCTGACCCATGCCAGCGCCAAGCGACGACGACATCGCGATCCGTTGCCGAGGCGTGGTGATGCGCTTTGGCGATCAGACCGTGCTGCACGGCGTGGACCTGGACATCCGGCGCGGCGAGACCATCGCCATCTTCGGCGGCTCGGGCTCGGGCAAGTCCACCCTGCTGCGGACCATCATCGGCAGCCACGTGCCCGCCGAGGGCTCGATCGAGATCCTGGGCCACGACATCTGCCAGGCCAACGACAAGACGCTCAACGAGGTCCGCAAGCAGTTCGGCATCCTGTTCCAGTCCGGGGCGTTGTTCAACAGCATGACGCTGGCCGAGAACGTCGCGCTGCCGCTCCGCGAGCACACCGACCTGGACCCCGAGACGATCGACATCATGGTCAAGATCAAGCTCGAGCTCGTCGGGCTGCGCGAGCACGCCGACAAGCTGCCCGACCAGATCTCGGGCGGCATGAAAAAACGGGCCGGGCTGGCCCGGGCCCTGGCGCTGGACCCCAAGATCCTGTTCTACGACGAGCCCAGCGCCGGGCTTGATCCGGTCACCAGCGCCCAGATCGACCAGCTCATCATCGCGCTCTCCAAGCAGCTGGGCGTCACCAGCGTCGTGGTCACCCACGAGATGGACTCGGCCTTCGCCATCGCCGACCGCATGGCGATGCTCGACAAGGGCCGCATGATCAAGATCGCCGACCGCGTGTGGTGGGAGCAGACCCGCGACGCCGAGCCCGAGCACGTGGCGCAGATGACCCAGGACGAGCTGCTGATCCGGCAGTTCCTGCGCGGCGACCCGGACGGCCCGCTGACCGAGCGGCGCAGCACCGACGAGTACGAGATCGACCTGTTCGGGCCCGTCTCCGGGCGGGTAACCTCCATGCCCAGCGTGGAGCCCACCCGCGGGTAACGCCGATGTCTGGCTCGCCGGGGTCTGGCCGTCCGAGGTCTGGCCCGTCGAGGTCCGGCTCGGCAAGGTAGAAGTGGGTTGACGAGTCTGGGCCGTTCTGGCCCACCGAGAGGGCCGAGCACCATGTCGCAGCGATCGAGCAAGAACAACCTGGCCGCGGGGCTCTTCCTGCTCTCGAGCCTCGTGATCGCGCTGGCGATCAGCTTCTGGCTCGGCGGGATCGGAGACCGCCTGGGCACCAAGGCCGAGTACGTCGTCCGCTTCCCGATGAGCGTGGGGGTCGGCGGGCTGCAGCCGGGCTCGAAGGTCACCCTGGCCGGGCTCGAGGTCGGGCGCGTGGGCCAGGTCGCCCGCCGCATCGAGGGCGACCGGGTCGTGGCGATGGAGGCCACGATCATGATCGACCCGAGCATCGCGCTCTACTCCGACGCGGCGGCCTACCTGGTGCAGCCGATGCTCGGCGGCGTCAGCGCCATCAACGTCAGCTCCGTCGGGCTCACCGGCGGCCCCATGGTCGAGGGCGCCACCATCCCGGGCGGCTTCGCCCCGGGGCTGCTCGCCCAGATCGGGCTCGGCGCCGATCAGGCCGACCAGGTCCTCGCGATCCTGTCAAGCGTCGAGAGCGCCACCAACGAGGCCAACACGCTGATCGCCCGGCTCGACGAGGTCGCCGCCGCGTTCGCCACCGACGCCGACGGCTCGTCCGGCGACCTGCGCGGCGTGCTCGCCGACGCCCGCGCCCTCTCCTCCAAGTTCACCGGCGAGAACGGGTGGCAGGCCCGCATCGATTCCATCCTCAGCTCGGGCGATCAGACCGCCGCCCGCCTCCCCGAGATCACCGACAGCATCCAGCGGGCCGCCGACAACGCCGACTCGATGCTCGCCGAGAACCGCCCCAGATTCGGCCGCATGATGACCGACGCGGAGGCGCTGATGAGCCGCGTCCGCTTCGACACCGCCGTCCGATTCGAGGAGCTGCTCGACGAGGGCGTGCTCGCCGCGGCGAGCTACCGCGAGATCGGAGACCGGTTCAACGTCATGCTCACCCGCGAGTACCCGCAGATCCGGCGCACGCTGGCCAACGTCCGCGAGACGAGCGACCAGGCCAAGATGGCTGTCGGCGAGCTGCGCACCCAGCCCTGGCGTCTGCTCGACGCGCCCAGCGGCGCCGAGCTGGCCAAGGAACCGCTCTACGCCGCCGCCCGCGCCTACGCCGTCGCGGTCGCCGACCTGCGGGCCGCGAGCGAGGCCCTCGAGAACGCGGTGGGCAGCGCCGAGGCCCGGGCCCAGGCCAGCGAGGGCAGCACGCTCGCCTCCGACCGCGGCGTGCCCGGGGCCGCCGAGCTGGCCGAGATCGCCGGCGAGGTGGACGCCGCCTTCGCCCGATACCAGGACGCCGAGCGGGCCCTGCTCGAGAAGATGACCGCCGACTAGCGGGCCGGCATCGCACTGTTCTGTGTGATTCACGAGCCCGATCCACAGTTCTGTGCCGCGTCCCGCGTTCCCGGTGGACAACCATCCGGACCGCCCGCCCAACCCCCCACCAAACCCGCCCGGGTCGGTAGACTGCGCCCATGGCCCAACGCCGCTTCCACTACGAACGAGCCTTCGAGCGTTACCTCCGCGCCGCCCGCATTCCCTATGTCGCGGTGGACGAGGCCAAGAAGGCCCTGCTCCCGCCCGGGTGCGCCCTGCGGATCAACGCCAGCGGAGGGGAAGGAGGGGGAGGTGAAGGTGAGAGTGACATGGGGGGGCGCGCGTTAAAATCCTTCGACTTTGTGGTCTATGGCGAGTCCTCCAACCTGCTCGTCGAGGTCAAGGGCCGCAAGCTGCCCGCTCTGGCCCCCAACTCGACTCGCGGCGTGGGCCGCCGCCTCGAGAACTGGGTCTCGGCCGACGACGTCGAGTCCCTCCTCACCTGGCGACGCCTGTTCGGACCCGGCTTCGACGCGGCGTTTGTGTTCGTCTATTGGTGCGAGGATCAGCCGCCCGACGGGCTGTTCGACGAGGTCCTCGAGTGCTCCGGCTCGTGGTACACCACCCGAGCCGTCGATCTGGACTCCTACCGAGCCTCGATGCGCGTCCGCAGCCCGCGGTGGCGCACCGTGGACCTGCCACGCGAGGCCTTCGACCGCGTCGCCCGACCGTTCGCCCCGCCCGGGTCCGCCCGCTTTGGCCCGCCCCCAACCACCGGCCCGCTTTCTTCCAGCGGCCCGCTGGCCTCCAACCCCGGGCTTGACGCGGGGCCGGGTCTGCCCGCGTTCGAGCCGCTGAGCACCCGGATCGGCTAGGCCAATCTATTCAGGCCCCCCGAGTCTCCTTTGACCCCCCGCCCCCCCCCGTTGGCCCAAGATGCCCCCCCCGGGAGGGGGCGCATCTTGGGCGTGGTCTTGCTCGGTGTTCGCCGAGCCCGTACGATCAGCCATGAACTCAACCCTTCTCAACCGCACCGCCCCCATCGTAAACCGAGCGCTGACCCGTGCGGTGACCCCCGCCCGATCCGCAGCCCTGATGCTCGCGATGACCGCGTTGCCCGTGCTCGCTCAGGACGACGCGGCGGCTCTTCGCCCGCCGAACCCGGGGCAGATCAAGGGACCCATCGGCGTCCTCGTGCTCATCCTGCTCGCGATCCTCGCGGGCCTGCTGATCTTCGCCGCGACCCTGCCCTCCAAACGCGGCCACCAGGACTGACCCCAATGGGGCTCTGACCCCAATGGAGCTCTGACCCCACAGGGGCTCTGACTCCGAACGGGGCAAGGGAACTCCCCACGCCCCCCGCCCGAACCGGCTTGCGGCACGAACCGGGATCGCGCCGCCAGGCCAACCAGCCCGGCCACCACCCACGAGAGGAGCCAGACCATGAACCAGACCGTGAGCCAGACACGAACCACCCGATTCTCGAGGCGAGCGCTGCTCATCGCGCTCAACGCCGGGCTGCTCGGCACCCTCGGCGCCGTGCTCTACGGCCCACAGGCCCTCGCCCAGGTCAGCGCGAGCCGCGCCCCCGGTGAGTACGCCGTCATCGGCGGCGAGATGCCCGGATCCAACAACAACACCATCTTCGTCATCGACGCGGCCAACCGCGAGATGATCGCCCTAGAGTGGAACGAGTCCACCCGCAAGCTCGACGGCGTCGGCTTCCGCAACCTCGCCACCGACGTGCAGGGGAGGGCCTCACGATGAACCCCACCAACACCCCCCCCGCCAACACCGCCGCCGCCAAAGACACCGACGGCTGGCTCTGGGCCAGCGCCGCGGCACTCGTCGCGCTCGTCCTGCTCGCGACCACCGGCGCGTTCGATCGCTCGGCGTACGCCGAGATGACCGCCGCGACCGGCGGGTACGCCGCGGTCACCACCGACGGCGGCTCCGACGAGGTCCTCGTCGTCACCGATGACCGCACCGAATCGCTCATGGTCTACCAGGTGCTCAGCGGCAAGAAGCTCGAGCTGCTCGCCAAGCACGAGCTGCCCGATCTCTTCCGCGGCGCACGCGTCCAGTTCGGCCAGCCCTAACCCTCCTTCTCCTCGACCGCCCCCCCCACCGCCACACGCCACACGCGAGACCCGATGCCCATCACCCCGCTCCCCCAGTTCGAGACCGACCTCGCCGAGCACCTCAAGGAGAAGGAGGACCGCGAGGTCTACGAGCGGCTCGCGGCCCCCAAGACGCTCGTCGTCCGGTTCGGCTACCTCAAGATGGTCGGCGAGTTCCCCTGGAAGTCCGACGTCAAGCCCGGCTGCGGCTCCAAGATCGTCGTCAAGACCCCGCGCGGCACCGAGATCGGCGAGATGCTCACCAGCACCTGCCCGAATTCCGGGTGCTCCAAGAGCGTCAGCCGCCGAGAGATGCTCGACTACATCGAGAACTCCGGCGGACGCCAGTACCCCTTCTACACCGACGGGCAGGCCCTGCGCATCGCCACCCCCGACGACCTGAACACCCAGGCCGCCCTCGACGCCACCAAGCACGAAGCGGTCAAAGCCGCCCGCGCCGCAGCGACCCGCCTGGGCCTCCCGTTCAAGGTCATCGAGGTCGAGCCGATCCTCGGCGACGAACGCCTCACCATCTACTACCTCTCCGAGGAACGCGTCGATTTCCGCTCGCTCGTCCAAGAGCTCCGCGGCAACCTCCACGACCGCATCGAGATGCGACAGGTCGGCGCCCGCGACGAGGCCCGGCTCACCGCCGACTACGAGCGGTGCGGGCAGTACTGCTGCTGCAAGAACTTCCTCAAGGTCCTCAAACCGATCTCCATGCGGTCGGCCAAGATCCAGAAGGCGACGCTCGACCCGCTCAAAATCTCGGGGCGGTGCGGCCGCCTCATGTGCTGCCTCCGCTACGAGGACGAGACCTACGACGAGCTGCGCAAAAACCTCCCCCACCGCAAGACACACGTCGGCACCCCCGAGGGCGACGGCATCGTCATCGACTCGCAGATCCTCACCCAGCTCGTGCTCGTCGAGCTCGACGACACCCACAAACGCGTCGCGATCCCGGTCGAGGACCTGGCCAAGCCGGGCGAGGGGCGACCCAGCGAGGCGGCCAAGGCCGCCGAGCCAACGTCGGACTACGAGACCGCGGAAACGCGCGACGAGACGGCCGCATCATCGGGCACGAAGAAAAAGCGCCGCCGCCGCAAGGGCGGTGCCGCAGGCACAGCCCCAACCGGCGGGCAGGCTGGCGAGCAAGCCGTGGGCCCCGGCCAGACCGGCGACCGCTCAACCACCGAGGCTCGCCCCGATTCGGAGGGCGCACCGGGCCCGAAGAAGAAGCGCCGTCGCCGCCGCAAGGGTGCGGGCGGAGGAGCTGGTGGGGTGGCTGGCGAACGGGCTGACGCCGCGCCGTCCGGCGAGGGCGCTGGAAGCACAGATACCGCGACGCCCCGGACCGACACCGGCCCGGGCTCAGGCTCGGGCTCGGGCGAATCGGGCCCTGACGCTGAGGGTTCACGCCCCGCGGGCAAGAAACGCCGTCGTCGTCGCCGCAAGCCATCCGGTGGGGGGGCCGATGGTGGCGGGTCCGATGGCGGTTCGGGCGGCGGCTCGGGCGGCGGCTCGGGCGGCGAGTGAACCTTTCTTCTCTTGCGCCGCTACCCTAGCCCCATGAGCGCACAAGTCCCCCAACCCGCACTCGCCGACCAGCTGCTCTCGATCAAGGAGACCCTGGTCGGTATCGCGATCGCCTTCTCCATGGCCTTCGTCTTCCGCGGCTTCGTCATCGAGGGCTTCGTCATCCCTACCGGCTCCATGGCCCCCACCCTGCTCGGGCAGCACTACAAAGCCACCGGCCCCGAGAGCGGATACACCTGGGACATCGGCCCCAAGGCCTCCAAGCCCTTCTCCCGCGAGGATCTGAGCGTCACCGACCCCATGCTCGGCACCCGCGTCACCCAGGGGAACACCCCCAAGCAGGCCGGCGACCGCGTCTTCGTCGTCAAGTATCTCGACGGCATCCACGAGCCCAAACGATGGGACGTCGTCGTCTTCAAGAACCCGGGCACCCGCGAGAACTACATCAAACGCCTCATCGGCAAGCCCGGCGAGCAGATCGCCCTCGTCGATGGCGACGTCTTCGTCCGCGACTTTGAGCCCGGGCAGACCCCCCGCAACGGGCTCGCGGCCTGGGCCGGGCCCGGCTGGTCCGTCGCCCGCAAGAGCGAGCGGGTGCAGCGGGCCGTCTTCCAGCCCGTGTATGACAGCCGATACACCCCGCTGCACCCCGGCCCGGGCTACCGCGCCCCGTTCGAGGGCGGCCCGGGGTGGACCGGGCTCGCCGGCGAGTCCGCCTCGCCCACCTACGCCTTCAGCGGCGTCGGCACCGGCACCCTCAGCTGGCGCGACGCCGAGCCCATCAACGACTGGTACCCCTACAACGAGATGGGGGGCGGCACCACCACCCCCCACTTCCCCGTCTCCGATATCGCGGTCGCGTTCGGCGTCGAGCCCGAACCTCAGCCCGATCAGGACGCTATCCGGCCCACCGTCAACCTCACCGCACGCGGCTACGACTTCCGCGCCCGCCTCAGCGAGGCCGAGGTCACCCTCGAGATGTCCGACCAGGGCGCCCAGGCCTGGCACGTGCTCGACACGCAGCCGCTCCCAGCCGGAGCGTTCACCCCCGGCCGCGTCACCCAGGTCGAGTTCTGGCACGTGGACCAGACGCTCTGGTTCTTCATCGACGGCTCGCTCATCGCCGGCGGGCCAGACGCCGCGACCTACGACCTCACCCCCGCCCAGCGCGTCGAGCAGGCCACCGGGATGCCCTACCCCGACGCGATCAACCGACCCGGCTACGGCAACGGCGTCACCACCGCGGGCGGGCTGGCCGACAACGCGATGTACCGCAAGCCGCGGCTTTGGATCGACCTCGCCGGCGGGCCCGCCAAGGTCCACCACATGAGCCTGCACCGAGACCTGCACTACCAGATCAACCCCAGCAAGCAGACCCACGGCGGGCACCCCGACTACTTCCCCACCCTCACCGACACCCGCTACTTCGTCTGCGGCGACAACTCGCCCAACTCCGCCGACTCGCGCCTCTGGTCCATGGGCCAGGGCAGCCCCGACCCCTGGGTCGCCTTCGAGATCGACCCCAAGATCCCCTCGGTCAACCGGGCCCTGCTCGACGACTCGCAGATGACCCTGCTCCGAGACACCATCGGCACCGTCCACCGCGACCTGCTCATCGGCCAGGGCTTCCTGGTCTACTTCCCCGCGCCCAAGCGGGTCTTCGGGTTCCCCGTGCCAGACCTCGGCCGCGCCCGTTGGATCTGGTAAAAACCCCCTACCGCGATTCTTCCGGGCACTCGCCCGTCACGCCCTCGCCCGCGCCAAGCTCGGCCCCGAGCCCCAGCACGATCCGGTTCGCGTACGCAAAGTACGCCGCGCTCTGAGCCACGTCGAGGATCTCCCGATCGCTCAGCCCCGCCTCTCGCATCGCGTCCACGTGCGCCCGCGTCACGCTCGACGGCTCGCGCGTGAGCCGATCCGCGTAGTCCACCATCGCCCGCTCGCGCGCGCTCAGACCCGAGAGGTCGCCCCCGCTCACCGCCGCGGCGATCGGCTTGCGGTCCGTCGGCAGCAGCCGCTCGAGCCCCGCGGCGTGGTGCACGCGGCAGTAGTCACACCCGTTGATCCGGCTCACCCAGACGCCGACCATCTCGCGCTCGGCCCTCGTCACGGGGCTCGGCTTGTGCATCGATTGCACGTACAGCGCACAGTGCGCCTCGAGCGACGGCGGGTTGAGCGAGTGGACCTTGAGCACGTTGTCCACCGAGCCGTCCGGGTTGCCAAAGCGTTTGTAGAGCGCGGCGAGCTCGCCGGCGGCCTCGGGCTCGGGCACGACTTCGATGTGGGCCATGGGAATACTCCGAAGGGATCAACGAGTTAAATACAAGCCCTCGGCGCAAGCCGAGGGTCCGCTTGGTGTCGCGAGTCCCTGGCACCCTCGCCTCGCGCCGAGGGCTCGTCATGCAAGAACGGTCATCAATGCCCGCCCGACGAAGTTCTCGCTCGCCGGATCGACCGACCATGCGCCGTCCATCCCGCCGACGATCGTCTCGTTGCGGTCCACGCTCTTGAGCGTCGCGGCGCCGCCCTCGCCGATCTCGATGACAAACCGGGCGTGCTGCTTCTTCGCGTCCGACCAGAGCTTGCCCGGGTTGCCGGTGGCTTTGTAGCTCTGCCGCGCGTGCATCGGGCGGACGCCGTTCGAGCCGGCGGCGTACCGATCCGCACTCCACGGCTTGCCGTCGAAGCCCTCGGCCTCGACGCCGCGACGCAACGCCGCGACGAGTGGCCGCACCTGTGCGCGCGCCTCATCCGAGCCGTTGTGGATCACAAACGCCTCAGGCCGCACCGACGCAGGGGCACGGCTGACCGCCTCCATCAGCTCGGGCCCCTCGGGGAAGAGGCCCTTGTCATCCAGCAGATTGCTCAGCACGACATCACCCATGCCGAACCCGCACGCGGGGGTGGGCGGGCCGCCGAAGAGTTCGATCAGGTTGTCGTAGCGTCCGCCGCCCGCGACGGCTCGCTCGCCGTCGGCGATGACCTCGAAGACGGTGCCGGTGTAGTAGGCGAGGCCGCGGACGATGTCGAAATCAATCTCACTCCAGTCGACCAACTTGTAGTCGTCCAACGCTTCAAACAAATTGACGGCACCTGACAGTACTCGTCGGTTATCGCCGTCGTTCATGCCAATCTCTTGAGGACTCTCCACCTCCAGAACCTGTTTGCGTTTTTTCGATTGCCTCGTGTAGTAGTTCGCAAATTCGACCGAGCCCCTCCACTCGTTCGCGACGGTTGCTTCTCGTGCAGTCTGCGATAGCCGAGAACGAAGATCCAAGAGCGAGATAGCTTGTTCATGCTCGTCATCGCGAACATTGAATTTCTTCAAGAGATCACGAATCCAATTCCGGTTATTGATATGAAAGCGAGCATCCTGCGAGCTGAAACCGATTTGTTCAAAGAGCGAGCCAATCGCTCCCACCACCTCCGCGTCCATCTCCGCTCTCTGCGCCTCTGCGTTCTGGCTTTCTCCCCCCGCCAGCCCCACCACATCCACATTCCACTGCAGAAACTCCCGCAACCTCCCCCGCTGCGGCTTCTCGGCCCGGAAGTACGGCCCCGCGGTAAACCACTTGCACGGCTGGGGCAGCTGCTTCGCCCGCGCCGCGTACATCCGGGCCAGCGTGGGTGTGAATTCGGGCCGCAGGGCGTAGGGGGCCTTGCCGGTCTGTTGCACTTGTTCGAGTTCTTCGGGGCTCTTGCCGGAAAAGGCCTGGAAGAGCTCGCTCAGGATGCCGTCGCCAGATTTGACGGCGTAGAGGTCCGCCTGCTCGAAGGTCGGGCCCTCGATCTCCTCAAACCCGCACCGGATCGATGCATCCCGCCAGGCCTGGGTGACGTATCGCCTGCGGAGCACGTCGTCGGGGTAGGCGTCGCGGGTCCCCTTGGGCGCGGCGATCTTCTTGCCGCTTGGCCGGTCCGTTTTTTTGCCTTTGGCGTCGCTCATCGCCCGTAGGGTAGTCTGAACGCCCGGTTGGCACCGGCCCGCCCCCCCACACACCGACAGGAGACCCCGCATCGCCACGTTCGACACCATCCGGCCCGGCCTGGCCACCCTGATCACCTCAGCGATCGTGGGCGTCGGTGCGTTCGTCGCGGTGCTCATGTTCGGGCCAGACCCGGAGCCCCCGCGGGCCGCCGCCCGGCCGGGCGGATCGGGCTTCTCGGGGGGGGGCGTGGCCCCGGGCTTCCAGACCGATCAGACCGTGCAGACGCAGGCCCGCGCCTTCACCGCCCAGGGGCTCGATTTCTCCGCGATCGCGCTGCTCAACGATTACCTCGAGACCTCGCCGGACTTCGCGTGGGGCTGGATGTTCGCCGCCCAGCTGTGCCTGCGCGCCGACGAGAGCGACACCGACCGCACCGAGCTCTCGCAGGCCCTGCTCCTAAAGGCCCGGAGCAATCTGGCCCGCCTCGACCGCGAGAACCGGGAGGACGAGCCCAACCGCCTGCCCCCGACCGGCGACGGCTCCAGATACACCAACTGGTTTGTCGCGGGGTGGGCCGCGTGGGGCGCGGGCGATGAGGCCCGCGCCCGCGAGACCTTCCTCGCCGGGCTGGCGCAGAACGAGCAGCAGACCGCGCCCGATTCGACCGGCCGCCTCTACGACGGCGCGTGCCTGCTCGCGTTGGCCGGCCAGACCGACGACGCGATCGCCCGGATCGAGCGGCTCGCCGACGTCGGCTACAACAACCCGCGGTGGCTGGGCCGAGACCCGGACCTGCAAGCGCTGCACCGCGACCCGAGGTTCTTCGATGCGGTCGAGCGGATCGAGGCGGCCCTCGCGGAGGCTCGACTCCGGGTCCAACAGGCCCAGCGGGCCACAGAGCCGGCGAACTCGGATCCACAGTCTTCGGAGACCGGCCCGTGACCCCCCGCCACGATCAAACCCACCACCAAACCCACGACCAAACCGGCAACCGATTCAGCGACCGAACCGGTGCTTGGGCCTGGGCCCCGGACACGGGAACCATGCTGGTCTCGACCATCATCGGGCTCCTCGCGTTCGTCGGCGCGCTGCTCTACGGCCCGACGCCCCCCACCCCCCCCCGACCCGCAGCCACCATCGACCAGGTCCGCCCGTGGATCCGGGGCAACGCGATCAACGCGATCAGCCAGGGCCGCGACGAGAAAGCGATCAACGAGCTGCTCGAGCACCTCAAGACCGACCCCGGCTTCGGCTGGGGGTGGCGCCTCGTCTACCAGCTCGCCAGCCGCGACGAGTCCCTGACCGAGGAGCGGGACCTCGCCGCCGACCGGCTCGTCAAGCTGACCCGCGGGGAGGCCTACGACGAGGAATGGCCGTGGGACCGCCGCACCCGGGGCGTGATCCACATGATCCAGGGCCAAACCGCCGAGGCCCGGTCCACCCTCGCCCGCGGCATCGTGCGGGTGCAGGAACACTCGATCATCGACCACGGGCTCGCGAGCTTCCTCGAGGCCTGCATGCTCGCCATCGGCGATCAGCCCGACGAGGCCCTCGCCGCCCTAGAACAAGCCATCGAGGAGGGGAGCTACCTCAACTCCGGGTGGTTGCTCACCACGCCCGACCTGGACAGCCTCCGCGACGACCCACGGCTCGAGGCCCTCATCGCCCGGTCCGCGGAACTGGAGCGTGGCCCACCACCCCAGCCCACCACCACGCCCACCCCCACGCCCGCTCCGCCGCCCGAACCCGACGACACGCCCGGCGAGGCACCGGGCGACCCCTCCGGGGGGTAAATCCCGCCGCAATCGCCTACAGTGCAGACCTTGAACCTGCCCCTGTTTCCGGCGTGTGCCGGCGGCCTGGGGCTCAGGATGCTCTGACCCGGTGGGCCCATGCCGACGATCACGATCAACGGACAGCAGTGCGACTTCGAGCCCGGCGAGCGGATTATCGACGTCGCCGACCGGTGCGACATCGAGATCCCCAAGTACTGCTACCACCCCGGGCTCTCGGTCCCGGCCCAGTGCCGCATCTGTCTGGCTGAGATCTGGGCCCCCAACGCACGCAACGACAACAAGCTCGAGCCCATGGCCGGCGGCAAGCTCATGCCCACCTGCGCCACCGACGCCACCGACGGCATGGTCGTCTACGCCAACTCCCCCAAGGCTGTCGCCAACCAGAAGTCGGTCATGGAGTACCTCCTGATCAACCACCCGCTCGACTGCGCGATCTGCGACCAAGCCGGCGAGTGCACCCTGCAGGACTACAGCTACAAGTACGGGCGCGGCGTGAGCCGGTTTGAGGAGACCAAGCTCAAGCAGCCCAAGAAGAACCTGGGCCCCAACGTCTACCTCTACGCCGACCGGTGCATCATGTGCACCCGCTGCGTCCGCTTCGCCCGCGAGATCCCCGAAACCGGCGAGCTGATGATCGATGGCCGCGGCAACAAGTCGCAGATCGACGTCTTCCCCGGCGTCCCGCTGGCCAACGACCTCTCGGGCAACGTCATCGACCTGTGCCCCGTGGGCGCACTGCTCGACAAGGACTTCCTGTTCGCACAGCGGGTCTGGTTCTTGAAGAAGAATGCGACCATCGACGGGCTGACCTCTTCGGGTGACAATCTCTGGGCCGAGCACAACCAGGGCCGCCTCTACCGCTTCAAGCCGCGGACCAACCTCGAGCTCAACACGTGGTGGATCACCGACGAGGTCCGCTACTCCTGGAAGCACGTCCACTCTGAGGCCCGCGTGAAGTCGCCCCGCCGCCGCCAGAACGGGGCCGCGGTCGAGTGCGAGTGGCCCAAGGCCGTGCTCGAAGCGATCAAGACGATGACCCCCGCCCCCCACGACGGGGGCGGCAAACGCCTCATGGTCGTCGTCAGCCCCATGCTCGCCAGCGAGGACGCCTACGCCCTGGCGACGCTCGCGATGGCGATCGACCCCCAGGCCGTGCTCGCCGTCGGGCCCGTGCCCACGGACGGCGAGGACCAGTCCTTCGCCAACCCCCGCGCCACCAAACCCTTCGTCAAGCGGGCTGAAAAAGCCCCCAACGCCCGCGGCGTGCGGCGAGTACTCGAAGCCGTGAGCCCCGGCGGCGTGCTCGAATACGCCGCGATGCTCACCCGCCTCAACAAGGATGGCTCGGACATCGGGGCGGTCTTCCTCACCGGCAACTACCCCAGCGACTGGGCCACCGACGAGCTCAAACGCGGCGTCTCGGGCCGCCCCCTCGTCGTCGCCGACCTGCTCGAGAGCTGGCTGACCGAGCACGCCGATGTGGTCCTGCCCGCCGCGAGCTGGCTCGAGCAGGCCGGCTCGTTCGAGAACGCGGACGGCGTGATCCAGTCCTACTCCCAGGCCATCCCGACGCAGCACGAGTCCAAGGGACTCGGGCAGCTCGCCACCGACCTGCACGCGGTGCTCGAGGGCGGGGCCCTCACCTCGCCCAAGGGGGCCTACTCGGACTTCATCGTGGACGACGGTGCGGGGCAGGTGCCCGGCGCTTCGGACACCGTGACCCTCCCCCGCGCCCGGCTGTTTGTCGCGGCCGATGTTCGCGCCGAGATGGCCGAGCGGCACGTCGAGCTGAGGCCGCTGGTAGACGAGATCAGGCACCCGCCGATCACCGGCAAGCTCGAGGCCGACGTGCAGGTCGTCGAGCTCTGATCTAGATTGTGATCCGAGGGATCGAGGGATCTGCGCCGCAGGAAATGAAGTCAGCGGATGGTTGGATTGTACTGTTAAAATTTTAACTTTTACGACTGACTACCTCTTTCCGGGCGATATGCTAATTTTTTCACACTTGCCCTGTCCACACAAGGAGCTTCCCATGATTGATCTCCTCGCCGTTACCTTGCTCGCGACCCCTCTTTCGAGTGAGAACATCGTGATTCGCCACGACCGAACCGAAGCGCAGTCGATCAACCTCGCATCGGGGTATCCCACGGTCTGTTCGGTGCTCGGGCAGGCCCGTGCGAGTGGAACGCTGATCGGGGACCGCTAGGTGCTTACCGCCATGCACGTGATCGAGGGATTCGGCGAGCCCTCGTTTGAGCCCGTGTCGATGGTTGTACGCTTCGGAGATCTTGAGTTCGCGGTCGACCGGGTGTTCCATCCGGAGTATCACATCGGGCTCCGTAACGACGGCTCTCCCGTGCTCGAGCCGGATCTCGCGATGGTTCATCTCGTTCGCCCGGTCGACGGGATAGAGCCCTCACCGATCTACACGTGGGACGACGAGACCGGGCTGCCGGTGGTGTTCGTCGGTTACGGACGATTCGGGTTTGGGGATGTCGGGCAGGGCGGCGAGTACGGCACGCTGCGAGCCGCGACCAACACCGTGACGGATACCAACGAGGACTGGATCCGCGTTGTCTTTGACAAGGGTGAAGCAGCGACCGAACTCGAGGGCGTGAGCGCCGGCGGCGACAGTGGTGGTCCCGCGTTCATTCACCGAGGTCGTCGCGACTATGTCGCCGGAGTGAGCTCCCACTCAAACCCGGTCGGATCACCAGAGGTTTCGCCCGCGACTTACGGCGTGCACGAGGCGTACACCCGGGTGTCTTCTCAGGCCGAGTGGATCGGCCAGGTCATGGTTGCCATCGACGATGACGGCTCGCACCCGTCTGCGGTGACCCCGTCAGAGTTGAGCCCCCACGACGCGAGCGACGGGCTGCCCGATTCGCCAGCGGGCAGAGCGGCCCAGGACTACTTCGACGCCTTTAACTCAGGCGAGGCTCAACAGTTCATCGATTGGAACAACACTTACTACGAGTACCCAGAACCCGAAGAATCGAACGCGGCGAGATTTGCTCGCTACACAAAGAAGTACGGCAAATATATCCCCAAGCAGTACGCCTCGCTGAGCGAGACGAGCATCCTCGTACTGGTCGAAACGAAAACAGGGGTGCGTGAAGAGATGAGGCTAGACGTGTTCCCAGAAGACGTCGGGCACATCGATCTCTTCGGCTTCCGAACACTGAAGCGGTAGCCCAACCCGTATCCGCTCTTGCTCTCGTGGACGCTGGGCTGGCTCAGCGAGCCTCACCCGACTACGGGTAGGGCCGAGGCTGGGGTGCGGGTCGACGAGCTCTAAACACCCGACGCCTGACCATCCGAACCCAAGACGGAAGCCGCCCCGGCAGCCTTCGCTCTCGGGGCGGTGTGGAACCGGTCGCCCGGCTCGTGGATGGGGCTTTTCAGCGGGCGAATCCCGCGAACAATCACCCTCTCTCCTCCCGGAATGCTTCAACAGAGCGCCAGATTCCGGCGCTTACCCCAGCGCCCGTTCGAGCGCCTCGCGGATCGCTTGCTTCGACCGGTGTGCGGCCTCGTTGAGCTTCTCGTTGGAGGCCATCGCCACCCGGCGTACGGTCTGGATCAGCTGGTCGCTCGCGCCGATCTCCTTGAGCTTGCGCACGCACGCGAACGCGGTCTCGTGGATCGCGGTGTGCCCGTGGAGGGTGATCGCGTCGATCCGCTTCACGCCGTTGCCTGCGATCGACCGCAGCACGCGGTCCGGGGCCCCCTCCTCGTCGGCCTGGCGCAGCGCCTTGATCGTCCGCCGCGTGATGCCCTGGTCCTGCTCGACGTGGTTTCCCGTAATCTCCTGCATCCTCTGCACACACTCGCGGGCGAGCCGCATGCCGTCCTGGGCCGCGGCGGGTGCGGCCACCAGCCCCAGCAGGCTCAGAGCGATCGCGGCGAGGTTTCGTGTCCGAACAATCGTCATCGTGTTTCTCCTAAACGTGAGACCCTGTGCAGGCTCGGCCGCGCCGAGCCGATCGCGCCCGCCGGGGCCACAACCCCGGCGAGGGCTCAATCCGTGCTGGTCCATCCACGAGGCCCGCCGTCTCCCATGAGCGGCCCGGGCACGCCGTCCCACGCGGCCAAACGGGAACTCCCCACCCCCATTGCCGTCGGAATCAAAAATTCAACGAGGGCGAATACTCACTCCGCACACCCCCCGCTTCGCCGGGCCCTTCCCCACGGCCCGGCCCCTCTCGACGGCCCCCCACACCCCCACACCCGCGGCTAGGATTGCCCATGCGGCTCCTGCTCGTCTTGTCCATCTTGCTCGTGCCGTTGATCATCATCGGCACGCTCGCCTGGTGGCGGATCGGCGATCAATGGGCCGACAACGAGCACAAGCGCTTCAAGGACAAGTCCGCCCACACCGGGCGGGGCCCCCGCGTGATCGCCCCGTTCGTCGCAGCCCCCTCGACGCCCGAGCAACCCTCGCCCCTCGCCGAACCACCCACCGAGAACTAGCCTTGCCCCGATACAAGCTCACCATCGCGTACGACGGCACCGAGTTCGTCGGCTGGCAGAAGCAAGAGCCACCGGCCACCGAGCACCCGGGCCTGCCCGTGCTCGAGCACCGCAGCGAGGACGGCCGCGAGCGCGTCGCGCTCCGCTCGGTCCAGCACATCGTCGAACAGGTCGTGCGAGAGACCGTGCGAGAGCCGGTGGATGTGGTTGGCGCGAGCCGAACCGACTCGGGCGTGCACGCGCGCGGGCAGGTCGCCGCGTTCACGAGCCGCCCCGACCCGGAGCGCGGCGTGGGGTGGCCCGCCGAGCGGGGGACCGACACGCTGGTGCGGGCGCTCAACAGCCGCCTGCCGCGCGACGTGCTGGTGAGCAAGGCCGAGATCGTGGACGACGGCTTCAACCCGATCGGCGGCGCGGTCGAGAAGGAGTACACCTACACCATCGTCGCCGGCCCGGACCGCCCGCTGTGGGACCGGTCGTACGTCTTTCATACCTGGTATGAGCTGGACGGGCCACGGATGAAGGCCGCCGCGGCCGCGCTGGTCGGCGAGCACGACTTCGCCGCGTTCGCCAGCGTGAACCACGGCCGCAAATCAACCGTCCGCACCGTCTTCGCGTGCCACGTTTCTGAGCAGGCCGGCGACACCGAAAAACGCTTCGTCATCCGAGTCCGCGGCAACGGCTTCCTCTACAACATGGTCCGCATCATCGCGGGGACGGTGATGGAGGCCGGCCGCTCAAGCGAGAACGGCGTGCCCCGCATCACCCCCGAGCAGATCGCCACGGCCTTGGCCAACAGCGACCGAACCCTCGCCGGCCCGACCCTCCCGCCGCAGGGGCTGCGGCTCGAGTGGGTGAGGTATGGGTGAGCCACACCACAGCTTGGCAAGACTCGTTCATCCGCTCGCCGAGGTAGGCGATAAAGTCGCCCAACCGCTCGGAACCATCATCACCATGCTGGTCGCGGGACTCATCGTTGGAGCCCTGCTCGGCGCGACCCATCTCGCAGCGACCGGTGGGCTTCGATCAATCGGTGTGTATGGTCGGCCATGGCCGTGGATCGGAACATTCGCCGCCCTGATCGCCTTGGGCTCACTCATCCCACTTGATCTTGCCCGGTTCCTGCTCTGGGATATCACAGACCTCGACATCCAGCCACAAGCGATCAAGGAACTCGGTCGATCGTGGCTTTGGAAATGTCGCTTTGCCTCGTGTGGTGGCTTCGCGACGGGCCTCGCGAGCACGTTCATTCCATTCTGTCTCGGCTCGCGCCGGCTTGGCGAACGCCCGCATGATCCTGGATGTTGCCTGAAATGTAGCTACATCATGGACGGCCTCGACCGCTGCCCCGAGTGCGGCGAGCAGACGGCCCAAACAACCGACAAGGCGTAACCCATCCAGCTCCTTCTCCCCCTTGGGGGAGAAGGTGGCCCTAAACGCGACTGTGTCGCCGAAGCCGGGACGGATGAGGGGGTGCATTGGCCAACAACGCCTCACTCACCCCTCGCGCATCAGCGCCACGCTGAACGGCTGCACCCGCGCCACGAAAACCCCCGCCACCACGCCGGGGTCCTCAAACGCGACTCGCTCCGCTTGGGCCAGGTCCGCCGCCTCAAAGATCATCACGCCCGCAAAGGGCGGCTGGATCGTCCGCCCCGCCAGGATCAGCCTGCGGTCAGCCAGCAGCTCCTGGTAGTACGCGAAGTGTGCGCCCACCGCCTGCGACTCTGTCTCGGTCGGTGCTTCGGGCATGCCCTCGCGGGCCGGGCTCAGCCACACGATGTATTGAGTCTTCTCGCTGCCGGTGCTCATGGAGCTCCAATCAACACCGGGAACAGCCTCTCGACCGCCCCCGGTAGATCTCGAATCTGACCCGCTCTAGTTGCTGCGGGTGTAGGTGATGGTGCCGCTCTGCACCCATGAGCCGTCGGGCATCTGGTCGTAGAACTTGTCGATCACGGTGTTGGCTGTGGTGGTGGTCTCGATGCGCATCCCCGTCTCGCCCATCGGCGTGACGCTGGTGCCCTCCATGACGAGGGTGCCGTCCTCGGTCATGTTGCCGTGGGTGGTGGTGACGCGTGTGGTCATGGTGTCGACCCAGACGCCGGTGTACTCGTTGGCGTAGTTGTCGTACCCCGTGATCGCCATGCCCTCGAAGGACGAGCCCATGAACTCGGGGATCTTGAGATTGCTGATGGTGAACCGCCCGCCCAACGCCCACTCGGTCTGCATGGTGCCGGTCCCGATCATCGGCTCTTGGCCCGGCATGACAAACTCGGTATGCACGGTCCAGTCCCCCACCATCTTGTCCAGCGCCTTGTGGTGCTCGCCCGGCGTCGCCTTCTGCGTCATCTCCGCCATCATCGCGTCCATGTCCGGCAGGCCCGGCTGCTCGGGCTGCGCGTGCCCAGCGACCTTGCTCTTGGCCTTGTCCTTCACCTTCTCGGGCTGCGTGAACCCCAGCCCCAGCCCCAGCCCCAGCGCCGCGCAGACCGCCGTGCCCGCCGCAAACGAGATCAGATTCGTGTGCTTCATCATCGCTGTACTCCTTTCAAGGGGTCTCTCACGCCCGGCAGATCAGCCGGGCGCGAGCGTGCAGTATCCGATAAATCGGGCGCAAAAGAAACCCCCAAGTCTGGGTGTTTTCTATTTTTATTAGGGTATTCAAAGACCGACCAAATCGGTCGTTGCGGCACAGCCTGGGGTCTTTACCCCAGTTTTTCGCGGCTGACAATCTCCAGCCCGAACGCATCGAGCTGCGGGTAGTCCGCCTTGGAGTTCGTCATCAGCCGCAGCTTGCGCAGCCCGAGGGCCCGCAGGATCTGGCTGCCCGTGCCGTACTCGAGCATCTCGGGCGCGACCGAGGTCGCCGGCTTGTCCTCGTCGTCGTACCCGAAGGGCTGGCTCAGCCGCTGGCTCGCCGTCTCGGCCATCCCGCTGGGCCGCAGATAAACAATCGCCCCTCGCCCCTCGTTCTGGATCGCCCGCATCGAGTGCTGCAACAGCTGCCCCGAGCTCCCGCTCCAGTTTGCGCCGCCCGTGCTCAGGTCGCCGAAGATGTCGCCCAAGAGGTCTCGCCGATGCACCCGAACCAGCGTCGGCTCGTCGGACTCGCGCACCGTGCCGTCCGGGTTCAGCTCGCCCACGCCGCCGGTCGTCAGCACCAGGTGCGGCAGCGGATCGACCACACTCCGGAACGCGAAGAGCCGGAACACGCCGTCTGGCGTGCGGATCTCTTGCCCCTGGGCCGGGTCCATCCGCTGCAGCAGAGACCGCTCGCTGAGCCGGTGCTCGATGATCTGTTTCACCGAGCACATCTTGATGCGGTGCTTGGTGCAGAACTCGATGAGGTCGGGCACGCGGGCCATCTCGCCGTCGTCCTTCATGATCTCGATGATCATCGCCGCGGGGTTCAGCCCCGCCATGCGGCAAAGATCGACGCTGCCCTCGGTCTGCCCCACCCGCACCAGCACCCCGCCGTCGCGGCTGCGCAGCGGATTAATGTGCCCCGGGCTCACAAAGTCGCTCGGCCCCGTGCCCGGGTCCACCGCGAGCTTCACGCAATCAGCCCGCTCCTTGGCGCTCACCCCGGTCGTGAACCCGTGCTTGGGCGCCCCATCAATCGAGACGGTGAACGCGGTCCCCCGGACCGAGGTGTTCTTCGTCGCCTGGGGCACCAGCCCGATCCGGTCGCAGTCGGCCTCGGGCATGCTCAGGCAGAGATACCCCCGCGCCTCGCTGAGCATGAACGTGATGCTCTCGGGCGTCACAAACTGGGCGGGCAGCACGATGTCGCCCTCGTTCTCGCGGTGCTCATCGTCGGTCAGCACGATCATGCGGCCGGCGCGGAGCTCGTCAAGAATCTCGGGGATGGTGCTGAAATTGGGGTCTGGCATAGGGTCGATGCTAGGCGGCATGCCTTCTCGCTTGTGGGACAGGCGTCTGGCCTGTCAAAGCCGTCTCGCCCTGCCGGGGCCTCAGCGTCGCTGCCTTTTCCCTTCCCCCCAGCCCCTCGCCCCGGTACCCTGTCCCCGGGGACTTTCAACACACCGGGGAACCACACATGCTTCGCGCCGCACGCCTCGTCCTTCTGGGCCTCCTCACGCTCCCGATCACCGGCTGCGCCACACCCATCCCACAAGGCCGATACCTGCTCGACCTGCGCACCGGAGCCCCCGGGGCCACCAACGTCGAGGTCGCCCTCGACCTGACCAAGGACCGACGCGGGCGATGGCAGGCCACGCTCGTCAACGGGCCCGAGCACATCGTCGTCCCGCGTGTCACGCCGACCGAGGACGGGTTCATCCTCGACATCCCCCACTACGACTCGTTCCTCGACCTCTCCTTCGAGTACCGGCACAAGGCCTGGTCAATCCTCGGCTCCTGGGTCAAGGACCGCGGCGACCGCAACCCCGCCGTCGTCACCGTCGAGGGCCAGCCCATCATCAACCAAGGCCGCACCCGCCGCGGGCCCATCCACATCAACGACGAGCTGACCGACAAGACCACCGGGCGGTACGCGCTCGACTTCGACGAATCCGGCGCCGCGATCCTCGACCTGCTCATCAACCGCGACGGCACCGCCTCGGCCACCGTCCTCACCCCGACCGGCGACTACCGATTCCTCGAGGGCCGCCTCGATCCGCGCCTCCCCCGCCGAGACCCCGAGTCCAAGTTCCGCGCCGACACCCGCCCCCCCGGCGCCCTCTACCTCTCCACCTTCGACGGCGCCCACATGTTCGCCCTCACCGGCACCCTCAACGACGACGGCTCCATCGACGGGTACTTCTTCTCGGGCAACTGGTGGGTCGAGGTCTTCACCGCCATCCCCGACGAGAGCGCCACCCTCCCCGACGCCTTCGCCGAGACCACCTACACCGACGACACCCCGCTCGACCAACTGATCTACACCAACCTCGACGGCGAGCCCGAGTCCGTCGCCGATCTCATCCGCCGCGCCCACGAGGACAACCCCAACGCCAACAAGAACGGCACCGGCCCCGACGGCATGGGCCCCACCATCGTCGAGGTCTTCGGCTCCTGGTGCCCCAACTGCCACGACGCCGCCGACTACCTCGCCGAGCTGCAAGAGACCCACCGCGACCGCGGCCTCCGCGTCGTCGGCCTCGCCTTCGAACTCACCGACGACCTCAACCGCTCCATCAACCAGGTCCGCCTCTACCAGCAACGACACGGCGCGCAGTGGCCCGTCCTCGTCGCAGGCCTCTCCGACAAGGCCCTCGCCACCGAGGCCCTGCCCGTGCTCGACCGCATCCGCTCCTTCCCCACCGCGATCTTCATCGACGCCAGCGGCACCGTCCGCGGCGTCCACACCGGCTTCACCGGCCCCGCCACCGGCGACGAATACCTGCAGATGCGGGCCGAGTACGACGCCGTCATCGAAGCCATGCTCAGCGAGCAATGAATCCTCCCCTTCTTCTCCCCCTTGGGGGAGAAGGTGGCCCGGCGAAGCCGGGACGGATGAGGGGGTGCTCGAACCCAGCCGGTGCCGTGCTTCGACCCGAAGGGCGAAGCACGCCTCTCCCGATCTCGGGTGCCCCGATGATGGCGCAGCCATCGTCGGGCGTGAGCCCCGTCCAACCAACATCGGCCCGTGATCTCGCCGCATCACTCCCCCGCCACTCCCTATCCTCCCCCCATGCCTCTCGCCAACAAACCCAGCCCCACCATGACGGTCCTCACCACCGTCTACCTCGCGCTCGCGGTCTGGTTCGTCGGCATGCTCGTCGGCTCCTCCATCAGCACCGCCGCCCTCGCCCTCTCCACCCCAGCCGACGCCGATCCTTCCGAGCCCGCCGCCGCTCCGTCCTTCATCGCCTTCGCCTTGGGCAGCCAGCTCGCCTTCGCCGGCGGCGCCGCCGCCCTCGTCCTCCTGCTCGGTGCCCGCCCGCGCCGCGAGCCCCTCGCCGTCATCGCCGACGGGCTCAACCTGGGCGCCCCCGCACTCAAGCTCTGGGTCTGGCCCCTGCTCATTGGCGCCAACCTCTTCCTCTGGGTCGGCGTCTCCGTCCTCTTCTCCTGGCTCTTCCCCGACCCCGGCGAGCACCTCAAAGACCTCGGCGAATCCGTCAAATCCGTAGACACCCCGCTCGTCGCCGCGCTCACCCTCGTCGCCGTCGGCGTCCTGCCCGGCGTCGGCGAAGAGTTCATCTTCCGAGGCTTCATCCTCCGCCGCCTCCGAGGCGTGATCCCCGCCGCCCTCGCCATCGCGATCGTCTCGCTCCTCTTCGCCATGAGCCACGTGGACCCGCGACAGGCCGCGCTCATCTTCCCGCTCGGGCTCTGGTGGACCATCATCGCCTGGCGGGCCCGCTCGGCCTGGCCCGCCGTCGCCATGCACGCCCTGAACAACTCCTGGACCCTCTTCTGGGCCTGGGGCCTCGTGAACTCCGCCAACGAGCTGCCCGCCTGGGCCCTCAACGCGATCCTCGCTCTCACGCTGCTCTGCTTCCTCGGCGCCGTCGTCGCCCTATGCGGCCCCGGGATCAAGCCCAGCACGCCCGAGCCCGCCTAAACCACGCGGCCTCCCCGCCGGGTGCCCCGAGGATGGCGCAGCCATCGTCGGGAAGGACCCACATACCCCGACACGCGACGGCCGAAACGGATCAGGGAATCCTCCGTGCCCCATCCCGTGCCACCGAGATCGGCCCCGCGATCTCGGTGACCCTCTCTCCCATAGACTCTCCCCGTGCCCACGCTCTCCCACACCCCGCACGACTCCCCGCAACGCTCCGCCGCGATCGAGGTCTTGGACGCTCTCCGCGCCGACAGCCACACCGCCTACCTCGCCGGCGGCTGCGTCCGCGACGAACTCCTCGGCCTCGCCCCCACCGACTACGACATCGCCACCAGCGCCACCCCCGACCAGGTCCAGGCCCTCTTCGACCGCACCAACGCCGTCGGCGCCTCCTTCGGCGTCGTCCTCGTCCGCCACCACCACACCACCGTCGAGGTCGCCACCTTCCGCACCGACGGCCCCTACTCCGACTCACGCCGCCCCGACCACGTCACCTTCTCCACCAAAGAGCACGACGCGCACCGACGCGACTTCACCATCAACGCCCTCTTCCTCGACCCGCACGACAACAACCGCGTCATCGACCTCGTCAACGGCGTCTCGGACCTGCAAGCCGGCATCATCCGCGCCGTCGGCAACCCCGACCGCCGATTCGACGAGGACGACCTCCGCGCCCTGCGAGCCGTCCGCTTCGCCTGCCGCTACGAATTCGAGATCGAGCCGCTCACCAAGGCCGCCATCACCAAGCACGCCGCGGGCCTCGCCGGCGTCTCCCGCGAACGCATCGGCACCGAGATCCGCAAGATGCTCGCCCACCAAACCCGCGCCCACGCCGTCTCGCTCATGCAAGAGCTCACGATCGACAGCTCGGTCCTCGACGCCGAGCACTCGGGCAACCCGCCGCGCGTGCTCGCCGCCCTCGCCCCCGAGGCCTCCCCGATCGCGGCGATGCTCGCCTGGGCCATCGACCGCGCCGGCGAGTGGCCCACACCCGTCACCGCCGCCGATTCCCGCCGCGCCCTGATGCTCTCCAACGACGAGACCGCCGCCCTCGCCGCCGCCGCCAAAGGCCTGCTCGCCATGACCCGCACCCCGCAGACCACCGGCCATTGGGAGTCTCTCCCCGTGGCCCAGCGCAAACGCCTCGCGACCAGCCCCGGCTCCTCTGATTCGCTCGCCGTCCTGGCGGCCCTCGACCCCGACCGCGCCGCCGCGATCAACGCCGACATCTCCAGCCTCGCCGCCGACCCCGTAGGCCTGCGCCCCGCGCCCCTTCTCAACGGCGACCACCTCATCGCACGCGGCTACACGCCCAGCCCCGGCTTCGCTCCCCTGCTCAACGCCGTCTACGACGCGCAGCTCGAAGGCGCCGCCACGACAACAGACGACGCCCTCACCCTCGCCTCAACGCTCGCCGCACACCACAACGTCACACGGCACGCGTAGCGTTCCAACAAGCGCTGTGATGTCTTCGTAGGACAGGCGTCCCGCCTGTCTCAGGCCCAACCCACGCTCACCCCGGCTTATCAACCGTGAACGTGTCACGCAGCGAACGCTGCCCGCCCCCCACCGCCGGCGTCCGCAGCACCACCTCAATCTGCACCCGCGCATCGCGGCTCGGCCCCTCGCCCGACGTGATCCACCCCGGCGGATCCGTCAGCGGGATCCGGTACGTGCGGCTCGCCGGGTCAAAGTACCCCGCGTTCGCCTGTGGCTCCCAAAGCGAGACCTCCCACGTCTCCGCCTCCGACCCCGCGCCCACCGACCGCGACGGCCACACACGCACCGTCAGGTCGCCCACCGCCTTCACCGTGTCGCCCCACCGGTCCATCATCTCCAGCGACAGCACGATGATCGGCTCGCCCGCCGTCGTCGCGTCCACCCGCGTCAACGGGAAGATCCGCATCCGCGTCGCCTCGAACGGCCCCGGGTCCACCCACGAACCCGTCAGCCGCTCCACCGGCGTGTCCACCCCGTCCGGCGACGAGGTACACCCGCCCAGCCCAAGGCCCAATCCAACGCCCAATCCAACGCCAACCGAGCACAGCACCGCCAGGCCCCCAGCACCCGCTCGACCGGCCCCCGCTTGCCCCGTCCCTGTTTGGTTTGACCGTCTCGCCATGCCCGCAGTCTACGCCGAACGACCCACCCCCCGCTGAGCCATCCCCCGTTCGACGGGACCCCGTTCGCTAGGCCCCCGCTCAGCCGCCCCCCGCTCGACCACCCGCCCCAGCGCCCCGAGCACCCCACGCTGGCAAGACTCGAGCGACGCCAGCGCCCGCGTGTTGTCGTTGAGCGCCTTGAGCAGCACCTCCGTCTCCTGCCGCTCGAGCATCAGCCGCCCGTGCACCTCCGTCAGCTGCTTCTCACGCACCGCCGACGCCCGACGCTCCGCGAGCCACATCCACGCGATCAGCCCCGCCACCCCGAACTGCCCCACCCACGTCATCGCCTCGTCCATCAGCACCCTCCCGACCCTGCCCACCAATCACGAGCCACCGATCACGGGCCGCCATTCAGGGCCCGTACGACGTCACGTCACGCAGCGTCACCACGTACCCAATGCTCCACGAACGACCCCGATCGATCGGCCCGTCCTCCGCATAAGACACCATCACCAGGTCCGTCCAGCTCCGCCCGTGGTTGTCCACCAGCGTCCCCTTCTTCGCTGGGTACGCGAATGCCGTCTCGCTCATCAGCGCATCGCGCTTCGCCCAAAGCAGCGCCTCAGTCGCCCCCACCAGCCGACCCGTAACCGTCACGGTCTGGTCGTCGTCGCCCTGAGCCTCCGTCCCGCTCGAGTCGTTGAACCCCACAAAGTTGATCACCCACAGCGGCACCAGCGTCTGCGCCCGCGCCCCCTGCACCACCCGGTGCGGTCCGCTCCCGAAGAAATCGATCCCACGAAACGTGCTCATCGCTCACCCCCGCTCGCCAACCCAGAAACAACCAACTCAGCCCACCACCGCCTCAGCTCACCGTCACCGGGTCCGCCGTCCCGTCGCTCGACACCGCCACCAGCCGAACCCGACGGCTCGACCCCCGACTCACCGAAACCTCGTACCACACCCGCTCGATCACCGCCGTCATCGACACCGTGTCCGTCGTTGCGTCCGTGCTGCTGCTCCCCGTCTCAAAGCTCAGCGTCCCCATCCGCCCCGGCTTGGGCTCGTCCATGTCCTCGCCCAGCAACGACTGCACCAGCTCCACGCTCACCCGCTGCTCGGGCACATCCGCCATCACCACGTGCGGCCCGTCGTCGCTCCACTCCACCACCATCGTCTCCGCCGTCCGCGAGATCGCCACCGAACTCACATTCCCCCACGTATCCCCGTCAAACGCCACCTGCCTCGGCTTCAACACCAGCATCGCAATCCCCCTTCAGTCGCAAGCTCAACCCCGCACGAACCGCACCGAATTCAACCGCCTCGCCGCGTCTGCCTCACCGTCCCCGTCCAGGTCCACCAGCACCCTCGCCCGCTGCCGCTCAGCCCAGAACCGATCCCGCCATGCCCGGGCCCGCCGCTCCATCTCCCCGCCGATCGGCCCGGCCGCGCTCGCCGCCGAATACACCAGGTGCAGCGCCCCCGCCGCCTCAAGCTCACGCAGCGACCCGCCGTTCACCACGTCCGACTCGCCCAACGCCCCCACACTCGGGTCGTCCGGGTCAATCCCCGCCATCCGCAGCACCTGCCGGTGCACCGTCCCCAGCACGCTCGCAAAGCTGTACACCTCCACCTTCACCCCCGCCGAATCGCCCGGCGGGATCGCCGACGCCTCCAACGACTCACGCACCCGTGACACCGTCGCCGTCGTCGCGCTGTCCCGGCTCACCACCTCCAGCGCCACCCCCGCGACCAGCACCACGTGCCCCGCGCCAATACCCGCCGCCTCCAGGTCAACACCCCCCGCGTCGAGCGTCAGCGTCGTCCCACTCACACCCCCGGTCGAGCTGAGCAGCCGCTGCCCCGTCCACGCCGCGTCGCTCATCACGCCCGGCTCCATCGCCACACAGTCCCGATCACTCGCAAACGCCATGGTTCCCCCCTCGGCATCAAACCCCTCATCCAAACCCGGCGACGCATCTCTCAACGCGCCCCGGGCCCACCGCCCACCCAGCGATCAACTCGCCGTACGACCCATCAAACCGCCAGGCCCGAAACAAGCCCGTGCGCGTTCTCGTTCTTGAACTCCACCGTGTACTCACCAACAACCAGCCCACGCGTCGAGTCCCCGTCCACACTCAACGGCTTGAAGTGGAAGCTCCGCCCCTGCAGCGGCATCACCTGGATACGGCTCGAATCCAGCAGCAGCAGCGAATCGCTCGGCATCCAACGGCTCATCACCACACGACAGACCCCAAAGTCACTCTCGTACACGCTCACCAGGTCGCTGAAGGTCGTGTCCTCGGGCAGGTACGCCCGCAGCCCGCTCGCGAACGAGTTGAGCCGACGCTTCTGCGCCCCGCCGACCACGATCGTGTCGATCGCCCCCGAGCTCTGGTCCCAAACCGCCTTCATCGCCGCGTTGAGCACCCCCTCGTTCAGCTCGTCCAGCCCCGCGCCGTCCCCGTCGGGGATCTCCCCCACGCCCGGCAAGAACTCGTTCGTGCTGATCTGGTTGAGGATCCCGTTCATCGAGCGCCGCACCGACCCCGAACCCTGCATCCCGCTCGCCGGGGCCACGCCGTTGATCACCGTGTTCTCCAGGTCGCGCAGCAGCTCCCGCATCCGCTCCTGCTTCTGGTAGTCCACCTCGTCGGCCACCCCGTACGCACGCGTCGCACTCATCGAGCCCGACACCTCCACCGCCGCCGTCAGGATCTGCGTGTAGTTCTGACGCCGCACGCGATTGCTGAACCGCGTCGCCGGCGCATCGTCCCCCTCAAGCGCCGCGTTGCCGATGATGTTCAGAACCATGTTGTCCGTCAGCGTCGCCGCGGTCGTCGCCCCATACCCGCGGGACACCCCGAGACTGCTCGTGCCCGCGTCCACCGCGACCACCAGGATCACCTCCCCCGTCCCGGCCGGCTGGATCAGGTCCCCCGTCCGGAACACCGTCTCGTCGTCCACGATGATCAGCGTCGCCGTCTCCGGGTCCGGCGTGAACGTCACCTGGTCGATCGTCCCACGGTTCGCAAGCAGCGAGTCCTCGATCCACTCGTGCACCGTGCTCGTCGCCTCACGCTTGGGATCACCCAGATGATCCAACAACGCCGTCTCGTGCGGGCTCACAATCCCGATGATGTCCGAAACGTCCTCCGCCAGCTCCGGCAGATCCACCCCCGCCGAATACGTCGCCTTGCCTGTGTACGCCATCTGCTACCCCCTTCAGTTCTGTCTTAGTCCACCCGTGCGCTCCAACGCACGTGCTCATCCCGTCCAACTAGCCCGGAGCGCAAGCGACGGGTCTCTTGTCTTCGCTCCTTCTCCCCCTTGGGGGAGAAGGTGGCCGCGCAGCGGCCGGATGAGGGGGTTTCCCCCTACCCACCCTCACACCGCCCGACGACCACGCAGATACCGCAGCAGCGCCGTCCGGTCCCCGCTCTCGCGCGCCTCCTCAGCGAGCGAACCCAGGTCCACGCCCGCGCGCGACCCCGTGCTCGCGCTCATCGCCGAGGCTCGCCGACGCCCCCCGCCCGACCGACGGAACAGGAACGGCTTGCTCTCTCGCAACGACCCAACCGCCGTCTCAACATCCAGCGTTTCCTCGCCCGCAGCCTCAACATCCAGCAGCAGCATCCCCGTCGGGATGTCCACCGCGCCCGCTTCACGCAACCGACGCTCCATCTCGCCGCGCCGCTCGACCGTCCCCGCCCGCTCCCGCGCCGCCGCCGCCTCCTGCTCCGCCGCGTTCAGCTTCCCCTCCAGCTCCGCGACACGGGCCTCGAGCCCCGTCGCCCGCGCTTCAGCCTCCTGGGCACGCTGCTCGGACAGCTCATCCTCCCGAACCACACGCTTGCTCTCGACCACCAGCGGCTCACCGCCGCCGCCCTCGCCCTCGCCCGGCCCGCCACCGATCGGCCCGCCACCACCAGTAAACGCCATCGCTCGCCCCTTTCGTTTTCGTGTTCCGCCTCACGCCCGCGATCACGCGATCCCGGGGTCACCCGCCGCGAACCCCAGCTCGCTGAGCACCCGATCCCGGTCTGCGCCAAGCGCCACCTTCGCGCTCGCCGCCCTCGCCTCCTCGCCCCCGTCAACCGGCACCGCCTCGGGCCACCCCACACGCACCACCCGGTCACGCTCGCTCGTCTCAAAGACCCCCGCCTCGTCCATCGCCCGCAGGATCAACCCGCACACGCGGCTCATCCCTCGCCCATACGTCACCCGCTTGCGCGCCGTCTTGCTCAGCACGCTCAAGAGCGTGATCCGCAACGCCGTCGCGCTCGACAGATTCCCGATCCGACCACGCACCACGCCGCCCGCCAGAGGCGGCACCCCGCTCACCTTGTCGAGCGCCTCGCGGATCTGCTCGATGTGCGAGTCCTCGCTCGGGCTGTGCCCGTCGCCGCCGAACGCCTCGACCGTCGCGTCCGGGTCGTCGGTCTCCCAGATCTCGCCGGGCCCCACGCTCCGCACGCCCTCGCCCATCCGCTTGGCCAGGTACATCTTGAAGCTCTGCATCGTGACGCGGTTGGCCCGGTCACTCAGCCGCGTGTTCAGCTCGTCCTGCAGCGGCACAAGCCCCTCAACCTCACCGAACCCCGTGTACACGAACGGCTGACTCAGGTTCTGCACGTGCACCACCGGCATCGCACCACCCAGCAGTTCTGTGGTCTCGTGCGCCACTCGCTCGCCGTCCTCGTACCGGGCCCACTCGCCCGGCGTGAACACCTCGGTCACCGTGCCCGTCTTGCGGCGAAGCTCGCCCGAAGCCGCGAACCCGTTCTGGCTCGCCGCCCGCGCCCGATCGCGCCCGAACAGTCGCCGCCGCATCCCGTTCGCAGCCCCGTTGTTGTCGCCCGCTTCGCCCGTGGCCTCGACCTCGTTCAGCTCACGCTCGAAGTGGATCACGTACCCGTCCAGCTCGCGGTAGTCGCTCGCCGACACCATCGGCACGCCGCGCCTCGGATCAACCGGCTCGATCCGGATCGACTCCGCCGCCACCGTCGCCGGGTCCAGCCCCGCGCTGTCCCGCAGCGCGTCCTCGTCGATCCGCACCACGAAGTCCACGTGCCCGAAGACGTGCCCGAGCAGCGCCGCGTCCTGCAGCATGCCAACGCCGCCGCTCGCCTCCCACACCGCCTCGAGCACCCGCTCGATCTCGGGGCGCACCGACTCGTCGCTCGCGCCGCTCACCAGCTGCAACGGCCTCCCGAACAGGAAGTCCACCATCGCCTGCACCCGCCACCCGATGTCGTTCTCGATCACGACCTCACGCCGACCCGACCCGCGGTCGTCGAGCAGCACGCTTCGTGCCCCACCGACAATCCGCGTCGGCAAGCCAGCCTCCTGCGCCTGCCGATACCAGCGACGATCGCCGCTCGCGCCCCCCGTGCCCCCCGCCACCCCGACCGGCTCCAGCGGGTTCCGAAAGTACGCCCACAGTTTCTCGAGACGCGGCTTCACGCCGCCCTCGTGCTCCTCGATGAGAAGCTTCACCATGGCCTCGTTCAGGCCGGCGCTGGAATTCCCACTGGGCCGATCAGGCATGACAGGTCCCCCCCACTCAGTCTCCGGGCCCGCTCGGCCCGGCTCGTTGCTGTTGCTCGCATGCCCCACGGCACGCCCTCAACAACACGCCGATCCAGCGCCCCACGCGCGCACACCGCCGCACAACCCGAACGCACCGACCGCGCCAAAGCCTTAAACCACCGTCACTTATTTTTTCTTAGATTCCCCGCCGCGATCCGCCGCCGCCGCGCCCCGCGTGCGCACACCCGCCGCGACCCTCACCGGCCAGCCGGCTCGAGCGCCTCGACCCGCGAGTACTGATCCAGGTTGATGAACACGATCTCACCGTCCGCCTTCTTCAGCTCGATCCGGTCAAGCCACAGCTTCTTGTCCTTGCTGTGCGCAAACCACGACCCGGTCTTCTGCTGACCCGCACGCAGCACCGTGCCCTCCAGCTCGGTCGTCTTCGTGCCGGTGCCAAGGCGGATCTGTTGCGTCACACGGACACGCATCCCCGGGGTGTAGCTCATCTCGATCATGGGCTCATCCTACGCCTCAGAATGAGCCCGGAGCGTCAGCAACGGCACATCCGCTCTCTTGCCCCTTCTCCCCCTTGGGGGAGAAGGTGGCCCGGCCAAGCCGGGACGGATGAGGGGGTGCACTGGCCAACAACACCTCGCTCACCCCCCCGCGATCGCTCCCTCGACCGCCCTCAGAACCTCCGCCGCAACAGCCTCGCTCGGCGCCTCGCAGATCAGCCGCATGATCGCCTCGGTGTTGCTCGCCCGGACGTGCACCCAGCTGCCAACCCAACCGCCCTCATCAAAGTCCACCCGCACGCCGTCCTGCAGGTCGATCCGGGCCCCCGCGATCCCCTTGGCCCACCCCGAAACCGCGCTCACCGCCGGCTCGGCATCCGCCTTGCTCGCGATATCCACCTTCTTCTTCACGATGCAATACCCATTCCCGCCGGGGCTCATCGCTTCGATCTCTGTCACCAGCTCGCTCACGGTCTTTCCCGTCCGGGCCATCAGCGCCAGCACCAGCGCCATCCCACTCAGCGAGTCCCGCACGTACACGACCTGGGGCCAGATCACCCCGCCGTTGCCCTCGCCGCCGAGGACCACATCGCGCCCCTGCTCTGCCAGCCCCTTCATCCGCTGAACCACATTCGCCTCGCCAACCGGCGTTCGCTGCACCTCCGCCCCGTACCGCGCCGCCACATCCTCGATCATCCGACTCGTGCTCAGGTTGGTCACAAGCACCGGCTTCTTTTCTCGCTCCCTCTCCCCCCCCGGGGGGGAGAGGGCTGGGGTGAGGGGGGTGGCTTTGTCTTCTGAAGCCGAAGCTTCGGATGCCTTGTTCTCCCCCCGCGCCTCAAGCAGCGCCATCGCGCACAGCACCAGCGTGTACTCCTCGCCGATGTACTCGCCCTTCTCGTCAACAATCGCCAGCCGATCAGCGTCGGGGTCCTGCGCAAACCCGATGTCCGCCTTAAGCCCCGGCACCGCGTCGCACAGCCCGCCCTCGCCGCTCAGGTTTTCCTTGGTAGGCTCGGGGGTGTGCGGGAAGATGCCCGAGTCCGAGCAGTTCAACCCCACGACCTCGCCGATCGATTCGAGAAACGGGACTGCGATCGATGAGCCCGCACAGTTCACCGCATCCAGCACACACCGGTAACCCAAAGAATCGGTCTCATGTAGCCGAGCCCGCGAGGCCGCATCGAGCACATGGTTCATCCAGAAGTAAGACTGGAACTCATGCCGGTACGGCGCATCGGTTTCAGTTGATAGCGGGTCCACTGACGTGAACTCGGGATACGCAACCCCACTCTTGAAGATCCCGATGATCTCCTCCGCCTCCGACGCAGAAGGAGCCCGAGCACTTTCATTGGCTTCAAGATCCACATCCCCAACGACCGGAAAATCATCGGCCACCAGGCATTTGAGGCCGTTCCATTCGGCTGGATTGTGACTCGCCGTGACCACGATCGCACCGTCGTGCTCCATCCCGCACACGAACCCGATCGTGGGCGTCGCCGCAACGCCAAGCTTTGTAACTCGGCAGCCCGAGCCCAGCAACCCCGCAACCGCCGCCTCATACACCGCCTCCCCACCGCGGCGACCGTCTCGACCGATGCAGACCATCGGAGAAATATCACCGCTGCCCTGTTTGAGCCACTCCCCAAACGCCGCGGCGTACCGCACCGCGACCTCCGGCGTCAGGCTCTGGCCCACGATGCCGCGAAGCCCGCTGACGCCGAGGATGAGGGGTGCGTCGGTCGGATTCGGCTGGGGGGTCGGCTGGGGGTTTGTCTCGCTCATCGGGCCTCCTGGGCACAACCCTACGCGACCACGCCGCCGAGGGTTCAGGTGCGGGGCAACTCCGCTCCTTCTCCCCCTTGGGGGAGAAGGTGGCCGCGAAGCGGCCGGATGAGGGGGTACGAGTGCCCCCGGTTCAGCACCCACCCTTGTTCCGCGCACCACCCCTCGGAGATGCGGGGGCGCGCCCCCCCCCCCCCCCCCCCCCCCCCCCCCCCCCCCCCCCCCCCCCCGCGCGCGCCCCCCCCCCCCC